>JBKQOX010000022.1:0-164720 GCA_052145255.1 Occallatibacter sp.
CAAGGAAGCCGGGCTCGACGTGCTTTCGGGTTTCCTCGACGGTCTCTTCGACCGGCTGCTCCACTTTCTGCCCATCAGGGCCGTCGACGGTCTTGGTCACCGTGCGGGTCACTTTCACTTTTTCAGCGACTTCTTTGTCGGGCCAGTCGACACCGGAGACGTTGGAGAGAAAGTCGAAGGCCAGCTCCGCGTCGTCGCGCAGAAACGTTGCCACGGCAACGGCAGACTCGGGCGCCAGACGGAGCGAGTGCTGCGCGGAGGGGCTGGGATTCGACACAAACTCCACACCTGCGCCGGGAACCGCCGCCTCAATCGCCGCCTTGATCTCTTCCACCGTCTTCAAATCAACTCCTGGCTTCGAGCTCCTAGTCTCTTCGTCTCCGCTATGGACTGTTTTCTGTTCCCTGTTCCCTGTTCCCTAATCCCTAATCCCTGGTCACTGCATTCATCGAATCGTGATCGGCACCGGCCACACTCCCTGGTTCGATGTTGGCTCCAGATCGTGCGCTCCCTGCTCCGGCACCGGAAACTCTCCTTGCGCGTTGGGGTCGAGATGGCGCGGCCTGCCCTCTCCGGTCAACGGCTGGCCATCGATCTTCTTTTGCAATGTCATGAACGCCTGGATCAATGCCTCAGGGCGCGGCGGGCAGCCGGGAATGTGCACGTCGACCGGAATGTAGCGATCGATGCCCTTGAGCACGTTGTAGCCCTGCTTGAACGGACCGCCGGAAATTGCGCACGCGCCCATCGCGATCACGTAGCGCGGCTCGGCCATCTGGTTGTAGAGCCGCACCACTTGCGGCGCCATCTTTTTGGTCACGGTGCCGGAAACGATCATCAGATCGGCCTGCCGAGGCGAAGGACGGAAAACTTCCGCGCCGAAGCGAGCCAGATCGTAGCGCGCCATGGTCGTAGCGATCATTTCGATGGCGCAGCAGGCCAGGCCGAATTGCATGGGCCACACCGAGCTGCGGCGGCCCCAGTTGTAGAGCTCCTCGATGGTGGTGACGAAGATACCCTGTTTGCCCAGCTCGATCTTGAGATTCTGATCAACTGCCATGAGTCGCTACGCTCCCTGCTGTCAGTTCACAGTTCGCAGTTCTCAGTTGCGGCTTGACTGCGAGCTGTGAACTAAGAACTACGAACTGCCTTTCACTGCCACGTCAGCACGCCCTTTGCCCACGCCCAGGCCAGCCCCTCAACCAGCAGAAGGACAAACACCAGCATGGCTGCGCACGCCGCCGCGCTTAATCCCGTAAATGCCACCGCAAACGGCAGCAGAAAAACAGCTTCCACGTCGAAGATAAGAAAAATGATGCCGTAGAGGTAGTACGCCGAGCGAAACTGCATCCATGCATCGCCCTTCGACTCCAGACCGCACTCGTAGATGGCGTTCTTGACGGCGTTGGGCTTGGCTGGCGAAAACACCCGCGCCCAGAGCCAGGCCAGCCCCAGCGGGGTGAGGCCAAAGGCGAGTGCCGCTGCGAACAAAACTGCCAATGAAAAGTAGGGACTGGAAGTCATCGTGGGAAAGAATTTCCTACTCTTTCAAGCTACCAGTTTGGGGCATGGTTTGGCGAAGGAGTTGGCGCCCGCCAGCGCCATTCAGGCTGGTTTTTCCACCATTTATCCCATCAGGTGAACCGTTGGCTGGAGTCCGTTCCGCAGTCGCCCCTTCGCCCGCAGCCCCCAGAACGCCCTGCCGCATATCTGCCCCGAACCTGGCTTACATGCCCCGGTCGCGCGGGCACGCAGCAGGGCCAGCAACGCCTCCGAGCCGGATTTTGACAGCTCCAGCGTCGCCACTTCCGCTGTATCTTGCTCACCGTGCCACGTGATGGTGACAAAGTGCAGCTTGGCCCATGGCATGAAGAGCCCCACCGCGATAGCCGGCAAAACCCCTAGATGAAATTTCGACTCTTCGCGATATTGATACATAGTGATACGGGTATACGGAATCGAGAACTTCCCGGTGCCGGAATGGAACTCCAGCGCCACAGCCGAACTGGTATCCACGCGCCCCACAGTCCCCTCGTTGACGCTTTGCGCCGTACCACTTACGTAGGTAATATCCTCTCCTTCAAGTGCAGACGCCGACACGGCTCCCAGGGCCGCCGCCATCACGAGAGCAACCGCTGCTAGTTTCTTCATGGTGTAATCCTCCTCTTTCAACGAGGAGGCTAATCCGCTGCGGCGCGAGTCTGGAACGCGAATGGGACACTTCCTCAAGTGTCCTCATCTTCGAATGCCGGGGATTCCGCTTTCGTGGTGCACTTCTGGAGCCGCGTGCATAGGGAGTGCAATTCTGAACGCGGCCGCGTACTTACTCGTCGTCACTGTCCGATTTCTTTGCTCGTGCCTTCAGCATCGGCGGCACCGGGGCGTTGCCCATCGCGTCCTTCCACAGGATGACGTTGAGTTTTTCGGCCGGCGCGCGATCCGCATGGCTGAAATCCATTTTCATGCTCGCCTTCGCTCCCGCCGCGTTCTTCGGATTCGCGCTGTAGATCAGCCCGTTGTCACGATTGGAGTAATCGGCGGTGTAGGGGGCCTGGTCGCCCGGCCCGGCAAACTCGGGTGCCAGCATCGAGCAGAAGGCATCGTTATTATTCATCGGCGGCAAGCCCAGCAGTGCTTCCATCGTGCGGACGACGCTCACCGTGGAGTAGAAACGGTTATCGACAAACGGCGTTTCACCCGGGCCGTGCGGCGGGTACTTGCTGATGACGAGCGCGATACTGCGGTGCGCATCCACATGGTCGGCGCCATTCTGCGCGTCGTCCTCAAGGACAAAAAAGGCCGTGTCGTCCCAGTAGGGGGAGTGCGAGATCGCCTCTACCGCGCGGCCCACAGCAAGATCGTTGTCGGCGACGCTGGACTTCGGCGTCGGCCCTCCAGGGCGCGTGCCCGCGGTGTGATCATTCGGCAGGCGCAGCATAACGAATTCCGGCATGGTGTCGTGTCCGCGCTCTCGATCTGCGAGCCATTGTTTCAGATGGCGCAGAAATATCTCCACACGGATCTGATCGGGAACCATCAGCTCGAAGTCCGGCGCTTCTGGTGCGAAGTGGCCCTCCAACTCGGGCTTGGTGGCGATGTTGGTCGCCAGGCGCGGAATGGGCCACGGCCACTTGTTCACGCCACCGCCCCACTCGGCGGGTAGTGCCTCGCCAGGCGCAAACACCTTGTGCGCACAGTCCGGGCCAGCCAGCATGGCGCCCAGCGTGGCGTCGGCAACTGCTGGCTGGTCGCAAAATGTCGACGAAATATATTCGCCAAAGTGGTAGTAGGTTTTATCGTGCGCGGCCAGATCGCCCCAGAGGTAACCGCTGGCCGGCTCGTTCACGTCAGGAATACTCTGCAACAGCGGATATCCGTCGGCTACGACACCTTCGTAATCGTACGGGCGCTGTTCGCCTCTGTAGTTCTGCTGCCAGGTCCTCTCCAGGTAATCCGAGCCGATGGCCGCGGTGGACCAGACGTGGCCGTCGCCGGAGACTTCGCCGGAGTCAAAAAAGTTGTCGAGCACGCCGAATTGGAGCGCCAGTTTGTGTTCGTTGGGAGTGACAGCCTGACCATACATCGCGAGGATCGGGTCGCCGTCAGCAACCTGCTTGCCGCCCTGCGAAAGATCGCCGAGGATCTGGTCGTAGGTGCGGTTCTCTTTGATGATGTAGATGACGTGGCGAATGCGCTGTGTGGCGCCGCCCGCGAACACGATCTGCTCCTGCGCGGCGTTCATGAGGTTCGACGCGAGCGCCGTCGATGTCCAATCGGCCAAGTGGCCATCGATCTCCGTTGCATCGATCGTCGCCAGTGAACCGTAGAGAAGCGTGCCGATGTAGGTGTTGCTGCCTGGGCGTTGATGAGGCTGCGCATCGGCAATCTTCTGCGGGAAGTTGTTGGGCCCGGTTCCCTTGCCCTTGTCCGTCGCGACGTAAAGCTTGTCGCCGGAGTGCGTCGCGACAAACGCCATCGATATCGGCATCCATTCGGTGGGTATGAATCCATCCGGCTCGACCATTCCCGCCTTCGCGGACTTCGGCGTCAATTTTCGCGTGTCGATGACGGCCACTGCATCGGTGGCCATATTTGCCACGTAGAGCCGGCTGCCGTCACCGTTCAGTGCCAAAGCAACCGGCTCTGCGCCGAAATAACTCTGCCCAGGCAAGCGCGTGTCGAAGTAGCCTTTCACCTGAAATTGGCCCGAGCCCACATTCACGGCAGCGACGGCGTCGCGATTCGCGAGCGCGACATAGAGAGTCTTCTCGCCGGGCGCCAAAACCATCGCACATGGATGCGTTCCCGGAGCAATGGGGCTCAGCGGCTTAAGCAGCGCCAGCTTGCGCGCCACTTTTCCGTGCGACAAATCGAGCTCAATAATCTCCGATGCGTTCCACAGTGCAACAAATGCACGCTTGCTATCGCTGGTCACTGCGAGAGCGATGGGGTAGGTTGAAGGCACGGCGTCGCTCTCGGAGAGATCGAATCGTCTCTCGATCACGCCCGTCGCCGCGTCGACGAGAACAACATCGTCAGAGAGATTCTCGGCGACGAGCAGCTTTTCGTGGCCGGGCTCACCAAGGACCGCAATCGCGGCCGGATACGGCACGCCCTCATGATTGTCGATTCCCTCGGGCAGTCGCGTCTTTCGTCCCGACGGGAGTGCAGCGACGGGCAGATGAATCAGGCGCTCAGGCACGATCTCGCCGTTGGCGAAGCTGTAGACCGCAATACCGCTGCCCACATCGTCTTTGCCGTCGCCTTCTGCGTCGGTGAGCGAGGCCATGCTGGCGTAGATGTGGCTGCCGTCGCGGCTGAACGCGAGACCGGAGTAGAGCGTCTGATGCGCACGATAGAACATCCGCGCATCGGGAAAGTCGGCTAGCGTGCCGCTCGCGGTGTCCAGCACCGTGAACGACTGGTCATACTTCGACTCGAAGGTTCCGTAGCCGGCGTTCACCGTGACCACGTAGCGGCCGTCGGGCGAAACGGCCATCGATATGGGCAGGCTGTTGATGCGCTGCGGATGGCCCGGGACTTCACCGATCAACTGCTTGCTCGAAGGCAGGTCAATACTCGGGTTGGTTTGGGCGGTTTGCGCGGAAGCATAAGCCGGCGCTGCACATAGCGCGGCGAAGATCGCAAAAGGAATCCGGGGACGCATGGAGAAACACACCTCGAGTCGATCAAACGCGGCCTGCATGAATTTGCGGTAAATCAAAAGAGCGCGCCGTAGACCAACTCATTCAGTCTATTGAATAGGATGCAACCTTAACCGAAGGAATGAACCTGGAGCCAGAATTCCGGCCAGGGTTCGCGGAGATTTCTGCAAACCCAAATGGTGGTGTACTCGCCAATGGCAGAGTTCTCGATGCCATAGCGGTTTGTTACCTGGCCCGCGACTTCACAGGATTCGAAGGCTCCAACGATAATCTTTGGGAAACCGATGACGATGAGCGTGGATGGCGGAGGATTTCCATATCCGCGCAGAAAGTCGCTATCTGACCCGCTGATGGCCGCCGGTAAACCGTAACGCGCGCCGAAGATCGCGATCGCACCCGTTCCTCCTGAGTCGCCAGTGAGGATTCCCAGATGGCTGCGGTCCTCGGCGGGCAAGGAGTCGCGGATCTGGGCGGCGGCCTCGGCCATCTCCGGCCAATCGAATTCCTCGTTGAAATTTCCATTCACCTTGTCGGCGAATTTCCACCAGGCGGAGCCCGCCGGTGCGATGGGTAGAACAACCACACCTACCAACACCGCTGCCACCGCCAATGCACGATAGGTTCTCCTGCGAACGACGCGAGCACGATTCGCAGACAACGTGTTCACCCACTGCTCTCCCCAGGCTGAACCCGCGGCCAGGAGCATAGGGTAAGCCGGAGAGAGGTAATACTGGCGGCCGCGAGCGAACAGGAACAGAAGCAGCGGCACCAGGTACATCCAGGCGATCATGCGATAGCGCTTGCCGCCCGGCGCGACGAGACAAAAATACAGGCCCGCGATCCAGATCGGCACCGTAATGATGTTCGTGGCTACCCAGAATTGGTCTCGCAGAAAGAAATGAGCCTCGCCACGCCCAACGTCACGAGCGTGAATGTACTTCAGAAAATCGAGCGAGATGAAATTGTGGTGGACCTCCCAAAGAAAGTTCGGAAGGCAAATCAATGCGGCAAGCAAAACACCGCCCCAGAACCACGGGCTTCGCAGAAAACGGCGGGCTTCCGTAATGAGAACGCCGCATAGGATTCCCGCAACAAAAAACGCGATCGTATACTTCGTCAATGCGCCAAGCCCGACTGTTGCTCCGATGGCGAGCCACCAGCGTGCGTTGCCGGTCCGCAACAATCGAACAGTGAGATAGCCGATCGCCACCCACCACAGATAGTCGAAGGACACGTATTGGAACATCGTTCCCGATGCCAACGAGTCCGGAGCAACGAACGCCGCAAGCGCAGCCACGATTTGAGCGAATCGGCCACCACCCAGTTCGCGAGCCATCAATCCTGTGAGGACCATCGCTGCGGCTTGAGCCATATCTGCAAAAAGCCGGAGGCCGACGAGTGAAGGCCCGAACAGGATCAGCGAGATTCTCGCCAGGAACGCCGTCAGCGGCGGGTAGACCACGTACCCCCAGGCAAGGAATCGCGCGTCATCGAGAGCAAGCAACTCATCCCGGTGGAACCCGTACTGGCTATTTGTTAAAACGTGCAGCAGAATGCGGCCGAGCGCTAATAAGAGCAGGACAGCCAGATCGCTTGCGACGATCCGTTTTCTGAGCCAGGAATTGTGCATGGCCAGGAACGTCATGGTTGGAGTGGACGTTGATTTTCGTTGTTGCGCAAAGTATAGCTGGGAATCCCTCTTTACGCCGGGGCGCCCAACGCTTCGCACACGAATCTCAGCCGCCTCCAACTTCGCGAGCGGCCCGTGATGGATCAATCACCAACCCTGCTCCGCCGCTGGCAACTGCGGCGGAGAGGGGTTGGGGCGTGGGAGAACGAGTTCCTGATCGTTATGGGTAGATGCCGCGAACCTCAACGGCCTCTGCCACGCGGCCGATGCCGAGCATGTTGGCGGCGATACGCATGGGAACCTTGCGCTCCATTTGAATCTTGAGCACGTCGCGGAAGGCCGTCTTCATCACGTGATCGAGGCGCTTGTAAATGTCGCGCGCCTCCCAGAAAAGATGCTGCTCGTCCTGTACCCACTCAAAATAGGAAACCGTAACGCCGCCTGCGTTACAGAGGATGTCCGGGATCACAAAGATGCCTTTGTTCTCGAGGATTCTGTCTGCCGCGGGCGTGAGCGGGCCATTGGCCGCCTCGGCGATGATGCGCGCGCGGACGGCGCCGGCATTCTCCGCGTGGATAGCGTTCTCCAACGCGGCGGGAACGAGGATGTCGCACGGCAACGCCAGCAGCTCGTGCGGCAGGATGGGCTCGCTCTCCGGGAAGCCATCCACATGGCCGCAGAGCGACTTCATGTGTATGAGTTCGGGGATGTTCAGGCCGTTGCGATTGTAGACGCAACCCGTTGAGTCGCTGACGGCGATGATCTTCGCGCCCGCTTCATGCAGCAACTGCGCGGCGATGGAGCCGGCGTTGCCGAATCCCTGAACCACGATGGTGGCGCCCTTCAGTGGGATGTGCAGATGCTCGCAAGCACTCTCGATGGTGGAGAAGACGCCGCGACCCGTGGCTTCGTTGCGGCCGAGCGATCCGCCCAGGCTGATGGGCTTGCCCGTCACCACACCCGGAATCGCATAGCCCTTGGTCATGCTGTAGGTATCCATGATCCAGGCCATGGTCTGCGAGTTGGTATAGACGTCGGGCGCGGGAATATCCTGCTCCGGTCCGATGAGCGGCAGAATTGCGCTGGTGTAGCGGCGCGTCATCCGCTCCAACTCGCCCTGGGACATCGCTTTCGGATCGCAGGTGATTCCGCCCTTGGCTCCGCCGAAGGGGATGTTGACCACCGCGCACTTCCACGTCATCCACGTGGCTAGCGCCTTCACCTCGTCGAGCGAGACCTGCGGATGGTAGCGGATGCCACCTTTGGCCGGCCCACGCACCGAGCTATGCTGCACGCGGTAGCCCGTAAAACGGTGAATGTTGCCGTCGTCCATGCGCACGGGTACGCCCACTGTCAGCATGCGCTCGGGCCACTTGATCATCTCGCGCGTATTCCTTTTGAGGTCCATGGCGTCTGCCGCGGTGTCGAAGTTCTCCATCGCAACGTCATAGGCGTTTGCTTGATTCGCTACTGCTGTTGGCATTGGTGTTTCCTCCTTGCCTGGGCTGCCGAGGTTGCCCCATCCTTTTCGGTCCGCTCGGGCGAACGGAAAAGGCGGGATGGGTCACCGGCATTCGCTCAGGCTAAGCTTGTCTCCTCAACCCGCGCCGCGCTCTGGTCAGACGACTGGGTTCCCGCGTACACCGGAAGCAGCCATTTGCGGTAAGCGGCCAGGCGGCCATGCGCCGCGTCGAAGTACAACTGCCGCAAGCGCTGCGTGGTTTCACCGATAGCTCCATTCGCGATTGGGCGATGATCGACGCGCACCACCGGCGCTATGCCCACTGCCGTTCCGGTCAGGAACAGCTCGTCGCAAACGTAGAGCTCGCTGCGCGCGATGGGCCGCTCGACTGTCTCAATGCACAATTCGCGTGCGGCAAGCTCCATGATGGAGTCGCGCGTGATGCCCTCAAGAATGTTGTCAGTCACCGCGGGCGTGATGAGCCGGCCTTTGCGCAGCATAAAGAGGTTGCATGTAGCGCCTTCAGTCACGTGGCCGCTCTCGTTGAGCAGAATGGCTTCATCGAATCCCGAGCGGTGCGCATCGTCGCTGGCTAATGCGCTATTGGCGTAGGCGCCACTGATCTTGGCGCGCGGCGGAATGGCATTGTCTTCGATGCGCCGCCACGAGCTCACGCCGGCGTGCAGTCCATTCTCGCTGTTCAGGTACTCGCCGTAAGGAACAGCAGCGATGAAAAATGCATCCTGGTCGTCTAACGTCACGCCAATGCGTTCCGCACATTTGTAAGCCAGCGGCCGAATGTAGAGATCGCCGTGAAACGCGTTGCGCCACGCCAGGTCGACGGTGATCGCACACAACTCCGCGGGCGTGAGCGGCACATCGATGCGCAGGATTCCACAATTCCTCTTCCAGCGCTCGTAGTGCTCTCGGGGTCGCAGCAGGTAAAGTTCTTCCGCGTTCTTGTCCCAGTACCCGCGAATGCCCTCGAACACACCAGTTCCATAGTGCAACGCGTGGGTCAGGATTCCGATCCGCGCCTCGCGCATGGGCACATATTCCCCGCCGAAATACACAATCAGGTTCGGATCCGCATCCGCCTTCATCTCACACCTCCACGAGCGAGTATTGGAACAGTTCCCTTCCGCGCGCCAGGGCGCGCTCATCGAGTTCCACCCAGCGCGGATTGTTGACCAGCCGGCGCAACGCGTCGCTAATGCTTACCTGCGGAAGAACACCTGCAATCTCCAGCAGCGCACCAAGCATCACCATGTTGGCCGCGCGCTTCTCGCCCAGCTCGTCGGCCAGCTCAGTGAACGGCAGCGCGAGCACATGAACGCCCTCGCGCACGCAATCGGCGGGAAACTCCTGGCCGTTGTAGATCACCCAACCGCCGGCGCGCACGCTTTTGTCGAATTTGCGCAGCGACGGCTCGTTCATGGCCACCAGCACATTGGGCGAACTAACAAGCGGCGAATCGATCGCTTGGCGCGAGAGCCGCACGTGGCAGTTCGAAGTTCCAGAGCGCATTTCAGGGCCATAAGACGGCAGCCACGACACTTCGAGACCCGCGTCGAGACCGGCCTCGGCCAGCACCTCGCCAAGCAGCAGCACGCCCTGCCCGCCGAAGCCGGCAATGCGTACCTCGAGGTCAATCTCCTTGTCGCCCGCGACGGCTGCCGCGTTGCCTTCCGGCAAGTCATTCTCGGCAACCCCGAGAATGCGCGGCAGCTCATCGAGCGCGGGTTGCGGCGTCACTGGCCTGAGATCAGCCGCCAAAGTTCGCTCATTCGTCCGGTCGCAGAAAACTCCCAGCCGGAACTCACTTTCCAAAACGTCGCGCACCCAGTGCTGCGCTTCGACGGGATTCATCTTCCATATCGTGGGGCAGGGCGAAAGCACTTCGATCAGCGAGAATCCCAACCCGTGCACCTGATTCTCGATGCCGCGCCTGATGGCCCTCGCCGCCTGCGCGATCTGTTTGTTGTCGCCCAGGCCCACGCGCTCAATGTAGGCAGGCGCTTTGAGCGTGCTCAGCAGCTCGCTCACGTGGAGCGGATAACCTTCTGTCGCCGCGCTGCGGCCATTCGGAGTCGTGGTGCTCTTCATTCCCAGCAGCGTCGTCGGCGCGGCCTGGCCGCCGGTCATGCTGTAGATTGCGTTGTTCACAAAGATCACGGTGATGTTTTCGCCGCGATTGGCGGCATGCAGAATCTCCGCCGATCCGATCGCGGAGAGATCGCCATCGCCCTGGTAGCTGATGACGATGCTTTCGGGGCGGCTGCGCTTCATGGCCGTAGCCACCGCTGGCGCGCGGCCGTGCGCGGCCTGCACGTTGCCCACGTCGAAGTAGTAATAGGTGAAGACACCGCAGCCGACTGGGCCGACCACGATCGTGCGATCCTGCACGCCCAGATCGTCGATGGCTTTGGCGACCATCTTGTGCACTATGCCGTGGCCGCAACCAGGGCAGAAGTGTGTCTGGTGCTGAAGTTCCTCCTTACGCTCATAACGGTCGTAGAAGGATCTGGCCCGCCCTTGCGCGATTGTGTATTCTGCCGCTAATTCAGTAGACATTTGCCACGCGCTCCTCTTCTCGAGCCGGCTGCGCGAGCCCGCCTCGGCGCGCCAGCTCGCGAACCAACGCCAGCACTTCCTCGTGCGACGGCACATTGCCGCCCACGCGGCTTAGAAACTCGACCGGCCGGGAGCCATTCAGCGCCAGCTTCACATCCTCGATCAACTGGCCGGTGCTCATCTCGACCACCCCAAAAACCTGCGCGCTGAATGCCAGCCGCTGGAACTGCACCACGGGAAATGGATAGAGCGTAATGGGGCGCAGCACGCCGACTTTGATTCCGGCTGCGCGAGCCTCCGCAGTGACAGCTTTCAAAATGCGGCCCACGATGCCATAACCAACCAGCACGATCTCCGCATCCGCGGTCATCCACTCCTCGGCGCGAGTTTCGCGCTGTTCGGCGACTTTGTACTTGACCTCGAGTGCGCGAACATGCATTTCCAGCTTGTCGAAATCCAGCTCCAGCGAGTTGATCAAATTACCTCGCGACGCGGCAGTGCCTGCAACGGCCCACTCCGGAAGGTGCGTTGCAGTGGCCGTCTGCGGAAACTCCACCGGCTCCATCATCTGCCCGATAAATCCGTCGGCAAGAATCACCACAGGATTGCGATAACGGTCTGCCAGCTCGAAAGCCCACGCAGTCAGGTCTGCCATCTCCTGCACGGAGTGCGGCGCCAGCACGATGGTCCGATAATTTCCGTGGCCACCACCCTTCACCACCTGGTGGTAGTCGCCCTGCTCGGCTCCAATATTGCCCAGGCCCGGGCCGGCGCGCGTAATGTCGGCGATCACGCAAGGCAGCTCTGCGCCTGCCATGTAGCTGATGCCTTCCTGCATCAGGCTGATGCCGGGACCGCTCGACGCAGTCATGGCGCGCACGCCTGCTGACGCCGCGCCGTACAACATGTTGATAGCCGCGACCTCGCTCTCCGCCTGCACGTAGACTCCACCTGTCTTCGGCATAAACTCCGCCGCGGCCTCGGCAATCTCGCTCGCTGGCGTAATGGGATAGCCGTAAAACGCGCGGCATCCGGCAAGAATTGCGCTCTTGACGATGGCTTCGTTCCCCTTCATCAGTTGCTTGCGCATGCGCTGGCCCCCTCCGCGGCGGCTTTCGCCGCGCGCGCCTCAACTTCGTGCGCGCTCAACAGCCGGTACACCGTAATCGCCCCCGGTTCTGGGCAAACCATGAAACAAATGCCGCAGCCCGTGCAGCCTGCGCCTGCGTACAACGCGGTCCGGTAGCCATAGTGATTCAGCCGGTCGCTCATCGCGATCACCTTGGGAGGGCAGGCCTCAATGCACAGGCCGCATCCCTTGCACTCCTCCTCGTCGATGCGCAACTGGCCCCGATCCCGTTTCTGATCCGGTACTCTTCCGTCCGTCATCGCGCTCACTCTGCCATCCTCCTGATCCCTCCAACTCCGCCGCTCAAACCAGCGCCGCCGGCCGCTCCATATAGTGCGAGCGCACGGCAAAATCCTCCAGCTCAGCCCTGAAGCGCGGATCGGCGATCGCGATCAGCGCTTCGGCGCGCTCGCGCAACGTTTTTCCGTGCAGATAAGCAATGCCGTGCTCGGTAACGACGTAGTGCACGTCGGCGCGCGAAGTAACCACGCCCGCGCCCGGCTCAAGCACCGGCACAATGCGCGAGACTGTTCCACCGCGTGCCGTTGACGGCAACGCTATGATCGGCACGCCGCCCTTCGACCGCGCTGCGCCGCGAATGAAGTCGATTTGCCCTCCGAATCCGCTGTACGGCCGCGTGCCCAGCGAATCCGCGCACACCTGCCCGGTCATATCCACTTGCAATGCGCCGTTGATCGCCACCATGCGGTCGTTCTGAGCTACCACAAACGGATCGTTGGTGTAGCTGATGGAGCGAAACTCAAAGCTGGGATTCTCGCGGATGAAATCAAAGAGCCGCTGCGTACCCAGCGCGAAGGCCACCACGGCCTTGCCGCGATGCAGAGTTTTGCGTTCGCCGTTGATGACGCCCGACTCCATCAGGTCGATCACGCCGTCGGGGCACATCTCGGTGTGGATGCCCAGATCGTGCTTGTCAGTCAGGCAATGCAGCACCGCCTCTGAGATGCCGCCGATGCCGGTCTGCAACGTGGCTCCATCGGGAATGAGCGCCGCGACGTTGCGCGCCACGCGCATGTGCAACTCGGTGCACGGTTCGGCTTCCAGCTCCAGCAGCGGCCGGTCCGTCTCCACGACGGAAGAGATGTGGCTCACATGGATTGTGGTTTCGCCATGCGTGCGCGGCATCTGCCGGTTCACTTCGGCAATGACGATCTTCGCGTAGCGAACCGCCGTCAGCGTGCAATCCACCGTCGTGCCGAGGCTTACAAAACCGTGTGCGTCCGGCGGCGAAACCTGCATAAGCACGACGTCAAGCGGCAGAGCGCCGCTCTCGAAGAGTCCTTCAATTTCGCTCAGGAAAATAGGCGTGTAGTCGGCGCGTCCGTTGCAAACTGCTTCGCGCACGTTATCGCCTAGAAACAGACCGCGATGCCGGAAGTGCCCAGCGTACTCGGAGCGCGTGTAGTCCGCCGCGCCCAGCGTTTTCATGTGGATGATTTCGACGTCGTGGAGTTCCGCGGCCCGCGCCACCAGCGCGTCCACAAGAACGGAAGGTGTTCCGCAGCCTGACTGGATCCAGACACGAGCACCTGAAGGTACAGTTTTGAGCGCCTGCGCCGCGCTCATGCGCTTGCGCTGGATTTCTTCGCTCCAGGTCATCTTGAGCCGCCGCTGCACATCCTCAGTGGGCGGTGCATCGGCTCTGATCGTCCCATCACGGGTCGCGCCTCCGGTCTTGCTCTCAACTCCCTTCAAGCCGCCATTAGTCTGGGCTTTAGAGGAGAGGTGCGCTGTGATGGGAGTCACCCCAACCTCTGCACAAATGGGGCAGAAACTCAGGTTGAATTGGCGGTCTTATTCGAAGGAGGAGGGGTGGAGGAGTTGAATCGTGCGGAAACCACGAGTTTTGAGCACGATTGTTGCGAAGTATCAGAGATAGGGAAGCCTCGATGCACGGAAAGTGCAGCGAAACCTCTCCCTCAAAGATGGAGGATCCACCTAAGCTTTACTCGCTTTTGTCGGATTCCCCGACGGCCGCTGCCGGCAAATCGAGTGCCACGAGAGCAAACCGCGTCTGGCCCGGCGCCGAGCTCTCGAATCCCACGATATGCTGATGGCGTTTTGAGCCAGCCTTCAACTCAAAGCCATTTTTGCCGCTGCCGTAGTCACCGCGATCAATCTGCACCGTGTTGGTGTTGCCCTTGTCGTCGGCGCAGGTCAACCCCTCAGAGGTCACAGTCGGCGTGCCCACCGGCGTATTTCCCTGGCACGCAATCACGTCGCCGAAGCGTGTCAGCGCCTTCTTGTAAAACGCGACCACTTTGTCCTGGCTGTCGGCAGTCGAGTAGTTGACAACCTTCACGCGCAACTCCCACTCGCCAAAACCCATGTGGATGTCGGCGGATTTGTCGTTGTCTTTGTCTTTCACGATGTCCGCGCCCGGATAAACAGGCAGGCCCAGGTCCGCCGCACTGGTCTCATCGGTGTTCACGTGAATCCCGCCGAAGGGAGTGTCTACCTGGACCTTCTTGTCCTCGCCGTTGGGGCCCTTGTCCACTGAAACTCTGCAACCCGCAATTCCAGCGGCGAGAAGAAAGCAGGCAGCTGCGCCGGCGAGCAGTCCGCCCGCTCTGAATTTCGCGTTTGGCGTCGAGTTCCGTGCGGGCTCGCGTGTCGAGTTCAATGCCGGCTTGCTTGTCGAGTTGGGTGCCATCACAATCGCCCTCATGGGACGTTATACGCCGCGCGCGGGCAAAAGGTTCCGGGAAATGGAGGGAGCAGGGGGCTTCCGCCCTCTGATTTCAGGGTTTTTGCGACCAAGAACCTTAGCCCCGGAATAATCCGTAACGCCGCGCAATCACGCGCTCAGTGCGTCGAGGAGTCGTCTTCTTTACTGCTGGTGGTAAACAGGATCGACGCCACGAAGACGGCGATGATGACGGGAACGACAAAGAAAGGGGAAGTGATGTGCATGGCGCAAGCTCCTTGCTGTTCTCAGACTAACAAATCAGCCGTCAGCTTTTTCTAGTCCCTAAGTCCCTAGTCCCTAGTCCCTGCCTTACCGTAGTCAACCCGTATCGTCAAAATCTCGTACGGATGAATCGGAACCTTTACCACATCGCCCACAACTGAAAGCGGATCGCCTTCGGGCTGCTCCATGAGATTCGTGACTGTGGCGCCTGTCGCGCCGGGAGGCACATGGAACTCAGCCGTCGACTGCTTCCCTGCCCACTCGTAGGCACGGAAGATGAGCGCGTTCGTGGCGACACCGTTTTGATCCTCAGCTTTTTTGACAGCGGAAAGAACGACGTTGTCCGGCGAGACTGAGGCGAATGAATGCTCGGGCGGCAGCGAGCCCGGGTGCGCCGTCGTCACCACGGCCTGCAGCGGATAGTCATACTCCCATCCGTGACGCACGGTGAGCGCGTCTTTCCACGTGCCTGCGTGCGGATAGAGCGCGTAGTGAAAGTGGTGCTCGCCCTGGTCGGCATCAGGATCGGGCCATGTAGGCGAGCGCAGAAGCGTAATGCGCAGCACGTTGCCCGCTGCGTCGTAGCCATACTTGTCCTGGTTAAGAATGCTCAGTCCGTGGACCTTGCCGTCGAGCCCCGGGCCGGAAAGATCGGCCCAGCGCATCGCCGGAACCTCAAACTGTGCCTTTTCGAAGGAGTTGTTGCGCGTCGTCGGCCGCTGGATTTCGCCGTAAGGAATCTCGTACGTTGCAAAGTCGCTCGTCACGGCCAGCGGGAACGCGGCTTTGAGCAGCACGTGCTTCTCGTGCCAGTCGATGTCGTTGTCGATGTCGATCTGATCACCTTGCAGACTGATGGTTTGCCCAAACGTGGAGTTCTGCCAATGACGGACGACACGAACCGCATTCTCCCCATTGGAATCTTTGACCCATTCAACCGAATCGGCCCTCGCAATCGTTATCGGCGGAACATCGAGCGTGCCGGGATCGATATTCCACGCGTCGTATTGTTTCGGCGTGTCCTTAAAGAACTGGAGTTCATTGCCACACGCGCCAGCGGTTAGTATCTCGAAGTTCGGCTCTTTGTCGAAGAGGCTGGTGATACAACCAGTTCTCTTATCGACGACGACACGGACCTGGTTGTTTTCAACCGTCGCCGTAGGATTGAACGCTTCCGGGCGGGTCTCCATCTCCAACTTTGGCAAATGGACCGGAGCATTCGTCGAAAGTTGGAAGACCTTATAGCCAAACGACGGAATCTCCTTGGCATCGAAGGCGATCTCAACCGCGCCAAAGCTCTCCGGAATTACATCGGGGTAAAACGCCTTGCCGGGGTCCGATGGGTCATAAAGGGCAAGACTGTAGCTCTTTGCTGGTAATTGCAAGTGCGCGGTCACGTCACCCGATCGTTTCCAGCCTAAGGGATTGTAGACAATGATTGGGATTCGGTTAGGAACTTTCGAATTTGTTTCAACCCGCTCCGCCACCGTCTGAAGCGCCCCCTCAGAAATCCTATCCGTCGACATCCGCACCCAGTCGTAGTCCTTCTGCGCATCCTTGTAAATCACCGCAATCCCCGACCCCGCCGCCAGATCGTGGAACTGGTTGAACAGCACCTTCTTCCAGTCTTCAGTCAGCTCATCCGCCGGATACTTCGCGCCGTCGAGCCACGCAAGCGACGACCATTTCTCCGCGTTCAGCATCTCCTCTTCCGCTGTGCGCATGTTGTGCTTGTGCATGGCCTGCGTGGTCATCACGCCGCGGTGATATTCGAAGTACAGCTCCGAATTCCACGTCGGAATCGTCACTTTGCCCGGCACATCCGGCGGCGCTGTGTAACCTTTTGCAATCGACTGATAATTCCAAACCGGGCTTTCGGGCGCGATCTGCTTCTCCACATCCGTGAACCAGCTTTGCGCCGTGCCGAACTCATAATGAGGCGTGATTGGCGTGCCACCATTCGCGGTTACCGACGCGGGATCTGGATTTGCCCAGTGGAAGCCTTCGTCGAGCATGGCCCGCGTGGGCCCGCCGCCATGATCGCCCACGCCGTAGAGGTCCATCATGTCCGTCATGCCTGTCGACCGTTGCCGCGCGGCGACCAGATCATCCGAAAGACGCAACGGACGCAGGTCCTCATTGCCGTAGCCGTGCGGAAAGTACGCCAGCACCTTCGATCCGTCGGGCGACTGCCACCAGAACAGCTTGAAGGGCAGCTGGTTGGTGTCGTTCCACTCCATCTTCTGCGTGACGAAGTAGTCGACGCCGCTCTTCTTGTAGATTTGCGGCAGCTGCCAGTTGTAGCCGAATGAATCGGGGTTCCAACCGATGCGCACGTCCACGCCGTAGGCCTGCTTGTACCAGCGCTTGCCCACGAGCAATTGCCGCACCAGCGATTCACCATCGGGCATATTCAGGTCCGGCTCGACCCACATGCCGCCCACGATCTCCCAGCGGCCCTCCTGAATGCGCCGCTTGATCTCGGCGTTCATCGAGGGATATTTCTCGGCCATCCATTCGTTGTAGGCCGCGGCCGACTGTGTGTAGGTGTAGCCGGGATACTCGTTCATCAACTGCAGCGCGGTGCCGAATGTGCGCCGAACGACGTCGACGGTTTCGGTCCACGGCCACAACCATGCCGCATCAATGTGCGAGTTGCCGGTGAGGTGAAACGTCGCCGTCTCAAGCAGCGGGCGGAGCGCCTTAAGCTGGCTCTGTGCTGCCTTCAGGCTTGCGTCGAACTTCGCCTCGTCTTGCGTGCGCGCGTCGCCGGTCGCGGTCTCGGCCGAATCGAGAGAGGCCACATCGACGGCGGCAATCGCAGCGCTGAGTGTGTCCAGCTTGCCCTGGTCTCCGGGTGCAAGCGACGGCAGCAGCACCGATGCCGACAAAAACTCTTGCGCCAGGTCTTCGGGATTCGGTCGCCCGCTCGCAAAATCGATATTCAGCGTCGCTCCGCGAAAGGTCTTCACATCGATGGTGTGCAGCAGCTTGACGGCGATCACAACCTTGTCGCCGGGGTGGGCGTCGTCCTCGAGCACGATCGGCTCCAGGTCTTCGCCCATGGCTGCGCGGCGGCCGTTGAAGTAGATCATCTCCGGCGTGGGCCCATTGGCCTCGGCGTGGAACTGGAACCAGACACGCGCGCCGCTGAGGTCATAGCCGTTGAGCGTATCGGGAATCTGAATCGTCTGCCGGAACCAGACAGCATCGTTCGGCGCTTTTGCCATCAGCGCCACAGGCTGCCAGTCCGTCTCATCCAAACTCACAGCTTCGCCGTGCGCCAGGTCGCCCGCGTGTATCTTCCAAGTGCCGGCAGGCAGTTGGCCCAGGCTCAAAAGCCGCTCCACCACCGCACGAGACGGTGCCGGCATTTGTGCGGCGACTCGTTGGGTCTCGCTGACGACGACCTGGGCCGCAACCGGCCGCGCAACGAAAAAAACCAACGGCAAAACCAGACAGATCATTTGACGACGCATATTCATCGAGGAATTCATAGCCGGAAAAGCCCCCGCAAAACTGTAGCCCGAAGTGGCTTGTGCGTGATGCGCATGTGTTCGCGCCAAACCCGCCGCTGCTCGGGAATGAACGAATCGTCCGCGCCCAAGCTCAGCGTACCGTCTGCGAGGCAGCCGGCGGCTCAGTCTGTTCCATGTACTCCACGTAGCCGAGCAGTGCGCCCCAGTGGTAGAAGCGGTCGCTGCTGGTCACATCGTCTCCGCTGCCGGTGATCGCGTTGTAATTCTCGTGGACGTGGCCTTTCTCCTTCCATTCCTTGAGGAAAAGCTCGTAGGATTTCTGGGCGAATTCGCGACGCGCGTCCGAATCATCGTAGTTGCGCAGGCCGAGATAGACGAGATAGTTCATCGGCCCCCAGATGCGGCCGCGCCAATAGTCCTGATCGGCAAAGGCGGGATCGTCACGGGCAATCGCCGGAATCACCCACTGGCCCCAGAACTCCTGGGGATTGAGCAGATGCTTCTGAATCATGGTCTGCGCCTGCGCGGGCGTGGCCGCGCGTGCCAGCAACGGATAAAAGTTGGTGGGCGACAGGCGGTGGCTGAACTGGCCGGTGTGCAGGTCCTTGTTGAGAAAGATGCCGTCGTGCTCACTCCAAAGAGTGGCGAGGCTTGCGCGGTAACGCCCGGAGCGATCGCGCAGTTCGCGCGCCTCGGCGGTTTTCCCCAGCTCATCGGCGATCTGCGCCAGGGCATCGCAGTCGGCAATATAGAGGCTCATCAGGCCCACGTCGGCGAATTCGAGCAAATGCAATTGGGGATCGTAGACCGCGCCATCGTACATCGGGCTGTTGTCGAGGCCCGATTCGTAGATCGCGCCCTGGCGGGTTTCGCGGTAGCCGTCGTCGGGGTCGGTGAGATCGGTTTTGGCGTCGTCGCCCCATGCCAGGTAGCCCTGAGTCTGGCGGTGCTGGTCCCACCAGCGATTCCAACTCAGCAGCGGCGCGAATGTATCCGCAAGAAACCAGCGGTCGTGAAACTGCTGGTAAAGCCCCAGCACCGTGATTGCACCCACCGGTGGCTCCGAGTGATCGAAGCTCTTCCAGCCGCCGGGGCGGGCGAAATTCGGAACGAAGCCTGCGGGCGCCTCCTCGCGCAGAATCTCCATCGCGTTGGCGTAGGCCAGGTCGCGGGTGCCGATGGAGGCCAGCGTCGCGGCGAAGAAGGTATCCCAGTCAAACAGCACGTAGCCGCCCCAGGTCTGGTTCCACGCGCGGCTCACAGGAGAGATCACGCGCCGCTTGTTGGGCTCGTAGATGGTGTCCCAGCCGAGTGTGGTTTCAATCGCGTCGCGAATAGGCGCGGCGGCTCCTGCCGAATTGACCGACTGCTCGTACGCCTGGCGTTGGCGCTCGATGATGGCTTCAATCTCGGCGAGCGTGCGGCGACGTCCCGTAGCGATGCCCACCGGTGCCGTGAAGTCTTCTGCAAAATATGGACCGGCAACGGGAACGTCGGCGTAGTCGCTGCTCTGTGCCTCCGCTGGCGGCGGATCGCAGGTGCAATACACCGGCACGGAGCCCGATGCGCCGTGAGTCTCAATGAAATCTGCGCGGCGAAGCGCTGTGCCCGGCCGGTTCCAGAGGAAATTGACTGAGACCACCAGCGTGGGAGGCATTGCCGAGATGGGCGTCGACGGCAGGGGCGCGGCCAGCAAAACCAGATCATCCCCGTCGTGCGCGCTCTGGATGCGCCAACTGTGGCCGCGCCACGCCACGCGCAGCTCGGTGTAGCTGCCATCCCAGGCATGCGGGCCGGGAGTCACCTGCTCCGCGCCCGGCTGCAAGCGGCCGATGAGCACCTCCCCAAGAAACGCATCGGTGTTCAAGGCCGTGTTGTGCTTCAAACCGAAATGAATCGCCAGTCCCTCCGGAAGCAGGACCTGGGTGGTGACACTGTTTGTGCCCCACGTGTTCCAGCCCTGCGCCAGCCGCTGTTGCACCGCGCGGTAGTTGGCCGAGGGCGGAGGAGGAGCGGGTTGTTCCGCCGCGAAACGCGAAGTTGCCACTGGAAGCGAGGGCACGGCGCCGCTCCCTTGCGCCGCCGCATTTCGAAAGAATCCCGCAAAAACGAGCAGCATCGCGAACACGCGAAAACACACTTTCATGTCGGCTTTCATGGCAGATCGGCCCCCGCCGAATTGTAGCTCCAGACGGCTCACCAAGGATGCGAATTGGCCCGATCAAAGCGCCTGCTTGTGCGCAAAACAGTCGGCAGTGGACCGAGAAGGCCGATTCCCACCTTGTGGTATGAAATACCGGACTTCGACGGTCCGATTTTCCTCCCTGTGTGCGCGGTCACATCAACCCTAACGGTAGCGCGCTCAACATGAAGGCATGGATGCGCCAACCCTCATATTGATGGCTCCATGCTCGCTTCTCGCGGGCGCCGTTCTGCAGATTCTGGTGGCGCGGCTCTGCTCCGCGCGTACCAAAGGAATTCTGGCTTTTCTCAGCTGTTTGCCCGCTCTCGCCGCTGTCGCCGGAATCGCGCCCTGGGTTCGCAGCGGCCAGGCCATCAACCTGAATCCGCTGCCTTGGGATGGCCCGCTCGCGTTCGTCCTTCATGTCGACGCGCTCAGCGTGCTCTTCGCCTTTATGGGCGCGTGCATTGGCGGCCTGGTGCTGCTTTATTCCATCGGCTACATGGCGCACGACAAGGCGGCAACGCGCTTCTACGTGATCATGCTCGTCTTCATCGGCGGCTTTATCGCGCTCGTCTATTCGGCCAACCTGTTCATTTTTTATCTCTGCTGGGAAGTGGTCGGCCTTTGCTCGTTCGCGCTCGTTGGTTTCTGGTACACCAATCGCGAGGCCGTCAACGGTGCGCGCAAAGTCTTGCTGATGACGCACATCGCCGGCTACGGTTTGCTCGCCGCGATTCTCATCCTCTACCACCGCGCGGGCTCGGCGCTGTGGACCGATCCGAACGTGACGCGCAATTTTACAGGCGGCATCTTCGCGCTCATGCTCGTGGCGCTGGTCGCCAAGAGCGTACAGGTTCCGCTGCACACGTGGATTCCCGAGGCCATGGCAGCGCCCACTCCGGTAAGCGCGCTGCTCCACTCGGCTTGTTATGTCACTTCCGGCGTTTATCTTGCCGCGCGCATGCACAGCTTTGGCGTGTGGCCGGCGGCATGGGGCGAGAGCCTCATGTGGATCGGCACCGTGACCATGGCCGTCGGCGTCATGTACGCCATGGTGCAGACCGACCTGAAGCGCATGCTGGCCTTTTCGACCGTCAGCCAGATCGGCTACATGATGATGGGTCTCGGCATCGGCACGCCGCTCGCCATTACCGCCGCGCTGCTGCACTGCCTCAACCACGCCTTCTTCAAGGGCGGTCTCTTTTTGACGGCGGGCTCCGTGCAACACGCCGCCGGCACACGCGACATGAATCAGCTTGGCGGCCTGGCCTCAAAGATGCCGCGGACAACTTTGTCCTGGCTGATCGGCGTGGGCAGCATGATGGGCATTCCGCTCATGAGCGGCTTTGCCAGCAAGTGGATGCTCTACGCCGCTGCACTGCAGGCCGGCTGGGCGGTGCCTGCGATGGTAGCGTGGGCGGCGAGCTTGGGCACAGTATTTCTTGGCGCCAAAGCGACCAGCGCTGTGTTCCTCGGACCGCCGACAGAACACACCAAGGACGCGCACGAAGCTCCGCCCACGATGGTTTGGGGAATGGGATTCCTCGCTGCCGGCAGCGTGGTTCTTGGTGTCGCGCCGCAGCTAGCCGTCAACTATTTTCTCAATCCGATTCTCCTGGCGCTTGGTCTTGGCGCGGGCGTGCACGTTACGTGGCTCGGGCTCTCGGCCGATGCGGGCAGTTTTTCCTCGACGGGAGGACTCGTGCTGGCGCTTGTTTCGCTCATCCTCGGCGGAGCCATTTATCTCGTCGCATACGCGGCGCGGCCGGTTGCAGCTTCTGGCGCGGCGATGGCCGGCGCTGGCGGCGGAATTTTCACCGGCGGCGAGCCATTATCTGATCAGGACCGCCTGACGGCCGGCGATTTTTCCGAGATTTTTCAGGCGCACTGGGGCTCGTTCTTCCGCTGGTCGAACGTCGACCGCGTTTATCTCTGGTTTTGGAGCGGATTGCAGGAACTTTCGCAGGGTCTCGGCCGGATCTTTGCCTGGATGGAGCGTCGCGCGGCAGTGTTGGTCATCGCCTTCGCCGCGATCGCTTTCGTTCTGGCTCGCTGGATCGCGCCGGGAACGGCTTCATCGCGCATACCTGCGCTGATTCCGCTGGAACAAATACCACCGCTATTGATCATTGCCGTTGCTATCGCCGCCGGCGCATTGCTGATTGCAGCCCTCGCCAGCGCCGCCGGCCGAAAGCTCGTGCCGGAGATTCTGCTCGCCGGCGCATTGACGGTCGATGGACTGCTCGTTGTGAGTCCATGGTGGCGCCTTGGCTTGCTCGAGCTCGCCGCCTTGCTCACGGTGTTGTTGGTCTGGCGCACCGCACGATCGCAGGCGGCAAAGCTTACGTATCTGGCCGTGGTTCTCACCTCCGCGGGATCGATGATCGCGAGCGAGTTGCTGGCCGATCGCGGCGACGCGGTTGGATCGCGCGCGCTGCTCTTCACCAGCGTCTGCATCAAATTGGCAGCCATTCCGCTGTTCTTCTGGCTGCTCAAACTGGCCGACGAACTTCCAGCTTTGGTCCTCGGCATCATCATCGCGGTCGTCGACATGGCCGCCTTTGGCGAATTCTGCGTCGCCGCGCAAGCTTCTCCGTTCGCGCTCACGCCGCAGGCACTGTGGGTCTGGGTGGCTGTGGGAACCTCGCTCATCGCGTCGCTACTGATGCTTACCCAGCGCAGCCTCAAGCGTCTGCTTGTGCTTTCGACAGCCGAAGACGTCGGCTTCCTGCTTCTCGGCGCCGCATCCATGAGCGTAATCGGAACGCAGGGCGCGTTGGTTGCCGCAGCAACGCACGCGCTGGCCAAGGCGCTGCTCTTCATCTGCCTTGCCGGGCCTGAAGCTGCGGGCGAACTTGAGAAAGAACCCGTCGCACTCGCAGTGCGCTACCCAGTGAGCGCATTCGGATTCCTCTTCGGCATGCTGGCCATGCTCGGCGTCCCGCCGACGCTCGGCTACATCGGCCGCTGGCGGCTTTATTCGACCGCGTTGCAGATCGGCGTCTGGCCGCTTGTCATTCTGATCCTCTCGTCGATCTTCGCGCTCATCGCTTATGCTCTTGCGCTTTCACGCAACTGGTGGGGTCCGCCGCCTGACAATGCGCCGCCGCCCAACGCGTCGGCAAAGTCTGCCGCACCCGAGCCTTTTGCACTTAGAGCCGCAATCGTCGTACTGGCCGTGATCCTCGTCGCCGCGGGCGTCTGGCCCAATGCATGGCAAATCCTGATGGGGGTGCGCCCATGAATCTCTGGAAACGACTCATGTGCACCGCGCGCCGCCGCAGCCCCTGGCTCTTCCACATGAACTCCGGTAGCTGCAACGGCTGCGACATTGAAATTGTGGCCGCGCTCTCGCCGCGCTACGACGTTGAGCAGTTGGGCGTGCGCCTCGAAGGCAGCCCGCGCCACGCGGACATTCTCTGCGTCACCGGCCCCGTGACGCGAAAAGCAGTCGGCGCCGTCAAGACCGTCTACAACCAGGTGCTCGGGCCCAAGGCCGTCATCGCCATCGGCTCCTGCCCGGCGACGACCAACGTCTTTATTGACAGCCGCACGCTCGATGGGCCGCTCGACAAGCATCTGCCGGTAGACGTCTTCGTGCCCGGGTGCCCGCCCCGTCCCGACGCCATCATCGCCGGAGTCGCAAAAGCTGCGCAGATTCTCGCCGAACGCGAAAACAAACCGCCGGAAGCCGTCGTTACGCTCGTGGCCGAGACCGCTGAGGAGGCAAACCAATGAACCTCCTCACCGCACTCGCGCGTTTACTCATCTTTCCGGGTTTGCTCTTCGCCGTACCAGCTGCGTGGTTCTTCCTTTGGGTGGAGCGCAAATCGGTTGCCCTCATGCAGGGGCGCGTCGGTCCGCCGTTCATGCAGCCGTTCTGGGATTTCGCGAAACTGCTCGGCAAAAGCACGCCGCCGCGGCCTGGCATTGCCGGATTGCTGATGCGCGCGTGGCCGCTGATCGCAGTCTCGGCTGCCGCCGGAGCCGTCGGCCTGCTGCCGGTGCTGCCGTCCTCGGGCGGATTCGAAGGCGACCTGATCCTTCTGCTGGCGCTGCTTGAACTGCCGTCCATTTGCATCATTTCCGCCGGCTTCTCGTCGCGATCGATCTTCGGCGAGATTGGCTCGGCGCGCGAGGCGGCGCTCAGCGTCTCCTACAACATCGTGTTTCTCTTGGCCATCGTCTCCATCGCCGCTTCGCAACATACATTCAGACTTGAGGCGCTGGCCGCCGCGCCGAACTCGCCGCTGCACTGGCTCGGTGTGCTCGCGATTCTCGTCTGCCTGCCCGCCAAGCTGCACATCAATCCCTTTTCACTCCCCAACGCGGAGCAGGAGATCTATTCCGGTCCCATGACCGAATACGCGGGACCTGAGCTGGCCATGTGGGAGCTCTCGCACGGCCTGGAATGGGTTGCCGGCACCGGCTTGGTCGCCACGCTGGTCGCGCCGCACATCAGCTTAGCCTGGCTCGCGGCCTGCGTCTTTGTCGCGCTCTCCGTCGTCATCGTGCTGCTGCTTTCGGCGCTCGCCGCGGCCACCGCGCGCCTCGCCATTGACTCCAGCGTGCGCTTCTACTGGCAGTGCACTCTCATCTTCGCGATTCTTGCCGTGTCATCCGCAATTCTCATGAGGATCCGGTCATGAACATACTCATCATGCTCTGGAAGAATCTGCGGCGCGGCTACCAGACCCTGCTTTTTCCTGCGCATCCTCGCGTCACTCCGCGCTTCCGTGGCCTCGTGCAATTCGACCCAGCGCTCTGCACCGGCTGTGCGGTCTGCCGTTTCCGCTGCACATCGCGCGCTATCGAGTTCAAAGCGGGCAAGGGTGAGTTTACCTGGAGCTACAACCCCGGCCAATGTACTTTTTGCGGGCGCTGCGTTGAGGGCTGCACGGAACACGCGCTGAAGGAAGGCCACACCGAACACGCGCTCTCGCAGCAGGAGGCCGTCCCACCCATTTACACCGTGCAGGGCGAGTTGAAGAAGTCCTACACCGTCACGCGCAGGCCGCCAGCGCCCAAACCTGCGCCAGCCGTTTCACCCGTAGCGCCGGCGACCGCGGCCGTGCCGAGCACCGCAACTGGAGGCGCACAATGACAGCCCTCGACACAAATCTCGATACCAATCTCGACGCCATTCGCGAAAAACTGGGAGTTGCCGAACCGTGGGTTGAGAGCCGCGGCACTTATTGGCTTGACCCAGGCACCGCCCGCGTCCGCGATGCGGCCTGGGCAATGAAGGCCGCCGGGGCGCGTTTCATCACCATCACCGCCTACGAGTTGCCCGGCGATGCGGGATTCCGCCTCGAATACCACTGGGATCTCGAAGGCCGCTTGCTCGGCATTCCATTTCAAATCGCCGGCAAAACAACCGAGAGCATTGTGGACATCATCGAGGCTGCGGACTGGATCGAGCGCGAGGTCTTCGAGGGTTTCGCCATCGTGTTTACGGGACGGGTGTACGAGCCCCTGATGCTGCGCGAAGGCGACAAACCTGGCGTGAATCTCCGCGTTGCCCCGGTGCAGGACGAGCCCGCTTCCGGCTTGCCTGGCCAAAAGGAGGTCGCACAATGAGCTACAAGATCCCCATGGGCCCCTACCACCCCGGCCTTGAAGAACCGTACAAGCTCGACATGATCTGCGAAGGCGAGACGGTAATGGACGCCGAGCTGAACATCGGCTTCAACTTCCGCGGCATCGAGCATTTGGCAGAAACACGCAACTATGTTCAGGTCATCGCGCTTATGGAGCGCGTCTGCGGCATCTGCTCCTTCATTCACACGCTCACGCTGTGCCAGGCCATGGAAAAGCTGGCCGGCGTAGAGGCTCCGCCGCGCGCACAATACATTCGCGTCGTGATGGCCGAGCTGGAGCGCCTTCACTCCCACGTGCTGTGGGCCGGCATCGCCGCCAAGCTCATGGGCTTCAAAACCATGTTCATGACCTGCTTCGAGCTGCGCGAAAAAGTGATGGATGTGCTCCAGGCCATCTCCGGCAATCGCGTCAACTACTCCATGAACCACGTCGGCGGCGTCAACCGCGACATCGAGGACCCCATCGCGCTGGTGCCCATGATTGACGAGCTGGAGCGCGAGATGATGCGTACGGTGATCCCCATCTTCACCACTAGCTCCACCGCGCGCTCGCGTTGCGCCGGCATCGGCGTGCTTACGCACGAGAAAGCTGTCTCCTGCGCAGTCGTCGGCCCCACGGCCCGCGCTTCGGGCATCCCGCAGGACCTGCGCCGCGACGCACCCTATGCCGCCTACGCGGAGATGAAGTTCGCAGTCCCCGTGGAGCAGGCCGGCGACGTGCGCGCCCGCCTCTTCGTCCGCGCGCTCGAAATCATCGAGAGCTGCAACATCATTCGCCAGGCGCTGGCCCTCATGGCGCCCGGCGAAATCTCGTCGGCGCCGGAAAAGCTGATCTTCGCCACCGGAACGGCCACCAGCCGCGTTGAAGCGCCGCGCGGCGAGGTCATGTACAGCGTTACCTGGAAAGAGAACTCGCGCAATCCATCGCGCGTTCACGTGCGCACGCCCACCTACGCAAACATGCCCGCAGTGCGCTGGATGGTTCGCGGTGCGCGTCTCGCCGATACGCCCCTGATCCAGGCCTCCATCGATCCCTGCTACTCCTGCACGGATCGCTGACGCCTGGCGCATTCAGATCTGAATTCAGATTGCCGGCCGCTTCGGCTTTCGGATTCGTGAGACGGCCGGCTGGCCCGCCGACCTGCTGTTCCTTGTTCCCTAGTCCCCTTTTCTCTGCTTTTGTGTCGCCGTAAACCCCGCGAATGCTCTACTCTGGCTTGTAACGTCGATGAGCAGCTATTTGGTCAGAATTCGAGAGGCGCTTATTCAGGCCTTTCTCCACGATGTTGTCAACACATCGAAGGCGGCGGCCTATTCCGGAATGCTCATGTTCTTTCCCGCCCTCCTGGTGATCACCACGCTTGTGGCTCAGGTGGAAGAAGGGCCGTCGCTGGTGGGCGAAACGCGCACCGTCCTCGAGCAATTTCTCCCTGCGGATACCCTCGATCTTGTTCAGTCCGCCATCCTCAATCACCAGTTCCACTCCGGGCAGCTGATTCTCTCCGCCACCTGCCTCAGCCTATTCGCGGGATTGGGAGTGATGCTTTCGCTGATGGAAGGGTTTCGCCGCGCCTACCGGCTTCCGCCCGAGAGCTGGACCTTCTGGGGACGGCGTGCCCGCGCGCTGCTGCTGGTCTTTATTGTGCTCATTCCGCTTTCGCTGGCTTCGCTTCTCATCGTCTTCGGCCACCAGATCGAGCATTGGATGATTGTGAACTCGGGCCATGATATGCGCCGCTTCGTCGTTCTCTTCTGGCGGGCGGTTCGTTGGGTGGTCAGCTTTACCGCCATCCTCGCCGTCCTCACCGCTCTTTACCACTTCGGTACCCGCAGGACAGAGCGTTGGTTCTGGGTCGCGCCCGGCGCCATTGCGGGCACGATCATTTGGTTCCCCGCCACGCTCGCATACGGCTGGTACGTCACCAGCGTCGCCAATTACACCCGGCTCTATGGATCGTTCGCTGCCGGGATCGCGACTCTCGTGTGGCTTTACATCACTTCGTTCAGCGTGCTGCTGGGCGCGGAGTTGAACGGCGCTCTCTACTGGGAACGCCAGAATCAAAATGTCGACACTTCAGCGCCCGAGCCGGCCCACCTTTCCCGCTGATCGCAAAAGGTTTCGGTTTCTTTGTCGATTCCCTTTGCGTTGACGGTCACTGCTTCACTGCCGCGGCCAGTTACAATAGTTGCAGCCGCGTCCCCTTGCTCCCTTTGACCCGCTGAACAACGCTTTCGACCAACAAGAATCGTGTCCGGAGCCGCCCCCATGTCCTTTGCCGATCTGAATCTGACCGGATCCCCCTCGCAACGCCGCGCCAAGATTGTCGCCACTCTCGGGCCGGCTTCGAACACCGAGACTGTCATTCGCGCCATGATTCACGCTGGCGTCGATGTGGTCCGCCTCAATTTTTCCCATAGCACGCACGAGCGGAAGGTCGCCGTCATGCAGAAGATTCGCAAAGTGAGCCATGAAGAAAAAAAGCCGCTTTGCATTCTCGCAGACCTGCAAGGACCCAAGATTCGCACCACCCTGCTCAAGGATCATCAGCCCGTGCTGCTCAAGGCCGGCCACAAAATCACCATCACTCCGCGCGACGTGCCGGGCACCGCGTCTCTCGTTGGCACCACATTCAAAACGCTTGCCGAAAACGTTGAGCAAGGTTCGCGGATTCTTCTTTCCGACGGCGTCATCGAGCTCCGGGTACACGAGATTTCCGGCGATGACGTGGTCTGCGACATCGTCAACGGCGGCATGCTGGGCGAAAGCAAGGGCATTAATCTTCCCGGCGTCCTGGTGCGCACGCCCTCGCTCACTGACAAGGACTCCGAAGATCTCGAGTTCGCGCTGAATCACGGCGTTGACGCCATCGCCGTTTCCTTCGTGCGGACTGCCGAAGATGTGAGCCTGGTGCGCAATCGCGTGGCCGCGCACGGCGCCAATACTTGGATCATTGCCAAACTGGAAAAGCCGCAGGCCGTCGAGCATCTCGACGCCATCCTGCAGGTGGCGGACGGCATCATGGTGGCGCGCGGCGACCTAGGCGTGGAAGTGCCGCCGGAAAAAGTTCCCGCCATTCAGAAGTACATCATCCGCCGCGCCGCCGAATACTTTAAGCCGGTGATCACCGCTACGCAGATGCTGGAATCGATGATCGAGAACCCGCGGCCCACGCGCGCGGAGGTTTCCGATGTAGCCAACGCCATCTACGACGGCACCGACGCCGTGATGCTCTCCGGCGAATCCGCCGTGGGCAAGTATCCGGTGGAATCGGTAGAGATGATGGCCCGCATCGTCACTGAGACCGAGCAGCACATGAGGGAAAACATCGAAGCCGCGCCGCGTGAACGCCGCAGCGGCCTTTCGATTGCCGAAACCATCTGCGAAGCTACGGCTCACGCAGCCGACGATCTCGACCTGCGCGGCATCGCGCTCTTCACGGAGTCCGGCACAACAGCGCGCCAGCTCTCCAAGTACCATCCCACCGCGCCCATCTTCGCGCTCAGCCCGCTTGACGTCACAGTCAACCGCCTCAACCTGCTGTGGGGCACCATTCCCATCCGCTGCCCCAAGGTGAGCACCAGCGAAGCCATGGTCGAATGCGCGGAGAATCTGCTGGAAAAGGGCGGCTACGTTCGCCCGCGCGAGGTCATCGCCATCGTGGCAGGCACCCGCACCAAATCCGGTTCAACGAACTTCCTGCGCCTGCACGTCATGGGCGAAAACTCCGGCGCGCACGCGCATACCTCAGCAACCGTGCAGAGCACCCCTGCAAGCAAGAAGCGCAAAGCGCGCCCTGCCCAGGCGCAGAAACCGGAATTCTCCGAAGCCGCGAGATCCCTCGCCGTAAAATACTGACCCGCTCTCCTAACGCTCGGCGAGTTCTTTCATCCGCCAGCCATCGGAACGCGTCCACGAAACGCTGGGAACGCGCCGTCTGCCCCGGGTTTCCCGTCTGTCCCTGGATTTCTGGCTCAGCATTTTTTGCGCTCCAGCACATGCGGAAGTCGACGAGTCCAGCAGGATGGCTGCAACGCAGCTGACTTTTGTTAGACGCCATGAATCCAAATGAGAAGAAGAATTGCGGTACTCCAAAGCACGATTAGCCCGTGCGCCATGAGAAGCAGACCGCGCCCCGTTCCCTTACCGAGCAAAGTGAAGACGGCGCTAACGGGCCAGAGCAAGAAACAGACAAAACATAGAAGAGTGAACCCCGCGCCGTGAGATCCAAGGGACGATAAGATTCCCGCAACGATCGGCAATAATGCTGCACTTGCAAGAAGCGCGGTAGCCCAGTCGACCTTCCGCCCATTTGTGTTTGCGATCGACTCATCGCGCGATCTGCGCCTTATGACGAAAACTATTATGGAGAATGCGAGCCCAATTACGACGAACCCGCCGACAAGAAGAAGAAGTGGACCCACAAGGCCAAGTGCGAAAAGAGCATCCATGAGTACCCCCCTCCTAGAACGCGCTAGATCTGACTTTGATGTTTTGAAACCTGGGAAACCTGAGGACAGACTGGACGTTCCCTCTGCCCATGCTCGGCGCCGGAAAAGCCGACGCCAGACTTGCTCGCCCATTACCTCTTGAACAGGTCGAGCGGGATGGCATCACCCATCGCCTTGTAACCGGCAGGCGAAGGATGCAGATGGTCGCCGCAATCTAAGGCCGGTAGAAGATGACCGGGTTGCGAAGGGTCGCGCATCACCGCGTCGAAATCGATCACCGCGTCAAAGTGCCCCGCTGCGCGAATCCACGCGTTCACGGCCACCCTGTCGGCCTCGCTCCACGCCCCCGGATGGTAGTAGCTTGAACCTGTGTACGGAGTGATGGTTGCGCCGTAAACGCGCAGCCCCTTCGCATGTGCGCGCGCGATGATCTGCTTGTACGCCGCAATCACGTGCTCCACCAGAGCGGTATGCTGATCCGCGGGAACTTCTCCGTTGCGCGCCAGTCCGCCCAGGTCGTTCACGCCCTCGAAGACGATCACCCACCGCACACCGGACGGCGCCAGCACGTCGCGATCGAACCGCGCCAGCACATTCGGTCCCAGCCCATCCGTAAGCAGATGATTGCCGCCGATTCCCTGGTTTGACACGCCGACATCGCGCGTCTTTTTATCAGCTTGCAGCCGCGCGGCCAATATATCTGGCCAGCGGTCGTTCCCGTTCGTGGTCGCGGCGTGGCCGTCGGTAATCGAGTCGCCCAATGTCACGACCGTCCCCGCTTCGGACGAGGATTGCACGTCGATTCCGGTGAGCTGATACCAGTGATCGACATGTTTTGCGTCGGGCAAGTCTGTCGCGCCCACCGCGTCACCATGCTCGTAGTACGAAGTGGATCGCGAGCCCGGATGCCCTGTCTCCGGCTCAGGCGGCGCGTCCAGATGAAACGACACGGCAATGTTCGACAACGGTGCGACCGCGATCTCGAGCGGATCAGATACATACTCCGCGCCCGGCGGAATGGTCACGTCCGGCTTGCCCGCAAAGGTCAGCGCGCGATCGCTCGAGGGATCAATCGCCGCGCCCATGGGCGAGACCGCGTGCGCCACATGCACCGACGTGAAGTGGAGCGCCTGCGTCCCAAATGCGTTCGACAAGTGCACGCGCAGCGCCGAGCCGCCCAGCGACAAATGAACGATCTGTCGCAACGTCGCGTCGCGCATATCATCCGTGGGCAGCGCGTTCTGCGGCTCGGGAATCTGTTGCGAAGCGCCCCAGCTCTCCACCCACGCGTCTCCCTTTGCTGCGCCCTTCTCGGCCCACACGCAGGTTGCCATTGCCAACAACCCTGCTAACAACGCGACTTTGCCAGTCTTTCTCATGGTGATGATTTAGTATGATCCTCGAAGAAATTCTAATCCCTGGAAATCGCTGCAAGCATTTTATTCCGGAGCGTGCCCATGCATTCCTGTGTCAAACCCGTCATTATCGCCTTCACATTCACCGCAGCTTCCGCGCTCCTGGCGCAGGCTCCCTGTACCCCGGTCACTTTCACCGCAGATCAGGATCACCAGAACATGATGGATCAGCTCGGCATCAAGACGCTTCGCCCGGGCTGGAGCGGAAACGAGAATGCTCCGAACCACGCCAACTACGACGAATCGAAGGCCAATCCTTATCCCAATGTTCCCGACCCGCTCACGATGAATGACGGTGCCAAAGTCACCACTCCCGAAATGTGGTGGAAAGATCGCCGCCCGCAGCTCGTCGATATGTACTCGAAATACGTTTATGGTTTCGTGCCCGCCAACGTCCCCAAGGTCACCTGGACCGTCACGGCGGTCGATCACGAATTCATCGGTTTCACTCCCGTTATCGCCAAGGATCTGATCGGCGAAGTGGACAACTCGGGTTGTCCAGCAATCAGCGTCAAGATTCACATGACGGTCGTCACGCCCGCAAATGCCAAAGGTCCCGTTCCCGTGCTGATGGAGTTCACCCGCGCGGGCTTTCCCAATCCCAACGAGCCGCGCGGCGAAGAACTCGACAAGATCAACACGGCCATGAAGGCGGAGCTCCTCAAGCAGGATCCGTCCTTGCAGCAGGTCTTCGCGGCCCACCCTGCGTGGGAGCCATTCCAGGAAGCTCCGTTCTTCGTGCCTCCGCAGTTGAATGCGGACGGCGATCCGCCCAATGAATGGCAGCTGGTGGCCGCGGGCTGGGGCTTCGTGCGCTTTGATCCGGCAAGCGTACAGGCCGACAACGCCGAGGGCCTCACCCGCGGCATCATCGGCCTCGTCAACAAAGGCCAGCCGCGCAAGCCGGATGATTGGGGCGCGCTGCGCGCATGGGCCTGGGGTGCGGATCGCGGCCTCGACTATCTTGAAGCCGATCCCGCCGTCGACGCCAAACACGTGAGCATCGAAGGCGTCTCGCGCTACGGCAAAGCCGCGCTCGTCACCATGGCATTCAACGATCGCTTCGCCATGGTGCTGGTCGGCTCATCGGGCAAGGGTGGAGCCACGCTGCTGCGCCGCAACTACGGCGAGGGCGTGGAGAACCTTGCCACCGGCGAGTATTACTGGATGGACGGCAACTTCATCAAGTACGACGCTTCTGAAGCCTCGTTCGGCAGCATGAACCCCGGCGATCTTCCCGTCGACTCCAATGAGCTGATTGCTCTCTGCGCGCCGCGGCTCACCTTCATCAGCTACGGCATCCCTGAAAAAGGCGACGCGCATTGGCTCGATCACCAGGGCAGTTGGATGGCCACGGTCGACGCCAGCCGCGTCTTCACGCTGCTCGGCGTCAAGGGCCTTGGCGTCACGGACGATTACAAAACGGCAAAGATGCCGCCCGTCAATGACGGTTTACTCGACGGCCAGCTTGCCTGGCGCCAGGATGACGGCGGCCACACCGATGCGCCGAATATGAAGTGGTTCATCCAGTGGGCCGACAAATTCATCGGCCACGCGCCGGGGCAATAAGTGACGCCGCGAGCCTGTCTTGGTTTTGAAGCGCTCGAGCAGCCGATCCAATCGGCAAACAGCAAGGCTCCCCACCGTGGGGAGCCCTGTTGGGTTTGCGGGCAATGATATCGCCGTTTACATTCGCAGTTACCAGCGGAATTCCGGAGCCAACGCGACACCACGGAAGGCTTCGCCGGCCTGGGCCGAGCGAACTGTTTCGAACGTGTCGAGGTAGCCGTTGGTTGCCAGCTCTGTAGCGCTGATTTGATCGGTCACTTTCACTAGCTTGTTCGGATCGGCGCCGTTGTCGCCGTTCAGGCTGATCGTGGACGTGATGGCATAAATCGTTGCCGTGCCATCGCGGTTAACTACGCCGGTAATGTTGCGGCATCCGCCGGTCGCCGGTTCGATTGAGCTGGGATAGTCCCTCACGCTATAGGGCACGCCGAGGTTCAGCCCGTTCTGGATGGTGTATTGCAACACCCAGGTTCCCGACGTGAGAACCCACTTTTGCAGGCCGGAGGTTGCCAGCGTACCCGAGTCGGCAACGTTCGTTTGTCCGCTGATCATCTGGTTGGGCGTATAGACCAGGTCGCCCTCGTTGCAAACATACAAAGTGATGTCATTCGCGAACCAAAGCCCGAAAGGATAGTAGCCGCCGGGGCTGTTTGTGGTGCTGGATGAGGTGGGGAATCCGGGAAGAATCGCGTAGGGCTCGTCGTTGAGGCCGCCGGCTGGCGCGTTGCCAGTCGTCGGCAGAACGCCCGGAGTGCCGAGTTGATATACCGTGTTGATTCCGTTGCCGCCGCTGCCCTTGGCAACATAGAGCGTGTCATTGAAGATCGTCATGCCGCGGAAGTTCGTATCCTTGCCGGGCTTGTCTCCTGAGACGCTTATGAAATAGGAAATCATGTTGTTGTTGGGCGGAACCAGCGGCGCCGCGCCCGGAGAGTAGAGTTCGGCGCCCGTCGAGTGAGACAGATCGAAGCCGAGCTGTGTCTCGGGCACCTGCTTCTTCGATAGGCCACCGTTATTGTCGTTTCCAACCGCATAATAGAGACCGTTGTCCGCCTCCATCACGGCGCGGGAGTTGTCGCCGCTGTATGCGTCACCGTCTGTGTAGAAGATGTGTCCAAAGGCGTCAACTTCAGCCACGGAGCGATAGTAAGCAGTCGGATTGCTCGCGCCGGGATAACTGGCCACCGCGGGATTGGTCGCGTCACACAGGCCCGGTGTGTTGGAGGCCGAAACGTCCAGCAGGTTCGGCTCGGTCGGCGACCAAGGTCCGACGTTCGTGCCCTGCGTAAGGATATTGGTTGTTGTATCCAGGGTGAGAGCCGGGCAGCCAGGTCCGCCGCGGTAGCCCATGAAGGTCAGGCTCTTGCCATCCACCGAACGATTCAAGGCGAGCTCGGATTTTGAACTGAAGCTGGTCACGATTTCGTTGCCGGGCACGCGCAGCTCACCAAGCGGGAAGCCGTCGGAGCTCAGGTCCCACAGCACGATGGGCGAGGACACGCCAAAGTTTCCATCTGTGTTGGCGTTGTTCCAAACATTGTGCGTATCGTGAAGATTCGGAGCTTCGCCATTGTCGCTGGCATAGCCGCAAGTCACCGTCACAGCCGTCGTTTTCGTGGTCGCCGTCTGATCGGCCGGCAGCAGCGGCACATTCACGGTGGCGGCGTTCGGGGCCGTAGCCGTGCCCGTATTCAAGCATCCGAACGGCAATACTTCGCCTGGAACCACGGTGTCGGCTCTTCCAACATAGACCGTGCCGCTCAATACGATGCTCCCTGGGAAAAAACCGTGGAATTCGGAATGACCGTAACCGAAACCGAAACCGTCATCATGGTCAGAGCCAAAGTCCTGCGCGCAAAGGCTGATGGGGAAGGCAAAGGCCGCCGTCGCAACAAGAGCGATGACGCCAAAGGCAAGACGGCGCGCGAATGCGCCATCGAATACACGAGTATTCATAGGGGAACCTCCCGGGTGGTGAGGAATCTGAATTGGATTCGTGGAGAATAACCGAATCGACTTCCGCGACTGACGCTAGCAGCGGGAAATGAATAACGGATGAAGGGACGGGGAAAACTTAGTAGGCGGGATTCGACGTACGGGCGATTGGACAAGCGGCGGACGATCTTCGCCCGCTGCTCCAGTCTTTTTGTTTTCTATTCTCAGTCGTCGTCCGGCGGACCGCTGTCCACTTCGCGCATAATCTGTTCCGCCGTAACCTTGGTCGAAACCGGCGCGAACGGGGCCGGCGTCTGCGTGTAGTCGAAACAATCGCTGAATGCATCGGTCCCCGCGTCGCGCGCGCCCAGCGTGCCCAGATCGAAGTTATGCTCGATGAACTTGATGAACCCGCTCGCCTCATGGAAATGATGTGTGATATAGCCGTGCTTGGCATACGGCGAGACGATGAGCAGCGGAACCCGGAATCCCGGCCCCATATCGTCCACTTTGGTTGGAGACACATGGTCGTACCAGCCGCCCCAGTCGTCCCATGAAATGAAGATCGCGGTCGAATTCCAATACGGACTGTTGCCGATGGCATTGACGATCGACGCTACCCAGGCCGGCCCTTCGTTCCCCGATCCCGGATGGTCGGAGTGCGACCAATCCGGCACGATCCACGTTACCTGTGCCAGCTCTCCATGCTTGATGTCGACCAGCACGCGGCGCGAAGGCGAAATAACGTTCTCATCCCAGTCTTTGCCGAAGCGAATGTGCCGGACGGCCTGGTATGCCGAAAGTTCGAAGAAGTTGTCGCCGTTTCCGGGAGCGTAATAGCGCCATGTCACGCCCTTCTGGTCCAGCAGATCGGCCGTCGTCACGTAATCGAAGCAGGGAAAAACGCCGGGGAGTTCCGTGCCATTCGGTCCCATCAGGGCGGCCGTCGTTCCCGGAGCCGCGTCGCAGCCCCACACCGAGCTGTTGGGATTCTCGACCACTTTTCCTGATTGCCCGGCGATCATGTATTGGTGCGCCACAAAGCTGGGCCCGGTATTCGACTGGAACATGCGGTCGCCGATCACGTATTGCTGGGCCAGCGTCCAGTACTCTTCCACATCTTTCCTGGGAACGTACGAATAAGGCAGCAGCGAGCCGGACTGCGCGAAGCCATCCATCTGTCCGTGGTCCCAATCCTCCATCCAACGTGTGTGCGAGTGGCTCAGGTCGCGTGAGTCGCCCAGCGAAACCTCTTTGAGCGGCACTAACTCATCCCCGTTCATCCCGCCCTGTACTGTGTCGGCGCCGGGAAAGCCATTGAACAGATTGTCGAAGCTGCGGTTCTCTTGCATGATCACGACGATGTGCTGGATGGGCGAACCGGGAATCGGTGACACAGTGCTTTCGCGCACAGGCGGCGATGGATCCACCGCAATAATCGAGCCCCCGCAGCCGATGAGGCCCGCGAAGATCCATGCGCCGGCTGCCGCGACAATCGCCAGCGACACCCCTACGCACAGCCGCCGGCCCACACGCGGCTTCAGCGCTTTCCCCGGTCTCAAATATCGTTTGCTCATTTCCCCCGGGACGCCACGCGAATCAAGGCGATGCTATGCCTGGATTTCACGTATCCCAGTGATTTTAGTCACTCGATTACAATTCCGTTACATTTCTTCGGGGTCTTTAGCAAAGTCTTTGGTTTCTGGATTTTGGTTACCACTGGCTCAGCTTGGACCAGTTCGATTCCTACGGGTTATCAACGGTTTGCAGCCCCACGCAGTTTCCTTCAATAGGCGAAGAGACTCACAAATCAGACGCCCAGGCTTGGACCCCGCCCCTTCGCGACTCTCGATCGGTCGCCCGATCGGACATCCCTCCGTTTTTCAACAACGGGTGTAAGATTTTTGTCATTCCAAAGATTCATCGTTTGCCGGAGGGTATCCGCATGGTTCGTCAAGCGGGTTTTGTGGTCTCGCGGACAACGGCGCAAAGACTTGCGTCAAGGCTGGCGATGGTTTCGGCGGCGTTTCTGCTTGTCTGTGCCGTGGTACACGCCGCGCCCGATCAGCCCAGGCCGGGCGAACCCACTGATCCCAAGGCGCGCAAAACTTTCCTGGGCGCTGTCGACTGGGAAAAGCATGGTGACCTGACCGCTGCGATCGACGACTATCGCAAGGCCAATAAGCAGGACGGCGGCCATTGCTCAGAGTGCCTCAGCCGCGCCTACAACCTCGCCATGAAGACTGGCGCGTACAAGGATGCGGTTGGCATCGCACAGGACTGGCTCGCGATTGCCGGGAACAATGCGGACCGAGCTGCAGGACACCTCCAGCTTGGGTTAGCCTTGCAGCGCGAGGCCACCGAAGAGAAGAAGGATCAGCTCTTCACCCAAAGCTGCGATGAGTTCAAGGCTACCCTCTCGCTCGATCCATCGTTCGCAGTCGCGCACTTCGCCTGGGGCACGTCGCTCTCGCATCTCCACCAGGACGATGCGGCGCGCGCGGAGTTCAAAGCGTTCCTCGCCCAAGCCGGGACCGATTCGTCCCTTCGCGAGCGCGCAGCCCGTTACGCCGACCACCCCGAGTTGGCGCGCGCCAGAATGGCTCCTCCTTTCAAGTTGACCACCCTCGACGGCCGCCGCATCTCCATGGATGGCCTTGCCGGCAAAGTTGTTCTCATCGATTTCTGGGCCACTTGGTGCGGCCCCTGCCGTGAGGCGTTGCCACACCTTCGCGATGTCGCGCAGAAGTTTCAGGACCAGCCCTTCGTCGTGCTCAGCGTGAACCTCGACAGCGACGACGCCAAATGGGAGGACTTCGTCAGCAAGAACAACATGACCTGGCTCCAATACCGCGACGGAAAATGGACCGGCCCGATTGCAACCCAGTTTGACGTGAAGGCGATTCCCGCAACATTTTCAATTGACACCGATGGAGTGCTTGAGGACCAGCACGTGGGAGATGCCGACATTGAACGCAAACTGAAGAAGATGATCGCGCACGCCGTCGAGGAACAAAACAGCAAACCGGCGGCCACGCCCCCTCAGCCAGGCTCCGGCGGCAACTAATCACTGCATGTGCCGTTTCGGGCGGGCCATGCCACTTTGGCACGGCCCAAGACCGTAGCACACCCCGCCCCTCCCGCACAAGACTTGCAATTCCACCCGATGCCCCGTACTATCCGCATTAGAAACCGGCCTGCAAAGCAGGTGGGTAGTCAACGCTGGTTGAACCAACATTCAATGAACAGGGGTTCGACTCGACAATCGGTTCTGTGTGCAGTGTCCGCCAGTCCGGAATGCCTAATGAACCGCGGAGAGCTCCACCGTCTTAGGACGGGTTCACCGGCGCATTACCCACGGCCCAGCGGGTCGGCTTCTACTTTCCCCCTCTCCCACCGCGATTCCCGCGCCTGACCGCCCGGTCAACTATCCTGACTGCAGGTGCATCCCGTCCTCTTCCACATCGGATCCATTCTGATCCCGTCCTACGGCGCGATCACCGCATTCGGCGTTCTTGTGGGATTGATCCTGGCGCAGCGCACCGCGCGCATTGTCGGCGTGGACGCCGGCAAAGTCTGGAATCTCTGTATCCTGAGCCTGTTTGCGGCGCTGGCCGCCGCGCGGTTGCTCCTGATCGCCGTCAACTGGGGCGCGCTCCGCAGCCATCCCGCCTGGCTGTTCGGACTTGCGATGGTGCATCATCCGCTGCTCGCAGGCATAGGCGCACTTGCCGGCGCCGGTTGCGCCACTTGGTACGCACGCCACAGCAAACTTCCCTTCCGCGCCACGGCAGACGCACTTGCCCCACCTCTCGCCGCAGCTCTTGCCTTCGAGCAACTCGGCGCCCTTGCCGCTGGCTCCGGTTACGGCACCGACGCCGGACCTCGAGTCGGCTGGGCCATCATCTACTCCGACCCCATGGCCGCCATCTGGAGCGGGACTCCTCTCGGCGTTCCGCTGCATCCCGTGCAGGCTTATGCCGCACTGGCTTTTCTTGCGCTGGCCGTCTTGCTCTGGGTTTGGCTGCCGCTTGAGCGCCGCCCGGGCGACGTGGCCGGCCTCTGGCTGATGGGCGCCGGCGTGGCCATCTACCTGACGGAAATCTGGCGCGACTGGACCGGCCGTGAATTGCCGGGCCGCGGTTCGCTCTTTCATGGCGTCATCGACGGCCCGCAGATCGCCTCAATTTTTCTCGTGCTCGCAGGCGCACTGGTCCTGCGCGATCGCAAAAACCTCCTGGGCGAACAAAAAGGCGCGCAACCAGCCGATGTGCAAGCCTCGCCAGAAAACCGGGGCACAGCATGAGCCCCGAACCCAGCGCGAGCCCCGAGCGCAGCGCGAGCTCCGGCCGCAGCCCGAGTCTTGCGCGCACCATCGCCGTGCCTGCCGAGGCACATGGAAAGCGCCTTGACGCTTTCCTGGTAACGCAGCTCGAGGGCGTCAGCCGTTCGCGCGTTCAGATGCTCCTCGACCAGGGCGATGTGTTGGTGAATGGCACGCGCGTGAAAGCTTCGCTCAAGCTGCACGGTGGCGAGCAAATCAACATAACCGGCGATCCGCATCCTGCGCCGCTCAAAGCCGTCCCCGAGGCGATTCCGCTCGACATTATTTACGAAGACTCTGATCTCGCCGTAATCAACAAGCCGGCAGGCATGATGGTGCACGCGGGCTCAGGCCAAAATGACACCGCGCGCAGCGGCGGAACCCTCGTCAATGCCCTGCTCCACCGCTTCCAGTCGCTTTCGTCCACAGGCGGCGAGCTGCGCCCCGGCATCGTTCACCGGCTCGACAAGAGCACCAGCGGCCTTATCATCGTCGCCAAAAACGACCGCGCTCACGCCGCTCTTGGCGCCATGTTCTCCGGCCGCCACGTGCAAAAGACCTACATCGCTCTGGTTCACGGGTCTGTCGCGCGCGAAAAAGGCACCATCAGCGCGGCGGTCAGCCGCGATCCCATCCGCCGCACCCGCATGACTACGCGGCCCAGCGAAAACGCTCGCACTGCGATCTCTCACTATGAAGTCGTGAGGCGTCTCAGCACCCGCTTCGGCAAATTCGCTCTGGTCCGGGTGCGCATTGAAACCGGCCGCACCCACCAGATCCGCGTGCACATGGCCTCCATTGGCCATCCCGTCGTTGGCGACACACTCTACGGCGGCGCGGCGCAGTTGACCGAGCAGACCGCTGCCGGGGGCAACCAGTCTGCCGGCAAAAAACCAGATGCGGAACGCCTCAGGCTCGGCCGAAATTTTCTTCACTCTGCAAAGCTCGAATTCGCGCATCCGATCACCGGCAAGCCGCTTCAGCTTGAGGCGCCGCTCCCGGAGGAGCTGACTGCTTTCCTCAGCCGCCTCGAATCCGTCTAAAGCTTCTAGATCTCCGCCATCAGCCCCTGTTTGCAGATTGCTAACGAAAGTACCCGAAGCGTCAATCCCCGTCGCCATACAGGCAGCTCGGCGATTGCTAGAATGAGAAGTGATGAACACACAGCTTTCCACGCCTCAATCCGCCGCCCCGGCGCGGCTCGGGCGTTTCTCATCGATTGCCCTGGCGGTCGCGCTCTGCTCTGCCGTTGGATTTGCCCAGCAGCCCACGCCGGGCGCCCCAGCTCAGGCAACAAAACCGGCAGCCCAACCGGCGACCCAACCCGCAGCTCAACCGCCGGCTCAGCCCACGGCGCAGCCAGCTCCGGGGCCCGGGTCAAATACCGACTCCGGCGCGCCGACCTTTCATGTCGGCGTCAACGAAGTCAGCCTCATCTTTACGGTCTCCGATAAGCACGGCCACTACGTTCCTGATCTGGGCCAGAACGACTTCGCCCTGCTCGACGACCAGAAGGCCCCCGAGCGCGTCAACTCCTTTCACCAGCAGATCAACCTGCCGCTCCGCGTCGGCATCGTCATTGACGCCAGCACATCCATCCGCTCCCGCTTCCAGTTCGAGCAGCAATCGGCCACTGAGTTTTTGCTCCAGGTGCTCAAAGCGAAGAACGACCGCGCCTTCGTGATGGGATTCGATGTCACGCCGACCGTGACTGCGGATTGGACCAACGATCAAGACGCTCTGGAAACCGGAATTAACAAACTGGTACCCGGCGGCGGCACCGCACTCTTCGACGCCGTTTATGTCGCCTGCCGCGACAAGCTCGGTACCTCGCGCGGCCCTGAGCCCGTGCGCAAGGCCATCATTCTCATCTCTGACGGCGAGGACAATCAAAGCCGGGTCTACCTCTCTGAAGCCATCAAGGAATGTGAGCGCGCCGAGACCATCATCTACGCGATCAGCACAAACTGGACGCCCAGCCGCGGAGAGGGCGACAAAGTCCTGCAACAGCTGGCCGAACAGACTGGCGGCGAAGTCTTCTTTCCGCCTTCAGTGGAAGAGATGGCCATGAGTTTTAAAGACATCGAGGAAGAGCTGCGCAGCCAGTATGCGCTGGTCTATACGCCCGCTAATTTTGTCGCTAACGGCGTTTACCGAAGTATTTACCTCTACTGTTACGACCGCAAATACACGGTGCGCGCCAAAAAAGGCTATTTCGCCACAGGGCAGTAAACCGGCGCCGCTGCCTGAGCGGCGCGAAAGATTCTTTGAGAGAGCGCGATCCTAATTCGCGCTCTTTCTGTTGATCCCGCCGATTTTTCTCCGCCACCCGCACTGTAATTCCCGATTCAGAACCATCGCGCGCCCTTCTGACCCAAACTGAATCGATCCCACGCTCCCGAACTGCCTTCCTCATCCATTTCCCCTCATCGCACGATGAACTAAACACGGGCGCTTCAGGGCATCCGAGCAAATTCTCTATGGAGCGAGGGATTCGAGGTGATCCGCCAGGCAATATCGTGCGACATCTGCGCTTCGGAAAAACGGCAGACCAATCATTGGTTTGTCGCCTACGAGCAAGGGGGAGAGCTGCGCGTCAGCGGCTGGAGCTCGCGCCACAAGTTGCGCCCCGGCTCGAAGCATCTCTGCGGGCAAACCTGTTTGCACAAGCTGGTGGATGAATTCATGGCCAAGGCCATCGCCGTGCGCGCGCAGCGCCGGGTCGACGAGCCCGCAGAGGAAACTGCCCTCGAGCTGCCGGGCGCGTGCGATGCCAGCCTCACCTCCGATGCGGCCTATGCCGACGCGGCCAACCCTGTTATTGCGAATATTGACCTGGAGTCATCGGCGCGCATCATCAGTCCGCCTGTAGTCGCACCGCCGGCGCCTGTTCCGTCGAAGCCCGTTTATCGTCTCCAGCCTGGAGTCACGCCGCCCGCGCCGCCTCTACCGTTGACGCTCCGGCCTGCCTGTCGGCCTCAACCAGAACTGGTTCCCCCGCGCCCGCATCCCGCGGAATATGCTCCGGCTCCCGAAGAATCGCCGCGCTTCGCCTCGCGCAATTGGCGCGCTGAAGCATGGGAGCGCGAACGCGAGCGCGAACAGCGCGCCATGGGAAAACATGCCGGCGTAGCCAGGCGCCGCGCCTCAAATGCTTGATTGTTTTTCCGGATCGCAGAAGGGATTGCCTTATGTTGTTCGATTTGGTCTTGGCTCTACTGGTGCTGCTCCCGTTGCGCGTAAGCGGACCGGCGTACAAGCAAGCGGCAGCTCCGCCCCGCGATTGAGTTGCGCGCACGAATTATTTTGGCCCGGGCTTGCCCGCCAGCATCGCCAGCAGCCCCGCCTCGTCAATCACCGGAATCTTGAGCTCCTGCGCTTTGTCGAGCTTCGATCCGGCTTCCTCTCCGGCAACCACGTAGCTGGTTTTCTTGCTCACCGAACCTGCGGTTTTTCCACCCGCCGCCTCTATTTTTTCTTTCGCATCTTCGCGCGTCATGTTGGGCAGCGTTCCCGTAAGCACAAACGTCAATCCGGCGAGCTGCGTGGAGCGCTGCTTCTTCTCCGCCGTCATGTCCACGCCCGCATCTTTCAGCCGCTTCATCAGGTTGCGGTTTTCCTTGTCCGCAAAGAACTCCAGGATCGCTTGCGAGATACGCGGGCCCACTTCTTCCACGCGCTCCAGTTCCTCGGCCGAGGCCTCCATCAGCGCTTCGATCGAACCGAACTCCTGCGCCAGCAGCTCCGCCGTGCGCTCGCCCACAAAGCGGATGCCCAGGCCCATCAGCGCTCGCGCCAGTCCCGCGCGCTTCGATCGTTCAATCTCCGCGAGCAGCGTGCGCGCCGACTTCTCCGCGAAGCGCTCCAGGTCAACAAGCTGTTCCTCTGTCAATGAGTACAGATCGGCGACGCTCCGCACCAGCTTACGATCGAGCAGTTGCTGCACGGCAGCGTCGCCCAACCCCTCGATGTTCATGACCCCTCGGCTCGCAAAGTGCAGAAGGCTTTCACGCAGCTTGGCTGGGCAGTCGGCGTTGACGCAGCGCCAATCGGCTTCGCCTTCTGCGCGGACGACCTTGCTTCCGCACTCCGGGCATTTCGACGGAAATTCGAAAATTCGCTTCCCGCGCGGGTGATCTTTATCCTCCACCACCTCCACAATCTTGGGAATTACGTCGCCGCCGCGCTCCACACGTACGTAGTCCCCAATCTTTAGTCCAAGACCAAGAATAAAATCCGCATTGTGTAGAGTGGCACGGCTCACGGTCACGCCGCCGATAAAGGTCGGCGTCAACACGGCTGTCGGAGTGAGCTTGCCCGTGCGGCCCACGGTGATCATGATGTCTTCAAGTTTGCTGATCGCCGACCGCGCGGTGAATTTGTACGCGATGGCCCAGCGTGGCGCGCGACCCGTGTAGCCCAGCCGCTGTTGCGTCGCGTGCGCATCCACTTTCAGCACCACGCCGTCGATCTCGTAGCCCAGCGTCGCCCGCTTGTTCTCCGCGTCGTCGATGAACTTCATCATCTCATCGACATTCTTCACGCGCTCTCGATGCGGATTCACGCGAAAGCCGAGCTTGGTGAGCGCATCGAGCGTAGCCGTCTGCCCCGCGGCAAAGTACTCGCCGTTAACAAGGAGAAAATACGCAAAGAAAACCAGCCGCCGCTTGGCAACGATAGACGAATCGAGCGTGCGCAGCGTGCCCGCGGCCGAGTTGCGCGGATTCACGAATGCCGGCAGCCCCTCGCGCTCGCGCTCCTCATTCATCTGCACGAACGCCGCGGCCGGCATCACCACTTCGCCGCGCACTTCAAATCCCTGCGGCACACCTGCCTTTTTCAATTTTTCAGAGGAGATCGAAAGCGGAATGCTGCGAATGGTTCGAATATTTGAGGTAACGTCCTCGCCGGTTTGCCCGTCGCCGCGAGTCAGGCCCATGGTGAGCCGCGCTCCGCCGCCGCCCGGTTCATAACTAAGAGCCACGCTCAGGCCGTCCAGCTTCAGCTCGGCAGTGTATTCCACCGGAAGCTTGCCCGCCAGCTCATGCACGCGCCGGTCCCAGTCGGCCAGCTCCTCGGCGGAGTAGGCGTTGTCGAGCGACAACATCGCCCGTGAGTGCTGCGCCTTCCTGAATCCTTCGGCCGGCTTGCCACCCACGCGCTGCGTCGGCGAGTCCGGAGTCACCTGATCGGGGTGGGCGGCTTCGAGCTTCTTCAGCTCGTTCATCAGCGCGTCGTACTCGGCGTCACTGATCTCCGGCGCGTCCAGAACGTAGTACAGATGCTCGTGGCGCCGCAATTCGTTCCGCAGCTTTTCGATTTTCTTCGCGGCGTTCGTTTCTGCCATAGCTACGAATTATAGTGACCCGAAAAAGAATGGGTGCCCCACCCTCGCCGGGCCTTTGTTCTTCCGGCTAGGGTGGGATCTCTTGATCGCGGAATCGCTTCCAGCTGCGGTCAACCCACTAACCCCGCCAACTCCGCTTGGTTCCCCGTCTACTTCAGCCCTCGGTTCTTCAGCAACGGCTCAATGGTCGGCTCCCCGCCGAGCCACGCATCGTACATTTTCTGTAGGTCCTCCGTGTTGCCGCGTGACAGCACCATGCGCCGGAAGCGGTCGCCATTGGCGCGCGTCAGTCCGCCATGACCCTCGAACCACTGGTAGGCATTGTCGTCCAGCATCTCGCTCCAGGTGTATGCGTAGTAGCCGGCCTGGTAGCCTTCATTCCAAATGTGCAGAAAATAGCTGGACCGGTATCGCGGCGGCACATAACTGATCGCCAAATGCTTCCTCTCGAGCGCTTCTTGCTCAAACGTGTCAGGATTCTCGAGCGCCGCGCTCGCCGGCAGCGTATGCCATTCCAGATCGAGTTCCGATGCCGCCAGAATCTCGGTAAAGTCATAACCCTGATCGAAGGTCTTGGCCTTCACGATCTTCGCTGCCAACTCGGCCGGCATTGGCTCGCCCGTCTTGTAGTGCCGCGCGTAATGCGCAAACACCGCTGGATTGCTGGCCCAATGCTCGTTGAACTGCGACGGAAACTCGACGAAATCGCGCGGCACTGCCGTGCCTGACAAACTCGGATACTCAGTGTCGGCAAACATCGCGTGCAGCGCGTGGCCAAACTCGTGGAACATCGTGGTCACATCGTCGAAGCTGAGCAGCGCAGGCTGCCCCAGAGCAGGCTTCTCGAAGTTGGCCACGTTGTACACCACGGGCAGCGTGCCCAGCAGCTTCGACTGCTCTACCAGCGAGTCTTCCCACGCCCCGCCATTCTTGTTGTCCCGCTTGAAATAATCGCAATACCACAGCGCCAGCGGCTTACCATTGGCATCGTAAACCTCGAACACACGCACATCCGGTTGCCAAATCGGAAGGTCCTTGCGCTCCTTGAAGGTCAAACCGTAAAGTTCGTGCGCCGCGTAAAAAACGCCTTTCTCCAGCACGTTGTTCAGCTCAAAGTAAGGCTTGACCTGCGACTGGTCGTAATCGTATTTTGCCTTGCGTACCTGCTCGGCATAGAACTCCCAGTCCCACGGCTCAACTGTGAAACCTCCACCCTGCGAATCAATCAGGTCCTGAATATCTTTTGCTTCGCTGGCGGCCTTGGCCGTCGTGCCTGGAACCAGCGCATCCAGAAAATGGATCGCCGCTTCGGGAGTCTTAGCCATCTGGTCGGTCAAATCCCACGCGGCATAATTCGGATAGCCCAGCAGCGCGGCCTTCTGCGCTCGAAGCTGCGCCAGTCGCGCAAGCGTCGCGCGCGTGTCGTTCGCGTCGCCGCGCTCCGCACGGTTCCAGGAGTTCTCAAAGATTGCGTGACGTGTGGCGCGGTCTTTCAGGAAAGTCAGATCGGGTTGCTGCGTGGTGTTTTGCAGCGGCAAAACCCAGCCCTGCTGTTTGTGAGCCTTCGCTTCTTCCGCTGCCGCAGCTATCTGCCCTTCGCTCAGCCCGGCTAGCATATTGCGATCCGTCGTCGAATACCCGGCAGCCGCCGCAGCAGCCAGCAGCTTGGTCATGAACGTGTTCTCGAGCGTCGACTCTTCCTCATCGAGCTTTTTGAGTTTGTCTTTATCCGAATCCGACAGGTTCGCCCCGGCCTTCACAAACTGTTGGTAGCTGTACTCCACCAGCCGCAGTGATTCCGCATCAAGTCCGAGCGATGCGCGCTGGTCATAAATTGTCTTAATGCGCGCAAACAGCTTCGTGTTCAGGTCAATCGCGTCTTCCAGCGCGGCAGTGCGCGGCGCCTCGTAGTCCTGGACCTTTTCCAGTTCCGGATCGGTATTCGCCTGCGTCACCAGGTTGAACGCCAACCATGCGCGGTCATACAACTGGCCGGATCTCTCCAGCGCCACAAAAGTGTTTTCAAAAGTCGGCGCTGCGGGATTGTTGGCGATCGCGTCGACTTCTTTGAGCTGCTCCGCCATTCCCGCATCGATCGCCGCCTGGTAGTCGCTGTCCTTGATCTTGTCGAACGGCGTTGTCTGAAAAGGCAGCGTGCTCGGCCCGTAAAACGGATTGCTCGGACCGAAATTGCTAGCCGCTTTTTGCGTCTGCGCGCTGCAGATTCCAGCGGCGCCGAATCCCAGCAGAACAATGATGATTGTTCCTGAAACCTTCCTCATTCTCAAACTCTTGAACGTTTGCAACATGACACTATGGGCCCCTCAAAAGCCAAGTATCTATTGTAGGCGGATTGAACAACGACGGCGAGGAGGCCCTAGAGCCTGCTATTCACTTTCGCGCGGGCGGCGTTGCGTACGAAAATCGGGCCAGACGAGGCGGAGTCCGAAGGCTGTGGCGGGCCCACAGTCGAGGACGAGAACGAAGTATGGCCCGATTTGCGCCGCAACCAGACGGGCTGGGGCCAATTTTCCCCATTTCGTCGTCGCTCATCGCTCGAAGATACTCCATATTCGTCGCTCCTCGCTCCTCGAACTGAGAAGAATTGGCTCCCAGCGCCGCTCGTGGGAAAGTGAATAACAGGCTCTAAAATGGGAGCACACCTTTCCGCCGCGCGGCCAGAGTTGCTCCGACCTGCCTCGGCGAATGAAATCCTGGAGAACCGACAAGCAATGACACCCACCGCAACTGCCCCTCAAGTCCGCACGCACGCTGAAAGTCTCGATCAACTCGCATCGGTTGCCATCAACGTCGGCCTCGGCCTCAAGCCCGGACAAGAACTCGTGATGACCGCGTCCGTTGACACTCTGCCGCTGGCGCGCCGCATCACGGAGCACGCTTATCGCGCCGGCGCATCGCTCGTCACCACGTTGCTCTCAGACGATGAGTCCACGCTGCTGCGCTATCATCACGCGCCCGACGCGAGTTTCGACCGCGCCGCCAAGTGGCTCTACGACGGCATGGCGGAGGCCTTCAAGAGCGGCTCTGCGCGCCTCGCCGTTGCCGGAGCCAATCCCAGCCTGCTTTCAAACGAGGATCCCGACAAGGTGGGCCGCGCTAATCGCGCGCTGTCGCAGGCCTATCGCGGCGCGCTCGAGCTCATCACGCGCCACGAGATCAACTGGACCATCGTCGGCGCAGCCACTCCCGCCTGGGCAGCGACCGTGTTCCCAAACGATCCACCCGATGAAGCGATGGCCAAGCTTTGGGCAGCGATCTTTTACACCACCCGCATCAACACGCCCGACCCTGTGAGCGCATGGAAGACGCACGACGCCGATCTGCACAAGCGCTCCGCGTTCTTGAATGACAAGCGCTACTCGGCGCTGCAATACCGCGGACCCGGCATCGATTTTCGTCTCGGCCTCGCCGACGATCACGAGTGGCTCGGCGGCGGCACTACCGCGGGCAACGGCAACTACTGCATCCCCAACATGCCAACGGAAGAAGTTTTCACCACTCCGCACAAGGACCGCGCCGACGGCACCGTCACCGCCAGCAAGCCGCTATCGCATCTGGGCACCATGATCGAGGGCATTCAGGTCCGCTTTGAGCACGGTCGCATCGTCGAGGCTCACGCCACGCGCGGCCAGGAAGTGCTGGAAAAACTCATTGACACCGACGACGGCGCGCGCCGTCTGGGCGAAGTGGCGCTCGTTCCGCATTCGTCTCCCATCGCGCAGAGCGGCCTTGTTTTCTTTCACACGCTCTACGACGAAAATGCCGCCTCGCACATCGCTCTCGGCCAATCATATTCATCGTGCCTGATCAACGGAGACAAGCTCTCGCCCGAAGAGCTCGCCGCCCGAGGCGCGAACACCAGCCTCATTCATGTCGACTGGATGATCGGCTCGGCCGAACTCGACATCGACGGCATCACCGCATCGGGCGCCGCCGAACCCCTGATGCGCAAGGGCGAGTGGGCCTAGCAGGACTCATGGAGCCAGTCACCCATTTTCTTACCGGCGCATGTTTAGGCCGCGCCGGATTCAACCGCAAGACGGCCTACGCCACGCTTGCGGCGGTGCTGGCCGCCGAGGCCGCCGACCTCGACATCCTCTGGGGGCTCCGCGGCCCGGTTGACGAGCTCAAGCACCATCGCGGCATTACGCACACCTTCTGGGCTGTGCCTGTCGTTGCGGGAGTCGTGGTCGGCGCAATAGCGCTCTTGCATCTTTGGCGTGAAAAACGCCGACACCGCCGCGACGCGGCCGTTTCTACCCAACCCGATGCTCTCGTCCAAAACGCAAAAGCGCCCCCGGCGCAGCCCCCCGCCATCCAGTCCGTCCATTGGGGCTGGCTCTATCTCACCGCCTGCGTCGCCGCGCTCAGCCACATCCTTCTTGACTGGACCAACAACTACGGCGTCCGTCCGTTTTTCCCGCTCAATCCTCACTGGTATGCCGGCAGTTTCATGTTCATCGTTGAGCCGATTCTCTATGGACTGTTCTTTCTTGCGTTCGTGATGCCCTGGTTGCTCAGCCTTGCCGATCGCGAAATTGGCGCGCGCCGCACGCAATTCCGCGGTCAGGGCTGGGCTATCCTCGCACTCACAGGAATGCTAATCCTCGGCTGCGTGCGCTGGGCCGAGCACGCACAGGCGCTGGTCATCCTCGGCAACACCAATCTCGCCTCCGAGCCGGCGAATCGCACAGCCGCCGAGCCCTACCCGGTGAATCCCTTCCGCTGGCACGCGATCCTTGAGACGCCGGACTTCTATCAAACCGCCGAAATCAACACCTGGTCGGACTCCATCGACAGCGATTCTCAGCGCGACGTGCTCTACAAGCCGGCCGATACGCCGGCAGTCGAGGCTGCGAAGCGCACACCACTCGGCCAGGTCTATCTCGACTGGGGAACCTGGGCTGAGGTCCGCGACGTGGGCCAGGAACCCGCGCCCGGAATGGACCCTCCCAAGCTCCCGCCGAATCGTAGCTGGACGACCGTCGAGTTCACCGACCTCCGCTTCGACTATCCGTTCCTCGGTACCCGCGGCGAATCAACGGCCTCGTCCGCCCGCTCGCCGCTCACCGGCTGGGTCTACATCATCGACGGCCAAGAAGAAGCCGGCGAGGCCATGAATGGCCGCGAGCAACGGTAGAAAGTTTGTTCCCATGCAAAAATTTCTTCATCTCGTGGAACGCTTTTGGTTGACCGCGCCGCCCCTGGACCGCAGAATAGATGCAGTCCCCTGATTCTTGGGACCCCCGTTTCAGGCCGAGACTCTTCGGCCCATTCCAAAGAGGTGGTCATGGTTGCTTATCTGCTGGTGTTGCTTGGTGTGTTTTCGCGCTACCTGGTTGCGGGCCACTTGCCGCTCTTGAACTTCACGGCCGTCACAGGTTCGCTGCTCTACTTTGGCGCGCGCCGGTCGTGGCGCGAGATGCTGGCTCCCTTGGCCGTCTTCATGCTAAGTGACTATTGCTTAACCACCTACACCTACCACTCCGCGTTCCGCTGGCAGAGCTATGGAATCACCTGGACCTGGTATGTGGCAGTCATGGTGCTCGGCGCCATTCTTCTTAGCAAGAAAACCACCTTTGCGCGTGGCGTCGCGGCTACTTTGCTTGGGCCGACCGGATTCTTCCTCGTCTCCAACTTCGGCGTCTGGGCAGGGCCCGGCAGAGTCATGTATTCGCAAACCCTCGCCGGACTCGGAGCCTGCTACGTGGCCGGTCTGCCCTTTTATCGCAATGACCTCGCTGCAACCGCGATCGTTCTCGGCGTCGCGCTCGGCGTGCCTGCGCTTGTCCGGCGGTTGAACATGGGCCGGGCCCAGGAAGCACTGATCAACAAATAGCGGGATTGAATCGAGAAATTCGAGCCGCAATAGCTGGGCGCAATACGGCCCGCGCGCGAGCCTTACCCATTAAGCCCGATCCGAGTAAGTTGATCGTCTGATCGAACAACGACCCATGGGCGACTATGACGATTCGTGGCTACCAAAAGCCGCTGTATATCCTTCCCTTTGACCATCGCGGCTCGTTTGAAACGGGAATGTTCGGCTGGAAGGGTGCGCTCGATGCCCAGCAAACCGCACAGATCGCTGCCGCCAAGCAGGTGATCTACGACGGCTTTCAGCAGGCGGTCGCCGGCGGGGTTCCGAAAGAGAAAGCGGGAATCCTCGTCGACGAGCAGTTCGGCTCGGCCATCCTGCGCGACGCCGCGGCCAAGGGGTTCATCTTCGCATGCCCGGCTGAAAAAAGCGGGCAGGAAGAGTTTGACTTCGAATACGGTGAGCAATTCGCCGCGCACATCGAGTCCATTCACCCGACCTTTTGCAAGGTGCTTGTCCGCTACAACCCCGAGGGTGACCCCGGGTTGAACCGCCGCCAGACAGGCCGCCTCAAGCGATTGTCCGACTACCTCCTGAACGCCAATCGCAGCTTGTTCATGTTTGAGCTGCTGGTGCCGCCGGAGAAATCCCAGCTTGATAAAGTCAACGGCGATCAGAAGGCCTACGATCGTGAAATTCGTCCTGCGCTCATGGTCAGAACGATTCAGGAATTGCAGAGCGCCGGAATTGAACCGGATGTGTGGAAGATCGAGGGCCTGGATCGCCACGAAGACTGCCAGAAGATCGTCGCGACCGCGAAAGCCGACGGACGAACCTCAGTTGGATGCATCATTCTTGGCCGCGGCGAAGATGACCAGAAGGTTCTCGAATGGCTGACCACGGCGGCCAGCGTTCCGGGCTTCATTGGATTCGCTGTTGGCCGAACCGATTTCTGGCAGCCACTCGTCGATCTGCGCGACCAGAAAATCTCGCGCCAGACCGCCGTCGATGAAATGGCTCGCCGTTATCGGGAATTCGTCGACGCCTTTGAAAAGGCTCGCGCCGGGTCCAACGCCACTTAAAGAAACATTCGCCGCCCGCAAATACTGGGACCTCGCTCACCCTTCCAGCAACTTCCCGCTGCGCTTCTTCCGTCGCCACCACAACGCGAATCCGGCCACCGCCAGCGCGCCTACAACCAGAACCATGGGCACCGCGTGGCGCGCCACCAGGTCCACCGCGCTCGGACCCAGCTTCAGCACCAGCAGCGACAGCGCGAGCCAGCGCAACATTCGACCCACAAACACAGCCAACAGAAAATCCGGCAACCGCATCTTGAAAACGCCTGACGCGAAGATGAACATCTTCCACGGCGCCGGCGGCGGCATCATCGACGGAATCATCACCGCCAGGAACTCCTGCCGCTCAAATCGGTCGCGCATTTTCTCGAACTTCGCTCGGTCCACGCGCTTGAGCAAGAAAAGCTCGCCCCCCGCACGCCCGAGCCAGTACGGCAGCAGCCCCCCGATCGCCGATCCCGCCGCCGCCATCAGGCAGTAGAGCCAGAAGTGTGGCTTGTCGTTCCACACATAAATGGCCAGAATCGCGTCCATGGGGACGGGGATGCTCGAGGAATCCAGCACGGCAACAGCGCCCACGCCCAGGATTCCCCACTTCAAAAGCGCCGGCAGAAGCACCATCTTCCATTCCGCCACCACGCGCGCAAAAAACTGCTTCAAACGATGTCCCTTTCCGGTCCATCCTGCGTCAATTCAATAAGAACCCGTCGATTCAACAAGAACCATTGTACGGGCGCTCCGCTGCGCAAAGATTTCAAGGGAATGAGAGAATAGATAGGAAGGACTCAAAAGGGGCTAAGGATGCGTGTGCGCGCCCGAGAATGGTTCATGAAACGCATCTCAAGTCGATCCCGAACCTAGAATGCCCACGAGCCAAGCGCCAACTGAAGAGACCGAGCCCAAGGGACCAGCCGACCCCTCGCCGGAAGCGGAAAGCTCCGCCCCGGAGAAGACTGTTCCCGGCGGATTCCTCGGCCTTCCCTTGAACCCGAAAGGCCCGCTGGAGACCAATGGGTCCGGTCCCAGCCCCCTCCGCGGCTCACGCTGGGTTGACTACGACACGCATGAATTGCTGGAAATGATCGGCGAGCTCGAAGACGAGCGGCGCTGGTCCCGCCTGCGCGAGGGCTTCTGGCTCGCGCTTCTCGCCCACATCCTCTTCTTTTCCGCCATCACCTGGATTCCGACGTACATCTTCAAAGTGCCGAAAGTTATCGACCCCTTCGACGCGATCAATAAGCGCAAGGATCTTTCCTACCTTGACCTTCCGCCCGACGCGCTGCGCGAGACGCGGCCCAAAGTTGTGCCCAAGCCGCTCAATCATCCGCTGATCGATAAAAAAACACTTGAAGACATGAATCGCGAAGCTCCACCCGCGCCGACTCCGCCGCCCGCGCAACAGCAGGCTCCGGAGCAGCCCAAGCCACAGCCCTCGCAGCCGATTCCGCCCAGCCCGCAGTCGCAGGTTGAAGCGCCGCGTCCGTCGTCCGTTCCCGCCAGGCCCAACTTCGCCGTGGCCCCGCAGAATCCCGCCGACCAGTTGCGCCAGGACATGCAGAACGCCATGCACAACCATGGCCAGCCCGGTTACGACGCGCCTTCAGGCGGCCTCTCGATGCACCCCGGCGCGGGTACTGGCGGCGTGCAGGTCCTCTCCGACACGCAGGGCGTCGACTTCAGCAACTGGCTCGCGCGCTGGCACTACATTACGCAAATGACCTGGGACCCGCTCATCCCGGATGAAGTCAACCCGCCCATCCTCAAGTCGGGCATCGTGGTCATTCATTTCAAGGTTCTGCCCAACGGCCAGGTCACTGACATGCAGCTCGATGGCCGCTCCGGCGACACCGGCCTCGACCGCGCGGCATGGGGCGCGATCGCTGGCTCCAGCTATCCCAATCTTCCCCGCGAGTTCCACGGCCCCTACCTCGAGCTCCGCGCCTACTTCCTCTACAACACCGAGCCGCGGTAGTTGCGTTCCGACGAACTTTTTGCTCTCTGATTCGCTTATTCCGCCAGCGGCATTTCCTCGTTCGGCCCGTCATCCGGCACTGCCCCTCCAGCCTCCGGATCGTACGGCTTGTGCTTCGGATCGAGGTAGATTCCGTCCTGCTCCAGCAGCGCCTCGTATACCGACGTATGCCGCCAATAGCGCGCCAGCGCAAACGCGCTCATGTTGGCGATCATCAAAGGCAACACCAGCCCATACCCGCCAGTCATCTCGAAGATGATGAGGATCGACGTCATCGGCGCACGCACAATCCCCGCAAATACCGCACCCATCCCCACCACCGCAAAGGCTCCAATCGAATCGGCCGGGTGGTGGAAGACCGTCACATCCAGGTAGCCGACCGCGCCGCCCAGCATTCCACCCATGAACAGCGCTGGTGCGAAAATCCCGCCCGATCCTCCGCTCGAATACGACGTCACCGTAGCGGCCAGCTTCAGCACGCATAGCGCCGCCATCGCGGTTACCGGCAGATTGCCCAGCAGCGCCTGCGTCAGCGTGGTGTATGGGTTGCCCGCGATGCCGTTCACGTGAAAGAACTGGATCGCTACGACCGCCAATGCGCCTGTGGCCGCCGCTCCAGTGGCTGGCTGAATCCACTTGGGAACCCGCTCGAGTTTCCTGTACCACAGCCGCAGCCACAGCAGCGAATCGGTAAACGCCACCGACACAATCGCCGCCAGCAACCCGAGCAGCGCATACCAAACCAGCGACGAAGCCTTGGTTAGCGCGTATGTTTGCAGCCGCGGCACCTGAAAAATCGGATTCGAGCCCAGAATGCTGTGCTCAACCACCGCCGCCAGCGCAGCGGCAACAATCACGCCCGCGAGCATCGTTTGGTCGAGACTCCCAATCAGTTCCTCAAGCGTGAACGTCACGGCAGCAATTGGCGCGTTGAACGCAGCGGCGATGGCCGCCGCCATGCCCACCGATGTCATGCGCCGGCTGTTCACCGGGCTGAGCCGCGCGATTCGTGCCAGAAAGCTGCTCACTCCGGCGCAAATCTGCACCGTCGGCCCTTCCACGCCCAGGCTCGCTCCGCTGCCCAACTGCAGCGTGCACAAAACGAATTTGCCCAGCGTCTCCTTCAGCGTGATCGCGCCGAATCGAAGTGTGAAGGCCGTCTTGACCTGGGGAATGCCGCTGCCCGCCGCCGCCGGGACCCAATAAGTAAGCCCGAGCCCCGCAATCAGCCCGCCCAGCGCCGGCGTCAGAATTGTCCACCAGATCCACGAGTGGCCGGGAGCCGCCGTGGCGCGATCGATGAGCGATGCGTACAGCCAAAAGCAAGTGACGTGGAACGCCACGGCCGCCAGCCCGCACAATCCGCCGGCCACGATGGTGAGAGCCAGCAACCGCTGCCGCTCGTTGGGTATGCGTCGCCTGAGCCAGGCAAAAAAACGAACAAACAGCCCCTCAATCCCAACCCAATATTTCAATGCAGGGAAAACCTCGCCGCGAAGAACATCGCACTACAAGTATAGTTGCAAGCTCTAGCAGTTCCGCGCATCATCACGATCTCCTTGAGAAGAGTTCTGATTTCGAGCGTCCGTCTCCCGTCCCTTTTCGTACCCCGCAAGTACTTTGTCGAGAAATTTCATCTTCCATTCCAGCCCAAACGCGCGCTAAAATCTTCTTGTACCCATGTGCTGCCGTCTTAACAATGCCGGCTCGCCTCTCCTCAGGCGCTTTCGCCATGGTCGTCCCGACCGTGGACGTTAACCCTTCGCGCTGAGTAATCTATTTCCGTCGAGAGTTTTTCCCGCGCAGGCGTGCCTCGTGCCAAAATGCCCGCCCGATCCTTGCGCTTAGGAATTCGCGAACGCCGCTGACGCAGAAAGCGCCGCTCGTCACTGAACCCATCCGCTTTCCCTGCGGATAGAAAGGTCACTCCCCGATGAACAGCTTCAATAGCCGAGCCGTGCTCAATTCCGGCAGCCGCTCCTACACCATCTATCGCCTCCCTGCCCTCACCGCGCGCGGCTTCAACCTCGCGCGCCTTCCCTTCAGCCTTAAAATCCTGCTCGAAAATCTGCTGCGCCGCGAAGACGGGGTTAACGTCACCGCCGCCGACATCGAATTCCTCGCGCGCTGGGACGCGAAAGCCGAGCCCAGCCGCGAAATCGCGTACATGCCGGCCCGCGTCCTCATGCAGGACTTCACAGGCGTTCCCGCCATCGTCGATCTGGCCGCTATGCGCGACGCCATCAAAACTCTCGGCGGCAACCCTGAGCGCGTCAACCCGCTCGCGCCCGCCGAGCTCGTCATTGACCACTCTGTCCAGGTGGACGAGTACGGCACGCCTGCGGCCTACGAGGCCAACTCGCTCCTCGAGTTCCAGCGCAACCGCGAGCGCTACGCATTTCTCAAGTGGGGCCAATCCGCGTTTCGCAACTTCTCCGCTGTCCCGCCCGGCATGGGCATCTGTCACCAGGTGAATCTCGAATATCTGGCCCGTGTCGTCTTCACGACTGAGATCAACGGCGAGCTTCTCGCATACCCCGACACGCTCGTAGGCACCGATTCGCACACCACGATGATCAACGGTCTCGGCGTGCTCGGCTGGGGCGTCGGCGGCATTGAGGCTGAAGCCGCCATGCTCGGCCAACCAGTATCGATGCTCATTCCACAAGTTGTCGGCTACAAGCTCACGGGCAAGCTACGCGAGGGCGCAACGGCCACCGATCTCGTTCTCACAGTTACGCAGGCGCTGCGCAAGCTCGGCGTCGTCGGCAAATTTGTTGAGTTCTACGGTCCCGGCATCGCGGAGCTCCCGCTCGCTGACCGCGCCACCATCGGCAACATGGCGCCCGAGTACGGCGCCACCTGCGGCATTTTCCCTGTCGACGCGGAAACTCTCCGCTACCTGCGCCTCACCGGCCGCAGCGAAGAACAGATCGCGCTCGTCGAGGCCTACTACAAGGAGCAGGGCCTCTTCCACACCACCGGCACACCCGAGGCCGAATATTCGCAGACACTCGAGCTCGATCTTGCCACCGTCGAGCCCAGCGTCGCCGGCCCCAAACGTCCTCAGGATCGCGTGCTGCTCAAAGACGCAGCCGCCAGCTTCGCCGAGCAACTGCCTTCGCTACTCGCTCCCACCGCCAAGCCGCTCGGCTCCCGCACCGCCGCTGCGTGGCAGCGCGACACGGTCACCGACACTGCCATCGGCGTTCAAGACAACGAAGGTCCCGACAGATCTTCCGCTGCGCAGCCCGTCGCGGCTCATGTCACGACAACAGTAAAGGAACGATTCCACGTCGATCCCGACCGCTATCTCGATCACGGTTCAGTTGTCATCGCCGCCATCACCAGTTGCACCAACACTTCAAATCCATCTGTCATGATCGCCGCCGGGCTCCTCGCCAAGAAGGCAGTCGAAAAGGGCCTCACCGTTCCGCCTTGGGTCAAGACCTCGCTCGCGCCGGGCTCGCGCGTCGTCACCGACTACTACGAAAAGGCCGGCCTGCTGCCCTTTCTCAATAAACTGCGTTTCAACGTTGTCGGCTACGGCTGCACCACGTGCATCGGCAACAGCGGCCCGCTACCCTCCGACGTTTCGAAATCCATTGAGGAACACGGCCTCGTCGCCGTCAGCGTACTCAGCGGCAACCGCAACTTCGAGGGTCGCGTCAACGTCGACGTTCGCGCAAATTATTTAATGTCCCCGCCGCTCGTCGTTGCCTACGCGCTCGCCGGCCGCATCGGCCACAACTTTGATGCCGATCCGCTCGGCGCCGACCAAAACGGCAAGCCTGTCTACCTGCGCGACATCTGGCCCACGCAAGCCGAGGTCTCCGCCGCCATCGAGCGCGCCGTTTCAAGCGAGGGCTTCCGCAAGGAGTACGCCACCGTCACCGACGGCGACGCGAGTTGGCAGGGCCTCAGCTTTCCCACCGGCGACGTCTATCAGTGGGAGCCCGACTCAACCTACATTCGCCAAGCACCGTACTTCGACGGCATGACCATGACCCCCGCGCCCGTCACCGATATCGCAGGCGCGCGCGTCCTCGCCGTCCTCGGCGACTCAGTCACCACTGACCACATCTCACCCGCCGGCTCCATTAAGCTCAACGGCCCCGCCGGAAAATATCTCACCGAGCACGGAGTCAAGCCCACTGATTTCAATTCCTATGGCTCGCGCCGCGGCAATCACGAAGTCATGGTGCGCGGCACCTTCGCCAATGTGCGCCTGCGCAACAAGCTCGCGCCCGGCACCGAGGGCGGCGTCACGCGCCTGCTCCCTGAAGGCGAGGTTATGAGTATCTTCGATGCATCCCAAAGGTACGCCGACCGCAAGGTCCCGCTCATCATTCTCGCCGGAAAAGAATACGGTTCCGGCTCCTCCCGCGATTGGGCCGCCAAGGGACCAAAACTCCTCGGTGTGCGCGCAGTCATTGCCGAAAGCTTCGAACGCATTCACCGCTCAAATCTCGTCGGCATGGGCATTCTGCCTCTGCAATTTGCGCCCGGGGAAAATGCCGAATCGCTCGGCCTCACCGGCGAAGAGGTCTACGACTTCCCCGACATCGTCACGAAACTTCATGCAATTCGAACCGGCGAAAAAACCACCACGGTCCTTCCGCTCCGTCAGGATGAGATCAGCAGGCTCGACCTCACGCCTTCCGCCGATCGCTCCGATCCGAGAAGCCTGACCGTTAAGGCCACATCACCCAGCGGCCAAATCAAAATCTTCTCCGTGCGCGTCCGCATCGACACGCCTCAGGAGATCGAGTACTACGAGCACGGCGGCATCCTGCAATACGTCCTGCGCCAACTGGCTGCAAAGTAACGGTGTTCTCGCCGGCGCGGCCTCGAAAGAGGCTGTGCCGGCGGAATCTCCACCAATTTCCTCCAAACGTAATCTCGACAGCTTGCGTCCAACTGGCTACAGTAATGCAACGGACCTTATGCTGATTCCCCGGCAGATGCGGTTCTTTTGGCTCGCCCTCGCTCTTTCCGCGGCGTCGATCAGCGGTTGCGTGGCAAAGCTGGCGAGCACCGGCGGTGGTTCCGGAGGCGGAGGCGGAGGCGGAGGCGGCGGCACTCCCGACTTTTCGATCTCTGCGAGCACCTCGAACCTGAGCCTGACACAAGGAACCCAGCAGCCAGTGAGCCTGTCCGCTACGGCTCTCAATGGATTCTCAGGGACCATCAGTGTCGCGGTCAGCGGACTTCCGGCGGGCGTCACGGCTTCACCCTCAACCTTCAACCTTGTTCCGGGAACGCCTCAACAAGTTGCTCTGGCAGCTTCCGCATCGGCCGCCGCGAGTACATCGACGGTGCAGTTCGTCGCCACCTCCGGGGCGCTCAGCCACACCGCTTCCGTTACCCTCATCGTCAAGCCTGCCGTAATAACAGCGGGCGTGGATGTCGTCACCTACCACTACGACATCGCTCGAGACGGTTTGAATGCGAGCGAGACCACTCTGACCCCGAGCAATGTCACTTCATCGAAGTTCGGATTGCTGATGCTTCTGCCGGTCGATGGATTAGTCGACGGGCAGCCGCTTTATCTTTCCAACCTGACCGCCGGTGGCCAGCAGCGCAACGTCGTCTTTGCCGTGACTGAAAACGACAGCGTCTATGCGTTCGACGCGGACAGCGGCGCGCAAATTTGGAAAACCTCCGTCCTCGGCGCCAATGAAACGCCCAGCGGAGATCACGGCTGCGGCCAGATCTCTCCCACGATTGGCATCACTTCCACGCCGGTCATCGACCGTTCCGCAGGCTCCAATGGGACCATCTTCGTGGTGGGCATGTCACTGGACAAATCGGGCGCCTATCATCAGCGGCTTCATGCCCTCGACGTCACCACGGGCGCGGAGCTTGCCAACAGTCCTTCAGAAATCCATGCCACCTATCCTGGCACCGGCGCCAATAGTTCCGGGGGAAATGTAGTCTTCGATCCCAGCCAGTACGCCGAACGAGTCGGGCTGTTGCTCATGAATGGCACCATCTACCTGGGCTTCACATCGCATTGCGATTCCGGTCCGTACACAGGCTGGCTGATGGGTTACAACGAATCGACGCTCGCGCAGAGCAGCGTTCTCAATCTCACGCCCAATGGCAGCGAAGGCTCCATCTGGATGGCGGGCTCGGGCCTGGCGGCGGATTCCAGCGGAAATATCTATTTTCTCGATGCCAACGGATCCTTCGATACCAGCATGAATGCGAATGGATTCCCTTCGTCAGGCGATTTTGGGAACGGATTCCTGAAGGTCTCCACTTCAGGCGGCACACTTGCTGTGGCCGATTATTTTGAGGCCTACAACACCGTGAACGAATCGGACAACGACCTTGATCTCGGTTCTGGCGGAGCACTGGTGCTGCCTGATCTGACCGATGCATCGGGCGCCGTACATCACCTGGCGGTCGGCGCGGGAAAAGACGCGAACATCTACGTGGTCGATCGCGACTCGATGGGCAAATTCAATTCGAAGAACAACAACGCAATCTATCAGGAGATCTTGGGACAGATTGGCGGAGTCTGGTCGATGCCCGCGTACTTCAACAACACTGTTTATTACGGAGCAGTCAGCGATACGCTCAAAGCCTTCACGATCACGAATGCCAAGCTCGCGGCGGCGCCGAATTCTGCAAGCGTCGCCAGTTTTCCCTATCCGGGGTCGACTCCGGCAGTCACCGCGAACGGAACCGGAAGCGGAATCGTGTGGGCAGTGGCGAACTCCTCACCGGCTGTGCTGTATGCTTTTGACGCAACCACTTTGCAGGAGCTTTATGACAGCAACCAGGCTGCAAACGGTCGCGACGAGTTCGGAAACGGCAACAAGTTCATCACGCCCATGATCGTCAATGGCAAGGTTTACGTGGGCACGCCCTCCGCCGTCGCCGTTTTCGGTTTGCTGCCCTGATTTTTCCGTCCTGATGCGGAAGCGGGCTAGTTGCTGCTCGGTGGCATCATCTTTGCGGCCAGCGCCTGAAACGCCGCCCAGTTCGCCTCGATCAGAGTCGCGTTCGCCGCAGTGATCGAGTTCGGCGGGTACGACGAGATGATGCCCTGCTCCTTCATCCCCACAAACCCCACGTCGTTGATGATGGCGCCGGTGATCACAATAAACTCCCGCGTCTGGAGGCCATTCGCGTGAATGATCGCCGAGATCTGCGTATATTGTGAGTCGATGTTTTGCGCCTGCTGCGTAATCGTCTCTTTGCCGGTGGAGTTCGCTGACTGATCCATCGCCGCATTCAGGCTGGGGTTGGCCGCAACCAGCTGGTTGATGCTCTGCATCGCGGTCGCCGCCTTCTGCGCCTTGTCCAGCGTGAGCGCGTAGTTGCGAACCTCGTTCACATCGGGATTGTCGCTGGGCGCGCCCTGTGCGCTCATCGCCGTCGCCAGCGCCATCAGAGCAACTCCCGCGAATACCGGCAGTGCTTCGCGAACACTCATCGGTTCCCTCCATAGATCCTGATTGTTTTTGGTTGCTTGTTATTGCTCTTGCTTGTCCGGTTTCCGGCGTCCGGAACGGGGGGGATCCCATTTTGCCTGCCCGGTCACGAGAGAATATACCCGCGCGCGCCCGCCTCGCCACAGAATTTCCGTGAATAATTCGCCCCTAGCGAATCCGCGGGATCGGCAGCTCCATCGTCCGCCCCGTACCCCTGTCTGCGCCGAATTAACACAAAAGCGGTATCGCAATTTTCCGAAACGTTGCTAACCTCTTCGAATACGTGGGCCGGGGTGAAGGATCCGTTGCGGCATTGCTAACCTCATACTGATCCCAACCCCGGACACCCGGACAGCCTGCGGCACAATTTCTTGCCGCGAATTCGCTCATATTCCAGCGTGGTCCCGAGATCTCGATCCTGAAAAATGGGAACGCCTGTAGGCTTTTCTTTGGGTTCGCCTAGCGAATCCTCGGGATCGGAATCTGCGGCGATCCACCTTCTCGATCGAGCGCCTGTAGCCACTCGCGCACGCTTTCGCGAACAACCTCGACTTCAATTCCGCCGTATGCCGCGGGAAACGATTCGAGCCGGCGCAGTGCTCGACGCAGCAGCGATGCTGCGCCTCTGAAATTCTCCCGTTGTAAATGGTGAAATGCCGCCGTGATCTGGATCAACGCTTGCAGAAACGTCTTCTCCGGCTCAGCGCACTCGAGCCAGACGCTCTCCCAATGCTCATGCGCGAGAAAGAATTCGCCGGTCCTGTAGCATTCGAGCCCGTCCGCCAGCGCGCCAGAACTCCAGTCCAGGGACATCCGATCCTCATTGGCTTCCCTGTCCACTGTTCACTGCTCACTGTTCACTAGTCTTTCTCTTCCAGCACTTCGTCCAGCAGCATGCGCAGGCTGTTGGCACGGGCGTGCCCCAGTTGCAAATCAGCCGAAGTGGCCTGCGAAACTTCATCGGCAAGATTCAGCGCAGCCAGTACAGCCACGCGCAATGAATCGGCGGTGCGCCCGTAGGCGGCTACGGCGCGCATCTTCGCGTCGACAACCGCAGCCAGCTCGCGAATGTGCTCCTGGTCCTGCCCTGAAAGATGGTAGAGCTGGTCGTAAATCTCCACCGTCACGTATTCGGCAGGATTCTTGCGCGCCGGATTGTTTTGAGTTGGCTCTGCCATTACCGCCTCACAGCTCCAGCGCATCAAGCTGCGCCAGCAGCTTCTCTACGCGCTGTCTCACGTGGTCGCGCTCGGCGCGGAGTGCGCTGATTTCGCTTTCCAACCTCTCCACCAAGGGCGTTTGTGCCTGCAACTGCGTCTCGGCTTGCGCCGCGCGAGCTCCGGAATCGGTCGCGCGCGTTTCCAGTTCCGCCACGCGTGCCTCTACCGCTGCGCGCGCCTGCCGCTCCCGCTTCACCACATCTACTGCGCGCCGGACCCTCTCCTCGAGCGCCGAAAAATCGTCCGCGCTTACCGCCAGCGCAACGGGTTCCTCGTGCCCTGCCTGTTGTTCCTCGCTGTGGGACTGCACAGCCGCCTTCGATTCCGACATTGCGACGACCTCGTATGAATCCGTTTGCGTTCGAGTATATAGCCGAACGGCGCAGTTCTTTTGTTCAAATCTGCGATCGTGCGCTCAAATTCGCAGCCGCGCTCCCGCCTTGCCCACGGCTTCCACCACTTGAGCTTGAAAGCTCTTGAGCTCTTCCTCGCGCAGCGTCCGATCCTGCGCCTGGAACGTCGCGCCCAGCAGCAACGCATACTCCCCCTTGCCCAGCTTCGCGTCGCGGAACACCTCGCGGACGCGCCATTCCACGAGCTCCGGAATCTTCAGCTCCGCCATTGCGTGGTCAATCGTCTCCCAGGCAATGCCATCGTTCAGAACCAGTGAAAAATCGCGGCGCACGGGCTGATAGCGCGAGATTTCGCGCGCCACGGGCCGGCGCAGCGGCAACTTGTAAAGCCGGTCGAGATAGATCTCGCCGATCAGCACGGCGTCCTTGATCTTGCGCGCCGCAGCCTCGCGCGGGTGCAGTTGACCGAACCAGCCCACCGTCACTCCGTCAGCCACCGCGCGTGCCGCGCGATACGGATGCAGCCACTGCGGCGTGATTCCAGCATCGGCCGGAAGATGGTCGAAGTACATCGCGCGCATTTCGAACTTCTCAAGCACCTGCTCAGCGACGCCCTTGACGTCGTGAAATTCGAAAGCCCGCGAAGCGTGCAACGCGCTCTCTTCGGGTAAGCTCCCCACCGCTCCGAACGCCAGCGCAGGACGCTCCTCAACCTTGTCCACCACGCCCTTGTCCATTGCCCCGCTGAACACCGTGCCCATTTCAAACAGCCGCACATCGCTCACGTCGCGGTTCAGGTTGCCGGCAATCATCGCCAGCATTCCGGGCACCAGCGACGGCCGCAGCACGCCCGCCTCCTCGCTGAGCGGATTGCCCAGCGGAACCACCTGCCCCGGTTGCTGTGCGGTCAGTGCGCCCTCGGTCGCCGAGCAAAATGAACTCCCGATCGCCTCATGGAATCCAGCGGCTAGCAGAATGCCGCGCACCGCCGTCTCTTTCTCCGACCACGGCAGCGCGCGCACGCCCTCGCCAAACGATGGCAGCGTATTCGCGAATCGGTTGTATCCGTAAACCCGAGCGACTTCTTCGATCAGGTCGATCTCCCGCTCCAGATCCAGCCGCCAGCTCGGCAGCCCGACTTGCCACGACTCTCCTCCAAAGGTCTGCCCCACCGCAGGTGGCTGCCGCACCGCAGGTGCCAGCCCGCATCCGAGAGCCGTCAGCACACCTTCAACCGTCACCGCGGTAATTCCCTCTGCATCTTCTGTCGCGCCGAGGATTCGCCACACTTCGCCTAGCTTGAGCTGGACAGGTTTGCGTCTCGCTGTGCGTTCTTCCGCAGCCGTCACGCGCACGTCCACCAATTCGCCTTCATTCCATCCACCGTTGGCCAGCAGAATCGCGCTCACCATCGCCGACGCAACTGGCGGCGCGTTGAAGTCCGCGCCGCGCTCGAACCTGTGGCTGGCATCGGTGTGCAATCCGTGCCGCCGAGCCGTTTGCCGCACGGCCATGGGATCGAACCACGCCGCCTCGACCAGCACATTCTTCGTCTCGGGCGTAATCATCGTGTCCCAGCCGCCCATCACGCCGGCCAGGCCCACCGCCTTCTTATGGTCGGCCACGACAAGATCGGCGGCATCGAGAACACGCTCCACGCCGTCCAGCGTCTTCAGCCGCTCGCCCTTGCGCGCCCTGCGCACAACAATTCCTCCCTCGAGCTTGTCCAGGTCGAAAACGTGCGTCGGCTGCCCCATCGCCAGCCAGACAAAGTTCGTCGCATCGACGGCATTTGAAATCATCTTCTGCTCGAGCAGCGCGAAATACGTCGCCACCTCCGCGCCCTTAAACCAATCGCGCGACCCGCCGATGGTCACATCGCGCAGCACGCGCGCCGTGAATCGCCCGCACGCGTCTTCGGCCTCGATCTTCACCGGGAACGGCGTCTTCGCGGGCCGCGCCGCCGGCAGCGCGAAATCGAGCGCCGCCAGTTTCAGTCCGTAGATCGCCGCCGCCTCGCGCGCGATGCCATAGTGGTTCATCGCGTCCACGCGGTTCGTGGTGATGTCCATTTCGTAAAGCGAGCCGTTGCCCTCGCCGAGCGGATAAATCCCCTCCACCGCAATCCCGCGCAGAGTCAGGTCCTCAGCGAGTTGCGCATCGTCAACAGCGAGTCCCGGCAAATACGCTCGAAGCCATTGGGTCAGTATCTTCATGCGAACTGCCCCAGAAAACGCATATCACCCGCGAAAAACTGCCCGATTTCGCTAATGCCGTACTTCATCATCGCGATCCGCTCCACGCCCATGCCAAAGGCGAATCCCGAAATCTGCTTCGCGTCGTAAGCGGGCTGTTTTTCGGCCGCGAACGCGAACACCGCCGGGTCCACCATGCCGCAGCCCAGCAGCTCAATCCACCCCGACTGCTTGCACTTGCGGCAGCCTTTTCCCCCACAAAAAATGCAGCTGATCTGCACATCGGCGCTCGGCTCCGTGAACGGAAAGAACGACGGAAAGAACCGCGTCTTCACCGCCGATCCGAACAGCGCCTTCATCGCATGGTCGAGCGTGCCCTTCAGGTCGCTGAACGTGATATTCGAATCCACGCACAGTCCTTCAACCTGATGGAAGATCGGCGAGTGCGTTGCGTCGGCCGCGTCGTTGCGGTGCACCTTGCCGGGAATCACGATCCGCACCGGCGGCGGCTGCAACTCCATCGTCCGCATCTGCACCGGCGAAGTGTGCGTGCGCAAGAGCAATCGGTCGCGAACCGGCCTGCGCTCCTGGCCCGCAACCACCAGCGTGTCCTGCGTATCGCGCGCCGGATGCCCGTGCGGAAAATTCATGCTCTCGAAGTTGTAGTAGTCGGTCTCGACCTCCGGCCCCACGCCCACCGAATAGCCCAGCGCCGCAAACACCTTCACAATCTCATTCATCGTGCGCGTAATCGGATGCTCTGCGCCGGTCAGCCGCCGCGTTCCAGGCAGCGTAATGTCGATGGCCTCGGCCTTCAACGCCGCATCGCTCGGTCCACCGCCCAGAGCCGCGTCCAGCAATCCCTCCACCACTTCCTTCAGTGCATTGAAGCGTACGCCCAGCGCCTTCTTCGCGTCGGCAGGAGCTGATTTGAGCCACCGGCCGGAAACTTCGTTCAGCCGTCCCTGCTTGCGCCCCAGCCACTCCAGGCGAAACGCTTCCACAGCCGCCTCGCCGTCAAGCCCGGCCGCCGCCTCGCGCGCCTGTGCCTCAAGCGCAGCAAACGCCTTGTCCAGCGCCGCATCGTCAAACGCTGTCAGATTCGGTATTGCTTCGTTCGTCATGTCGAAAGTTCAGGATAAAGCATTGCATGCAGCAGATGCGCGCTGAAGCGCGCCGGGCAGCACCGGCTTTGCCAACCGTTCGGGATTGCAACCCCAAACGCATCGCGGCCCGGAGTCCTTTCGAACCCCGGGCCGCATTTTCCGCCAGTCATATGTCGTTGTTACGCAACCTTGGCTTTTGCCGGCCGCGCTGTCTTGGCCTTCTCTGCCTTGGCCTTCGGCGGTTGGGCCGCCTTGGCCTGCTCCACCAACTTCGTAAACCCCGCCGCGTCGTGCACGGCAATGTCGGCCAGAATCTTGCGGTCCAGCTCCACGCCGGCCTTCTTCAGTCCGCTGATGAACTGCGAATAGCTCGTCCCGTTCAGCTTGCAGGCCGCCGCAATGCGCACGATCCACAGCGAGCGGTACTGGCGCTTCTTCAGCCGACGGCCGATGTACGCAAACTTCAGGCCGCGCTCCACTGCTTCCTGGGCTGCCTGGTAGAGTTTCGATTTCGTCAGGAAATAACCACTCGCTCGCTTCAGAATCTTCTTGCGGCGGTCGTTCCGTTTCGTGCCACGTTTTACGCGGGGCATGTGTTTCTCCTTTTTTGGATCCCGCTCGTACTTGTCCGCCAGTTGCGGAAAGTCGGGGCACCCTGTTCAAGCACGCCGGGCTAAAAGCTAATGGCTAATAGCTAACGGCTGCATTTACGCGGCTGGAGGCAGGAGGCCATCGCAGGTGCGACGGCTGTCAACCTCTTCACTCGCTCTCGTTAAGCCTGATCTCTCGCCGCTTGGGAACAATTTCCGCAATCGGCGGGGGCCAATCGGCCCTATTGCATCAGCGCGGAATCAGTCCAAAGGGCTGCCCCACGCTGTGGCTGCTCCATGCAATGGTTAGGCGTAGGGAATCATGCGCGCTACCTTCAAGTAGTCGCCGTCAGAAACCAGCACAGACTTGCCCAGCTTCCGCTTGCTCTTTTTCGACTTCGACGTCAGGATGTGCCGCGTCTTGGTCTGGCCCCGCTTGATCTTTCCGGTTCCAGTCTTGCTGAAGCGCTTGGCCGCGCCCGAATGGGTCTTCAACTTTGGCATTTTCTTCTCGGTTTTTTCTCGATTTCGGCAAGCGGATCGCTCGCCGAGGGCCTCATTCGACAGGGATTCCCCCGCTCTTCAGGCCTCAATCAGTATACCGTAAGCAGGAATTTCCCGCGAGAAAGTGATTTCCCCTCGAGCAAGGGCCTAAAATCGACTGTGCGTAAGGTGCTCAGGAGGCTGCGATGCGGAGAACTGGACTGAGGATCGGAATCTGGGTACTCGCCGGAGCAATCGTCACTTGCTTTTGGGTCTTGTTCGCAATGATTGCCGGCCCGGCCCGCTTTGACGGGCATTCGACAGTTGTCGCAATCACGATGCCGGCTTCTTTTCTCTGGCCGAAAGGACCGGTCAGCTGGTAAACGGTCATGGTCCTCAACGCAGCGATCTATGGCCTGATCGGTCTTGCGATTGAGCCTTTGCTTCGGCTCCGCCGCCCGATGCTCACCAAGCCACGCCCCGCTCCGCTAACTCCCAGGTAGCGCCGGCCTCTGGCCGGCTGTCGTGCGGGCGTCCTCGCCCGCACTCCCTGTTCCCTAGTCCCTAGTCCATGCCTTTTCACTCCGCCGGATCTTCCGCCGTAAACTCCGAGCAGCACGGCTTCTCCGTCGCATGGAAATTCATCACCTCCACGCGCGTCCCATCGGGATCGTACATGTTGAACTGGTACTTGCCATCGGCGCCGATCTTGGGCGCCTGGTCATGCCGCCCACTCAGCCGGTTCGCGTCCACCAGCACCTTGTACGCGTCTGGAACCGACGCCACTCCAATCGAGAAATGGTCCAGAACCCCCAGCGTCTGCTGCGACATCCCCGCAGGAATCCCCGTGCCCGGCCCGGACCCAAGCATGTACTCAATCCAGTCGTGCGCGTCAGGAACCTGCTGGCTCACCCACTCCGTTTTGCCGTCGCGCCCGCCCCACCAGTACGGCTTAAAGCCCAGCAGGTCGCGATAAAACTTGTCCTCCGTCGCGCGGTCGTGCACCAGGATCCCCACGTGGATAATGTGATGCCCAATCGCATGTGGCGCGTCCACCGGCTTGGGGTGCGCCGGCGGCTGAACGAATTGAATGGTGTTGCCCTCGGGATCAAGCACGTCAAACCAGCGGCTGCCGTCCTTGCCGCGCTCCACATGCGCAGGCGTCTTCCATCCCTTGGCCGCGAGATACTTCCGCATCCCCTCCGCGCTCTCCGTATTCAACGCAGCGTGGTCCAGCCGGTTGATGCCCGTGCCCGCAGGCAGCGGCAGCACCTCAACAAACTGAGTCGGGCTCAGCATGTAGCGCACGCCCTGCGGATTCTCCGGGTCTGCCTCCTTCACCGCGCCCACACTCGCGGTGTAGAAATGCTCGGTCGCCGCCGCGTCCGATGTGTACACAGCCAGGTGCGAGATGCCTGTGATCTTGGGCCGGGCCGGCCCGTTCTGAGCGGCAGCGGTGGCAGAGACGGCGGTCATCAACGCGGCCGCAACAAGCGCAACAAGCAAGAATCGGTTTTGCATCGTATTTCCCTCACGATTTCTGGAGCCCCATAACGATAAATCGGTCGGCTGCGATGCGCAAACCGGCACTGATGAGTGGGGTGCCCCGGGTCTCGCTTTTGAGACCCGGGAAAGCGCGAACTTCAATCCATCTTCTGTCATCGGGTCACAAATCTTCAGCAAAAAGTGGGCCCTCCGCCGCGAACCATAGCGGCCTCCCCCCAAGTCCGTCTACTATGGTGTCGAAGACAAATTCCCCTCACTCAACGAACACGGAGTTCAAAATGTCGGAAACCGAAATCGATGCGTTGGTAGCCTACGTTGATGACCTGCTGAAGGCGACTTCAGAGGGCAAGATTGAGTGGACATCGATCAATTCCACCACATTCATGTGGAACAGGACTACGCCGCCTCTGGCGCGGCTCGAATTGCAGCGCGTTATACAAATCGACCAGGTAACGAAGGTCGTGAACGGGTTGAACGTGCCGACGCCCGAGAGACGAAACATGCAAGTCTTGACCGTCAATGACCTGTCCCGAAACGGCATGAACGTGACCATCAACGGCGCGCAGGACCCCCGCATCAATGAGAAGCTCGGATCAATCTTCGATTCCATCTCAGGCGGAATCGTAGGAAAGAAACTCGATTTTCTTAAAAGCACCTTGCCGACATAAGGTCAATTCGCAAATCGAGTGCGAGGGGCATCGTGGCGGGCTGCTCCTGTACTCGATGTTCACGCTTCCCTTTGTTTTCATTGTTGCGCTGATCACCTCGGCGATGAGGTGATATCTCAGGCCGGTTCGCGAAGCGCGCGATGGGCGCGGCTGAAAAACAAAGCTCTTCTTTTTTCGGCGCGCGAGATCCTATCGCTCGCGGGCTTCAGTCGGCCAGGAGGCTGTGAATCTTCAATCACCGGCATTGATTGGCTCCCGACGGAGAGCTGCAGGGTATCGCTGAGCCGGCCGGTTGCCCTCAACTCTTTTTTGAGGGTATGATCGTGCCTTATCTATGTGAAGATTGAAGGCTTCGCGGGTATCGTTGTTACTGCTTTGTCAGGAGGCACTCGTGCGCAGAGTGGTTCTGGGATCGTTGCTTGGTTTCGCATGCTTCGCCTACGCGCAGCAACCCGTCGGTGACGTGTATGAAAGCGGGTCAGGTGCGGGAACCCCGGCGCAAGCGGTGCAGAACCTTTACCAGCTAGCTGCGAAGATCACCGCCGATCCCAGTTCCGGCTACGACCCGAAAACCGACCATTGGCCGGAGGCCGACGCGGCCTGGCAGCAATGGGATAACAGCATGGCGTTAAACGGCAACGCTCTCACGCAGCAGCAGCGCCAGGGGTTGGTTCCGTGCGCCGCGCATTTGGGCGCCGCGATCGATTCCGCGGAGCGTAGCTACCGGATTGAGATCTCGCAGGCAGGCAACTCGGCAGCGCAGGCCACCGCACAGAAGCTTCTTGGCGCCGCCCGCTCGGATTTCGCCCAGTGCAACCTGGCCGAAGCCCTGCAAGGCTCTGACGAGAACCCGGCGACGGGAGGGACCGGCCCCGGAAGTGATTCGGGCGGCACGCCCGGCGGCGGCTCGGGCCCGCCCATTCAGGGAGGCGTGAGCACCGGACCGAATAGCACGCCCGGGACGACCGGCGGAGGAGGCCCGGGAACGCCGCCGACAACCGGCACAGAGCCTGGGCCACCGGCCTCGCAGCCTCCCACGCAGCCGCCGGGGTCGAAGGGGATAACCCGTACTCCCGTGTCGCCGTCGGGGAATGGAACACAGCCGCCCGCAGGGCCGGACATTGCGGCGATGAATAAGGCGATGAATGCTTGCCTGAGCGAACATGTGCCGTATTGGAAGGAGCAGGCGGTCGATCCGGCTGCGATGGCGACGGCGCGCATTTTGTTCCTGCCGGACGCGAAGCAGTCAATACCGATGGACCAACTGCCGGCGAACTCGCAGATTTTTTTGGAGGCGGCGGCGTATGGCGTGCAGGCGAGCAAAGCGCACACCAGCGAGTACGGGCCAGATTCGGGCGCGGGGAAGTATAAGTACTCGCAGCAGGATGCGGCGGATTACATGACGGGTTGGCTCTACCACTGCATGTATCGAGACCAACTGACGCCGCAATCCACGAATTTTTCGGCCAATTATCCAACCCTGCTCTACTCGCAGTTTCTGAATGTCCCGGAGACCGACAGCCGGGTGAATCTGTTCAGTAGCGGGTTCAAGGAAGATACGCTTCCGCCGTACCCGATGCTGCCTCCGGGGAAGACGGTGTTCCCTCTGGTGCAGGCGCCACGCTGAAGAATGGCCGATTTACTCGACCTTGAATCCGATGGCCTTGTGTCAGGGCACGACTTCAGTGGTGCCGCAAACCGCGCAAATACTGGGCGGGCTTCAGCCCCTGCGGAAAGATAGGAAGGGCCTTCAAGGCCCCTGACTCGGCTACACACAGACCCGGGCTTTAGCCCCTGCCCGCCGCCATCAAATCTGTCATCCTCAGCGCACGGCCCAATCTCCCTATGATCTGTGGGAAGCGCCGGCGACTGAACTCTGTGAGTTATTTCATTCAGAATGGTCTCGCGTGAGCGTTAGATCGCCGCCGTGATACCCGTCATCGTCGGAAGTTGTGTTCAGCTTGATGGTGTCTCCGCTGATGGTGCCCTCATGCAAAATTGTGGTGCCGTTGACGGTGAGATTGAAGGAGACTTTATCGCCATCAATCTTGCCGTCGGCAATCTGGATCAGGTCGCCCTGGGGGGATTTCACAAAGCCGGTCAGCTTCGCGCCATCCTGTTTGAAGGTGTAGGAGATGTGAAACGTGCCACCGTTCTGGCCCGGCATCTCGCCGGACCAGGTGCCGGTAAGATCGGCCGCGAACGCTGTTGCTGTGGTTAGGGCAATCGCCAGTCCTGTGCAAAGGACCAAGAACTTCTTCATCGGTCGAGCCTCCTGGGGAATTCGCTGGGGCAAAATGAAACCCGCGTGTTTGTTAGATACCGAAGGATTCCGGATTGTTCCCGCGCATCAAAACCGGCGACCCAGGCGGCGTTTGCCGGCTCCGTGAACGCCATTGCGGACGGAGATAAAATCGTATCGTGATGCCGCATCCGCCTTGGAATGAGAGCTACGCCTCAGGGCTGCCGCCCTGGGACACTGGGCGACCGGAGCCTCTGCTCGTCGAGTTCGTCACATCGGGCGCGGTCACGCCATGCCCGGCGCTTGAGATCGGCGCAGGCACCGGCACGAATGCAATTTGGATGGCGGAACGTGGTTTCGACGTGCTCGGAATCGATATCGCGCCGCTCGCCGTCGAGAGTGCCCGCGCCAAAATCGAAGAACGCGCACTGCGGTGCCGCTTCGCTGCATGCGACTTTCTCGCCGCGCCTCTGCCCGGCGGCCCATTCCAGTTTGTGTTCGATCGCGGTTGCTTCCACGTATTCGATGAGCAAAGCGAGAGACAGCGGTTCGCGGCACAAGTCGCTGCCGCACTGGCGCCGGGCGGCTTGTGGCTCAGCTTGATCGGCAGCACTGAAGGTCCGCCGCGCGAAGTCGGTCCGCCGCGCCGCTCCGCGCGCGAGGTCACTCTGGGCATCGAGCCCGCGCTCGAGATCGTCGAGTTGCGATCCGCCGAATTCCTCGGCCGCAACGTAAAGGCGTGGTTCTGCCTGTCGCGCCAGCGCACCATGCCGGCGCAACCCTCCACACGGCACGATTGAGGCTCGGTGCGAAAGCCGGGAACGCACGAACCCCAATCAACGGGCCTTGTATCAGGGCTTGACCGGCGTACCCACCCGGTGGGTGGGTCGCAGGCCGAAAAGAGCACCACGTTTTGTATCAGGGCTTGGCTTCAGCCATGCCGCAAACCGTCCCAAAAAACTGAGCGGGCTTCAGCCCCTGCGGGAACATCGGAGGGAGCAGGGGCCTTCAGGCCCCTGAACTCACCTGCGCAAAGACCCGGGCTTCAGCCCCGGACCGCCGCCATCAAATCTGTCATCCTGACCGCACAGCACGATCTCTTTACGATCTGTCATCCTGAGCGGAGGTCGCCGGCGCGATCAGAGCGAAGGATCTGCTGCTGTCACCTTTTGGGGTCAATTCGACCCCAATTATCCACAGATTAGCAACTGGATATCTACTGCACACCCCACGGTGCAAAATCCCGTTCCGGCCTAGAATCTATACATCACTCAGCATCCAGCGTTCGCAGTGCGAGAGTGGGTTAGGGGGAACTGATCGCGATGTTTCGCACTCTGGCGCGGTGCAGCGTCTTGATGTTCATAGTAGGCGCTCTCACCGCCAAATCTCCGGCGCAAACGTCGGCGACCGTTTCACTCGATAAGGCCGTGTATAAGGCCGGCGAGGCCATCAACGGCTCTGTCACGCTTGACGTCCAATCGCCCTGCAACGGGATCGTTTTCCTGGAACTGAGACGCACTAATGGGCAGGGAGGGACGGAAGTAACCGGCGGGATACAAAAGGGACAGCAGACAATTTCGGTGGCAACAACCATACCTTTTGACGATCCCGGAGAAGAATACGACGTAACGAACGGTAATTTCCGCTGTGATAACTATCAAAGACTCCGCCCGCTAGCCATCCCCAATCCCATCCACATCACCATCCTCCCCATCCCTGATACAAATGCCTATCCGACGCAAGCTAAGTTCGAACTGACCGTCTCCCAGAAACAGTTCCTCGAGACAAAAACGCACGAACTGGACAATCTACTCGTTCGCTTTGCTAATGGAGTCGAGCAGTTTCCTAGCACGACGGAAGGTCAGAAAACGCTTCTGGTTCCGATTATCGAAGCTGCGCAGTCCGACCTCAATGACACCGAAAAGGAGTATCGAGAGCAAATCCTCAAACCGAATGAGCCTATTCCTGTCTTTTTCGAGGATTTCAGAGAACACTACCAAGACCTGGAAGTCGAGGTGAAGGCTCGGAAGACAAACGGGGCGCTCCAGACACCCCGTCTCGTCCTCGCGCAACTGAAAAAGCGTCCAAATCAGCAGCCGCCGCCGGCGAAACCATCGACCACCCTTACGCCAGATGCAGAAGCCACATCACATTTAATCGAGGATAATAAGAGGGCCTATACATACGTCGAGGAAACGGGCGGCGACAAATTTACAACCGCATTGATTAGCATTCCGGACGGGGCGCGAGTATCTTACCGCAGAACGACGCTGCCGGATTTTATCGATTATCCCACTCCCACGAATGTGAACGCTGCTACGCTCCCTATGGCATATCTCTTAGTTAGGTTCCACAAAGACAACTGTGGCGAGGATCAGTTTCTTCAAATCGACCCATGGGAAGACCCTAAAGCACCAATCGAGATGGAGTTCACAAAATGCCATTGATGGGTGGCTTGGCCCAAATTGCCCGATACTGCGGTATCGGCATCGTGGCAGCCACACCCTTTGCCGATCCGATCCTGCCGAACAACCTGCACGTTTTGCCCGCGTTTCCACCTCTCGGAGGCACAGACCTCCTCCTCAAGTCGTTTGCGAGCCTAACTATCTTCGCCTGCGGAATCCTTGCGTCTCATCAGAGCAAGCGCCGGGGTGCGAGCGTGAAATACCGGCACGGTTTTCTAACCGCTGTGGCTGGGCTTGCAGTCTACGCGACCTTGACAATCTTCTTCGTAGCCCGACTCGACAATCCCGATAGCCACACCTATGAGTTCCGCTCTGTGGGGTTCTGGAGAACCGAACTGGGAAGGACGGACCCCAAGCTTAAAAACGCGCCAGCGGTCCTTGCGGTCGAAATTGCGGGAACCGAAGAATGGGCCATTGAGATGGTATGGGAACCCTGGTCGATTTACCTCGTTAGGTTCTTCCTCTTTGTCTCCTATCTCGTTACACTCGGCTCGTTCAACTACGGCTTTGGAGCCGTGAAAATCCAGCTCCTTCCCAGTAGCTCGCCGCAATAGCGACGTGCGGGCAACACGAACCTCAATTCAGCGGCCCGCTGCTCTTCCACCGAGGCCCTCCAGAGCGAATTCGAAAAACCCCTGCGTGATGTCAATAGCCCGCCGACTCCAAATCGACCTAACCCCCTGAAAACACTCGCAAAATTCCCTTCCCCAAGTTTGCCGATTAATTCCTCCAAATCTGTAGCCTTGAAGATGAAAGGGGATTCTTCATGGCATTCACAATCATTACCTCCATCACCGCCGCCGCCGAGCCTCAAACCTCGTCGGACGACTCCGGCAAAAAGGCCATCGACATCTGCATGGAGGCCTGGACCAGCGCCCACGACGACCTGGCTGAGGACGAGGACTCGAAGGAATACGAGTGTGAGAAGGCTGGCAACAAGGCCTATCTCAAGGCCGTGCCTTCGCTCTCTGGCTACAAGAACATCTGCGACTTCATCGCCTGCATCAACTACGCGTCCATGACCGGCGTCGTCACGCACAATGAAGCTGCGCACTACCTGGCCAACGCCCGCATCGCTCTCTCCACCATCTACCACCAGCCAAAACCCATCAGCGGTCGCGGGCCAGGGCGCCCGAAGAAGTCCCACAAAAAACGGGGAAAAATAAATAATTAAAAAATTTGGGATGTTTCGCTCAATCTTCTCCACTTAACCCGTTTAGAATCAACAAATCGTTTTCAGAATTGTCGAGAATATGCATCCAATTACGTCACATTTATCCCCCGCAACCTCTTTAGAATCAACACGCGGTATGCTCATTTGCAGCCCGTGCGCATTCACCCCTTAACTGCCTCATTCCATAGCCCTTTTAGTCCCTACGCCCCTAGTCCCTACATCCCTACGTCCCTAGTCCCTACGTCCCTAGCCCCTGTTCCCTACGTCCCTACGTCCCTGTTCCCACCGTCGTCCCTAGTCCCAGTTCCCTGTTCCCTGCCCTTTGGTGCGCCGCCAGCACCACCGCGACCAGCGCCGTGACGAGCGAGACGCCGGCAAGCGCGACAAACGCCGTCCGCCAGCCGAACGCAACCGCGACGCGCGCGACGGTGTCGCCAGAGATCCATCCGGCCATGTAGCCGAACCCGTCGATGATTCCGGCGGCCGTGGCGCTTCCCTTCTCGCCGCCGAAATCGAGCGACATGGCGCCCGCGAGATACGAATACGGACCGAGCAGCGTGAAGCCGACTAGCCCAACCAGAATCGACGGCGCCCACAGGCCGGCGGGCGAAGGAATGTGGCCCATGAGCATGAGACAGACCGTGCAGGCCGACATGCCTGCGACGACGAGAATGTTGCGCCCATTCGGTCCCAGCTTGTCGCTCAGAAATCCGCCGAGCAGAACCGAGATTCCGCCGCACAGCGGAAACAGCGCGCTGCGGCTTGCCGCCACGCTCGGCGAGAACCCGGCAAACTGCACGAAGTACGTCGGCATCCAGAGGTTGAACGTTTCGCGCAAGAGCGTCGCCCCAAACGCCAGCACGCAGACCATCCAGAACGCGAAATTGGTGAGCAGCGGCTTCAGGATCGCTCCGATGTTCACGCGCTCATCGTCGCCGGCGGCTCCTTTATCTGCGTACACGTTTCTCGGATTCACTTCCGGCTTGGGCAGGCCGCGCTCCTCGGGCGACTCGCGCAGCAGCAGCGCGCACATCACCATCAGAACCGCGAGCGCGCCAGAGGCAAAGAAGAAGACGCCGCGCCAACCCACGCCGTGCGCCATCAGCTCGCTCATCATCCATCGGCAGCCCGCATCGCCGAACAGAAAGCTCAGGCTCACCACGGCCATCACGCTGCCATATGTGGAGTACGAGAACCAGCGCGACGAAACACGCACCAGGGCAGCCCAACCCTGCGACTGGAAGAGGCGATTGCCGATCCATGCCATGGTGAAGAGCGGAAACCCGCCGCTCATGGCGAAGACGATGGTGAAGAGAATCGATCCGGCCATTCCGCCAAGAAAGCTTCGCCTGCCGCCGCCGGTATCGGCGATGGCTCCGGAGAAGAATTTGCCGAACGCGTAGGCGATAGTGCCAACCGAGGCGATGAAACCCAGCCGAATCTCGGCCGCGTTCGGCGTCATCCCGTGGCGCGCCATATCGTGAATCAGATCGGGCAGCACCACCGAGAGATCGGAGCGGCAAAAGTAGTAGCCGGAGTAGCCCAGCGCGAGGAGCAGCGCCGTCCCCGCGTGCCACGCAGTAAACCGCTTTGAACCTGGCTGTGCAGGCTCAAGTTGGCCGGGGGCCGGAGGATTGGCGTTGGACACACTAGAAAACTACCACACGCCTCTTTCGTGGAGTTCAACGCCGCGGCGGGCCTTCTAGCCTTTCAGAACCTGTTCAACGGTCTCAATGTCGACGAGCCCTTTGCACCCGTAAATCGCCGGTAGCACTCTGTCGGCAGGGTAAGTGCGGCGGAGTTGCGCCACTCTTTCCGTGCCGGAACGGTAGGCGGGAAGATACATGCGGCCCAGCAGGGGATGCCGGCCCCATGCGCCGGAGAGTTTATCCGCGCGTTCTTCGGTCACCAGAAAATCGCTACGCAGCGCGGTCGCGACTTCCGCCTGTTGTCTCTTCTCGCCCCAAGTCATGTAGGACGACTGGTTCTTCGCATCGTCCTGCAAAAGGGCCAGAAGCACGCCGATTTGCAAGTCCTCGTCGGGCAACTGGTCCACTTCAGTCACGCCATGCGCGATCAGGATGGCATTATTGGCAAGTCCTTCAAACAGCGTGGCGGCGCGCGTATTCATGGTAAGAATCGAGGCCTCGAAGCCTGCCTTTCCGCGCACATACAAATCCTGAAGGTAGGCAAATGTCGTCACGTGCCCCGGAACCACTTCGTGGCTCACGAGCTGCTCAAACTCGGGATACGAAATCTGCAAGGAAGCATTGATCTCATAGCTGGCTTCGTACTGCGGAGAACCGTCAGCGTTTCGCGCCCGCCCAATATAGTTCATCGAGCCGGAGAACCAGGCGTCCTTGATGGGCAGGAAGTCGATGTTGGCGCGCGGCACTCGCGAGAGCGCCACAGGAAGGTACGGCAATAGGTTCTTCGCGCTCAGATTGTCGAAGTGCGCAATCACGGCCTGGCCCAGAGCGCGCACCGATGCCATCGGAGTCACGCGATCGCGGCGCCATGCATCCACCGCGGCCAGGATTCCGCCGGATTGCGAAGATGCGTAGCCTGCGCGGCCCAGCAGTTCGGCCACGCGCTCCCACTTTTTCTCCGGCCGCGAAGGTTCCGGCGGCTTGCCGGTGGAAGCATCGACGGCTCGCGCATACGGAACGGGATCGCCCTTGCCGAGCACTTCCATGGCCAGGTCCCACATGACGTCGAGGCTCAGCGCCATCCCGTAAAGATAGGACCGGCGCAGTTCACCGCACCCGGCGGCCTCTTTGCGAACACCTGCAATCGCACCGGGAACATCCACGTCGCGGAGATAGGCTTCAATGGCATCGCGGTCGATGGCTTTGGCAGCCACGCCGCCGGACTGGCGCAAGCGTGCAGCGTCCGGATGCGTGTAGGCCGCGGGCAGCGGCTCATCGGAAAACCAGCTATCGGCGATGAAGCGTCCCGTGCCGGAGGGGCACATCACGTCGCCGCCCCAAAGCGTGTCGATGCCAAGGATCGCCTCGGCGATACACAGATCAAGTTGGTTCATGACTTCTCCTTTTCCATTTTGGAGGCGCCGAGCCAGACATAGAAACACAGCCCGGCAAAAAGCAGCCCTGAAACACATTGCGAAACCAAATCCCAGGAATAGAAAGGCGTTTGAATGAGATCTTCGTGAAATCCCGGGAGCAGCCGCAAAGCCGCGCCCAGAACGCCGCCCAGCGCGCCGCCGGCCATTAAGCCCGAAGCCAGGATAATTCCGCGCTCGCGAATCCGGTGGCCGGGTTCGCCCCCAATCTTCTCCGAACGTCGGTTGACCAGGTGCGACAGGAAGCCACCGGCCAGAATCGGCGTGGTCAGATTCAGAGGAAGGTAAATACCCAAAGCGAACACAAGCGATGAAGTGCCAAGCATCTCCATAACCAGCGTAATCAGTGCTCCGACGCCGAAGAGCACGTAGGCGACAGGCTGGCGGCTCATGAATCCTACGACCAGAGCCTTCATGATGGAAGCTTGCGGCGCGGCGAGAATGGGCCGCAGGTCGCCCTGTGCGGCTTCGCCGAATTGAAACGTATGGGCCAGCAGCACGATGGTGAGCCCGGCCGCGGCCGCCGCGGCAATCACTCCGAGGAACTTCACTTTCTCCTGCGCCGCGGGCGTCGAGCCCAGCCAGTACCCGGTTTTCAGATCGGTGATGAACTGGCCGGAGACACACAGAGATGTGCACACCATGCCTGCTATCGCCATCACAAAAAACATGCCCGTGGTCCCCGACAGGCCGAACCTCAACAGCACCACCGAAGAGATAATCAGGGTGAGCATCGTCATTCCCGATGCTGGATTATTCGCCGTGGTGGCGATGGCGTTTGCCGCCACGGAAGCAAAAAAGAAGGCAAAGACCAGCACCAGCCCGAGGCCCAAAACAAGAACGGTCCATGAAACCTGAAGGCGGCTGAAGAAGATTGCGACCGCGATGGCGCTGGCCACGATGCCAAGAAGAATGGTGATTGCGGGTATGTCGCGATCGGTGCGCTCAGAATCATCGGGTACGCTTAAATGAAAAGCGCGCAGCGCGATCCCAAAGGAGCCGGCAATCACGCGCAGCGACTTGACCACGCCGATGAGGCCTGCCGTAGCAATGGCCCCCACTCCGATAAAGCGCACGTAACTGCCGTAGATTTGCGCCGCGCTCATGTCGCCAACAGGCATAGTTCCGGGATACACGGCCATGTTCATGTGGCTGCCCAGAAACCAGATCAACGGAACGATGACCAGGTTGGCCAGAATTCCGCCGGCGCAAAAGATGAGAGCGACGCGCAAGCCCATCACGTAACCCAGGCCGAGGATGAATCCGATTGCGTCGAAACTAACAACCATGCGGCCGCGATCGGCCAGAGTGCGCAGGAGCGGAATGAACTGCAGGTTCAGATACTCCCGCCAAACGTGAAAAGTGGTGACAAAGAAGTCGTAGAGCCCGGCAATGAGCGTAGCTTGCAGCAGGAGTTTGGCCTGCGAGCCGCCGCGTTCGCCCGTGACCAGCACTTCGGTGATGGCGGTGGCTTCAGGAAAAGGAAACAGGCCGTGCATCTCGCGCACGAAGTAGCGCCGTAAGGGGATCACGAAAAGAACGCCGAGACAGCCGCCGGCGAGACAGATGAAGACGGTTTGGGCCGGATGTGGATTGAGGTGAAGGATGTAGAGAGCAGGAAGTGTGAAGACTGCACCGGCAACAACGGCGGCCGATGCTCCGCCCATTCCTGTGATGATCACATTTTCGAGCAAACTGGAGCGCCGCTTGTAGGCGCGGGCGAGGCCGATCGCGAGGATGGAGATCGGAATCGAGGCCTCCATGCCCTGACCCACTTTCAGCGTTGAGTACGCCGAAGCCGTGGTAAACACAACGCAGAGAAACAGTCCCCATAGAATGGCGCGCGCCGTAAGTTCCGGCGCATGCATCTGCGCATGAATGATCGGCGAGTAGGTTTCGCCGGGTTTAAGAGGCCTGTAGGCATTTTCCGGAAGAGCTTTACTATCGATTTCGTTCATCGCGGGATGATACTCCAATCAAACTGCTGCGGTCCGCTCGTTGCTCGGGGCGAGTGGGCGGCGGAAACAAATCAGGCAGGGACGGAATGCCGGGTGTGCCGGCGCTTTACGGACATCAACTTCACAGCTGATTCGGCGATATGTTCGGCACTGACTTCGAGCTCCTTGATCAGCTCCCACGGCGCACCGGAGTCGCCGAAGCGGTCCTTGACGCCGATCGCAGCCGTGATGATGGGCATGCCGTAGAGCTCGCGGCTGGCGGTGAGAATGGAGCTGACGCGGCCTGCGAGCGCGCCAATCTGATGTTCTTCAGCAGTGACGATCACGCCGGTTTCGCTCGCCGCGCGAATGACCGCTTCCCGGTCGATGGGCTTGAGCGTATGCAGGTTGAGGATGCGCGTTTCGTAGCCGAAGTCGCGCTTGAGAATCCAGGCCGCGCGCATGGCTTCAGGCACCATGGGCCCGCAGGCGACGATACTGAGATCCTCGTGCTCGTCGGCGCAGTCTTCGGACACGCGCGTCTCGAAAGCAGCAGCGAATTCCGCTTTCTCCCCGCGCAGCCGGATCAAGTTCGCTTTTCCGAAGATAAAGGGCGTTGATTCATCCGTCACGATGGGTGTGGCCTCGCGCGCGAAACGGATGTACTTGGGCCCGACGTGGTCGAGAAGCAGATGGTGCGTGGCCTTGCGCGTTTCAATCGCATCGCAGGGCACAACGACGGACATGTTGGGCAGGCCCAACATGGCGAAGAGATCCTCGAGCGCCTGGTGGGTAGCGCCATCGGGGCCGACGGAGACGCCGGCGTGTGCGCCGGCGACGAGCACGTTGAGGTTGGAGTAGCAGACCGAAACGCGGAGCTGATCGAGGTTGCGCGCAGCGGAGAATGTGGCGTAGGAACCGAGGACCGGCAGCTTGCCCTCGCGTGCGAGGCCCGCAGCGGCCGCTGTGGCCGACTGCTCAGCGATGCCCATCGAGATCCAGCGGCGGTCGCGCTCAGGCTTGCCGGCGAAGAAATCGGCAATCGTAATGGAACCGGAGATGTCGAGACCGAGGCAGACGACACGCTCGTCACTGCCGCATTCGGCGAGCGCGCGACCGAAGCCCTTGCGCGTGGGTTCCATGGTGACCTGCATTGCGGCGGGATCGGCGTTCCACCAAAAGTCACGCGAGAAGCGCGGCATTTTGGATTGGAGAGCGTGCGTGGCCCTGGTCTGCCAGCTCTTCGCCTTGGCGAGCAGCTCTTCGACAGGGATGCGGCCGACGAGGCCAAGTTCGTCGAGCGCTCGTTCCAGCTCATCGCGATTGGGCGCCTTGCCGTGCCAACCGGGCTGGTTCTCCATAAAGGTGACACCCTTTCCTTTGATGGTGTCGGCGAGGATTACGATGGGTCTGCCTGTTGCCGCGCGCGCCTGCTCCAAAGCGTCGACAACTTGGCTCATGTTGTGGCCGTCAATGCGCAGCACGTCCCAGCCAAATGCCGAGTACTTGGCGGCGAGCGGTTCAACCTGCATCACGTCTTTGACCCAGCCGTCGATCTGCAGGCGGTTGCAATCAATCACGGCGATGATGTTGTCGAGATGGAAGTGGCCGGCCTCCATCGCCGCTTCCCACACCTGGCCCTCCTGCTGCTCGCCATCGCCCATCAGGCAGAAGATCTTGTTCTTCCTGCCATCGATGCGCGCGGCCAGCGCCATGCCGACCGCGATGCTGAGCCCCTGGCCGAGGGAGCCGGTGGAGACCTCGACTCCGGGCAGCCTGAGCCAGTGCGGATGCCCCTGAAAGGGTGAGCCGAGCTTGCGTAGCGTGACCACATCGTCCAGCGGACAAAAGCCGGCCATGCCGAGTGCGACGTAAAGCGCTGGCGCCTTGTGGCCGGCCGACCAGAGGATGCGGTCGCGATCGGGCCATTCGGGATTCCGCGGATCGTGGTCGGCCACGGATAGATAAAGAGCCGCGGCGAGGTCCATGACGGAGAGCGTGCTCCCCGCGTGGCCGGAGCCCGCCGCGCAAAGAGCAACCAGGTTGTAGCCGCGCATGAGACGCGCCGCGTCGCACAGTTCCGCAACGGAATATGTTCTGGTCACCAAGCCGGTTTTTGAATCCCTCAGCGCCATTGCCATTCTCCTTCGCGCTTCACGTCGGCCACATATCTCGCCGCTAGAGATTGGCCTTCGCCCACGCGTCGATGCGCCGGAGCGCTTCCATCAAGTTCTCCATCGAATTGGCGACGCTGAACCGCAGGTAGCCCTCGCCGTAGGATCCGAACGCCGTGCCCGAGAGAGCCGCCACGCCGGCCCGATCCAACAACGCATCAGCAAGAGGTTTTGACGGCCACCCCGTGCCGGTGATGTTGGCAAAAACATAAAACGCGCCTTTGGGCATGCGCGCGCTGAAGCCCTTGATGCGGTTGATGCCATCGACAAACGCGCGACTCCGGCGTTCGAACTCTGCTCGCATAGCGCTCACGGCGGATTGATCTCCGAAAAGCGCTGCCAAAGCCGCGCGCTGCGTAAAGGCCGCGGTGCAGGAGTTGCAGTTCGTCGCCAGTCGCGAGATTTGTGCAGCCAGATCGGCGCGCATGACGCCGTAACCGATGCGCCAGCCGGTCATGGCATACGTCTTGGAAAAGCCGTCGAGCAGGATGGTTCGCTCCTGCATACCCGGCACACTCATGATGGAAAAGGGCTCGCCTTCAAATTGCAGGCGGCTATAGATTTCGTCACTCAGGATCATGATGCCGCGATCGCCGATGACCTCGGCCGCGTGCTCGATGTCGCGGCGGCTCAGCACACCGCCGGTGGGGTTTTGCGGCGAGTTGAGGATGATCAATTTGGTCCTGGGCGTAATCAGCCGCGCCACTTCGTCCACGTCCATGGCGAAGCCGCGCTCTTCGCGCAGGGGAATGGGCACCACCGTGCCACCGGCATAACGGATCATCGATTCGTAGATGGGAAAACCTGGGTTGGGACAGTGGACTTCGTCGCCCTCATCGATGAGGGCGAGCATGGCGTAAAAGATGATGGGCTTGCCGCCGGGAACTACGACCACCTCTTCGGGCTGGACGGTGACGCCGCGGGTGCGGCTCACGTAGCCGGCAATCGCCACGCGCAACTCTGGCAAACCGGCTGAAGCGACGTAGTGCGTCCATCCTCCGCGCAGAGCGTCCACGGCTGCTTCCACAATGTGCTGCGGAGTGTCGAAGTCGGGCTCGCCGATCTCCAGATGCACGATGTTCCTGCCCTGAAGCTCGAGCGCTTTGGCTTTGCTGAGGACCTCGAAGGCTGTCTCCGTACCCAGGCGCTCCATTCGCCGCGCCAAAACCAACTCGTGCTCCACCAACTGGATGGTCATCGCAAGTTCTCCAATCGTTTGCATGAGCCGGCGCAACGGGTCAGTACATGTAGATCCCGCACCCCGGCCGGATGGCATTATACTTCCGGCTAAAAGCAGGAAAATGTGACGGCCGTCTCCCCCCGCAACCTCCGCTAAAGCCCCCATTTGCACAGGCCCAGCGGCGCAATACGCTGTGTAGAATACTCGGAAGCGTTCCGCGAGTTCTCAGATGATGACGTACTACGACCAAGTGGCAGAAGCAGCCGCGTACCTGAAGGAGCGGCTTGGCGCGCTCAAGGCGCAGGTGGCTATCGTGCTGGGGTCGGGGTTGGGAGCGGCGGCCGAAGCCGTCGAGGATCCGACGACCGTTCCCTACAGCGAGATCCCTCACTTTCCGCAGTCCACCGTTGAAGGCCACTCGGGCCGCATGGTCGCGGGTATGCTGGGTGGCGCGCCGGTGATCATCATGCAGGGGCGCGTTCACTCCTACGAGGGCTACACGCCGCTTGAGGTCACGTTTCCCATGCGCGTGCTCGGCATGCTTGGGGTGCGCGCAGTGGTGCTCACGAATGCGGCCGGCGGCATCCATTCCGGCCTGCATGTGGGCGAACTGGTGCTGATAAGCGACCACATCAACCTGATGGGCTGGAACCCGCTCAACGGGCCCAACGAGCCGCGCTTCGGCCTTCGCGCCGGCGCGGGCCAGCGTTTCTTCGACATGACAGAGGCTTACAGCTGGCATCTGCGCGCGCTGGCGAAAGAAGAAGCGCACGAAGACGGATTCTCGCTGGAGGAGGGCGTGTATCTGGCCACGCCGGGGCCGAGTTTTGAAACGCCCGCTGAGATCCGCGCATTTCGCGCGCTGGGCGCAACGCTCGTGGGCATGTCGACGGTGCCCGAGACGATTGTGGCGCGGCACATGGGGATTGAAGTGCTGGGAATCTCATGCGTGACCAACGCGGCCGCAGGACTGGGCTCGAAGCCATTGAGCCACGAAGAGGTTGGCGAGACCGGCCGCTGGGTGGAGAAACGGCTCGCCGATCTGCTGAAACGTGTAGCCCCGAGGATCGCCGAGAGGGTCAGTTTGGAAGAGTGAGCGCGGGCATGGATGAGGCGGAGCAAAATCCGGCGGCGGAAGATGAGGCGCCCGAAGCGCCGACCCGCCTGCCGGGCGCCGCAGCGGGCAGCGTGGCCGCCGAGCAACCGCAGCGCCTCCCCTTTCCGCCCACAGTGCTCGCCATAGCCGGCTGCTCGGGTTCAGGCAAAACGACGTTAGCCGACGAACTGGCGCGCACGCTTGGCGGCCTGCGCTTTCATCTCGACGATTATTACCTTGACCTCGGGAATCTTCCGCTGGCCGAGCGCGTCGCGAAAAACTTCGACGACCCTGCGCTGATCGAGGTTCCGCTGCTGGCGCGGGACGTGGCGGCGCTGGCGCGCGGAGAAGGCATCGATCGCCCCATCTACGACTTTGCCACTTACACGCGCGTGCCCGGGCGGAGTCAGCACGTCACTGCCGGGCCGTTTCTCATTGTCGAGGGGATCTTCGCGCTCTACTATCGCGAACTGCTTCCCAACTACCACCTCCGCGTGTATGTGGATGCGCCCGACGCACTCTGTTTTGAGCGGAGACTGAAGCGCGATGTAGAAGAGCGCGGCCGCACTCCGGAGCTGGTGCGCGAGCAATACGACCGGACGGTGCGCCCGACCTGTGTGGCTTATGTGCGTCCGTCCGCTGCACATGCCGATTTGGTCGTCGATGGCACTGGAGCTCTCGACTGGAAAGTGGAGCGGGTGATGACGGAGTTGCGCAAGCGTGGGCTGCTGGCCGCAGCGGGGTGAGCACGTCATCACTGCGGCAGCACTTCAATCCCAGTGACGGTGGCGTAGCCGTGGACGGGAACAAAACTCAAAACAAGCTTGCCCTGCGCATTGGGCTCCAGGCCGGCAAATCTCCGGATCACAACGTCTGAAACGCCGGCTTCCTTCGCCAGGTCAAAGGCGGTGAGGAGGGTCTGGCCATTACAAAAGACGTTGAAGACGTGCGCGACTGGCGGCTTGCCTTCGAAGGCATCGCCTGACGGCTCGTCCCAGTTGCCGTGGCGCGCGGCAAAATACAGGGTCAGGGTGTACTTTCCGGCGGCAACAGGGATGGCATAGGTGAAGTTTCCCCACCGCTCGGTCTCGTACAGCTCGGGATCGTCGGTTCCCTTCACCGGCGTTGTAGATGCCGCCAGTTGGCCGCCCTCAAAATAATCGTCGGGACTCCACCAGTGGCTGTCGTTGGAGTAGTACGGAGTTTCCCTGGCCAGAATTCTAATGGGACGAATGTGCCCCCGGAATCCGGGCAGGATCTCGATGGCCGAGAGAATCGCTTGTTGCCCGTTGTCCGCCGAAAACTCGAGGTGCAGCTTGCCATCCGCCGCCGGTTCGATGCCCGTGAACACCTTTACATCGGCGGTGGAGCTTGCGCCCGCGTCTGCTACCACATCGAAATCGCTCAGCAGGGGAGTCCCGTTGGCGCGCACGTTCATAATCCTGCTGCCTTCTCCTCCTGTACCTGAAGACTCGGGCCCATAGACGGTTTCGGCGAAGTGAAGGTGCAATTCGTAGATGCCTTTGCGTAGGGGAATATCGTAGCGAAACTGTCCTTGCCTGCTGGTGCGATAAAAGCCTGGATTGAGGGTGCGCGCAATGTGCTCGATGGAGGTTTTCACCTCCGTGCCGCCCGTGAAACCTTCGTCGGCGCTCCACATCTTGTCGGCATGATCGACAAAACTCCGCCCGGAGCCCGCCAGAATGCGGATCTCTTCTCCTCCCGGCGGGCCGAGAGGCGGTTCGAAGTTCAGGCCGGCGAGCGGGGCCTGCTCGCCTTCATGCGGCGCAGGTTTTTGCTGGCGCGAGAGATGCCAGGCAAACCAAAGGGCGAAAGAGAGGCAGACAAGGCCGGCGATCCACCCCAAGCGCCAGGCAAAGGCAAGCGAGCGATGCGGCGAGGGCCCACCAGGTCCGGGGGTTGCGTGCGGCGATGCAGCCGGCGTTTCGACAGCCTGAACTTCTTCAGGAGCATCGTTGCGCTCGAACCTGGGAACGTATTGCCCCACCGGAATCGAGATTTGGATTGGATTGCTTGCGCCTTCGCCCTGGTAGTACTCGGCAAGACGCCGGCGCAGTCGGTTGGCCTCAACGCGAACAATGGAATCCGAATCCTGATCGAACGAATCGCCGCGACGAAACGCCTCGACCGCAATCGAATACTCCTTGATCTGGTTCGCCTCGCCGGCAAAAAGCTTCTCACACAAATAGGAGAGGAGGTTGGCCAGAGTGGGGGCCCGCACAAAGCCTTTGGACTCGAGCACGGTCCTCAGTTCCGCGCGCTGCTCGGCGAGTTCGATCGTTTCAGGAGTTTCCACGGTCATCTCCGCCGCCTCACGAACCCCCATGGGATCATCGCAACGATTGTTATGTTAGCGCGGCTTCCTCGTTTGGGAAGGCTTTAACGGTGTCCGAAGCGGTGCGAGGGGTGGTGTAACGCCCTGTAACCCCGGTCGCGAACGTTCAATGATGTGACCGAGTCGCGGTTTCACCGTGAGCACAAGCTGCTGAATCGCGGCGCCTTGAGCGACACACCCGCTAATGTAGCCCAGCCGCCACGAGCAGGTAGCAGGTATAGCGTTGTACGGCGCGGCCGGTTGATCTTTACTCAATATCGAACTCACGTTCCGGGGACCACCGATCAAGCAGCCCTCCCTGAAGTGGCCCGGATCGAGAAAGAGGTGATTCATGAAAAAGCTTTCAACCATCATCGCCGCGATGAGCCTCCTGTCCTGCGCTTCCGCGTACGGCTGGCGTGCTCCCATGCGGGACCTGCCCAAAGGAATCAGCCTTGAGACGGCGTCGGCCGCCGAGCAAAAAGGCGACATCGCACGCGCGCACAACGACTATCAATCGGCCGTTGCTTACTATCAGCGGGCCCTGCGCGTCCGCGGCGCGGACACCCAACTCTATAACAAGATGGGAATCGCGCAGCTCTCACTGAAGGAATACGGCGCGGCGCGCAAAAGCTTTCAGGAAGCTATCAAAACCGATCCGCACAACGCCAACGCGCTGAATAATCTGGGCGCGCTCCTATGCATCCAGAAGAAGTACAAGCCGGCATTGACGGATTTAAGGCAAGCCCTGGAGTTGGACGAAGCCAACGCCTCCTACCACGTGAACATGGCCGAAGCGTGGATGGGCCTGAACGACATTGAACGCGCCATGAACGAATACGCAAGGGCGATGGAACTCGATCCCGACGTCTTCGACGTGGAAAATGGCGGGGTGGTGGCGCAACTGAGAACGCCGGAGCAGATCGCGCGCACCGATTTCCTCATCGCGAAGCTTTATGCCCGAAGAGGCAATATGGAGGGCGCGCTCGACTACTTGCAGCGCGCCAAGGTGGGCCACTATTCGCAGTTGAGCGAGGTGTACACCGACAAGGAGTTCGCCGGTCTGTGGAAGGATCCTCGGCTGCAAACAATCGTCAAGCCTTAGGGGGTAGCTTGGCGCACTCGAGTGGAAGGGTTCGCGGGAAACCGTGGAGATGCGCCATAGCGGTTCCGCAATTCACATGCCCTTTCCGGCGCCTTGCAGGGTGGCTTCTTCAAGATGAAGAAGCCACTTGGCGATCGCGGAGCGGGGTATAGCCATTGTGGAACCGTTGCAGAGCTGGCTGCCGGCAGGTGCAGGGTTATACGCAGAACTCAAGCGCCGCCGGTGGCCAGCGGAACATGGGGTTGGTGTAAAAGCGAGTTTCCGCCTCCGCTGACAATACCTGACATCGGCCGATAGACCTGGAAGCTGTTTTTTCCCTTCATTTTCGCCGCGTACATGGCCTCGTCGGCACAGTGCATCAGGGTCTCCATATCGGTGCCCGCCTCGGGGTAGGTGACCACTCCCACGCTTACTGTAATCAACGCCTGCGTGTGATCGATGACATACGGTTGGGCGACGGCGGCAACGATTTTGGCGGCAATGGACTCGGCCTCCGCGGGAATGCGCAGGTCGGGGAGCAGAACGATGAACTCGTCTCCGCCGATGCGAGCTACGGTATCAGTCTCGCGCACGCATCCGCAGAGGCGCTCCGCTAATTCACGGAGCAACTTGTCGCCGGCCAGATGGCCGAGGGCGTCGTTGACGATTTTAAACTCGTCCGCATCGACCATGAGCAGGCCCAGGCAGGATTGAAAGCGAACGGCCCGCTTGAGCGAATTCTGACATCGATCATTCAGAAGGATGCGATTGGGCAGGCCTGTAAGAACATCGTGCTCCGACAGATGGCGCAGGCGCTCCTCGCTGCCGCGAAGCGCGCGGGTCTGCAACGCTACGCGATTGCGCAGAACAACGATCCAGGCGAAAGAGCCGAGGACCAGCACGCCGACGATGGAGAAGCTTTCGTAAGTATGCTGCGCGGTCCACCAAGTGGGAGCCTTGAGAACGGAAATGTCGTCGAGCGAGCGCAAAAGGATGTGCACCGACTCGGGCCGCACCGCGCCTTCACTCAGGTTCGTGCTCAGGGAGTCAACCTGCACATTGCTGACGCCTGTGATGCGTACCAGGCTACCGTCTTTCCAAGGCAGCGTCGAGCCGAGGGCTACGTTCCGGGGAAGGATGGCTGGGAACAGCACGCCATCGGCGCGGACCATAAGCGTGGGATCAGACGCAGCATCGTCGCGGCCAATCAACTCGGCGTCGATCTGGACGAGTTTGCCGTCGAGATCGCCTTTGACCGCCTTGTCGGGAGTGATGGTGATGGGCGGGGGAGGCGCTGCGGTGCTTCCGGCTGCGCGAAAGATCGCATCCTCGAGCGAAGGCTTAAAAAGATCGATGGCGGGAAAGCCAACCACATCGACAAAAGAGCCGACCGGGACAGCGGTCGCCTTCGTCGTCTGCATGCAGATGCCGGCTTTAGCGTCTTGAATGCAAAGCACGCGCCCCGGCCAGTCGAGCGTGACCGTGCCCTGCACGTGAACGCGATGGAGCAGACCGGGATCGGGCGAGAAGCGGAACAACTGGGCCACCGGAACCGCGGGCACAGCAAAGGGATCGCGCGGCGCAGGCTGAACGACCGTGACTTGGCCGAGCGTGGGAAAGAACAGGTGCACGCCCACCATCTGGCGCCGCTGATTAAAGAGCGGTGCCGCATTGCCGTCGATGCGGACAAGGGAGTCGATCAGCGAATCGTAGTCCACGCCCTGCTGGCGCACTGTCACCGCCGTGAGCATTCCGCCGTCGCCAGCCACGCCAAGGACCACGTTATTCGGCCCCACATGCGCGGAGCGGACGCGGCCTTCAACCTCGACCCACTGGCAATCCAGGGCGCCGCTGAGCAACTGCGTCAGCGTGACCTTGGGAGGGTTCGCAGGCAGGCTGGACTGGCCAACGGGCCGCACCTGGTTACTCCAGACGACCGCCGCGTAGTCCCCCGCATTGGTCACTCCGGTGATGTCCACGAGCGTGCCAGGCTTAATGGAGAGGATAGGCCGCGCAGGAATGGAGACGAAGACGCCGCCAGACGCGTCATGAACGAAAATCGCAGCGTGTCTTACGTCGATGTAGGGATCGTAATTGGTGACGACCGCGCGGAGATGGACGGGAAATTCGCGGGCAGCGTCTTCGGGAGGGAGGTTGTGCACCGCTCGCGCCCAAATCATGACGCGCTGCGCCTGGTGAGTGAGAGGGTTGGGCTGAGCACCTGCGGTCACGCAGGCAGCAGCGAGCGCGAACATCGGCACAAACACGCGCCGAATCCGCATCCAATCCCTCCCATCCAAACCGGTTGATCTAGCCCAAGCAAAACAGCAGGCAAAATCACCCGCACGAAGACACCAGTTCAATGAAAACCAAGAATGTCATCGACCATTATGCTCCATAGCTTGAGGAAAAGGCAGATTACCAGCGTCGAGCGAACGAAAGTGGCAGACTGCTCTCTGGAGCCGGTGGAAAACTCTTTCAAATCGGTTTCGGCCGGGACACGAAGGATGTCGCAGGCGGGATCCGCTCACTTTGCCGTGAGCGCCGCCACTGGCACCAGCATGTCTTCCTTGCGCATGACGAGATTGGTGGCGTTCAGCGTGGCTAGTTCAAATCCGTGACCGTGCGTAATGGCGTCAGTAGGGCAGGCCTCGACGCAGTAGCCGCAAAAAATACAGCGGTTATAGTCGATGTTGTAGACCTTGGCGTACCGCTCCGACGAAGAAATGCGGACTTCGGCAGTGTTTTCAGCCGCCTCGATGAAAATGCAATTCGCCGGGCAAGCTGCAGCGCAGAGAAAACAGGCGACGCATTTTTCCAGCCCGTTCTCGTCGCGCTCGAGCACATGCGCTCCGCGAAAACGCTGCTCCAGGACCGCGCCGCGATTGGGGCCCTTGCCGTCGGGATAATTCTCCACCTCGGTGGGCGCAAACATCTCGCGCAGCGTGATGCTCATGCCCTTGGCAATGCCGGCGGCGTTGCGCACAATCGACATGGCTCCAGTATACGATGGAGTTCGGGAGCAAATCATGAAGGCTCGCATTGCATTCACTGCCATTTTTCTATACGCGTTGAGTTTGGGGACTGTTGCCGCACAGCAACAGGCACCGGCCATGCCGCCGTCGACGCCGATGGATGAGATGCACAAGCCCGCACCGCCGGCCGGGCCGCTGCAAATCGCTTTTGAGGGCAAATCGGCAACCTGGACTGCGGCCACACTTGCGGCCCTGCCGCACACTACCGTCACCGTTCACAACGAGCACACAAAGGCCGACGAGACTTATTCCGGCGTACCGTTGATCGCGCTGCTAACGCCGATGGGCGTGAGCGACAAGCCGCGCGGCAAGCAACTGCGGCTTTACGTTGTGGCTTCCGGTTCAGACGGCTACGAAGTTGTGTATGCTATCGGCGAAGTCACACCCGATGTGCACGACGCCACGGTGATGGTGGCCGACGCGGAGGATGGGAAGCCCATCGCCGCCGACGGGCCGCTGAAGCTCGTGGCTACGGGCGAAAAGCGCCCCGCGCGCTGGGTGCGCAATCTCGTCTCCATCGAAGTGAAGACGGCGCAGTAAGTCGCGCAAGCGTCCGCGAGCCTCTTCTTAAGAAGGGTGAACTCAAAAGCCCGCGAAAGATCGCGCACTCCGGGAAGTTGATTTCCTGAAGTGCGCGAGGCGTTGCGAAAACTGACTATCCGAGCCCTGCGGCTTTAGCGATGGTGCCCACCGCCCTGCGATCCGCCGCCGTGACTCTGATTGGATGGCGCGGACCTTGAGCCGTGGTCTGCCGGAATGGGCCGGCTGACGGCCGGTGTCGGCGGACGTCCGTGATTCTGGGCCGCATATTGGCCGTGAACCCCACCGTAGTTCTGCTCATGCTGCACCTGCGTGTTCATGCGCGGGGCAGTTGGCTCGTGTGCTGCCTCCCGCTCTGCTGGCTGCGGCCTGGTTTGTACACCAGACCCGCCGCGGTAGCTCGGGCGAGGATTGTTGTCATTGTGGTTGTTGTTGTAGTTGTTGTAGTTGTTGTTGTTGCGGTTGTTGTCGTTGTTGCGATTGTTGTTGTAGTTGTTGTTGTTTCCGCCACTGTAGGAGCCGCGGTTGCCGGCGCGATAGTTGTACGTATTGTGGACGACGCGCACGTTGATGTTGTTGTACGCGCGGTTATAGAAGAAGTGGCCGCCGTTCCAGTAGCCGCCTTCGTAGCCGAGGCCGATGTAGCCAAAGCCGTAATTGATGCCTCCATAGAAGCCGATGTGCAGGCCCCAGTGGCCGGGATAGAAGAGGTAGCGGCCGCCGTAGAAGCCCCAGTAGCCCGGCGTCCAGAGCGCGGCATCGTAGGGTGGTTCGACCCATGCGCCCGGCACCCAGTAATAGCCGCCCGCCCCCCATGCCCAATAGCCCGGCGTCCAAATGTATCCGTCGCCAGGCGCAGGCGGTTGATCATAGTCGGGAAGCGGCGGTGGAGGCTCTGTTGCCTGTTCCGTCGGCATCTCTGCGAAGCCTGAATCATCGGGTGGCTGGCCCGGCGCGGCCGACTGGTCGGGCGGGGGAGCTTCAGTGGTGTAGGACGGTCCGCTGGGTGCCATGTTCCCTGCGGCGGGGTCAGGGCCCTGATCAGGCTGGCCCTGGTCTGGCGGAGCCTGATCTTGTGCGGCCGCGACAGCGGCGAAGACCGAAGGAGTGGGGGAAACGATCCCGAAGCGGCAGACAGAGAAGCAAAGTGCTGCCGCAACGGCAATCGACAACGCGATAGCAAATCGAGGAATTCGGTTCATCTTACCCTCCAATGAATAGGACGCAGCCCGTGGTCACTCAGTCTAACGCGCCTCTCTGACTATCGGCTATCGCCCATGGATGAAAGAACACGAATTGGAGCAATTAGTGGCGGGCTTCGGGCAGCACCGAGCGGCTGTGGTTCTTCGCTGGCATCGGAGTGACGGCATCCATCTGAGTGACCTCCGCGGAATCCCCTGATGCCTGCGAAACGCTACTACTTGGGCTGCTCGTCCTTGCCTTTCGGGGCCGTCTGGTGCTGTTGAGGTTGCGGGGCTGCCTGGCGTTGTGGCGGCGCCTGATGCTGTTCGGGTTGTGGAGCCGCCTGCCGTTGCGGTTGCGGAGCTGCTTGGCGTTGTGGCGGCGTCTGGCGCTGCGGTTGCGGAGGCGCCTGCCGTTGTGGCGGCGTCTGGCGTTGTTCCGGTTGCGGAGCCGCCTGACGTTGCGGCGGCGCCTGGCGCTGCGGTTGTGGCGTCGCTTCGCGCTGCGGCGGCTGCTGATTTGTCTGCCGCGACTCTGGTTGCGGAGCCGCATGATGTTGTTCCGGTTGCGGAACTGCACTGCGCGGCGGTTGCTGACCCGCCTGACGTTCCGGCGATTGGGGAGTTGCCGGGCGTTGGCCCGGTTGCGGGACGGGTTGATGCTGCTGTTGCTGCTGCTCCACTTCCCGATTGGTTGCCCGCAATGCCGGTGGAGCTTTCACGTTGCGATCGGCCGCAAGAGGCTGGTCGACGGCCACGTGAGCCGGACGGCCATGATTCGCACTGGCAAACTGGGCGCGGTTGGTGCTGGCAGTGCGCTGATTCTCGAGTTGTGCTCGCATGGGCGCAATATGCTGCTGCCGCATTGCCACACGCTCCGCGGGCTGCGCCGGAACATGGAGGCCACCCGATCCGCCGTTGTAACTCACATGTGAGTTGTTCGTATCGCCTGCGATACGGCGGTTATAGACGTAGTGGGCGGCTGAGATGTTGACGTTGTTGACTGAGCGGTTGTAGTAGAAGTGGCCTCCGCCCCAATAACCGCCCTGGTAGCCGTAGCCGGTGTAGCCACAGCCGTAGTTGATGCCGCCATAATAGCCAACGTACTGGCCCCAATAGCCGGGGTAATACCCATAGGAGTTATTCCAGTAGCCCCAATAACCGGGGGTCCAGAGCGCGCCCTCGTAAGGCGCCTCAACCCATGCGCCGGGAACCCAGTAATAGCCGTCTGGAGACCAGGCCCAGTAGCCGGGCGTCCAGATGTAGTCATCGCCGGGGTCCTGCGGCTGGTCGTAGTCGGGCAAAGGCGGCGGCGGCTGGTCCGCGGTGTATTCCGGTTGCTCTCCGTAGCCGGGATCATAGGAAGACTGGCCGGGCACCTGCGGGCCCTCCTGGTAGCTGGGTGTGGGCGCTTGAGTGCTTGAGTTGTCTGGAGCGGGGGGCAGGTTAGCTGCTGCCGGATCAGAACCCGGGTCCTGCGTGCTGGCCTGGTTGTTATCCGGTTGAACCGCGGCTTGATCTTTGTGACAACCAGCGGTCAAGTGCGTAACGGCCAGGAGAAGCAGCAAAAGGAATGCAAGTCGGAAAAAGCGCCTCATTTTACCCCCACTCAGCTTTGGATGCTAAGGGAGGCGCGGGTGGCAATACTGCTCCCTATTGACCATCAAATGAGGACGCTGGAACCGCTCTAAAAGCTCAAATCAATGGCGGACGGCGGGTGGCGCGGACTTTCCGTGATTGTTGGCCGGAGGAGTGGTTACGGGCCGGCGCTGCGGCTGCTCATTCAGCAGTTGCTGGCAGACTTGGGAGTCCTGCCCGCGCTCAAGGCCCTGCACGGTATTTTGCCCGCGGCAAAGGCGCAGCTCCATGGCATCGGCATCGTCGCGCGTGAGTTCGACCGTACGCTCCAGGCCGCTGAATGGGTCCACGTCATAGCGGAAGAGTGTGTTGCTGGGAGGCCTGAGCTTGCCGTATTCAAAGTGATTCCAGGTGCAGAGAAAAGCGTGGCCGTCGGGTTCGGCCATCACGGCATAGACCTGCGTCCAATCGATGCCACTCGCGGCGCTCGGCCCGGTCGCATTCCAGACGAGAACTCCCTGGCCACCGCGCAACCATCGCGCCGTCCACATGTGGTGGGCAATGTCGTAATAAAGAGCCGTAAAGTACGTGCTGGCTGCGCAATCGTGGCAATTGTCATAGAGAATGGTCAGCTCTTCGGGCGCGTCCGTGGCAAAGTGCTGCCAATCGAACCAGCGCAGGTTGACGCCGGACAGCAGCGGCGCCACGACGTGGCTGGTGAGCGAGACATTCCAAATTGTGAAGGAGTCGTCGCCGGGCGTCGATTGCGGACCGGGGCGATCGGTGGTGACCACGAGCGCCGCATCGTAGACCACGCCAATCTCGCGGATCGCCGTCCATTTTTCTACCGTGAGCGAGCGCGTGATCCAGGCAACGATGTTCTGATCTTTGGGATCGTGAAAGTCGATCCAGCGGAATGTGTCCGATGTTTGCTGAGCGCCAAGAGGAACTGCAAAGGCCAGCGCCGCGGCAAGAACGATGAGGCGCCTGGGGAGGTCAACCTGCATGAATTTAGATATAGCAGAAGGACAGGGGCCGAGGGACTGAGGGATCAGGGACTCCGGGGCTACGGGATTGCGGGACTGAGAGACGAGCGCACGAGAAATCTTGAAGCCAATTATTTTCCGGGAGCGCCGGCGGGCTTGATCTTCGCCGCAAAGTCCGGCGGGGGCGTGTCTTGATCCGCAACGCTCGTCAACAAAGCATCCCAGCCATCGTCGCCACCGTGAAACTTCGTGTATTTGGCTTTGCAATACGCCGTCATGCCGCCCGCATCCTGCGGAATGGTAGCGCTCTCGGCCAGATGGATACCGCGCGCGCAGTACCAGAATCCATCGGCATCGACCGGCGTCGACTCCAGGTCCGCGACTGCCAGTTGGTAAGTGTCCTGCACATTTGTGGAGTCGATCTTCAAGGTGCGCTGGAGCCAATCCCGGGCCTGCGAGTAGTTCTTCTCCTGGACCGCGCAGTAACCTTCCGCGCCGATAAAAATATCGCTCAGGAGTTTGCTTAGCGAATTGTAATCAGCGGGCGACATATTCGCAGGCTGACGCCACATGGGCACTGCGAGCATTCCGCCAGATGCGTACTGGCACATCTCATTCAGCGCGGCATTGTCGCCGGTGGCCGCATCCACGCGGTCGAGCGCGACAACAATGCCCAGGGCGCGAATATTGCCTTGGTCGGCCGCGAGCAGGCGCTTGGCCACCTTCATCACCTGTTTCGAATCGCCGGCCGTCTGCCACGCCGCCATCTCCTCCTCGAGCGCATCTGTAAGAACCACACTCTTTGGGTACTGCTGGACGAAGGCTTCAAGAGCTTCAGCCCGCGAGGTCGCATCCTGCGTGCTGATAGCGGCCGTGTAGGCCGCGTATTCGGCTTTGTCCTGGATTGTCGTTTGGCCGAAGGAAGGTTGTTGCGCGGTTGCGGCTGCAGCGACACAAAGGCCGAGCGCGAGGAGCACTCTGAAGATCTGAGGGTTGCGCATGCGATGCACAAAGGAAGCGTAGCACAGGCGGGAAGCAGTCTTGCAGGTTCCGTTTCGCGTCGCTCTCCGCCTTCAGGGTGCTCTGTTTGCCCGGAAATTGCCATCAAAAATGAGGGCCGTAACATTTCCGGCGCTGTCCTTCGCGAACTCAACGGTCGGTCCTTCGATCATGAAGAACTTGTTTTGCGCCTCCGGGTACAGTCTGGTTTTGTCCCGGCCGCGCACTTCGCCGTAGAGCGCTCCATTTTCGAGCGTGATGGTGGCATAGGCTCCGGGCGCCATCTGGTAGCGGCCGACGTACTGCTTCAGAACCTCTGGCCCGACGGCCACGACCTGCTTCTCAAGAACCCGAAAATCCGGCCAGTCATAAGCCGCGGCGACGCTATAAAGAATCTCGTCTGCCAGTTCGCCCCCTCGATCTCCGTTGGTGAGGATCACAACACCCTCACCGCGGTTCGCGTAGCCGAACAAGACAGCTTTGTAGCCGGGCGTCGAGCCATCGTGACGAAACGCGAGGGCGTCGCCAGCGCCTTGCAATTGCACGCCCAGCCCCCATTGGTCATTCTGCTTAGTCAACATTTTGCGGGCCAGCGTCGAGGAGGGAAATCCGGAATCGGTTCCGCAAAACGCAGCATCGACCGCAATGATGGCTTGCGCCAGGTCAGAGGCGGTCGTCCATAGACCGCCCTCTGGCGCGCCAACCACGCGCCATTTGCCCTCACCTGGTGCGCCGTCATCGGTATGCCCTACTGCGATGTCTCTCTTCGGGCCGCTTGGCACGAGCGCCTCAAATGTGCTGTGCTCCATGTGCAGGGGAACGAGGACCAGCTTTTGCGCGGCGCTGGGAAAGTCCTCGCCGGTAACTTCCGAGATGAGCTGGCCGAGAACCAAATATCCGCCATTGGAATAGCGAAAGCCGGAGCCCGGAACGCCGTCAACTTGAACAGGCCTGTTCAGCGCCGGTGGCTCGCCATTTAATCGCTGAAGCATCGTGGGCAACGGGCCTGACGGCGGCAACGCGGTCTCGCCCGCGGGGAAGTTAATCGCCGCGCTGTGGCTTAGCAGTTCGGAAACAGTCACCGGGCGGCCGGATGAGTTTGGCAGCTTCCAATTGCGAAGCTGTTGATTCACGTCATCGTCGAGCCCAACGCGCTTGCTTTCGACAAGCCGCAAGGTTGCCAGGGCTGTGATGACTTTACTCACGGATGCTGCCTGGAACAGCGTTTCAGTATTTGCAGGATCCGCAACCCCAGCTTCTTTCGCACCGTAAGCCTTGGCCCATTCCAAGGTCCCGTGATTGATGATAGCCAGGCTCACCGCCGGCACGTGAAAGTACGCCATCCGATCCTGCGGAGACCAGCGCGGGGCCGGTTCTCCTTTGATCTGCACATGCGGGGTGAGCCCCGTTTCGACGCTCCGGATTCTTGCGGTGACGGCGCGACTGGCCTGGGGAATTGTGGCCTGTGCTTGCGCGAGCAAGACCGGTGCCGTCATTGTCAGCAGGACCGAGACTGCCGGCAGGCGGCAATTCGTGCGTTGAATTCTTCCAGTGCAGGCAAAACTCCGCATCACGCGCCTGACCCCCTTTGCATCGCTTTCCGCCTAAACCCGGGGGAAGCCGCACAGGCTTGGGCAATGCACGAAAAAAGCGTAGCACAGGCGGAGAGGGCTGTTGAAAGGCTCCGGACGCGCGCCTTCTTGCCGAAGTTGGTTCAGATTTCGCGCGGCTTCGGCGCGGTCTTCTCTCCGGGCCACTCGGTTGCAACCAGATAGGCAATCTCATCGACGACGCGCTTGAACTCGCCGACCATTCGGCTCTTGAGACGCGGCTCAAATATCTCAAGCAGCGAATGAAAGTACCAGAGCTGATCCTTCGGGCCGCGCTTGAAGCGGTCCCAGACAGCCGGGCCGATTTCCTTCAGGTCGTCGAGGATGGATTTTGCGTTGTAGAGCTTATCGGCGACGGAGATGACGAGCACGTCTTCCGGCTCTGTGGCGAGGCGCGCGAGATAGGTATCCTTGCGCTCCTCCCAGCCTTCTTTCTTGTCGTGATCCTCGGCAAGCGTGTCAGAGAGGCCTTCCACCATGCGCGCGACCTTGGCGCCAAATCTCTGTTTCACCTCGTCGAGCGTGCGCTGGCCGCCATGATCTTCGACCGTATCGTGCAAGATGGCCGCGATGACCATGTCTTCGGTGACCGGAACGGCGCCGCCTGCTTCGCCCATGACCAGTGATGCCACTCCGAGCAGGTGAGCCATGTAGGGAATTTTGGTTCCTTTGCGGGTTTCCGTGTGGAGTTTGCGCGCATAATCAACCGCGCGGGTGAAGCGGTCAGTGAAGATGGGGGTTGGTGTGGGGTTTTTCATCTTTTAGTATCGCACGGAGCAAGTGCAGAACAAGAATTACGGCAGTGGGCTACTTTGAATTCTTTGACCTGCGCATGAAGAGTGGCATCGTCCCGAGGACCAAAAAAGCTATCCAGCCAAGCAGGAAAGTGAGCCACATCAAAGCAAAGATCGGGTCACGTACCGCTTCTGGCAGTCTGTCTAAGACCTGAGCAATCGCGCCGACTGGAGGAATCTCGCGTGCAATCACATTAGATGCTACAAGCCACACGACCATGCCGAGCCACAATAGTGCGCAAACAAGCATGGCGTAATTTGCCCGTTTCATGCCGCTCTTTCCGCCTCCTCCTCGTAGGACTCCCAAAGAGCCACGAGGTCAAAGTGGCCCGCTACCGAAGGTTGCGCGTGTTTCTGCGCACTTGGCTGCGAATCACAGCCCAAGCTTGACCCACATCGCATCAACTTTGGCCTTCGTCTCGCGGTCCATCTCGATCATCGCCGGCCACGGACGGTTGAATCCCTCGGCCTTCCACTTGCGCGTGGCGTCCACGCCCATTTTTGACCCGTAGTTGGGCAGGCGGCTCGCGTGATCGAGCGAATCCACGGGGCCGAGGGTGAATTGAATGTCCCGCTCGGGATCGATATTGTTGGCAACGCGCAGAACCACTTCGCCGATGTTCTGCACGTCGCAATCTTCGTCGACAACGATGATGCACTTGGTGAACATGGCCTGGCCCAGCGACCAGATTGCGTTCATCACCTTCCGCGCCTGCCCTGGATAGCTCTTCTTGATCGACACGATCATCAGGTTGTGAAAGACCGCCTCGACGGGCAGATGAATGTCGACAAGTTCGGGGATGGTCATCTTCATCGCAGGCAAAAAGATGCGCTCGACAGCCTTGCCCATCCATGCATCCTCCATCGGCGGCTTGCCGACGATGGTCGCCGCAAAGATTGGGTCCTTGCGATGAGTTACGCAGGTGAGATGGAAGACCGGGTACTCGTCTTCGAGCGTGTAGAAACCGGTGTGGTCGCCGAAGGGGCCCTCCACGCGCAGTTCGCCCAACTCCACGTAGCCCTCGAGAATGATTTCTGCGTTGGCCGGCACTTCAAGATCGACGGTCTCGCATTTCACGATCTCAACGGGCTTGCCGCGCAGGAATCCCGCGATCAAGAACTCCTCAACTTCAGGAGGCGCCGGGACGATGGCGGCGAACGTCGTTGCGGGATCGGTGCCGATGGACACGGCGACTTCGAGCCGCGAGCCTTTCAACTTTCCGAGTGAAACTTGCGGTGTGCCAGCAAGTGGGCCGTCAGGAATGCTGACTGCGCCTCCCGCTGTTTCGGCCATCATCGCCACGCGGGCGGCGCCTGAGCTTTGCGTAGGGTCGGCTTCGGCGCCAGCCGACGCCGCATTGCGCAGTGCCTCGCGATAGTGCTCGGCGGCAACTTTCTGCCGCTGCCAGTGCATGCCAGTGGTCTGACCGTCGTAGACCTGCATTCGATACATTCCGATGTTGCGTTTACCGGTGCGCGGATCGCGCGTGTGCACGCAGGGTAGCGTGATGAATCGCCCACCATCGTGCGGCCAGCATTTTAGAATCGGAAAATAGTTGAGATCGAACTTCTCGCGCCGGATCATTTCCTTGCACGGCGCGTCCTTGGCGGAGACGGTTTTGGGAAAGGCGCTGGTGAGCGCGCCGAGCTGCGGCAGCATTTTGAGCTTGTCGAACAGACCCTCGGGACCCTTCACATTCATGAGCCCGCTGATGCGCTCGGCGATCTCGTCGATGCTCGAAACGCCCAACGCGAGAGCCATGCGGCGCTCCGAGCCAAACTGATTGATGAGAACTTTGTGGCCGGGATGGCCTTTAATGTTCTCGAAGAGCAGCGCTGGACCGCCGGCCTTCGTAACCCGGTCGGTGATCTCGGTAATCTCAAGCTCCGGCGAAACTTCTTCGCGGATGCGCTTGAGCTCGCCGTGTTTTTCGAGAGTCTTGATCCAGTCGCGCAGATCGTCGTAGGCCAAGGTCGTACTCCGAACGGTGATGACCGTTCCTCAACCATGGTACGGCAGAAAAACAGGGTTCAGGGATCAGGTTTCAGGGGTCAAACGTTGAGAAAGCGGACGCCCGGGGTTGAAGCTACCGCATGAGGGTCCCGGCTTTGCCTGCCGCATCAAACTATGCGATGCTCGCCTTGAACGCTGGTCTTGATGAAAGGAGCGTCCCCCGTGAACCCTTCCCATTCCCACGCCGGTCCGCGTAAGTACCGCAACAGACCCTATATCAAACTACCCAAGGACCCGAGAGCCGCAGCCGCAACCTCGTGGAATGTGCCCGATCTTTGTGCCGCGTACAATTGGCCCACTGGCACGCCAGGCGGCGGCGTAATCGCGATTGTTGAGCTGGGCGGCGGGTGGGTCGCCTCGGACATCGACGCGTTTTTCCAGTCTCTCGGCCAGCCAGCGCCGTCCGTGACCGACATCTCGGTCGACGGCACCGAGAACACGCCGGGCCAGAGCGGATCGGCGGGCGATGACGATTACGAGGTTGCGCTCGATATCGAGGTTTCGGGAGCAGCGTACTACGCAGCGACAGGCCATGCCGCGACCATTCGAGTCTATTGGTCGCAGGACATAGGCGCCGCCGTTCAGAAAGCCGCGTCCGATGGATGCGACGTGTGCTCCATCTCGTGGGGTGCGGACGAAGCGAACTGGGGCGCGACAGCTGCGCAGCAGCTGGAGGCGACCGTGCAGGCCGCTGTGGCCGGAGGCATGGTGGTCTTTGCCGCTTCGGGCGACAACGACTCGAGCGACGGTGGCTCAACGCCGGCGAATGTGGATTGCCCATCGTCGTGTCCGCATGCGGTAGGCTGCGGCGGAACAATGAAGGCGCCGACCGAGGAGACGGTGTGGAACGATAATCCCGGCGAGACCGACGGCGAAGGAACCGGCGGCGGCTACTCAACTATTTTTCCCGTGGAGAGTTTCCAGATTGGCGCGCCGCCCGCCCCCGCCAACGCTCTGTATGGCAAGGGCAGAATGGTGCCGGATGTGTGCGCAAATGCCGACCCCAACACCGGCTATAACATCTTTGTCCGCGGATCGGCGACGGTGGTGGGCGGGACCAGTGCTGTGGCGCCGCTCTATGCCGGGCTGTTCGCCGCATTTGGAACCAAGCTCGGCTTTGTGACGCCGACACTCTGGAAAAATCAGAAGGCGTTCAACGACATCACGGTGGGCGGGAACGGGTTCTATAGCGCCGCCGCGGGGCCGGACCCGTGTAGCGGAATCGGATCGCCAATCGGATCCAGAATCGCTGCGCTCATTGCAACATTGGCGTGAGTTGTTAGCTGGCGGGCTCGATGGCGGGAACGAGCGTCTTGAACGGCGGAATCGCATCCATCGGATAGCCCAGGCGCTTCCATTCATCGAAGCCGCCGCGGAGAGGGCGCACGCGCTCGACACCCAGCTTGTGCAGTTGCAAGGCAACCTTGGCTGAAGTGGCTTCGCTGGGGCAGGTGCAATAGAGCACCACATCGCGGTCGCGGGGAATTTCATTGTGGCGGGTGGTCAGGGCGTCGGGCGAGAAGTGCACGGCGCCTGGCAGCGTGAACGGATCCGGCACCAGCTCGAGGGGATGGCGGAGATCAATGATATAGACCAGCTCGCCCGCGTCGAGTTGCTGCTTCAGCTCCTCAGGCTCGAGGCGCGAAGCGGCGAGTTCTTTGAGCACCATGCGGCGGCGAACCAGGCGCCCGATAAAGAAGGCCACCACGCCCAGAATCAGCAGAGCGCCGGAGAAGCGGCCGACCCATGCGAGTAAATTCGGATTCCGCCGCAGCACGTCTCCGAAAAGTCTGCCGCAAACAAGCAGCGCAGTTACCCAAAGCGCAGCGCCGAGGCCATCGTAAGCCAGGAACGCGGCCAAGCTCATGCCATTTTGTCCGGCAACCGGAGCGGCCAAAGCGCCCAGGCCGGGAACGAACTTGGCAAACATAAGCATTGTGCCGCGGCGGCGGCCAAACGAGTCCTGCGTCCGGCGAACGCAGGTAGTGGGCTCGAGCGACAGTTTGCAAAGAGTGCGCAGCACGCGATGGCCATGCCGGCGCCCGATAAAAAACCAAATACTGTCCGCCGTGAGCGCCGCAGCCACGCTTACCGCGAGCGCCAGCGGGAAACTGATTTGGTGTTGGGCGGAAAGCGCTCCCGCGGCCAGCAGCACCGGCGCAGAAGGCAGTGGCAGACCAAGCTGCTCCACCAGCACCCACGCAAAGAGCACCAGATAGCTGTAGGTGACCAGAATGTCGATCGGCAGAGCCATGAAATCTATCCAAACTAAGGCGTGTTGGGGAATCAAGCCGCCCAGATCCGCGGCGAGAATGCGGGGAAGGAGGCGGCCTCACCTTATGAGATGAATCTAAATGAAGTTCGTTTCAGAAGTATCAAGAAAATTGCGGACGAAGGGTCAGGTGGACCTGGCCGGCGACGAAGCGACCTGCTCAATCACCCAGTCGGTCCAGGCGCCTTGCTCGGCCGGGCAGGCCAGGCGCGCCGGGGCGTTGGCCAGCACAGCATCGACAAAATTTTCCACGATGGGAAAGTGGAGGTTGGCGTGAGGCGGCAGCAACTCCATGCGGCCAGGCACGCGGATCTCCGGCGCATTGAGGGGATCGAGGTTGATCTCGCCGTTTTCACCAATGATGCGGAATTGATCGCGGGCCACGCGCGAGTTCCAGCGGACGTCGACCACCGCGTGCACACCGCCGGAGAATTGCATCAGCACGGTCGCAGAATCTTCGGCGGCAATGCGATGGACGGCGTTCGACAGCAGGCCGCAGGCGCGCTCCGGTTTGCCGAAGAAGAAGTTCATAGCGTCGATACGGTGCGAGGCGATGTCGTAAAGCGGGCCGCCGCCGGAAAGCGCAGGATCGGCGAGCCATTCGCGACCGGCAATCTCAAGCCAACCGTGGCAGTTGGCCTCGGCCAGCAGCGGGCGGCCGATCGCGCCTTCGGTGATGAGTTGTTTGGCGCGGACCAGCTTCGGATAGAGACGACGATAGTATGACACGCCGAAGAGGCAGCCAGAATTGGAATTCGCCGCGCGGGCTTCGGCAACCATATGCTCGGCCTCGGCAAAGTTCATGGCCATCGGTTTTTCGCAGACCACGTGTTTGCCTGCGCGGAGGGCGGTGATCGCGGCATCGGCGTGCAGCGCCACGGGCAACGCGATGTAGACGGCATCGACGGCGGGGTCGGCGACGGCTTCTTCGACGCTTGGCCAGGCGCGCGTGCCAGGGTACGCTGCGATTTTCGCCGCATCGCGCGTGACAAAGCCGACAAGGCGGCTGCGCGGCTCGGATTGGATTGCGGGAATGACGCGCTTGCGCGCAATGTCGCCGATGCCGGCGACCACCCAGTTAACGGTCTTCATGCTTCGGACAGGATAAATCCGAGTGGCAGAGCGAGCGCAAAAAAGCCGCCCGGAGGCGGCTTGATTGCAATCTGAACTCGGAAGCTCCGAGCTGTTATTGGTGAGCCGCTGCTGCCCCGCTGGACATGGACGACACTGGCAGCGTTGTGCCCTGCGCCGGCACTTCGCCGGGCGCGGAGATCGCTTCCTGATTCTTCTCGCCGAAGTAGTCGTGGTCCCAGAGGTCGGCGTAGAACGTGCCAGTTAATTCGGCAGCACGCGGGCCAAAGGTCGCTCTGCCCCCCTCGAGGAAGAAGACGGTCACCAAGCCTCCCTGGGGCGACTCAGAATAAGCAGCGAACCAGCCGAAACGCGTTCCGTTGTCGGAGCAGGTTCCGGTTTTGCCAAAGATAGGCAGCTCGCGGAAGTTTGCGCGCAGGCGGCGCGCGGTTCCATACTCAACCGCTCCGGCCATGCCGTCTTCGAGGTCAGGAAGGTAACGCGCGATATCGAGGGTGCGTTTGATGCGGGGCTGAAACGAAGCAATCTCTCCCGGCGTGGTGGGATGCTGTAGGTAATAGAGCGTGCCACCGTTGGCGATGGCGGCAACGAATGCGCCCAACTGAAGCGGAGTGAGCGAAACGCCTTGCCCAAAGCTGCACATGCGGCCAACGCCGCCTTCAGAATCCGGAATTGGCTGATCGGGATATACGCCCAACTGCTCGCCGGGAATGTTGTAACCGGCCAGTTCGCCGAGGCCGAACTGCGCAGCGTATTGGCGCACGCGCTCAAAGCCGAGCTCGCGGCCGAGTTCCTCAAAATAGAGATTGTTGCTCTTGGCCAGCGCCTGCGTCATGTTCATGCGGAAGCCCGCGAGTTGCACCATGGTGTCGCTGGTGACCAGCGATTCAGACAGCGCGGCAAGCGCCACCGTGAGCTTGATGGTGGAGCAGGGCTCGGCGCCCGGCGAGAGCGCAAGCTTCTGGTTGACCATGGCAAGGATGCGGCCATTGGCGGGATTGATGACGACCGCCGTGCCGTTCATATCGCCAAGGGCATCGATGGCCGCCTGGCGCACCACCGGATCTTCGCCTGTCGTGATGTCGTCCGCGCCAACCGCGCCTTGAACAAACGAATTGGCCGTGAAGCGCTCGTAATAATGGTGGCGGCGGTGATAGGAGGCAGTGCGCACACGCGCACCTGTAGTGGCCGTGAGGCGGTTAGCGGTTGTGGTTCTTGCGGCGACGCGGGCCCGTGAATGGCTCGACCGGCTCGTGTATCTCCGGTGAAGCGTTGAAGTATGCGAGCCCGACACGCGCGTCGTGGAGGTGCGCGAAGCAGTCGTCGTGGCCGTGTGCACAGTCGCATGATGCGTCGCAGTCAAATGCGACACGGTTCTGGATTTGGTGTGGTGCAGAGTTTGCGGAGCGTCCAACGCCGCGGCGCTGATGGCGCCGATGCTGAGGAGTAAAAAGACAATATGTATAGGCCCAATTCGGAACTGCTTCATCCAGTCAACAACCCCTCAAAGTTTGGATCCCGTGCCGCGCGTTCGCCCGTGGGCGCCGCACTTCGTTCGATTCACCCGTGATGCCACTTCTTCCTGCTTCAGTGCAGCACCAGTTGAGTGCGACAATCCACCAGCGCGGACCGTAGATCTGACGCCGACCAAGTTCCTTCTGAATGCCAGAAACAAGCCGGGAGACAGTAGTGTCCCGCGATCGGACATCACAACCCATACAACTTTCGGGGCGTTCTCTTAACTATAGCCTTTTCTCGCCCAATTTGGAACCTTTCCCGATAACACCCTGCGACGTGAGCCGTTGATTCGATGGATCTTTAGAACTTATGGCGGCGCAGAAATGTGGGAACGTCCAGGTCTCGCTCGGGCTGCTCAGCCAGGCCCGCGAAGAGAGCCGAAGCGGCCTCAGCACCGAGCTCGGCGGCACCGCGCGGAGTTCCAGCGAATTCCGCGGCAAAATCGCGGCGCTGAAGATCGGTTTCCGACTCTTCAAATTGCGACCCATTCGACGTTGCGTTCGCGCTATCGCTCGCAAATTCGCTTGCGTGACCGGCAACTTCGTTCGACGGCGCAGCAACCGTAACGGTAGTGGACACTCCCGGCGCCGCAGCGGCAAAGAAAAACCCGTCGTCGGCGTTTTCTGTCTCTGCATCGTCATCCTCGCTCATAAAGCGCGCCGGCTGCGCGGCAGGTTCCGCTTTGCTTTCGCGCATCCAGTTGCCAGAAGACACAACCGGCACCGAAACCACGGGCGTCTCTTCTACATTCAGCATGCGCGCGCGCCGCTCTGGCATCTGGTCGCGGAAGCCGGTGGCGATCACGGTGATCTTCACGTCTTCGCCCATCTTCTCGTCGAGTACCGCGCCAAAGATGATGTTGGCGTCTTCGTGCGCGGCCGATTGGATCAGCGACGAAGCTTCGTTGACCTCCGAGAGTTTCAGCGAACTCGATCCCGTGATGTTGATCAAAATGCCGCGCGCGCCGTCGATGGCGCCCGCCTCAAGCAGCGGCGAAGCCATGGCCGCCTGTGCCGCTTCAATGGCGCGGTTCTGGCCCGAACGCAGAGCCGTGCCCATCACCGCCTGGCCCATGCCCGCCATGGTGGTCTTCACATCGGCAAAGTCGCGATTGATGATGCCGGGAATGGTGATGATGTCGCTGATACCCTGCACGCCCTGGCGCAGCACGTCATCGGCAATGCGGAAACTCTCAAAGAAGCCCGCGTCCTTGGCCACGGCGAGCAACTTCTCGTTGGGGATCACGATCATCGTGTCCACGCTGTCGATAAGTTCTTTGAGGCCGCGCTCGGCCTGCATCAGGCGGCGCTTGCCTTCGAATGCAAATGGCTTGGTGACGACGGCAACGGTGAGGATTCCCATCTCGCTGGCCAGCGACGCGATGACCGGCGCGGCGCCTGTGCCTGTGCCGCCGCCGAGGCCCGCGGTAACGAATACCATGTCGGCGCCTTCGAGCGCCTCGATAATTTTTTCGGAATCTTCGAGCGCCGCGCGGCGGCCGACGTCGGGATTGGATCCCGCGCCCAGCCCTGAAGTGAGACGCACGCCCAATTGCAGCTTGACGGAAGCCTCAGACAGCTTGAGCGCCTGCACATCGGTGTTGGCGGCGACAAACTCCACGCCTTCCATGCGGGCCTGAATCATGCGGTTCACGGCATTGCTGCCGCCTCCGCCCACTCCGATCACTTTAATGCGGGCTCCGCGCACAACCTCGTCGTGAAATTGGATGCGCATTTCGCCGGCTTCGCTGATTAACTGTTCCATGGGGGCCACGCTCTCCTCGAGTTTTATCTGTTTCTTCACCGTGATTGACCTCGCTTGATCGCCGATTTCTAGTCCCTACGTACCGCTCTTAGAAACTTGCCGCAAACATGGCGCGCAACCTGTCGCGCAAACTGCTGTTGTTGTCCTCTGCCGCACGCGTCATGCGCGTGCGATGCGCGTAAAGGACCATTCCAATTCCCACAGCCCAGGCAGGATGATTCAGCTCCTGCGGCATGTGCGACAACCGTACTGGCATACCCGCTCGTGCCGGCGCGCGCAACTGGCTCTCGGCCACATCGAGCATGCCGGGCAGCATGGATCCTCCGCCGGTGAGTACGCAGCCCGCGCCCAGCGCGTCCACCACGCCGCCGTAGCGCAGGCTTTCTTTTACGTAGTACATGAGCTCTCGCGCGCGCGGCTCCAGAATCTCGGCCATGGTGCGCAAGGGCAGCGTGGCCGGCGCGCCCTGCGGCGTGGTGATCTCCACCTCCGCCAGTTGTGGAACCGCAGTCACGACCGCGTTGCCATATTGCCGCTTGAGCTCCTCGGCCTGCGCCACTGGCAATTGCAACCCGATGGCAAGATCGTTGGTAAAGTGCGCTCCGCCGATGGCGACGGACGCCGTGTAAGCCACAGCGCCCTCAAAGAAGACGGCGAGGTCGGTGGAGTGCGCCCCAATATCCATGACGCATACGCCCAGCTCGCGCTCGTCGGCTGAGAGTGTGCATTCGGCGGCCGCCAGCGATTCAAGCACCGCTTCCGATACCTCAAGCCCCGCGCGGTTGGCGCAGGTGACCGTGCTCTGCAGCGCACTTCCGCCGCAGGTGGCGATGTGCAGCTCAACCTCAAGACGCGCGCCCACCATGCCGACGGGATCGAAGATGCCGGCCTGCTCGTCGAGGATGAATTGCCGCGGCAGCAGGTGAAGAATCTCGCGGTCGGCGGGCAACTCGATGGCTCGCGCGCGCCCGATGGCAGAACGGACGTCCTCGCCCGTAATCTCGCGCATGCCGCGGCTCAACTGGAATCCGCCATTGGTGTTTACGCCGCGAATGTGCGGCCCGCCCACGCCCACCACACACTCGTCAATGTTGGCGCGGGCTACGCGTTCAGCCTGCTCATTGGCAGCGCGGACAACCTTCGCCGCTGGCGCAAGCTCCGCAATTAGCCCCTTGCGCATTCCCGCTGACGCCGTTACGCCGTGCCCGCGATAGCGCAACACGTTTTCGTTCACATCGGCGGCCAGAACGCGCGTCCACGCGCTGCCGATATCGAGCACCACAATCAGGTTGTCCTGCTTCTGGCCCATCGTCGCTCACCCGCCCTGCGCCACGGCCGCTGGCGACGTCCGCGGGGAGCGCGAAGTGCTTCCCGAGGTGGTCGCGGCCGGACGGGTTGTGGAAGCGCGCCTAGGTGTATTTTCAAGAGTCGTCCGCTTCGGTGTATTCCCAGCATCCGCTCGCTTCGGCGGAGCTGCGTGTTTTTTGTTTGGAGCAGGCTTGATCTTTTTCGCCGCGGAGTTTTTCGCAACTGAGCTCTTCGCAGGCGAATTTTTCGTTGCCGGCTTGGCGGCTGGCGGCGCGGATGCGGCAGCAGGCGAGTTGGGCTGCGCTGCCGCTGCACCTAAATCGCCGCTCGCGTTCTCCGCGGTCTCCTTGCCGGAGGCCATCTCCAGCACGACCTGATTGTCGTAGCGAAGATCGACCGCCGCGAGGTGCGGATACTGCTGGCGCCACTCCGCGATATGCGACTGGAAGCGCTCGTAGCGCTCAAGGAAATGATCCTCGCCAAAGTGCGCCAGAATGTCCGCACCTTGCTCCGGCATCAGCACGCGCGCATCTTCGGGATCGGTAAGGTCGATTTCAGAGATCTGCTCCGAGTTGTGCTTGCCGTCGGCGTCAAGCTCCGCCATCATACGCATGTAGACGTCCATGCGCTCTTTGCGCGAATCAGACGAATCGCCGGCATCGATGCCCGTCAAAACAGGAAACGAGTAATGATGCTTGGCCATGGTTTCCGGCGCCATATTCAGCAGGACGCCGTTGGCATCAACGAGCCCGATTTCCTCGCGATGCCGCGTAAACGCAACCGGCTGCCGCTCCACCACTGCAACGCGAATCTGGTCCGGCAGCACGCGCATTACCGTGGCCCGCTCGATCCACGGAATCTGCTCAAGCTGCTTGCGCCGCGCATCAATGGGAACGAAGAAAATGTTGCGGCCCATGTCTTCGCCAAAGACAGGCATCATCTCCGCACGGCTCACTTCGGTGAGGCCCGTGGCCTGAATGTCCTCGCTGCCCGCGATGCGGAATCGAGGATCGCGCTCAAGCGTGTGGCGAATCATCAGGATTGAGGTGGTGAACGCGCCCAGCACAACGAGTGCGCCGACGGAGAGAACCACTCGGCCAACGGTGCCGGCCGGCCGCCACCAGGGGCGCTTGGATTTTCCAAATCGATCCGCGGAAGGGCGCAACACGCCATCGCCATCCGGATCGTCAAACTCGAGCGGCATGCCTGGCCCTCGCCTGCCTGCCGCGCCCGGCCGAAAACGTCCTTCCAAGGGGGAGTCGTCCCGCGTGCGCCGCGATCGAATCTCGGCGGGCGGATCGTCTTCCCACAGCGTGGGCCGGTTTGGTGTATTTCCTTGATTCGTCACGGCTGAGCGGGTCGTGAGAGTCGCCAGATTTCACTATAGCCCGCGCTGAGTTGTGAGATTTCCGTGAGATGAGCGGGGGTATCCGTGGGGTTACGGGGTGATGCGCGAAATGTGGCCCGGGAGTATGCTCGTCGCTTCCAGCGCGGCGAGGATTTGCGCAGCGAGCTGGCTCACGCTTCCCGCGCCCAGGGTCAGAATCAGGTCACCGTCGTGCGCACTGGCAGCCACGACGCTCACAGCAGTCGCGAACTCCGGCGCAAATTCAACCCGCGGGCCCTGAATGCGTTCGGCGAGCCGCTCCGCGGTTACGCCGGGAATCGGCTCTTCGCTCGCGGCGTAGATCGGGAGGACGATCACTGTGTCGGCGTCTGCAAACGCACCACCGAACTCCTCCAAAAGGTCAAGGGTTCGAGAGAACCGGTGCGGCTGGAAGACAACGTGAATGCGCCCGCGGCAACACTCGCGCGCTGCGCTGAGTGTGGCGCGAATCTCTGTGGGATGGTGGCCGTAGTCGTCGACCACAGTGACGCCGCAGGCTGCTCCGCGCTTTTGAAAGCGCCGGTCGACACCGCGAAAGTTCGCGAGTCCCTCGGCAATTTTGCCAGGCGGCACTCCGAGTTGCCGCGCGATGGCTACGGCTGCCGTCGCGTTCAGAATGTTATGCCGTCCGGGCACGTGCAGCTCGAACGGACCGAGCGGACCTGCAGCGGTGTGCACCTGGAAGCGCGAGAAGCCGCTTCCCTGCCCCGCGCTTTGATTGGACATCGATTCCGGCGCAGCTCGAGAATCAAGCAGCTCCAACCGATAATCGGCTTCGGCGGCCACTCCATAAGTGAACACGCGGCGGCGCACGCGCGGCAGAATTCCCTTGAGCAGCGGATTATCAATGCAGGCCGTGACCGCTCCATAGAACGGCACGCGATCCATGAAGTCGACGAAGGCACGCTCCACATCGGCCATGTCGCGGTAGCAGTCCATGTGCTCGCGGTCAAGATTGGTGACCACCGCGAGAATGGGCGAGAGCTTGAGGAAAGAGCGGTCGCTCTCGTCGGCCTCGGCCACAAGATACTGCGAAGTGCCAAGGCGCGCGTTTGAGCCCAGCGCATCGACGCGCCCGCCGACGACGACCGTAGGATCGAGGCCGCCCGCCGCCAGCACAGCCGCCACCATTGACGTGGTCGTGGTCTTGCCGTGCATGCCGGCGATGGCGATGCCGTATTTGAGACGCATCAACTCGGCCAGCATCTCCGCGCGCTGAATGACGGGAATCTTTTGCGCCTGCGCCTCCAGCACTTCAGGATTGCTGGCGTGCACCGCAGAGCTGGTGACCACAACCGTCGCGCCACCGACGTTGGCCGCGTTGTGACCCTCGTAGATCGTAGCGCCCAGTTGCGCCAGCCGGTCGGTCACCGCGCTGCGCTTCAAATCGGAGCCTGAGACCTTCATTCCCAGGTTCAGCATGATCTCGGCAATGCCGCTCATGCCGATGCCGCCGATTCCGATGAAGTGCGCGTGCTGCGAAGTAGCAAACATGGGGGTGAAGGATCAGGGTAACAGGGGACGGGTTTCAGGTGTCAGGGGTCGGGGAGCTCCGCACTGGTCGTAGTAACCCCTTACCCTCCTGGAGGGAATGCTCGCCTGCGCCACAGATGCAATCACTTGTAGGGCGGAGCGCCCTTGGAGGATCTCTGACACCTGACCTCTGAAACCTGATGCTACTCCGGCAACGCGTACTCGAACTCGTAGAGGTGCTGGCCGTTCTCCACGCGGATGGTAAATGTGCCCTCGATGCCCCTGAGCTCGCCCGCGCCCGATCCCGGCACCGCGATCACTTGCATGCTGGGCCCTTTTCCATCCATGGTGGCAAAGTGTTGCAGGGCAAAGCTGCCGTATTTGCCGTTGAGGGTCCCGCAGACAAACTCAATCGCCACGTATCCTGCCGCGCCCTGTTTGGGATCGCCACCGGTGAACATTTCGCCGATGGTCGTCGCTTCGAGGTCGCCGTGGATCGTCTTGTTGATCGAGAAGCGGCCAATTCCTTCAGCAGGTGCGGGCGCGAGCGGGTGGATGTCGACGGTGAAGTTGCCTTGAGCGCGGGACATCGGGATCTCCTTTGAGACAGCAGCATCTGGCCGAAGAGTGCGAACATCGCCGGCGCAGCAGACCGGCAGCACTGGCTGCACTTCAGGATATCGCGGCGGCACGTGAGTCGCATTTATCGACAAAAAAACGCACGACATGAACACGAATTCGCCGAAAAGTTGCGGGCTTTTATTTTCGCTCCGCTGCGCAACCTTCCGCTCCGCTGGTGTTTGACATGTGCAGAACGGCAAGCCGACGGAGCAGCAAGAAACAAGCTCCAGGGTGGTGGCGAGCCAGAGCGGACAAGCCAAACGGTCCGCACGGAATGGAGGGATTATGGGCAGCATGAAGAAATGGATGTTAGGAGCAGCATTGGCAGTGGGAGCGCTGGCCATGACCGCGGCGCCCGCCCAGGCAGCTCGAATCGGATTTTATGTTGGCGCACGAACGGTAGCTATTCCGGCATGCCCCGGACCCGGATACGCGTGGGTGGGCGGCTACTGGAATGACGGCTACTGGGTTCCCGGCTACTGGAACTTTGTCGGGGTTCGCGTCGGCGGCCCCATCATCCGCGGCGGTATCGTTGTGGACCGCGGGCCGGTCTTCTACCACCGCGACTTCGACCGGCATTTCGCCCCGGCACGTTTTCGCAGGTAGCTCCGCCTTCTGCTGCCTGCACCATGCGGCCTCTCCCAACCGGAGGGGCCGCTCTTTTTTGAGCCTTTTAGTCGATTGAAGCGTCTCTAGGAGTAGGTTGTAAGTCGCGTGGAATCAAGGCCGGTTCCACGCTATTAACCGCGAAGGCGAGAGGCAAGTCGAGATGGATCTTGCGTTTTCGGGCGTGGTGATCGATGCTTTTACCGGACCGCAACATATTGGCGAAAACGCTGTTTAAAGAGTTGTAGGCCGGCCACAAGATGAAATGAGAGAGGCCGGGGGTGCTGAAACCGGAGGCAACTCCGGGCTCGATCCGGGAAAGGCAAGGACGGGGCAGCACAAGGAGGATTTCATGAAGAAGTTCTGGTTGGTTCTGTTGGCTGCGCTTGTGGTTCTGCCGTTCGCTGCTGTTCCGGCGAGCGCCCAGGTTGGAGTTGGAATCGGCGTCGGCCCCGCAGTGGTCGATCCCGGCTACTATGGTCCTCCGGATTGCTCGTGGGGCTATTACCCCTATTACCCGTATGCCTGCGCACCTTATGGCTACTACGGACCTAACTGGTTCTACGGCGGCGTCTTCATCGGTGCCGGACCCTGGTACGGATGGGGCCGGCGCGGCTGGGGCGGCTATGGATATCGCGGCGGATACGGCTACCGGGGTGGATACGGCTATCGCGGCGGCTATGCAGGACGCGGATACGTTGGCGGCGGACATGCCTATACCGGTGGCGGCTACCGCGGTGGTGGCATAGCGCACGGTTATAGCGGCGGCGGCTACCGCGGTGGCGGTGGTGGCGGCTATCACGGCGGTGGAGGCGGTGGTGGCTTCCACGGTGGTGGCGGCGGGGGCGGCTTCCATGGCGGTGGCGGCGGCCACGGCGGTGGCGGACACCGGTAATTACGGCTTACTGCGGACGATGAAGTTCCGCTGATTGATGACAAAGGCCCGCTTGCTTCGGCAGGCGGGCTTTTTGTTTGTGCGGGCGACTTTTTTAGCAGACAATAATTTCCAAATCTGACCGAAATGGTCGTACCCGCGCGAAAACCCGGGCAGCATGGCGGGCCTGCTAACTCGCTGACTTGCTGACGAGTTGCCTTTCCGCCAATTCCGCCAGTTTGTCGGCGATTCTTTCTGCCGCACCGGGATGCGCCTGGGTGCGCGCGGCGGCGCCCATCGCTGCCAGCCGCGTTGGATCGCCGATCAGACCAGCGAGAATCCAGAGCAGCTTGTCGGGAATGCCCAGTTCCTTTTCATCGAGCATGACCGCGGCACCGGCTGCCATCATGGCCTCGGCGTTGCGGCGTTGATGCTCATCGGTCGCAGCGGCAAAGGGAATCAGCAATGCGGGCTTGCCTGCCGCAGCCTCCTCGGCCACAGTGGCGGCGCCGCTGCGAGACATCACCAGGTGGGCGCGAGCAAACTCCGCCGCCATTTTGTCGAGAAACGGACGCACCGTCCAGCGCATTGGGTTGGCCCCACTGGCTGCGTAGGCGGCATGCGTGGCATCAAAGTTGCGTTCTCCGCTCTGGTGCAGAACCGTGAGGCCCGGAACCGCCTCAAGCAGAGCTTTGATGATATGCGGCAGATTCATATTGAAGATCCGGGCGCCCTGCGAGCCGCCGAAGACGAGCAGGTGCGGCGCACCCTCCGGCGCTTCAAGCGAAAAGAACTCTTGCCGCACCGGAACGCCAGTGACTTCCGCGTTGCGGAACCATTTGGCGGCCGCTGGAAAATTAATCGCTGCGGCCTGCACCCGATTGCCCACCAGACGGTTTGCCAGGCCAGGCATGGCGTTGGGCTCAAAAGCCATCGCCGGAATCTTGAGCCGCAACGCGGCCACCATTGCCGGGCCGGATGCATAACCTCCAACGCCAAGCACCGCGCCGGGCCGGAACTCGCGCATCAGGCGCTTGCAATCGCCGATCGAGTGCGGCAGGCCGGCCAATGTGTGCAGCCGCGTCATCAGCGAAACACTTTTCAGCGGGCCCACGTCGATCAACTTGAGCGGGAAGCCAGCTTCAGGGACGAGGCGCGATTCCAAACCACGTGCGGTCCCGACAAGAAGAACCTCGGCAGTGTGCCGCTCGACGAGCGCGCGCGCCACCGCCAGCGCGGGAATGATATGCCCTCCTGTTCCTCCGCCGGCAATAAGAATTCGTAGCTCCGCCATGCCCTTACTCTTGTTTCTGACCCCGAACTTTGGCGTTCTACTCTGCTTGCCGGCTGATATTCAGCAGAATTCCGATGCTGGCCAGCGTGCAGAACAGCGACGTGCCTCCGTGGGAGATCAGCGGCAGGGGGATGCCTTTGTTGGGAACCAGCGATAGTACCACGCTGATATTAAAGAAAGCCTGCAGCAAAATTGTGATTGTGATGCCGAATGCGGCCAGCCGCGCAAAAGGATCGCTGCAGCGGAAGGTGGTGCGCAAACCGCGCACGCCAAACATGGCGAATAGCAGCACAATGAGCATGGCGCCAACGAAACCGAGCTCCTCTGCAATGTTGGCGAAGATGAAGTCGGTCGCGGCCTCGGGTAGATAAAAGAGTTTCTGCATCCCTTCCATATATCCGCGGCCGGTGAGCCCGCCTGTGCCCACGGCAATTAGAGACTGATAAATGTGATAGCCCGCGCCCTGCAGATCAGATTCTGGATTGAGAAATACGAGCATGCGCGCCCGCCGCCAAGGCACCATGAGCAACAGCGCGGCCAGCGCGGGCAATGCGGCAGCGACTGCGCCAAGCAGAATCTTCCACTCCATCCCCGCGAGGACAAACATCATTGCGGCTACGCCCGCCAGCACGAGCGCAGTGCCCAGATCGGGCTGCGCGGCCACCAGAACGATGAACAGCGCGGGAATGAGCCCTGCGGGAATGAGGGTCTGCTTCCAGTCGCGCATGGAGCCCAGACGGGCGTGCAGAAACCACGCCAGGAACAGCACCAGCACCGGCTTGGCGATCTCCGAGGGCTGAAGCGTGAAAAAATCTCCAAAGCGAATCCAGCGATGCGTGTGGTGCGAGCCGGGCATGAGAAAGACCAGCACCAGCAGAACCACCGTGATGGAGAGCGCGGGATAGATGAATCGCGGCGATTTGTAGCGGCTCACATCCAGGTGCATCAGCACGAGCATCGCCAGCACGCCCACAGCGGCCCACACCGCCTGCGTGAGGATAAAGGTGTAAGCCGAGTGGTACTTCTCCTGATCGACGACGGCCGAGGCCGAGAAGACCATCACCAGCCCGGTGACCACCAGCACCAGCGTGGTGAAGAACAGCCATTTGTCAACGCCAACTCGCTTCGCCATAAATCTCTATTCGTCCTGCTTCGGCTTCCAATCTTTTTGTTCCGCAACCAATTCCTTAAAAACTCGCCCGCGCTCTTCGTAATTCTCAAACTGATCGAAGCTGGAGCAGGCCGGCGCCAGCAGCACCACATCATCTGGCCGTGCGGCACGTGCTGCTGCGTTCACCGCGTTGGCGAGTGTCGTGCACGCGTGAATTGGCACCACGCCGCGCAGGTGCGACTCGATCTTGGCCGCCGCAGCGCCGATGGTATACACCGCGCGCACCCGTTCGCGCAGCAACGGAGCGAGCGTCGTGTAGTCTGAGCCCTTATCCTTGCCGCCAAGAATCAGATGGATCCCGCCGTGAAACGAGGCAACGGCCTTGGCGGTCGCATCAACATTGGTCGCCTTCGAGTCGTTGTAGTACTCAACGTCATTAATCGTGGCCACGTATTCCAGGCGATGTTCGACGGCATGGAACTTCTCGATGGCGCGGCCAATTGCCGTGGGCGCAACGCCCGCCAGTCGTGCCGCACATACCGCCGCCAGCACGTTTTCAACATTGTGCTCGCCTTTGAGCGGAATTTTGCTGATGGGCGTGACGGTTTCAATCGCAGCCCCCGGCGCTGATCGGTAGACTACGTTTCCCTTCTGCGTCCACGCGCCGCGATTCACTTCGTGCTTGGATGAAAACCAATAAACCGGCGCATGCGAGCGGGCCTCGGCTTCGGCGGTGCGGGGATTGTCGGCGTTCAAGACAACGCTGTCATTGGCGTCCTGCACGGCGAAGATGCGCTCCTTGGCCAGCGCATAGTTCTCGAAGGTTCCGTGCCGGTCGAGATGATCGGGAGTGATATTCAGAATGACCGCGATTTTGGGGTGGAATTCTTCCGTGCTTTCAAGTTGGAAGCTCGAAACCTCGAGCACTGACCACGTGTCGTCCGTGCTCTCGTCAATCAGGCCCACGACGGCCACGCCAATGTTTCCGGCGACGAGCGTCGGATAGCCGGCTTCTTTCAGAATTTCGCCGGTCAGCGCTGTTGTTGTCGTCTTTCCGTTCGATCCGGTGATGGCCAGGATCTTGCCCTTCAGGAATCGTGCTGCAAGCTCTAGTTCGCCGATCACTGGACGGCCAAAGTTCCGCGCCTGCACAAGCTCCGGTGTATTCAGGGGTACGCCGGGGCTCACCACGATCAGGTCCTGGCGGCGGAAGGTCAGCAGTCCGTGGCCGCCGGCCTCGACATTGATTCCCTCATCGAGCAGCGCGGGAATCTCCTTGGCCAGCGACTCGGCCGAACGAATGTCGGAGACTGTGACCTGCGCGCCTTTGCGGCGCAAAAACAGCGCCGCGGCCAGTCCCGACTTCCCCAGGCCCACAACCAGAACTTTTTTGCCCTTCAACTCCATCTTTTATCCCTAACGGCTGGCGCAATAGCTTTATTGTGCACCGCTGGGGATGCGGCGCGCGCGGCGGCTACCGCAATTTCAGTGTAGTGAGTGCAAACAATGCAAACACCAGGGCGCCAATCCAGAAGCGCGCAATCACCTTTGACTCGCTCCAGCCCAACTGCTCGAAATGGTGGTGCAGCGGCGCCATCTTGAAGATGCGTTTCTTGCGCAGCTTGTAGCTGCCCACCTGCAGGATGACCGAGACGGCTTCCAGAATGAAGATACCGCCGATAAAGGGCAGCAGCAGTTCCTGCCGGATGATGATGGCGACGGTGCTGATCGCCCCGCCCAGCGCCAGCGAGCCCACATCGCCCATGAAGATCTCCGCCGGGTGGGCGTTGTACCAGAGAAAGCCGATCGACGCTCCCACCATCGACCCGCAAAAGACCGTCAACTCGCCCACCATGGGCATGCGCTGCAATTCAAGGTAGTCGGCAAAGACCACGTGGCCGCTGATGTACGTGAGCACCGCGAGCGCGCCGGCGGCAATGATGGTGCAGCCGATGGCGAGGCCATCGAGGCCGTCGGTCAGGTTGACGGCATTCGACGTGCCGACCAGCCACAGCACCACCCACAAAACGAATGGCACAAACGCGAAGAGCGCCATGTGCGGAAGCGTGGCGGGCCAGTGATGCCACAGCAGATCGGGGCGCAGGCTCTTGATGAAGGGCACGGAGAGCCGCGTGGAGAAGACGTCGAACTTGTCCAGTACGACCAGCGCCACGGCTACCAGTACGCCTGCCAGCCCCTGCCAAAGGAGCTTGGCGCGCGGCGTCAGGCCGAGGCTGCGCCGTTGAACCACTTTAATGTAGTCGTCGGCAAAACCGATGGCGCCAAAGGCAAGCGTGGAGAAAACCACGACCCAGACCAACGGATTCGCCGGGTCGGACCAGAGCACCGTAGGCAGCAGAATCGCGATCACGATCAGCACGCCGCCCATGGTCGGCGTTCCTGTTTTCTTCATGTGCGACTGGGGGCCGTCCTCGCGCACAAATTGGCCGATCTGGAACTCCCTGAGCTTTTGAATCACGTACGGCCCGATGAAGAGCGCAATCAAAAGCGCCGTGAGCGAGGCAAACGCGGTACGAAAAGTCAGGTAGCGGAAGATCCGGAACGGGTGAAAGAACGGAAACAGCTTTTCGTAGAGCAGCCAGTAAAGCAAGGAGCCTCCAAGGGCCGGGTGAGGAGGGATTCAGCTCGATTCTACAGGCTTAGGGGTTTGGCGGACGGTGAGATGATGCGAAGACTGGGGAATGAGAACACCAGTTGCAAACGGGTCGTTGCGGCGAACAAAGAAAACGCCGAACGGTTGGGCCGCCCGGCGTCTTGGCAGATGAATTGGAGCCTACCGCGTCTTCGCCACTTCCTCCACCGTCACCGGATCGAGGAACGGCATCTGCGCGCGTAGTTGCTTGCCGACAATTTCCACCGGGTGCTTCGCTTCCGCCTCGCGGAAGGCCAGAAATTCCTTTTCGCCGGAATTTTGGTCGGCGAGAAACTTTTTCGCGAAGGTTCCATCCTGAATCTCGGCCAGAATCTGCTTCATCGCTTTCTTGCTCTCGGCTCCAATCACGCGCGGCCCCGAGACGTAGTCGCCGTATTCAGCGGTGTCCGAGATGGAGTAACGCATGTAGGCGAGGCCGCCACGATAGATGAGATCGACGATGAGCTTAAGCTCGTGCAGGCACTCGAAGTAGGCGCTCTCCGGCTGATAGCCGGCTTCGACGAGGGTTTCATATCCAGCCTTAATCAGCGCGCTCACGCCGCCGCACAGCACCGCCTGCTCGCCGAAGAGATCCGTCTCGGTCTCTTCCTTAAAAGTCGTCTCCAGAGCCCCTGCGCGCGTGCAGCCGATGCCCTTCAAATAGCTCAGACTCAGAGCGTGCGCGTTTCCGGTCGCGTCCTGGTGCACGGCAATCAAGCCCGGTACGCCGCCGCCTTCGGTGAAGACCTCGCGCACGCGATGGCCGGGCGCCTTGGGCGCGGCCATGCCCACATCAATTCCCGCTGCAGGTACGATGGTCTTGAAGTGAATATTGAAGCCGTGCGCGAACATGAGCAGCTTCCCGGCGCTGAGGTTCGGCCCGATCTCCTCGGCATACAATTTGGCCGCGGTTTGATCAGGTACGAGCACCATCACCACATCGGCCCATTTTGTGGCCTCGGCGACGGTGGTCACTTCGAGTCCCGCCTTCTGCGCCTTGGCAATCGATTTTGAATTCGCCGCCAGGCCCACCTTCACCTGCACGCCCGAATCTTTCAGGTTGAGAGCATGCGCATGCCCCTGCGAGCCGTAGCCAATGATGGCCACCTTTTTTCCTTGGATCAGGGTGAGGTCGGCATTGTTGTCGTAGTAAGTCTTCGCCATGATTTTCCTGGTTTTCCTTTTCACTCGGGGTTGAAGTTTGTTTCGAGCGGACTCGTTTAGCTACAGGTGACGCATCGTCACACATCCAAACCGGAGACCGCGAAGAGATTCAAAAAATCCGTGGAACTCTTTCCTCGATTGAAGGTGTGGGGTCTCCAGCCTAAGCCTTTACAAAGGTCGTTAACCCCCGTCGGGTACGCTCGCGAAGCTGGCAGTTCCGCAGTTGATCCGCAAGAGCCTCCAGATTCGGAACTCCATAAATTGAAAAATTCTCAAGTTCCGCATCGGATGAAAATAAATGCAACGATGCCTGGCCGAGCAACCGCTTCCCAAGCGGCTTGCGTAACTCAAAATGGTCAATGCGAAACAGCTCGAGTGACTCCTGAATCTTCGAAAGCAGGCCGCGTTCCAGCTTGATCCGCTGCGTGGTGATCTCGTAATGAATGCTTCGGCTCCTCAGATAGTAATGGATTGCGATCGCTGCGCATGCAACTAGAAAAAACAGGCACAAATAAGTCACATCGATGTCGGAACTTCCAATGGTCCCGGCCTTCATCAGGTACCCAACAAGAATTGTCACGGCGATCATCACGAGGAACGGCGTTAGCTGGCCGACGGTATAGATGATTGCCGGATGCCCGACGAACAGATCTTTCTCGGTTTCGAGATCCTTCGTCGCGGCGTACGCTGTCAGGTCCGTATTGCAGAAACGGCACTTGATGGCGGCGGCCTTGATGGTCTCACCGCAGACTGGGCAGGCTTTCTCGTCAGCTTCCATCCATCTTTCCTCTCAAGCCAGAATCATAACCCAAGTTCTCGCCAGTAATGACAGACCACGAGGCGCTTTTACTTACTCGGCTTCGCCGGCAACTGCGTCCGCAGCGGGCTCCTCTTCCATCTCTGTGGCGTCGCCTTCAACCACGCCCATCGCCCTAACCACACTGCTCACGTGATGGCCGCGCCGCATGGTCATCTTGCCGCTGCGGCAAATCTCCAGAATCCGCCCCTCGTCCTCGCGCAGCACTTCGATGAGCCCTTCAATCTTGCTCTCCACTCCGGTCATTTCGATCATCAACGACTCCGAGGTCAGATCGACGATGCGCGCGCGGAAGACTTCAGCCAGATCGAAAATCTGAGCCCGATTGCGCGGCGTTGCCGCCACTTTGATCAACGCCAATTCGCGCGTCACCGACGGCGCCTGCGCGATGTCGTCCACATCGACGACGTTCTCCAGTTTAAACAGGCTGGCGCGGATGCGATCTCCGGCCTCCGACGACGCCTCGCAAACCAGCGTGAGCCGTGACAGTCCCGGCCGCTCGCTGCGGCCCACTGTGAGCGAATTGATGTTGATGTTCAGGCGCCGGAACAGCGACGCCACGCGCGTCAGCACGCCCGGACGGTCTTCAACGTAAGCAACGAATGTATGCAACATCGCGGTAATTGGTTCCTTTCTGTGCGGCTTCCGGTTCGATGGATTCCGGGGCTCGCAGCGATCGCGCATTCACCGGACCTTGCGACGTAAATTCAGGTCAGACTCCTTTGCGAACAATCGCCGTGGGCAGCCCTGAATAATGAACATGAACCAGCCGCCAAGCACCCTTTTCTCGCACCATCACCTGCGTTTCACGGCCTTGTGTGGTGAGCGGTTCGCCTTTATCTTTCCAGACTGCATGAAAAGTCCACGTGATTTCGACCCATGCAGAATCGCCATTCACATGAATGGCGGTGGTATCGAAATTCAAATCGCGCTTGGAGAACATCCCCATGACCTTGCCGTAGATGTCAGCCTTGATCTGATCGAGATTCTCGTCCGTTCCCAGCGGATGAATAAACGAAACCGGCAAATCGCTTGACCAAACCTCGGAAATCAGAGCGGGATCGAGGGTATCGACAGACTGGCGATACCTGGCAAGAACCGAGCGAATCTGAATTTCGTCGGAGGCTGGTGACTTTCCGTACGCTGTGTTGAGAAATACGACGAACATCGCGAACAGCACACCTGCCGCCAAGCGGCCAGACTGAAGAATTCTGTGTTTCATCGTCAGATTCTCTTCCCATTGAGTCATGGCTTCGACGTTCGCTTTCAGCTAATCGTCCGCTTTCTCTTCCAGCGGATCGTGATCGGGCCGCCGAATCATTTCGTGCAGCGCGCTGCCCGCCGGAATCATCGGGTACACCGAATCTTCCTTCTCCACCAGGAAGTTGAGCAGATAGGCACCCTCTGCCGAGCGAGCTGCTTTCACAGCGGCCTCGACCTCGCTGCGCTTGCGCACTGCGCGTCCTGGGATGCCGTGCGCATCGGCCAGCTTCACAAAGTCGGGGCTCACCAGCGGCGTGGCCTCGTAGTTGCGCTCGTAGAAAAACTCCTGCCACTGCCGAACCATGCCCAGATAGCCGTTGTTGATGACGGCGATGTTGATCTTGATCTTTTCCTGAACGATTGTGGCCAGTTCCGCCGCAGTCATCTGGAAGCCACCGTCGCCGGCCACGACCCATACTTCTTTTTCCGGGCACGCCATCTTGGCGCCGATCGCCGCGGGCAGTGCGAATCCCATCGTGCCCAGGCCGCCGCTGGTGATGAGCGTCCGCGGCTGCTCATGCCGGTAGTATTGCGCTTCCCACATCTGGTGCTGGCCCACGTCGGTCACGATGATGGCGCCGCCGCCGGTCATGCGCCACAGATCGTGGATCACGTGCGCCGCGTACAGGTGGCCGGAGTCGGGCAGGTTCTTGATGTCGTGCACGGACACAGCGCCTTTGCTTGCTTCAATGTTTTTGAGCCACGCGGCGCCATCGCGACCTGCAATACGCGGCAGCAGTTGTTCCAGCACTTCGCGCAGATCGCCCACCAGCGCCACATCCGCCTTGACGTTCTTGTTGATCTCCGCCGGATCCACTTCGATGTGAATCTTCTTGGCCTTGAGCGCGTACTCCGTCAGCTTGCCCGTCACGCGATCGTCAAAGCGCATGCCGCAGGCGATCAACAGATCGGCTTCCTGGATGGCGTGATTCACCCACGACTCGCCGTGCATGCCCATCATGCCCAGGCACAGCGGATGCGATGCGGGAAATCCACCGAGCCCCAACAGCGTGAGTGCCACAGGAATCTGCGCGCGCTCAGCCAGCGTGCGCACCTGCTCCATCGCGCCTGATTCCATCACCCCGTGACCAGCAAGAATCACCGGCCGCTTCGAATTGCGAATCAGCTCCGCCGCTTCCGTCAGACCCGCGTCGTCCACGTGCAACATGGGATGCGGCCGATACGGCTTCGGCTTGGCGGCTTCAAAGTCGAATTCCGCCGAGACTTGCTCCGCGTCTTTTGTGATGTCGACCAACACGGGGCCGGGACGCCCCGAGCGCGCGATTTGAAATGCGTGCCGAATCGTCGGCGCGATGTCTTCTGCCTTGTTCACCAGAAAATTATGCTTGGTCACCGGCAGCGTGATGCCGGTAATGTCCACTTCCTGGAACGCGTCGGTGCCCAGCAGCTTGGAAGAAACGTTGGCTGTTATGCAGACGATTGGAATCGAGTCGAGCATCGCAGTGGCAATGCCGGTGACCAGGTTGGTCGAGCCTGGGCCGCTGGTGGCGATGGCCACGCCGACCTTGCCCGTAGCGCGTGCGTACCCATCGGCCATGTGTGCGGCACCTTGCTCGTGGCGCACCAGCACGTGCCGCACGGGAAACTTGCGCAATGCGTCGTATGCCGGGAGAATTGTTCCGCCCGGGTATCCGAAGACGGTGTCGACGCCTTCACCGACCAGCGTGGCCCAGATAATCTCTGCGCCTGTCAGCCGCGTGGGCGGCGTCAAGTGCGTATGGGCATCTGCCGCGTTTTGCGCCGGCTTGGTCGCGTTCGCTGCAACCGTGCTTCCGTTCCCATCGTGCGCTTTCGTCGTCGCGTTTCCCTTGTGTCCCATAGAAACTCCTTGAGCGATGATGCTGCCAACTGTTCGCTAACCCCTGTTGCCTGTTCTTACGTCGTCGCGCCTTCGGCCGCCGAGTTCACGCGATCGACGTACTTGCGGAACACGCCCTTCGGCCAACGCAATGCCGGCGGCTTAAAGTTTTTCAGCCGCGCCGCCATCTCTTCCTTGCTGATTTCCACGTCGAGCGTCCGCTTGGCGATGTCAAAAGAAATGATGTCGCCCTCGCGCACCGCAGCAATCGGACCCCCGACAAAGGCTTCGGGGGCCACGTGGCCCGCGGTGAATCCGCGCGTTGCGCCGCTGAATCGCCCGTCGGTAAGCAACGCCACCTGCGCGCTTAATTCCGCATTCGAGCTGATGGCCGCTGTCACCTGCAGCATCTCGCGCATACCCGGCCCACCCTTCGGCCCTTCGTAGCGAATCACCACCACATCGCCGGGCTTGATTCCACCGGCCTGCACAACTTTGAAGCAATCTTCTTCAGAGTCAAACACGCGCGCTGGACCGCGATGCTCATATTTGCCAGCCGCCGCAATCTTCATCACGCAACCTTCCGGCGCCAGGTTGCCTTTCAGAATCACCAGGCCGCCGTTGGGCTTGATTGGCTTTTCGAAAGTGGTTATCACGTCCTGGCCCGGAGTCTCTTTTGCAGTCGCAGCCTCTTCGGCCAGCGTTTTACCGCTCACGGTCAGTGCCGACCCGTCGGCATGGCCCGCATCGATCATGCGCTTGGCCAGCAAACGCGATCCGCCTGCAGCCTGGTAGTCCGAAGCCACATACTTCCCCGCCGGCGTGAGAGAGCAGATGTACGGCGTGCGCGACGATATGGCGTCAAAATCGTCGATATTGAGCTCGATACCGAGCTCGCGCGCGATGGCCAACAAATGGAGCACGGCATTTGTCGAGCCGCCGCTCGCGGCCACGCTGGCAATTGTATTTTCAAGGGATTTGCGGGTGATGATCTGGGAGGGCCTGCGGTTCGCGCGAACGGCATCCATCAAAATTCGTCCAGCCGCGCGAGTTGCTTGAAGTTTGTTCGGTGCGGTGGCGGGCACTCCCGAAAGTTCAATCGGCGCGATGCCCAGAATCTCCGCGCTCATCGCCATCGTGTTGGCCGTGAATTGGCCGCCACATGCGCCTGCGCCGGGACACGCATTCGCTTCAAGAGCTTCCAATCCCGCATCGTCGATACGGCCCGCCGCATACGAACCGATGCCTTCAAACACGTTCTGAATCGTAATGTCGATTTTCTTGCCGTCGGGACCGTCCAGCTTGCCCGGCGCGATCGATCCGCCGTAAAGCATCATGCCCGGAATATCGAGCCGGCACAGCGCCATGATGATGCCCGGCATATTCTTGTCGCACCCGCCAATTCCGACCAAGCCATCGAAAAGATTTCCGCGCGCCATCAGTTCAATCGAATCGGCGATCACCTCGCGGCTCACCAGCGACGCCTTCATGCCCTGCGTGCCCATGGTGATGCCGTCGGAGATGGTGACGGTGTTGAACTCCATCGGCGTTCCGCCTGCTTCACGAATGCCTTCCTTCAGCGCTTCGGCAATCTCGCGCAAGTGCACGTTGCAGGTGCCGATCTCGGTCCAGGTATTCGCAACACCGATGATCGGCTTGTGCAGATCGTCTTTCTTGAATCCTGAACCACGCAGATACGATCGCGCCGCCGCTCGGCTCGGCCCTTCGGTCAACGGAATACTCTGTCGCTTGCCTTCGATGGTCATTGGCTCTTCACTTCGCTTTCAGCCAGCCGGCTCCGTCGTGCTTCGTTTCAAACGTGTCCAGCGCCGCAGCGTGCCGCAGCGTCAAGCCAATATCGTCGAGCCCCTCGAGCAAACAGAACTTGCGGAAGGGATCGATTTCAAACTTCGCCGAGAATCCGCGTCCATCCGTCACCGTCTGCGCTTCAAGCGAAACCGTGAGCTGATAGCTCGGAATTTCTTTTGCGTTTCGCAGCAGCGTTTCGACTTCTTCCTCGCTCAGCCGAGCCAGGACGATCCCGTTCTTGCCCGCATTCGAAAAAAAGATGTCGGCAAACGTCGGCGCAATCACCACGCGAAATCCGTAATCGCTGAGCGCCCACGCGGCGTGCTCGCGACTTGATCCGCACGCAAAATTCCTGCCTGCGATCAGAATCTTCGCGCCCTGGTAGCGCGCGTCGTTCAGAACGAAATCGGCGATGGGTTTACCATCGGGAGTCTGTCGCCAGTCGAAGAACAGGAAATCGCCGTACCCCGTACGCTCGATGCGCTTCAAAAACTGCTTGGGAATGATCTGGTCGGTATCGACGTTGGCGCGGTCGAGCGGCGCAGCCAGCGCGGTCAATGTGCGAAACCGTTCCATTAGGCCTCTACCTCCTCGTTCACGCGCCATGTCCGGATGTCAACAAAATGCCCGGCAATTGCGGCCGCCGCAGCCATCTCCGGCGACACTAGATGCGTGCGCCCGCCGCGGCCCTGACGTCCCTCGAAGTTGCGGTTGCTCGTTGAGGCGCAACGCTCACCCGGCGAAAGTATGTCGGGGTTCATGCCCAGGCACATGGAGCAGCCCGGTTCGCGCCAGTCAAAGCCAGCCTCGCGAAAGATGCGGTCCAGTCCCTCTTTCTCAGCCTGCGCCTTCACCAGCTGCGAACCCGGAACCACCATCGCGCTCACATGTGCGGAAACTTTGTGGCCCGCGGCAATCCTTGCCGCCGCGCGCAGGTCTTCAATGCGGCCGTTGGTGCAGGACCCGATGAAGACACGGTCGATCGCGATCTCCTCAAACGGCGTTCCAGCCTTCAGGTCCATATATTCGAGCGCCCGCTCAAATGACTTGCGATCGGTATCGCTTTTTGCGTTCGCCGGATCGGGCACATTTGAGACTACCGGAGCCACCATGCCGGGGCTCGTTCCCCAGCTCACGTATGGAACCAGCGTGGCCGCGTCGATCACCAGCTCGCGATCGAATTTCGCACCAGGATCCGACGGCAGCTTCTTCCACTCGGCTACGGCACGTTCCCACGCTTCCCCTTTTGGACTGAATTTTCGCCCTGCCAAGTACGCAAACGTCGTCTCGTCCGGCGCGATCATACCCGCGCGAGCGCCAGCCTCGATGCTCATATTGCAGATCGTCATGCGGCCTTCCATCGAAAGCGCGCGAATCGCGGACCCCGCGTACTCGATCACGCAGCCCGTTGCGCCATCTGTTCCGATCTTGCCGATAATTGCGAGAATTACGTCCTTCGCCGTAACGCCCAGCGGGAGCTTGCCCTCGACCGCGATGCGGAAAGTCTGCGGCTTCGACTGCGGCAACGTCTGCGTGGCCAGCACATGCTCCACCTCGCTGGTGCCAATGCCAAACGCGAGCGCCCCGAACGCGCCATGCGTCGAGGTGTGCGAGTCGCCGCACACGATCGTCATACCGGGCTTGGTCAGCCCCAGTTCCGGCCCGATCACGTGCACAATGCCCTGCTCGCGCGAGTTCACGTCGTAGAGCTCGACGCCGAAATCGGCGCAATTCTTGCGCAGTGTCTCGATCTGCTTGGCCGAAATCTGGTCCACAATATTCAGACGCCCCTCAATGGTCGTCGGCACGTTGTGGTCGACCGTGGCGATGGTCCGGTCAGGTCGGCGCACCTTACGTCCAGCGAGCCGCAGCCCTTCGAACGCCTGCGGCGAGGTAACCTCGTGCACCAATTGCAGGTCGATGTAGAGCAGCGTCGGTTCGCCCTGCGGCTCAACCACCACATGCTGCTCCCAAACCTTCTCGAATAATGTTTTCGCTTCGCTGCTCATTGAAGTACAGCTCCTAAGTACAGCTTCCACCTGTTGGCTGTCACGCGTGAACGAGCTGTTGCTTGACAGTCTCTCTTACTTTCGCTCCCATTTCCTTCGTCGAGAGCACCGTCACTCCATTCGTATTGCCACGCGCCAGATCCGGCGTGCGGAAGCCCTGCTCGAGCACCTTGCGCACCGCCGACTCGATTGCAGCGGCCTCGGCTTCGAGCGCTCCCGAGTGGCGCAGAATCAGCGCCCCGGTCAATATTGCACCGAGGGGATTCGCCAATCCCTTGCCAGCGATATCCGGCGCCGATCCGTGGACTGGTTCATATAAGTTGACCTTGCCGCCAATCGTTGCCGAGGGCAACATGCCCAGCGAGCCCGTAATTACTGCCGACTCGTCGCTCAAAATGTCGCCAAACAGATTCTCAGTCAGCACCACGTCGAAGTCGCGCGGCCGGTTCATCAGGTGCATGGCCATCGCGTCTACATATTGATGCTCCAGCATCACGCCCGGAAAGTCCTTGCCGACTTCGTTCACCGTTGCGCGCCAGAGCTGCGAAACCTCAAGCACGTTGGCCTTGTCGACGCTGGTTAATTTCTTGCGGCGCTTGGCGGCCAGTTCAAAAGCTATCCGCGCCACACGCTCTACTTCGCCGCGCGTATAACGCATCGTGTTCCATGCTTCACCCGAAGTCCGATCCCATTCGCGAGGCTGGCCGAAGTAGAGTCCGCCCAGCAGCTCGCGAACAAAAAGAACATCTGCACCTTCCACGATCTCGGCCTTGAGCGGACTGTTCACCGCCAATTCTTTGAAGGCGAACGCCGGCCGCAGGTTTGCAAATCCGCCCAGCGCCGCGCGGATCGCCAGCAGTCCCGCCTCGGGCCGTTTATCCGGCGGCAGCGAGTTGAATTCATTGCCTCCCACCGCGCCGAGAAGAACCGCATCCGAGGCAAGCGCCGCTTCGAGGGTGTCCGCAGGCAGCGGCGTTCCGTCCTGCGCAATGGCCACGCCGCCGATGCGCTTTTCGGCAAACGTAAATTCGTGCCCACCCAGCGCCGCCGTCTCCTTCAACACTGCGACCCCTTCGTTGGTCACTTCGGGGCCGATGCCGTCGCCGGCCGTCACTAGAATCTTCAGCTTCATTTTTCAGTTCTCAGTTCTTAGTTCACAGTTCTCAGCCGATCGAGGTCAGGGAAAGCCACTCTAATCCCTGTTCCCTAATCCCTGTTCCCTGCCTTTTTCAGTCCAGCTCGCTCACCGGCTCGCTCCGCCGCTCGCGAATGTTGTCCGGAAGCAATCCGACCAAATCCTGGTCGTAGATGTTTTTTTTGCGGTCAGCCAAGGCCACAAACCGATAGTAGACGTGCTGCAACTCCTCGCGGCTGACCGTAAAGCCGAGCTGCTCCAATCTATGTCTCAAGGCCGCGCGGCCGGAGTGCTTGCCGAGGACCAGATGGGTCCGCGCCACGCCCACAAGCTGCGGTGTCATGATCTCGTAGCACAGAGGATTGGCCAGCATTCCGTGCTGGTGAATGCCCGACTCGTGCGCGAATGCGTTAGTGCCCACAATCGCCTTGTTCGGCGAAGGCCTGAAGGTAATGAGCTGGCCCAGCACTTCGCTGGTGGGATAAAGCTGGTCGAGCTTGATCGATGTCGACAAGCCGAAGTAATCGCCGCGCACGTAAAGCGCCGCCGCAATCTCCTCGAGCGCCGCGTTGCCTGCCCGCTCGCCGATGCCATTGATGGTGCATTCCACCTGGCGCGCGCCGGCCTGGATCGCCGCCAGCGAATTTGCAACTGCCAAGCCCAGATCGTCGTGGCAGTGAGCCGAGAGCACCACACCCTTCTCGTCGATCGCGGGAACGCGCTCGCGCACTTCGCGAAACATTTGGCCGTACTCCTCGGGCGTCACGTAGCCTACGGTGTCGGGCATGTTGATGGTCGTTGCGCCCGCTTCCACGGCAGTGCGCACCATCTCGACCAGGAAATCGCGGTCCGAACGCGTCGCGTCTTCCGGAGAAAACTCGACATCGTCGCAAAGCGACCGCGCCAGACGAACGCTCTCGCCGCACTGCGCGAGCGCCTCCGCGCGGCTCATCTTGAGTTTGAATTCCAGGTGCAGATCGCTCGACGCCAGAAACACATGGATGCGCGCCCGGTCGGCAAACTGCAACGCCCGTGCCGCCATCTCGATGTCTTCGGTTTTTGCCCGGGCCAGTGACGCGATGCGCGGCTTGCGAATCGCCTGCGTGATCGTCGCAATGGCGGCAAAATCGCCCTCCGAAGCCATAGCAAAACCGGCTTCGATGATGTCCACACCCAGATCCTCGAGGGCGTGGGCCATGGTGAGCTTTTCCTGCGTGGTCATGCTGCAGCCCGGCGATTGCTCGCCGTCGCGCAGGGTGGTGTCAAAAAAAACTACAGGTTCGCTGCTCATGGGTATTCCTGCTCTGTGCCTGCCGGGGAAGACCGGCCTCGTCCAGTTCTTCCATTGTCCCCTGCCGGCACTCTATAAGGCAAAGTTATAATTCTTTTATAATCGATTAGAATTTCTTATACTGTGAGAGATCAGCATTCCGGAGGAAAGCGCATGGAACTCAGCCAGCTCGAAACCTTCCTTGCCGTGGCCGAGGAGCGCAGCTTCTCCCGCGCTGCTCAGCGCCTCCACCGAACCCAGCCCGCGGTCAGCCAGGTTATCCGCAAACTGGAGAATGCAGTGGGCGAAACTCTGTTTGACCGCACTTCGCGCGATGGCTCGCTCACCGCTGCCGGCGCTCTGCTGCGCGACTACGCGCAACGCCTCCTGGCCCTGCGCCGCGAGGCCTCAAGCGCTTTGGACGAACTGAAAAGCCTGGAGCGCGGCCACCTGCAACTCGGCGCCAATGAGTACACCTGCATGGTTCTGCTGCCGGCCGTCGACGCCTTTCGCCGCGAGTTTCCGCACATTGGCGTGACTGTGCAGCGCATGCTGGCCTCGCGGATTCCCGAGGAACTCAATCTGCGCACCTTCGAGCTCGGCGTCATCTCGTACAAGCCCGATCCTGCGCAAGTTCGCAGCATCGCCGTCTATGGTGACAGCCTGGCCTTCATTGTCAGCCCGCATCATCCGCTGGCTCGCGCCGGGCGCGTCTCCATCCGCGACCTGGGCAATGAAAACTTCATCGCGCACAACGTGGCCTCGCCGCTGCGCCGCAAGGTCATTGAGGCCTTCCAACGCTACCGCACGCCCCTCAATATGGGAATCGAGCTGCCCACCATCGAGGCCATCAAGCGTTTTGTGGCTATGGGGAATGGCGTGGCACTTGTGCCTCACCTGACCGTGGCGCGCGAACTCGAAACCGGCGACCTGGTCCGCGTAAAGGTCGACGAGCTCGACGTGCGCCGCGTGCTGCGCCTCGTTCACCGCCGCCAGGCCACGCTCTCCTACGCCGCCAAGGCCTTTCTGCAAACGCTGAGAACCAAGGCCGAAGAGCAGGGACCGCCATTTTATTACCACGTCGAGCGGGCTGGATGACGCCCTCTTTCACCGCCATACGTCTAAAGCCGGGTAAGCTTTCATGTGCGCCGCTCCCATTTGACCCGCTCCGGCCATTTACAATGCTGAGAGCGGGGCACGGGGACTCCCGGTGCACCGGATCAGTGTGCGGAAACGGGCATCGGTTTTGCCACCCGCATCGTACTGCAATCACGAGGATCAGGATCGAATGAAGAAGATTGCTTTTTTTGTCTGCCTGCTGGCCGTCTGCGGGGCCGCAGCCCGCGCTCAGGAAAGCCGCCAGGACATCAGCCTGAGCGGATCGGCGCTGATCGAGCCGTACAAGGCTTCATCCACCGACATTCAAGTCCACTCCACCACCGCCTACGGCGGATTGGCCAGCTATCGTTTCATGCTGACGCCCACCAGCGCGCTTGAAGCCAACTACGGCCTCACCTACGAAAACAAGATCACCTTTTACGGTCCTCAGTTTCCCAACGGAATCGGAATTCTGACGCGAAACCAGGAGATCTCGGGCGCTTACGTGCGTTCCTTCGTCTTCAAGAACTTCAATCCCTTTGTCGAGGCGGGTCCGGCGGCAATCATCTTCCTGCCCATCCTGAACTCAGGAACCAAAACGCTCGACGCAAAGCAGCAGACCGCAATCGGCGCGATGTACGGCGCAGGGTTTGCCTACGAAGTCAGCCCCAGCTTCGACGTTCGCGTTGAATATCGCGGGCTGGTGACGAAGGTGCCGACCTTTGGCGTGGGAACCAGCGGCTACAACTTCACCACCAACGAATGGTGGAACTTGTCCGAGCCCTTGATTGGCGTCGCCTATCACTTCTAAACAAGCGCATCGGAAATCGTTCGATACAAAAGGGGATCGGTCTGTGCCGGTCCCCTTTTTGTATTTGCACGGACGCTTCGTCTAGGAAGCGCCGGCATTTCCAGTGCCGAGAGCCTCGCGGTAGCGCCCCAGCTCTTTCACCATCCCGCAGTGTGCACCGAGTCCCTCAAGGGCGCGCGTTCCTTCCACGCTTGAGCCAATCTTGCAATCCACGTAAAAGATGTACTCCCACGGCTTGCCCTTCACCGGCCGCGATTCAATCGCAGTCAGATTAGTGCCCATCTCGCTCAGCGCGCTCAGCGCCGCAACCAGCGAGCCCGGCTTGTGCTCCAGCGTAAAGGCCACGCTCATCTTGTTCGCTGCGGGATCGATTTCGGCTTCAGCGCTGCGCCGCACCAGAAAGAATCGAGTGTAGTTTTCCGCATCGTCTTCGATGCCGCGGGCAAGAATCTCCGCGCCATAGTAGGCGGCCGCCCGCTCGCTCGCGATGGCCGCTGCCTTCGCATCGTGCGTACTCACCAGCTGTTTCACGCTTCCTGCGGTGTCGTAGAAGGCAACGGCTTTCATTGCGGGATGTTCGGCCAGAAAGCGCCGGCACTGCCCGAGCGCCACGGCATGCGAATACACGCGATCGATCTCGCCGATCTTCGCCCCGGCGACGGCGATCAGATTGTGCCGGATACGAATGAGCGTCTCTCGTATGACCTTCACGTCGTGATGAAGCAGCAGGTCAAAATGTTCCAGTACTGAGCCGGCCAGGCTGTTCTCAATGGGAATCGCGGCGGCATCAGCCAACCCTGAGTCGAGCGCGGCAAACACTTCAGCCGAAAGTGCGCAGGGAAGAATCTCCGCATCCGGCACGAGCTTCAGCGCCGCTTCATGGCTGAATGAGCCCGGCTCTCCCTGAATCGCGATTTTCATGCTGTTTCTTTCTTTGCCAAGATCCAAAGTCTTTCTGCACTCACCGAACTAAATCTTATTCTGGATGTCATCCTGGGCGAATCCGCTCGCCGGGGCGGCCGGATGAGTCGAAGGATCTGCGTTTGATTTTCTCTCGCACCATACCACACGCGATCGGCTACATTTCCAGCGCGTCTTATTGTGAAGTATCGGCGGTAGCTTCCTTCTCGGCCCGCCCAACCATCGCAGGGATCAGGTCGCTGTCGCCCGCAGGGACCCGCGCAGACAGTTGCACCAGATCCGTATCCGCACCAGCGATGATCGCAACTCCATCGATCGGGCTCGCGTTTGCTTGCAGGCGCGAATCCGTGCCCAGCCCCTGCGCGTTGGCCGGTGTCTCAAATTCCACAATATTCTTGCCGCGATACGTCAGCTTGTCGCTCGGGAAGGGGCCAAAGGGAAAGTCGCTGGCCGGTTCGATTCCTTCCGCAATCACATTTTGCGCGAACGCTTTGTACGCCGGAAACACGCGTGCGATTATCTTGGCGACTTCAAATCTGCCGGAAGTGCCGCCATCCATCTCCGAAACCTCAATGACCTGCCCGTTAAATCCCTTCCAGTCCATCGAGGACAAGTCGCTGGTGTTGATCGGGTCGGGGCTCACAAACAGGTTGCTCCCATCGGAGCCGTAGTTGGAAAAGCAGTGCCAGCCTCGCGGCCCGAGAGCGCCGGGACCATATTCTGATTTGTAATATGCGAGCCGCTGCGCCGTCGCCGCGGGAATTTGGACAGCGAGGCTTTGCCCGGTTGGCGCCGCTTGCGGACCGGCCATGCCATCGGAGGCGCAGCCAACGAACGGGACCGTGACTGCGGAGGATGAAGCGGGCTTGGCGGTGGGCGCGGGCTGCGCGAATGCCGCTCGACCTCCCGCCGTCGCCGCGAAGAAAACAAGACTTACAAGGAGTAGATGCGATGCTTTCATGGCTGCAATCATAGCAATCGGCGGGCGCAAAACCGCAACTTCCCTTGCTCTCTGCCTTATCCTCGCCGTATCCACAAATCCGCCGTTACAAATCCCAAAAACACCATGGCGATCACGCCGTTCATGGTGAAGAACGCGGCATTCAGACGGCGCAGATCGCGCGGCGAGACAATGGAGTGTTCATAAGCCAGCAGCAGACCGACCGCGCAAATCCCCATCCAGCCTGCCAGTCCAAAACCAAAAAGAAAACCGAACCAAACCAGCAGCCCGAGCATCGCGAGGTGCATCACCCGCGCCGTCCAGAATGCGGCAACCACGCCGCTCGCCTGCGGCAGGCTGTGCAGCCCGGCAACGCGATCGTGTTCGTAGTCCTGGCAGGAATACAGCACGTCAAATCCGCCCGCCCACAATGTCACTGCAGCGGTCAAAACCAAAATGCGCGGGTCCAGGCTGCCGCGAACGGCAATCCACGCCGCAGCGGGCGCGAGGCCTAACGCCAATCCCAGCCCCAGGTGCGACCACCGCGTCACCCGTTTCAGGTAGCTGTAGCCGAGCAGCACCACGAGCGCCACTGGAGCCAATTCCAGCGCCAGCCGGTTCAGCTCCGCCGCGGCCCCCAGAAATACCGCGATGGCCACGCACGTGAATCCCAGCACAAACTGCTTTGAAAGCAGGCCCACAGGAATCGCCCGATTCCGCGTGCGGGGATTCCCGGCATCAAGATCGGCGTCGGCCCAGCGGTTGAAAGCCATGGCCGCCGACCGCGCCGCCACCATGGCCACCACGATCCAGGCCAGCGTCCGCCAACCGGGCCAGCCGCCCGCAGCCAGCAGCATTGCCGTCACGGCAAACGGCAGCGCGAAGATCGAGTGCTCCCACTTGATCATCTCCAGTGTGGTGCCGATCTTGCTCAGAATGCCCGCCATCGAATCGATTGCCTCTACCGCCGGTTCCCTGCTCCCAGTCTAGCGAACGGCTCCCTTCTCACGACTCTTCAACCCGCTTCAGCCTTTAGCCCGCGCCGCCTCGTCCCTGCTGGCCTGTCCGCATTTCCCAGGCTTTGTTAACCTAGAGGACGTGATACCGATCACAACTCCTGAGCCCCAGTTGATGAAATGATGGCTTCGATATTCCCCGTTCGGAGCGCAAAAATGAAGAAATCTACTCCCCTGGGAAGACCGCACGTGCATCTCGACCCCAATGCGTTTGTCGCCAGTCCGGACCTGCTTAGTGCACTCGCAGGGCGCTCCACTGCCGTTCCTTGCGGTTCCGACGGCGTGCTTTTCCGGCAGGACGAGCCTTCTGTGGGCGTTTTTATTCTCCACGACGGAACGGTCACGCTCAGCATGGCGTCAAACGATGGCCACTCGCTCTTCGCTGTGCAGGCCAAGCCCGGTTCCATTCTCGGCCTCCCCGGCGCCATCAGCAATCAGCCCTACACTCTCAGTGCGATCGCTCGAGCCGGTGCCCAGGTCAGCTTCGTCAGCAATGGAGATCTAACCGCCCTGATGCATTCCAATCCTGCCCTGTCTCTCAAGATGCTCGAAGTCCTCGCCGCCGAGGTTCGCAGCGCCCGCAAAGCGATCTATTAATCGGGGATCTGCCATGGCCGTCGCACCCTACATCACGGGAATGCCCGGCTCACACGCAACCCATGCAGCGCGGCGGCGCGTCCAAATGGTGTGCCCTCACCTGCTAAACTCGGTCGTTGTGCCACTCGCCGGCATCGCTATCGCCGCTTACCTGCTCGGGTCCATCCCAACGGGATACCTGCTCTTTCGCATCTTCCGCCGCCAGGACATCCGTTCCAAGGGCAGCGGCAACATCGGCGCCACCAACGTGCTTCGCGCCGGCGGCAAGGGTCTCGGCGCAGCCACTTTTGCCCTCGACGTCCTCAAGGGCTGCGCTGCCGTCTGGCTCGGAGGCTACCTCGCTTCGCACTGGATGCCCTCCGTTCCCTTGCGCACCGCCGAGGCGTTCGCGGCCCTCTGTGCCGTTCTCGGCCATATGTTCCCCGTCTGGCTCAAGTTTCGCGGCGGCAAAGGCGTGGCCACCGGTTTTGGAGTTTTCCTCGTCGTTTCGCCGATCGCTGCTTTGGCTGCCATCGGAGTATTCGCCGTCGTCCTGGCAATCAGCCGTTACGTTTCCGTCGCTTCCATCGTCGCCGCGCTCAGCTTTCCGATTTTTGCCTGGTTGCTCGTCACCGGTGCTCGGCCACCCTTTTTCTTAGTGGCTGGCGCTCTCGTTTCCCTGCTCATTATCGTCAAGCACTACCCAAACATCCGGCGCCTGATCGCAGGCACTGAATCCCGAATCGGAGTTCACAAGCCAGCATGAGCCGCATCGCCATCTTAGGTTCCGGCGCCTGGGGAACCGCTATCGCGCTCTCCCTCAACCGCCGCGGAGGCCACCACGTTTCGCTGTGGGCGCACGCGCCCGAGCTTGCGCACCAGATTCTCGACGCCGCAGAGAACACTCAGTTTCTTCCCGGCTTTCCCATCCCGCCCACCGTCACCGTAACCGGCGATCGCGACGCAATCGCCGCCGCCGACATTCTCATCTCCGCCATTCCTTCGGAGTTTCTCCGCCCCACTCTCCTCCGCATCCGCGCTCATATGCGCAGCGGGCAGTTCGTCGTCAGCGCTACCAAAGGCCTTGAGGACCGCACTCTCTATCGCATGACCAAGGTTCTTTCTGAAACCCTCGAGCCCGTCGGGCTTCTGCTCCCCATCGGCGCGCTCTCAGGCCCGAGCTTCGCGCAGGAGGTGGCGCACGGCCAACCCACCGCCCTCACCGTTGCCTTCAGCGATCCGGAAGTGGCGGCCCTCATCCAGCAGGAATTTTCGTCGGAGACCCTCCGCCTCTACACGTCGACCGACGTCATTGGCGTCGAGCTTGGCGGCGCGCTCAAGAATGTCATCGCCATCGCGGCCGGCATCGCCGTGGGTGTGGGCCTCGGTTACAACTCCACCGCCGCGCTCATCACACGCGGAATTGCCGAGATGACGCGCCTGGCAGTCGCATGCGGCGGGCGGCGCGAAACACTCGCCGGACTCTCTGGAATCGGCGATCTGGTCCTCACCTGCACCGGCTCGCTCAGCCGAAATCGCACGGTCGGCGAGCAACTCGGCCAGGGCCGCAAGCTGCCCGAAATTCTCGCTTCGCTCGGCGGCAAAGTTGCTGAAGGCGTCCACACGACGCACGCCGCTCTCGGCCTTGCCAGCAAGCACGACGTCGACATGCCCATCACCGGGCAAATGGAACTCATCCTCAACGAAGGCAGGGACCCCCGCGAAGCCATCCGCGCCCTCATGCTCCGGCCTGGCAGAGACGAGCGCTAGCCCCGCCAATGATCTGCCGTGCCCTGTTTACTGCCCTCTGCTCCCTGTTCTCTGTTCTGTTTTGAACATCCAACCTGCCTCCAGACGATCTAAATATGTAGGTGCATTAGTTCTCGGGAGGTTCCTATGCCAGAGAAAGCTCTCACCGAAAACGCCACGCAAGATGCACCCTCGGACCGGCATCTTTGGCCGTCCATCGATCGGTTCGTGCGTGAAAATCCAGAAGATATCCGGCAAGCGAGCAAGTCGGCGTCGCCCGGTGGCATTCAAATGGGGCGCTCGCAGAATGAGTCAGGCGTGGTGTGGATTACCGCCATCTTCATGGTCATCTTCCATTTGGGCGCCATTGCCGCGCTGTTCTTTTTCAGCTGGACTAACCTGATTGTCGCAGCAGTGCTTTACGTTCTCGCGGTCAATTGCGGCATCGGCATGGGTTATCACCGCCTGCTGGTACACCGCGGCTACCAGGTGCCCAAAGCGGTCGAATACTTCCTCACAATCTGCGGCACTTTGGCCCTTGAAGGAGGTCCGATCGCGTGGGTGGCGACGCATCGCATCCATCATCAGCACAGCGATCACCGCGGCGATCCGCACACTCCACGGGAAGGTACATGGTGGGCGCACATGGGCTGGATCATCACAGGCCGTGCACTCAATACTCAGACTGAGGCCCTCGCCCGTTACGCTCCCGATCTCGCCAGGGACCGCATGCAAGTTTGGTTGAGCAAATACCATTGGGTTCCGTTGACCATTCTGGGGATTGGTCTGCTGGTCGTGGGAACTCTTATCGGCGGTATCAGAGCCGGAGTAGGCCTGTTGTTATGGGGCATATTCCTGCGCGTCACCCTCGGTCTCCATGCCACATGGCTCGTGAATTCCGCGACCCATCTCCACGGTGGGCGGCGCTTTCGAACCCGGGATGATTCTCGTAACAGCTGGTGGGTGGCGCTGCTTACCGGGGGCGAGGGTTGGCATAACAATCACCATGCAAATCCGGTTTCGGCCCGGCACGGTCTTGCGTGGTATGAATTCGACCCCAATTATTACGGCATTTGGTTGCTCAAGAAACTTGGGCTTGCCAAGCACGTCCGCATTGCAAAATTCACGCGGCGGGAGCCGGGCCAGACGGCGCGGACGACCCACATGACAACGTCCTAGCGGCCTGTTGTTTGCGGAGCCTCTCGGAACTCGGCCGGATCCACGCGGGATTTCCGGTCTCGTCAAGCATTCGTGCTCCGCCCCGGCTGAGACGAGCAATAGCGAAGCAAGCTCGACTCAGCGAATCCCCCCTTGCAGGTCATGATCATCATGGATCTCGAATTCTCATTTAAGATCGCGTTGTACCGCAAACAAAAATGACTCGCATGCCATGATTCACAGCCCCATGAAACGATGGACAGTTTTGCTTTGGTTGAGTGCCTTGCCGACTTTTTGCCAGAGCAACAGCGGGGAGCTGCGGATTCATGTCGCCGATCCTGCGGGTCGTGGAATCCAGGTCGTCGTTCACATACTCAGCGAAGCGAATCAGTATAGCGTGAATCTGACGACGGACAGACAAGGGAATCTCGATGTATCCAGGATTCCCTATGGGGTTTACCGGCTGGAAATCGTTCAGGCGGGATTTGCGCCGGTCGCCGAGACGGTCGCGTTGCGTTCTTCGATTCCGGTCGGCGAGTCGATTGCACTCAAGCTGGCCACTGTGGCGCAGACGGTCGCGGTTCAGGCGGCCAGCACGCTGATCGATCCGGAGCAGCCAGGCAGCGTGGACCAAGTAGGGTCTTCATTTATCCAGCACCGTCTGGCCTCGATTCCCGGTCGCTCACTGCAGGATCTGGTGAATGCGCAGCCGGGATGGCTCTACGAGGGGAACGCCGTGCTTCATCCCCGGGGCTCGGAGTATCAGACACAGTTTGTGGTGGACGGCATTCCGCTGACCGACAACCGGTCTCCCAGCTTTGGACCCGAGATTGAGGCCGACGACGTACAGTCGCTGAGCATCTACACGGCTGGAATTCCCGCCGAGTATGGGAGAAAAATGGGCGGGGTGATCGAAGTAAATACGGTGCAGGATGCGCAGCCCGGCTTTCATGGCGATCTGACTCTCGCGGGAGGCAGTTTCAATACTGGAAGCGCCTTCGCGAGGGGACAGTACACGGCCGGGAAGAACACAATGGGCGGCAGCGCGGGCGGCAGCATGACCGACCACTATCTGAATCCCGTCGTTCCGCAGAACTACTCCAATACCGGCACGCTCGGTGACTTCTCGCTCCGCTACGAGCGCGATCAGTCGCCCAATGATCGGCTCAGCATGAGCGTCCGCCACGAATTGTCCCGCTATGACATTCCTTACGAACAGGTGCAACAGGCCGCGGGTCAGCGACAGACGGCGGACAACATCGAGACCATGGGGATCGCCTCATACCAGCACACGTTCGCGCCCGATACGCTGGCCAGAGTCAGCGGAATGGTGCGCGACAATGCCAATGACTTTACTTCAAATCCCGAGTCGACGCCGGTAGAAGTCTTCCAACACAACCGATTTCGGGAGGGTTACTTCAAAGGCCTTGTGGCCGCGGACCGCGGTCGAAGCGAGTGGAAGGCCGGAGTCGAGTCCGACAATACGTTCCTTCACGAAAATACGAGCTACGCGATTACCGATCCAAGCCAGTTCGATGACGGGACACCGCTTACTTTTGCTTTTGCTGCCGAACGACTCGACCTTGAACAAGCGGCCTTCATTGAAGACCTGGTGCACGCAGGCAATTGGTCAGTGAACGCCGGGTTGCGATGGGATCACTATCAGCTTCTCCTGAACAAACGGGCCGTGGAACCCCGATTTGCCATCTCGCGCTATTTCCCATCCGCCGGCTCGATTCTGCATTTCTCTTACGACCGCGTCTTTCAGACGCCCTCATTTGAAAACATCCTGCTCTCCAGCTCAACGCAAATCGAGTCGCTGGATCCCACGACTTTTCTCCGTCTGCCTGTGCAGCCTTCGGTGGGCGATTATTTCGAAGGCGGGCTGACGCAGGCACTTTTCGGGAAGGCGAAGCTCGGCATCAACTACTTCCGGCGGGACGTGAGCAATTACGCCGACGATGATCAGATCGACAATACGACCATCAGCTTCCCGATTGCTTTTCGACAAGCGATCGTCTACGGCGCTGAGGCGAAGCTGGACCTGCCGGATTGGCGCAGATTATCAGGCTTCCTGAGCTACTCCTACGAGGTGGGCAATGCGTGGAATCCGGTGACGGGCGGACTCTTCCTGGGCGACGACGCGACGGCTGCGGAGACGCAACTCTCGGGACACTTCCCGGATTCACAGGACCAGCGCAACACAGTGCGGGGCCGTGTTCGTTATCAGGTTCGTCCGCGATTCTGGCTGGCAGCCGGCATCCAATACGATTCCGGGCTCCCCTTTGAATTCGACGGAGATCCAGATACGGTTCTGGCTCAATACGGGCAATCGGTACTCGACCGCATCAACTTCAATCGGGGGCGCATCGATCCTTCTTTCCAGGTAAACGCTTCGGCCGGAGCGGATCTCTACAACTCCGAACGGGTCCGGGTGCGGCTTCAGGCCGACGGGGAAAACCTCAACAACGTTCTTGATGTGATTGACTTCGGCGGACTGTTCTCAGGAAACGCAATCGGGCCCCCGCGGAGCGGCTTGCTTCGTCTCACGACGACATTTTGAGCCTGCCATCAGCCACTCAATGATTCCGATCGAGGCTCTTGGCGCAATCTTTGCTTCACTCATCCGCCCGCGATCGCCCCCAGGATCAGCAGCGGCTCCCGCCCGGATGCAAGCGCCTCGGGCAACGGCTTGTCAGGCGACTCGAGCGACCAATCTTCTTGGCAGGCAAAGAAGCGCAGAAACGCTCGGCGCTGTCCGGTTTCGTATTCGCGGATCGTCCCGCGCAGCATGGGATAGCGCGCTTCGAGAGCATCAAGCACGCCACGAATCGTAACAGGCGAGGAAACATCGAGCACCACATCGCCCTCGACATGCGCCAGGTTGCGCAAGTGATAGGGCAGCGCAACTCGCACTGTAGCCGCGCCTGTCTTTGCCGCCCCGCTCAATGCGCGGACTCCCGCATCGCCGCCACCTAATCTCCGTTCCCTGTCCGCTGTTTTGCTGTTTGGAATTTGCCGTCTGCTGATTGCTGTTCACTGCCCACTGTTCACTGTCCACTAGTTCAGCGTCTGTACTTCCACCGACAACACGGCCGGCAGATCGCGCACGATCGGCGCCCAATTGTCACCTGAGTCAGACGACGCATAGACCTGCCCGCCCGTGGTGCCAAAATAGATGCCGCAATCGTCGAGCGTGTCCACGGCCATTGCATCGCGCAGCACGTTCACATAGCAATCCTTCTCCGGCAGGCCCTTGGCCAGCGGTTCCCACTCGTTGCCGCCGGTACGGCTGCGGTAGACGCGCAGCTTGCCGTCGAGAGGGTAATGCTCGGAGTCGCTCTTGATCGGCACAACGTACAGCGTCTCCGGCTCATGCGCATGCACGTCGATCGCGAACCCGAAGTCGGTAGGAAGGTTGCCGCTGATTTCGCGCCAATTCTCGCCGGCATCATCGGTGCGCATCACGTCCCAGTGCTTCTGCATGAACAGCACGTTTGGACGCGTGCGATGCATGGCCACGTGATGCACGCAGTGGCCAACCTCAGCATTCGGATCGGGAATGTATTGCGAGCGCAGCCCTTTGTTAATCGGCTTCCACGTCGCGCCGCCATCGTTGGTGCGGAACGCTCCTGCGGCTGAAATGGCGATGTAGATGCGCTTCGGATCGGTGGGATCGAGAATGATGGTGTGCAGCCCCATTCCGCCCGCGCCCGGCTGCCATTTGGGACCGGTGCCGTGCCCACGTAGGCCCGACAGCTCCTGCCAGTTCTCGCCGCCATCGGTCGAGCGAAACAGTGCAGCATCCTCCACACCCGCATACACAGTTTCCGCCTCGGTGAGCGAGGGCTCGATGTGCCACACGCGCTTGAACTCCCAGGGATGCTGCGTGCCGTCGTACCACTGGTGCGTCGTCAGCGGCTTGCCCGTCTCCGGCGATGCGTCATACACAAACCGGTTGGGCAGTGCCGCCGGTGGCCCAGGGACGGGTATCGCCTCGTTGGGCAGTCCCGGTTGGTGCCAGGTCTTGCCGCCGTCGTCCGACCGCTGAATGAGCTGTCCGAACCATCCGCTTGTCTGCGAGACGTAGATCCGGTCGGGATCTACCGTTGACCCCTTCATGTGGTAGATCTCCCAGCCCGCGAAAAACGGCCCACTCACCGTCCAGTTCTTCCGCTTGCCGTCGGAGTTCAGAACGAAAGCGCCCTTGTGCGTTCCGACAAGAACTCGCACACCACTCATCTTGACCTCCTGCTTACCTCTGCCTTTCAAGCTCGCTTTCGGCGTCGAATCGGGGCCTGGGAATGTTCTCAGTGATACGCCGTTTTGTCATTTTTCCCAATTTCCCTTGCGAAGCGCAAGCGAATTCCTTTTTCGGCGTCTAAACCTCGATATAACACTGATTTGTTATTGAACGCCCCTCCGATCCAACCGACAATTGGCACGGCCCTCAACCGACACTTGCGCATGGGTGTGCCTCGCCTGGTGCGCATTCGGATTGGCCGCTTTTCCGGGCTTCCAGTAGAGGAGGCTTCAAAACACGATGACTCCACGCAACGGTTTGCAACTCGCGCTCTTTCTTCCACTTGCAGCCGTGGTGTTCTCCGGGAGCCTGGCAGGCGCTCAGGCCTCCGACCGGCTTCCGCGTGACTTTGATTCTGCGCAGGTGCAGACACTGGTCCATCACCATCCACAGTGGGCTGCCGCAGCCAACGATGCAGGTGCGGTTCCCACAAACCTGCCCATCAGCAACGTTACGCTGGCCCTTGCCCGCTCTTCTCAACAGGAACAGGCGTTTGAGCAATTGCTGCAGGATCAGCAGGACCCCTCGTCGCCCGAGTATCACCACTGGCTCACGCCGGACGAAATTGGCGAGCGCTTCGGCCTTTCCGGCAACGACATTGCGGTTATCACCGCATGGCTCCAGTCTCAAGGGCTGCAGGTCAGTTGGGTGTCGCCGAGCCGCCTCTTCGTTGGATTCACTGGAACGGCGGCGAACGTAGGCCGGGCATTCGGAACCGAACTCCGCTACTACAAGGTGAACGGCAAGCAACTTGTCTCCGTATCGTCCGATCCCACGATTCCCGCGGTGCTGGCGCCTGCCATCCGATCCGTTCGCGGGCTTTTCACAATCGAGGACCACCCAAATCATTTCTCCACGCCGATGGTATCCAACGGACCCAATTTAACGATTCCCGACGGCGGTACAACCTACAACTTTATTGCGCCGGCCGATTTTGCGACCATCTACGATCTGCCGGCCGGCGTCACCGGCGCAGGCACGGCAATCGGAATCGTGGCCGAAGCGCGCACCGATGCGGCTGATTTCAACTACTTCAAAAGCCTCACAGGATCCACATTTCCGAATCCTACCGAGATCATCCCCGCAGCATTCGGCGGCGTCGATCCGGGACCGGCCTATACATCGCCCGAAAGCTGCGGCAGCAACTGCGATTTGATGGACTACCAGGGAGAAGCGACACTTGACGTGTTGCGCGCGGGCAGCGTCGCCCCCGGTGCCTCGCTGCTTCTGGTAGTTGCCTCTGCCGACAGCGGCGGTATCGACGACGACGCACAGTACCTCATCCAATCCAATCCCGTCCCTGCTCATGTCATGAGCATCAGCTTCGGCCTCTGCGAGCTTGCGGGCGGACCATCGGGAGTAGATTACTGGGACGCTTTGTTCCAGCAGGCTGCCGCCGAAGGAATCTCAGTTTTCGTCTCCTCCGGGGACTCCGGCGCTTCGGGCTGCGATGCCGCATTCGTCACACCTCCAGCCGGCCCTTATCCAAACAGCCCAAATTACATTTGCTCTTCAAGCTACGCTACCTGCGTGGGTGGAACCGAGTTTAATGACTCCGTCAACCAATCGACCTATTGGAATTCGAAAAACAGTACGAACCTCGCGTCGGCTCTCAGCTATATTCCCGAAGGCGCATGGAACGAGCCGCTCACTTCGAGTTCGACTCCAGAGGTTGCCTCGTCGGGCGGTGGCGTGAGCAGTTACATCTCCACGCCAAGCTGGCAAACTGGAACGGGAGTGCCCGCGACACGCTCAGGGCGCTATACGCCCGATGTCGCATTTTCCGCCTCGGGTCACGACGGCTATTTCGGATGCTTCGCAGCCGGCGACGGCAGTTGCGTGAGCGGTGCCGGCGGAACTCCGTTCACTGTCTTTTCGGGCACATCGGCCGCTGCGCCGGGAATGGCGGGGGTGGCTGCGCTCATTGACCAGCAATCAGGCTCCGCGCAGGGCAACCTGAATCCTTCGCTTTACTCCATGGCGGCCGGCACTCCGGCGGCGTTTCATCAGGTCTCGGTCACATCAAGCGGCGTGTCGAACTGCTCGACTGCCACGCCGAGCATGTGCAATAACAGCATTCCCGGGCCCACCGGGCTCACGGGCGGCCAGGCGGGCTATCAACTAGGGCCGACCGGGGGCTACAGCCTGGTCACCGGGCTCGGCTCGCTCGACGTAAGTCAATTCATCAACGGGTACACCAACACCGGTTCTTCCAAGCCCGCGCCCACAGTCACGCTCTTGGCCCAGCCTACGGTCACCACGGCTCAATCGGCGTCGATCTTGATCACAGTGACCGGAAGCGGCGGCACTCCTCCGACTGGAACGGTGACGCTCTCCAGCGGTGCGTACGCCTCAGCCATCACCACGCTCAGTATCCCGGGCCCTGATAGTAACGGCGTCTACATTGTGGTTCCCAGCAACGCACTTGCGCTTGGAACCGACACACTGACGGCGTCGTACACATCCACTTCTTTGGATTACAGCGACGCAACTGGTTCGACGACAATCATCGTCACCGCGCCAAAACCCGTGCCTACGATCACGTGGGCCACACCCGCCGCGATCGTGTATGGTACGGCGCTGAGCGCAACGCAGCTCGATGCCACGGCCAGCGTCGCCGGAACGTTTATCTATTCGCCGGCGGCAGGCGCACTTTTCACGGCCGGCCAGCACGCGCTCTCGGCAGTCTTCACACCGACCGACTCAACCGATTACAGCAGCGCCGTCGCGTCTGTCACACTGACGGTCAATCGCGCTACGCCTGCCATGACCTGGTCCACGCCGGCGACTGTACCGACAGGAACCGTGCTGGGCGCAACACAATTGAACGCCACCGCTAACGTGCCCGGCACATTCACCTACAGTCCTGCAGCCGGAACTCTCTTTTCGGCGCCTGGAAACTTCGGGCTCTCTGTTTCGTTTACTCCCGTTGACTCTACTGACTACGGCCTGGGGAGCGCGACGGTGACACTCACGGTGGTGCCGGCAACGGTGATGCCGAATGTGACAACCTCCAGCGCCACCGCAGTCGCGCCCAGTTCCGCCACATTGAATGCGCAGGTTACGCCGAACGGTTCCGACACTCATGTCTGGTTCCTCTACGGAACCAGCAGCACGCTGAGCGGAGCGAGCCAGACGGCATCGCAGGACCTTGGCTCGGGAAGTGCAGGCGTGAATATCAGTGCTTTCGCCGCCAACCTCAGCGCGAACACCACATACTACTTCCAGGCTGTCGCGCAGAACAGTGCGGGCACAACGCAGGGAACCATTCAGAATTTCGTGACGGCTCCGGCGGCAACGTTTACGATTACAGGCAACGCCGTAACTCTTGCAAAGGGCTCCAGCACCGGCGATACATCGACCATCACCGTCACGCCGGTTGGCGGATTCTCCGGCACAGTCGGACTGAGTGTTGCCATAACGAGCAGCCCGGCCGCTGCACAGAACTTACCGACCTTTAACTGGACTCCCTCCGGCGCGGAGATCTCGCTCTCCGGTTCGAGCCCCGCCATCGCGACGCTGACGATTATCACAACTCCCTCGACTGTCGGCGCGAATCAACGGCCGGAAAATCCTGCAGCACGCTGGTACGGCACAAGCGGTGCGGTGCTCGCCTGCGTCGCCCTGTTCTGGATTCCCTCGCGCCGGCGCGAATTGCGCAACATGCTCAGCATCGTCGCTCTATTCGTCGCGCTTGCAGGCGGGCTGTTGGCTTGCAGTGGCGGCAGCAACACAATTGGCGGAGGCGGCGGCAACTCCGGAACCACAAGCGGCACTTATACCATCACCGTAACTGCAGCATCGGGATCGACAAGCGTGTCGACACCTATCAGCGTGACCGTCCAGTAGGACCTTCCATTGAAGGCAGACACTGCGGCGGCATCGGTGTAACTGCCACTTCTCAGGCCATGTCGCTATGGGACGGTTACAGAAATAATGTGCACCGGCCCAAGGAGTCCCGACGCCAACAACGGCGAATCGGCTTTGTAAGGCGTGAAATCGGCAAACGAGTACTTCTTCAGCGCCCACGGCTGCTGATCGCCGATCATGCGATTCACCCAGAGATTGGTCACGCGAATTTCCAGCCGGTTGGGGCCCGGTTTCAGCGCGCTCGTCACGTCGACCTTGAAGGGCGTCTTCCAAAGAATGCCGAGGTCCACATCGTTCACTTTCACGTCGGCGAGCTCGCGAACGTCTCCAAGACCAAGCCAGAGATGCGCGCCCTGCGCCAAATCATCCGCCGGAACTTCGATCGTCTTCGTGTAAGTGGCCGTGCCTGAGTAGTACTTGAGAGCTTCGTCGGAAAGCGGAAGCGGCGAGTCGGACCAGGAGAGAAGGCGATGGAAGCCTATCGGCTCCGGAATGCCTTTGCCCGGCTGGAAGCTGACGCTCCAATCGCGGTTAAGCGCCAGGTCCAGGCCATCAATCACAGTCTCCTTCAGCGTGGGCAATTCTAAAGTGTTTTTCGCGGCCGGCGTACGAAAAACAACGAAGGTTGTCCCGTATGGATCAAGATGCAGCGGAACGGTCGTGCGGCCGTCAGCGATGCGGTACGAGACAGGCTGCGCTTCGCCCCTCGCCGGATCCCATAACTCCGGCGCTTTCCCCTCCACCCGGAAGGTTGCCCTTATGTCTTCGGCGCGGTCTTCGCGATTATCAACGAAATAGACTTCGCCGTCATCGAGCTTGCGGTGCACAAACATCAAATTCGTGCCTGCTTCCGGTTTGGTGTACTCCCAATCCCGCGCCACGCCGAGATCGGCCAGCACCTCGTTCGCGCTCTCGCCCAAGTACACTCGGCCCTTACCCACTTTGCGCATGGATTGCCCAGCCGCGGACCGACTTCCCCATAGCTGATCCGTCACACGCTGGAACTCTTTCTCGTCATCCGCGAGGCTCGGCGAGTCTTGAGGACGTTTACCGACAAGCACAACACCCTGTGCAACAAGGTCGCGAATTCGGCGCAACACCGGCAGCGTCATTCGCTGGCTTCGCCCGCCCAAAAGGAGAATCCGGTAACTTGTGCCACCGGGCGTTACAAGCAGGCCATCCTTCACCGACAGCTCGTGCAGAATGACGTCGCTGTTCACAAAGTCGAAACCATAACCATCCGGCGCGTCCTCAATCCCCTTCCATCCGAAGACCGCGGTCAGCGGGCCTTCCTCGCCATAAAAGTAAGCAACATCAGCAGAGTAATGTCCCTGCTGGAGCATATAAGAACAGCGCGCAAGATAATCGATCCAAGGCCTGGCCTCTTCGGCCCAGGTCTCGTTGCGATTGAACCAAAGCCCGTACGGCCCTAACGTCAGCCCCGGAGCCAAGTCGGGCACTGGTTGATGTGTTGACTCATGAATCTCGAAGCGGTTCACGCCGAGCGCAAACTCCAGGTCCGCAACCTTTTTCAAGTTATTGGGCGAGAACGACCACGCCGGCCCGCGCGAAGTCATGGACTCGGCGCCGACCAGATTCTGCCCATAAATGTGGGCGATAGAAGCAGCTCCGCGCAGGTCCGCGCTATAGTCCACATCGGATTCCGGGCTGTCCGCCCAGGTCCACATCGCCCCCATGGGAACATCCGCTTTGCTGCGCATCTCCATGTCATCGCCCAGAGACGGACGATGATACTCAAGCGCTTCGCTGTAGTAACTCATCCCATGGCTGTGCAAGTCCCCGGCAATCTCGCCGTAATGATTCTCCGCGAGAAGCTGGCCGAGAGTGCGTCGAAAATCCCAGAGAAAGCGGTCTGTATCTTCGGTGCTCTTGATGACCGCGCCGGTAAGTGCTGGCAGCCATGGGCGCGCGTCGTATCCACGCCGCTTCTGGAACTCTTCAAGGATGTTATTCGTCCAGTTCTGCGGACCTACTTCGATGCTGTCTGTTAGTAACCACAAGATACCGTCCTTGCCCATGTTTTCCGGGCCAACCGTATCCGCATACATTTTGAGATAGCCGTCGAGATAGTTCTTCACATCCTCGCGGTTCAGCTTATCGACTTCGAGACCGGTCGCCTCCGCCGGCGCCGGGCCATTCTCATGGCCAGTGAGCGAGTAGCCGATGCGCAGAACCATCCAGTTTCCATCGGGCGGCGTCCAGTCGAGCGATCCATCGGCCTGCATTTTTGCCGTCAAATCGATCACATCGTTTTGCGGCACGATGAACTGCAGCGCTACTTCCGGATCGCGAATGGCATAGAAGTCTCGCGCGTTGGCATATCCGGCGCGCTGCTCCCATTGGTTCATGCGCGCTCCGCTCGCCAGCACCAGTTCCGTGATCTTGTGGTCGCGCTGGGGCGGGCCGTCCTGCCGCGCGGGATAGACGATGCGAAAGTACCGCGCCGTCACCGCATTGAACGAAACCGTTCGCTCGACCAGGCTGCTGAAAGGGATGTCGGCTACTTTCTTGAAGTTCACGCCGTCGTCACTCGATTCGATGAATGGCGGGGCCGCATTGCTCTCATGATCGAAGACGCTGATCGCATCGTTCAGGTTGGCCAACGTGACGGCCTGGATCATTTGTGGATGACCGTAGTCGAACTGCACCCACGCCGCATTCGGCGGTGTGTCCATCGGCAAGTCGAGCGCCAGGGTGTTCACATCGCCGTCGGAGAGCGCGGCCACGTTCACAGTTCCGCCACTCGAAGTGACGTGCGGATTCAGTTCTGCCTGCGGCTCGTCACCGCTGGGAATCCTGTACGCGATGACAGCGGAGTCGGCATAGAACTGCGGAGGGGTCACGATGGTTCCGTCCGCAGCGCGCCGCCCTGACACTTCAAAATTCTGGAACGTTCCGTCAACTTCAGGCGGGTGAGGCAGCTTGCCGTTGAAGGGCCGTCCGCCTTCAATGCGCGTCGCGCTCCAGACCATCTTCTTCATGCCTTGCGCGGCGGGCACCCAGGGTCCGCCAGTCTCACTCCAACCCGGCGAACTGGCGATGGCCACCTCCATTCCCATGCCTCGCGCCGTGGTCACCGCGGTCTTGAAGGCGCCCTTCCATTCGGGCGTCATGTAGATCAGTCGATGCGGGACCACCTGCGGCGTGTTGATGGAGCCTTCAAAGATAGTCACGCCGCCAAGGCCAATGCGATGCATCCACTCCAGGTCGAGCTCGATTCCCTGGTTTGAAATATTTCCGTTCATCCAGTGCCACCACACTCGGGGCCGCGCTCCGTTGGGTGGATTGAGGAATCCACCGAGCAGCGGATCGTCTTGCAAGACCGGCTTCGCTTGCGAATCGGCGGGAGCCTGAGCGCGAACAAAGCAATTCACTGAACATGCGGCACAAACCAGAACAGCAAGAATCGACCGGCAGTTTTTCATAGCCAACCATTGTAGATTCGTTGCTCCCCGAAGAGAAGCCGGAGAGAAGTCTGCGCTGCTGCTCACGATGGTTTTGCGGGAGCTAATTTCGCGCGCATCGAACCAAAGGATCTTTTCTTTCCGCAACCGCAACCAGCGGTCACGTATGTCACGTACATCGATATCGACGATTTCCGCCTACACATCGCACAGATCAACTGCGGCTCGCAAACTTTTAAACGGATCGCGCAACGGGAGAAACTCGTGTGCAACATACCCTTTGAAGCCCGCATCGGCAATCGCCCGCATGACTCCGTCCCACTGCACTTCCTGCGTATTGTCGAGTTCGTGGCGGCCGGGTACACCACCTGTGTGGAAGTGCGCGATCCACGCGAGATTCGCGCTGATGGTCGCGATCAGGTCGCCTTCCATGATCTGCATGTGGTAAATGTCGTAGAGCAGCTTGACATTGGGCGAATTCACTTCCTTCACCACGCGCACGCCCCATGCGGTGTGGTCGCACATGTAGTCGGGATGGTTGACCTTGCTGTTCAACAGCTCCATGCAGATAACCACCCCGTTGTCTTCCGCGATCTTCTTCACGCGGTTCAGGCCCGCGATCGTGTTTCGAGCGCCTTCGTCGTCCGTCATGCCGCGCCGGTTTCCTGAGAAAGTAATCACGGCAGGAATACCGGCCTTTACTGCAAGCGGTATATTGGCGCGCAAGTTCGATTCAATCGCGGCGTGATTCTCCGTGCGATTCAGTGCATCCGGAATCGTGCCCGCGTCGGCATAGGCCATGGTGCAGATTATTCCGTAGCGGCGCGGCACTTCGTATTCGTCCGGTTGCAGCAGGTCGATGCCCTTCAGCCCAATCTGTGCTCCAAACGCGCAGAGCTGGTCTAACGGAATGTCTTTGTAGCACCACCGGCAGACCGCCTGGTGGATCCTGCCCTTTTGCGCCGGCAAGGCTTCTTCACCACCGGCAACACCCGGCAGCGAAGCCAAAGCCGTCGCCGCGAGACCCGACTTCAACGCATCGCGGCGGCTGAATTGAGAATGGGTCATTCGGCTCCTCGAGTCCTTTACGAATCCAGAACCAAATGTACTCCTGTCGAGCCGAAATCAACGGCGCGTCTGGCGCAGAAATACACTTCGGCCATCGGCGGGATCTCGGGTCTTCTGTGGAATTCGCGGGAATTGGAGGAGCTTAGAAGGTGAAGGCGAGGCCGGCGCGGAGGCTGCGCTGATCGTCGGCAAAAAGAAGCAGCGAACCGTCGCTCAGAATATAAGGGCGATAGCCTTCGGCGAGCAGGTTCCTGACTTCGAGCAGCGCTTCCAGGCCGCCCGATCCGTCGCGAGTGACGTGAATAGGCTGATTCACGCGAACGTTCAGGAACGGCGCAGACGCATTCTCGGCAAAGGGCGCAATGTCAGTCACAGTGCCATCCGGCTGCCAGCGATAACTCGCGCTCCAGCGTGTACGGGTGCCATCCAGCGTTCCTGAGAGCGCGATCGTATACGTCTGCGCCCGCTTTGGATGAGCCGAGGCGAGCACCTCCGCCAGTGGAGTCACCTGCGGCAAAGCGGTCATCACCAGCGCGGCGCCACTTGCATAGCTCACGCGTATGCGGTTGCTGCCGACCACTCGGCGCTCCGCGCTAGCCTGCACTCCCGCGGAGGAAAAGTCTGGACCCGCGACACGAAGCAGATCGCTCGTGGGATCGAAGAGAGCGGCGGCGTCCGCAGCGGAACCAGCTTCGGCAAAGCGGCCCAGCGCCTGAAGGACGGGATTGTCGATGCGATCGGAATAAACCAGAACGGCCAAGCCCGAAGAATCGGTCTGCCGTTCCCAGCCGATCTCCTGATGCATTCCATGCTCGATGGCCAGCGCGCTGCCGCGCATCGCCATGGCGGGTAGCCACGTCGAGGATTCGGAATCATCCTCGCCGGGAACCCGATCCTGCGTCATGGTTGCCATCCTGTAGCGAATTCCATTGGCGCCGTGCCGCCACTCAACGTTCACAAACGGAAGCATCGCGGTCGCAGTGCTTGGACTGTCTCCACCGAGCCGCCCAATCACCGCCGTCGAACCGACCTCAGCGTCAATGTCTGGCCCGAATTGCATCGATTCGAAGCTGCGCACCGCCGCTTCATCGAGACCTTGGTCCCCAGCTCCCTCGATCTCCGGCGATACGGTGACCGCGGCAACCGATTGCACCGATCCTGCCATACCCAGATCCTGCCGGAAGCCCAGCATCGATTCCATGCTGCCGTCGGTGCCCGGAGCAAAATCAACGCGCGCCAGCAACTCGCGGCTGTCGGCCGGCGTTTCTTCCACGGTGGTCGAGAAGCGCTCGCCGCTCTCGCCGAAGGTTCCGGCCTGGCCGGTTGCCATCAGGCGTGCCTTCAGTTTCGGCCTGGCGCCCGAGCCGTCAGAAACCACGACCAACGGCCCATCCTGAAGCCAGCGCAGCAGCGGCCGATTCGCCGCGGAGCGCAGCGTCCACGCCCAGTCGTCCTTTGACGATTCACCCGCGCGCGGCTGCGCCGGCAGCCATTGGATGACTTCATAGAGAGTGTTCAATGTGAGATTGACGACAACGGCGCCGCGAACTCTGACGCCTTGCCTAAGAGCCGGCAGGAAATAGGGACCCATCGCCTTGAGAGCGTAACTCCCGGGCACGAGGGATGAGATGACAAAGCGGCCCGCGCTGTCGGTGTAGACGCTGGATACAACGCTCAAGTCGGGACGGAGAAGCTGGACCTCGGCGCCTATTTGAGGCACGCCGGCCGAATCGCGGACGAGGCCGGACACCGTCGCCGTCGCCGCGCCAAAGACTGGCACGGCACCAAAGACGATCAGCACTACTAAACCGGCGAGATGGGCGTTTCTCTTCATCAGCAGATCTGAGATCCCACCGCGTCCCTGGCAGTTTTCCTCAAAGAACAAACCGCGCAAGCTCCTGAATTCTCGAGCTCAGATGGCGTATGCACGGGTTGATACCTATTCCACGACAAAAGGAGCCGATTGCGCAATCTCTTGTTTTGAGATTGCATCTTCGATCGTCACGGTCACCTTGTATTTGCCGGGCTCCAGGCCAGCGATGGGGAGAGATTTCTCCACCGTCAACTGGTCGCTGTGTGCCCCTAAGTCCTTTGAATCCAGTTGCTTTTGCAAAATTACCGTTCCTGCAGCGTCCGTAATCTGGTAGGTAACCGTTGCTGAGTTACTCTTGGTAGCATCGTCAATCCCGAGGTTATAAAACTGCATCCAGAAATTGAGGTCCTGGTTACGCTTGAAGCTCACCGGCGTGGCCAAGCCGGTTGCCACGCGGGGCCGAATAAATGTGTTGCTGATGATGAAGTTTCCACTGCCGATCTGCCGCGAGGAAACCGTGTTCATCTCGTCGGCCAGGATCAACGACGAGGCTCCGATCTTGTCGTCCTCATAGGTTGGAACGTCAAGCGCCCTTCCGAAGATTCCAATGTGATCCGGATTGTTGACGTCCTTGATCGCAATGTCCAGGCGGTACAGCCCAGGCTGCAAGGGGAGCGCTTTCCAATAAAGCGATTTGCGATCGAGGCTCTTCTCCAGCAACTCGGACGGCTCTTCCACCTCAACAGCATCCTCGAAGGTCTGCACCGTCTTGTGCATGATCGTGGTTACTTTGCCCAGGATGTTCACCACACCCTTCGACACACCGTCTTTGGTCACGAACGTGATATCGCGGTTGCGCAGCTGGATGGTGATCGGAACCATATCCATGCTGTCGGTGACCTTCACGAAATCTGTGCGGACATCGAAGGGGAACGGTGGCCCGCCCAATAATTTGTGTGTCGAGCTAAAGGCATCGAGCGCTGCGTCAAGATCGCCAAACTTGATGGGCGGTGGCGCAAACAGCTTGGAGGCCAATTCAATGCGGTCAAATTCCTTAGCCTGATCGTTTGTGCCCATCGGCCCGTTGCCAAGCTGTTCCAGACCATTGCCTCCAAACCGGTCCTTCTTGCCCTCTTTACTCATCTCCTCATATTGCGTGAGCCCCGCGCCGGGCACGTACTTTAGCGCGTCTTTCTCGCTGCGGTCGATGGTGAAGTGGTAGTCGCCGCACTGGCAGGTATCGACGAACTCGATGTCCACGTTTTCGCCGATGCCCTCGAGGTAACGGTAGTGCCACGTTTCGAATGGAAAAGTGGATGTCTCTCCGCCGCCCTCATCCATGGGACGCTCATACAAACCACCCGAAGGATGGGAGTCGATCGAATCCGCCGGACCCCACATGATGTAGATACGCCCGCGGTCGGTCTTCCATCCCGGCTTGCCCGCCGCAAAGTGGTCGTTGGCGTACTGAATCCGCCGGTAGTGCTCTTCGCGGAACTCGTTCTCAGGAGAATCGGGATTGGGGTTGCGCCGCTGCCAGAAGTTCTCAATGAACGCTTCGCGTTCCTCGTCGTTTGCGAGACTCAGAAACGCCCTACGTTCATCGTCGCTGATGATGTAGGGAACTTCCTGATCCAGCCAGGTCTTGTAGGGACCCTTCAGCTCCTGCCGCAGTTCATGCTGGGCCTTGTAACGCTCCTTATCGGAGAGTTGCCGATTGAGCGGATCGGCTGCCTGGCCCGGAGCGCCTGCCGGGGCGGCTGCCTGCGGATCGGCGGGGGGCGTGTTGCTCTGCTGCGCCCGAAGCGCGCTCGCGGGTACCCAAATAAGGCCCAAACAAACGACTGTGATAAGAAGATGGCGGCTATGGAACATCATTGCCTTCAAGACTCCTGCAATCTCTTCATTTTACGGCTACTTTTGCCGCCGGGCAAGGTTCCGGGCAGGATGGTTCGCCGGTTGGACGTATTAGCCGCGTTAATGTCAACGTTTTGGGGGTAAATCCGGGCAAAAAATCGGGCCTTTTTCGGGCCCCATGGCTCCCTTGAAAGGCCTTGTGCCGTCTAAACAGGAGGCCTGATTCTCCCGCCCGCCAAACACCTGACTCGAGCCATGGATCTTTAACCACGGAGGTTCATCGGAATTCTCGTTTGACCGCCGCAATGTCCAGGCGATTGCGGGCTGTGAGTCTCAGGGAACCTTCCGCCGCCCCCTCGCGTACACTTGTATGTAGAAAAAAAACAGGGATTTCATACGCTCATGAAGAAAATCCTTCTTATCGTTCTAGCTGTGCTCGTTGCTGCCGGGCTCGTCGCTTTCATGGTGATCAAGCAGCAGTCCGGCTATACCAAGGTGTACACCGCTACCCTTACGCGGGAGGATCTTTCCACCGTTATCAGCGGTACTGGACAGATCAAGCCCAAGAACTACGTCAATGTCGGCGCCAATGCCATGGGCCGCATCACGCACCTCTACGTGGCGGAAGGCGACAGAGTACACAAAGGACAGATGGTCGCGACCATCGAGAACGTGCAGCAGGAAGCCAACGTCAACGGCCAGGAGGCTGCAATCGCTTCTGCGAAAACCGACATTGCAGCTTACATCGCCGCGGAAAAAACTGCTCAGGCGAATGTCGAGCACGCGCAAGCCGACCTCGAACAGAAACAGCTGGACTGGAATCGCGCCCAGGCCCTCTACAAAGACGGAATCGACTCCAAGCAGCAGTACGACGCCGCCAAGGCCGCCTACGATCTTGATGTCGCCGACATTGCGCAGTCCGATGCCCAGCTCAACCAGGCCAGGGCCAACACCGATTCGGCGCGCGGACGCATGCGCACCCAGGAAGCCGATCTAAAGGTAAATCAGGATCTCTACAACCGTACCATCGCTGTCGCGCCCTTTGACGGCATCGTGACCAACGAGCCCCCTCGCGAAGGAGAGATGGTTGTCACCGGCATCCAGAACACCGAAGGCTCCACGCTCATGACCATCGCCGACATGAGCGTCGTCACCGCCGAGGTCAAGGTGGACGAGACCGACATCGTGAATATCAAGCTCGGTCAGTCTGCTGAAGTCACGGTCGATGCGTTGACCAACAAGGTCTTCAAGGGCCACGTCACCGAAGTCGGCGACCAGGCGCTGCTGCGCTCGACTGGCGTCTCTACTTCGCAGTCGACCACCGGCACAGAAGAGGCCAAGGACTTCAAGGTTGTGGTCACGCTCGATAGCCCATCCGATGACCTTCGCCCGGGACTTTCCTGCACCGCCAAGATCACCACCGCTCACAAGGCCAATGTGCTCTCCCTGCCCATCCAGGCTCTGACCATGCACGATCCGGCCACCGACAATACCAAACCGGGCTCCGTACAGGCCGCGTCCAACACGCCCAAATCCAACCCCGTGCAGGGAGTCTTCGTCGTCCAGAAAGATGACCATGGCAGGCTGCGCGCCAAGTTTGTTCCCATCACCACGGGCATCACCGGGGCCACGGAGATCGAGGTTCTTTCCGGCTTGAACAGCGGCGCGGAGATCGTCACCGGCCCTTACAAAACTTTGCGCGATCTCAAGGGAGGCGCGCTGCTCAAGCGCGACAAGTCAGCTCCATTGACATCCGGCGATAGTTCAAACAATTCGAACAGTTCCAGTTGATGTGCGTGATTCGCCGGAAATCGGCAACCGAATTCTGAATGAGGATGAGTACCAGATGGCTTTCAATGGCGTTGGCATCGAAGAACTACCGGAGACAAAGGTCGTGAATGCGAACGACATCATTGTCGTCGAGGATCTTTGGCGCACCTACGATATGGGCTCTGAGCAGCAAGTCCAGGCCTTGCGCGGCATTTCGCTCCGCATCCCGCGCAACGAGTATGTGGCCATCATGGGCCCCTCCGGTTCGGGCAAGTCAACGCTGATGAATTTGATCGGATGCCTCGATACGCCTTCCAAAGGGAAGTACTGGCTCAACGGCCAGCTGGTCAGCGATCTCGATGACGACCAGCTTGCGCGCATTCGCAACAAGGAGATCGGATTCGTCTTCCAGACATTCAATCTCCTCGCCCGCGCCTCTTCGCTGCACAACGTGGAGCTGCCGCTCATTTACAACGGCACCCCGGCGGCCGAACGCATTGCCCGTGCCAAGCAAACCCTTACCGATGTGGGTTTGGAATCGCGCATGATGCACAAACCGAATGAGCTATCCGGCGGTCAGCGCCAGCGCGTCGCCGTCGCCCGCGCCCTGGTCAACAACCCCTCGATCATCCTCGCCGACGAGCCCACTGGCAACCTGGATTCCAAGACAGGCATCGAAATTATGTCCCTGTTCGATCAACTCCACGCCAGAGGCAACACCATCGTCCTCGTCACGCACGAGGCCGACATCGCTCAGTATGCGCACCGCGTCGTCCATATCCGCGACGGACAGATCTTCTCCGACGAGCCCTCTTCGCGCGCCCGCTAAATAATCGTCGAGACACAAAGAAAATCCGCTGCTGCGCTGATGACTCCATCGGCCCAGCTTTTCCACAGCGATCCGCGCAATCTTCTCTGAACCTTCATCGAATCGCCTTGACATGAAATCGAAACGGGTCCAAGATTTCCACAGAGAGTGAGGGAAGAGACGCAGGCGGTCGGGATGGCCGCTCGGCGCACGTCGGATTTCATCCTGGCCTTCCTTCCGCCCCTTCCAGATCGGCGATTTCTCCCGCCGTCAACCATCGCGCTGGTAGCCGCGCCTCGGTAGCAAGTTCTCCTCGGGTTTGTTCGCCGATCAAAGTTATCGCAGGGTCGCACCGGTGCGTCTTTTTGCATCCGCTGGTTCTGCATCGATTGACTTGGTTTCCCGTGATCATGGGTTTTCGCCAGTGAATGCTCCAACATGCGGATTTTTTCGGAAACCCGCCGCGCGGGTTTCTCTTTATAAGCGGACTCAACGGTCATTTGACCAAGTGGAGGAGTTCGATGGTTGTCACTTCACAATGCAACGGTCGCCACGTCACCGGACTTTATGTCGGCGCCGGCAATGTGCGGCGCTATTTTTCCAAGCGCGTAACGCAGATTGAGCTCCGGCTCGACCACCTGCTCATCGAGTGCGGCCTGCCGCCGGGATTTTGGCACGACAAGCCGGAGATTCACGATCCCCGCTTGTGCCTCTGGCTGGAATCAAAGCAACGCAACGGCAACGGACGCGCGCCGGTTCCGCTGGCCATGACTCCCTCGGGCGATAATTCGTTCATTCTCGCCCCCGCGAACAAGGAATCCACGGCGCCATTGCTGTACGAGATGGGAGAAACCGATGAAGACGGGCACAGTGTTGACTGAATTCGAAGCGCGCGCTGCCGATGCGCTGAGGGCTTTGCTCGGGCGTTTTTCCGTCATCAAGCTGATTGAACTCAAGCATGAATCGCAGCCAGGCCGCGGCTTTGCCTCAATCCAGGCTCGCGTTAGCATCTGCGGTCACTGCCATACGCTGGCCTGCGAAGCCCATCCCCACGGTGAACCGGCCCGTCTGCGCGCAGGATTGCGCGAAAAGCAGGCTCTCGTTGTGCCTCTTGCGGCCGATGCCATCCCGGTTGTCGTCGCGCCTTATCTTTCACCGGAAACCCAGGCGCTCTGCAAACAGAATAAAATCGGCTTTCTCGATTTCGAGGGGAATGCCCGCCTCACTGTCGGCGATTTCTTTATCGTCATGCGCTCGCTGCCGCGTGAAGCGGTGAGTCGCGCATCCACGGCGCCACAAAAAACAACTGCGCGCTCTGTCGACGATCCGATCTTTCCGAATGCCGTGCCGAAGATATCTCGGAAGCAACCGGCGATGGCGCTCTCCGCCTGATCTCAGCGTGCTGGGCGGCCGATCAGATCTCCAGAATCACCGGCATGATCATCGGCCGCCGCCCGGTGCTCTTCTGGATCAGTCTCTTCAGCTCGACACGCACCCGCTCGTTCACCATGCCGTAGTCGGACTTCTGTTCAGCGGTCAATCTATCCAGCGTCTTCAGCACCGTCTCGCGCGCCTGTTCCGTAATGTCCGCGCCGCCGAACCCTCGCATCAGCACTTCCGGCTCGCGCTCCACCTTGCCCGTCTTTTTATTGATGGCCAGCACAGCCAGCACAACGCCGTCCTCCGACAAGATGCGCCGGTCGCGGATCACCAGATCCTCGACCACGTCGATCGACGATCCGGAGTCGATCAGTATGCGCCCCGCAGTCACCTTATCTTTTTTGCGCGCGTCATCCTTGTCCAGTTCCAGCACGTCGCCGTCTTCAATCACGATGGCATGATCCACCGCTCCGGTTTCCATCGCCAATTGCGCATGACGCCGCAAGAAGCGATAGTCTCCGTGAATCGGGATGAAGAACTTCGGCCGCACCAGATTGATCATCAGCCGCATCTCTTCCTGGCTGCCATGGCCGCTCACATGGATCAGGCCGTGCTGCCCGTCGTCATAAATTACGTTCGCCTCGCGCCGGCTCAGGTGATCGATGACTCTGAAGATACCGCTCTCGTTGCCGGGAATGATTCTCGAGCTCAGCACCACGGTGTCGCCCGCGTCGATGTGAGCATGCTTGTGGTTGTCGACCGCCGCGCGGCTCAGCGCGCTAAGCGGTTCGCCCTGGGTCCCGCTGATCAGGATCATGAGCTGCTCCGGCGGAAAGTCGCGAATCTGCCCCGGATTGATCATCAGTCCTGGCGGAATCTCGATATAACCAAGGTCCTGCGCAATCTCTGTGCTCTCCACCATCGACCGGCCTACCACCGCTACCTTGCGCCCATGTTTGCGCGCCAGTTCCATTGCGATGCGGATGCGGTAGATCGACGACGAGAAGCAACTGAAGAAAAGCTTCTTCTTGGTCTGCGTCAGGATCTCGTCCAACCGCGGAATCACCGCGCGCTCGCTGGGCGTGTAGCCCGGCCGCTCCACGTTCGTCGAGTCCTGAAATAACGCCAGCACGCCTCGCTTGCCGTACTCGGCAAAGGTGTGCAAATCGAAGGCCTTGTCGTCCAAAGGCGCCAGATCAATCTTGAAGTCGCCTGTATGGATAATTATTCCCACTGGCGTTTCGATTGCCAGCGCCACGCAATCTACCAGCGAGTGCGTTACGCGGATGGGCTCAATCGTGAACGGCCCGATCGTGAACTTCCTCTTCGGCTCAATTTCGATAAGCTCGATATCATCGAGCAGCTGGTGTTCTTCCAGCTTGTCTTCCACATAGGCCAGCGTAAATTCCGTGGCATATACCGGGACCTTCAGCTCGTTCAGAATCCAGGGCAGACCGCCGATGTGATCCTCGTGGCCGTGCGTCAGAACGATGGCCCTGACATGCTTCTTGTTTTCAATCAGGTAGGTGATGTCGGGAACCACAATGTCGACGCCCAACAGCTCTGTCTCGGGAAACATCAGTCCCGCATCGATCACAATAATGTCGTCTTCCCAGCGCACGGCCAGGCAGTTCATGCCGAACTCGCCCAGCCCGCCCAGGGGAATGATCTGCAGCTTTTTTGTTTGCATCTCTCAACTATGATGCTACCACTGTGGGCGTTGCGCAGATGGGACGCTAACTCCCGCTGACGACCTGCACTCCAATGGTGTAGATTAAGTCCGCTGCGCCTTTAAGGCTCAGGAGACATACTCATGATTGCCACGAGACGAAAATTCATTCAAAGTTCATTCGCCGGAGCGGTTGCCGCCGGGTTCCCTGCCATCGTTCCTAGCTCGGTTTTCGGCGCCACAGCGCCGTCCAATCGAATCAACATCGGCGCTATCGGTGTCGGCCGCATCTCGCGTGGCCACGATATGCCGGGAGTGCTTCAGTTCACGGGCGTGGCCGGACGCGACAACCGCATTGTGGCCGTCTGCGATCTGAGCGCAGAACGTGTCGAACTGGGGAAGCAATTCGTGAATGATGCCTACTCGAAAAAGCTGGGCAAGCCCTACACCGGCACAAGAGGCTATTCCGATTCGAGAGAACTCCTTGCTGACAAGGAGATCGATGCTGTCTTGATCTCAACGCCCGACCATCAGCACGCGAGGCTGGCCGTCGCCGCTGTTGCAGCCCGCAAGGATGTCTATCTCCAGAAGCCGGCGTCGCTGACCATCAGGGATGGTCGCACCATGGTCGATCACGTGAATGCCAGCAAGCAGATTCTTCAGGTGGGATCGCAGCAGCGCTCGTGGAAGCAATTTGCCCGCGCCGTGGAGCTGGTTCGCAATGGACGGATCGGCACTGTGCAAAGGGTCGAGATCGGCCTTCCGGGCGACCCTGCCGGCGGCAATCCGCAACCCATGCCGGTTCCTGAAGGATTTAATTACGATGAGTGGCTCGGCTCAACGCCTGAGGTGCCTTATACCGTCGATCGCGTCATGCCTCAAAAAGGCTTCGACCGACCGGGATGGCTCCGCATGGAACAATTCGGCGCAGGCATGATTACCGGCTGGGGCGCGCATCATGTCGATACGGCGCACTGGGGAATGAATACAGAACTCACTGGTCCTGTCGAAATCTGGGGCCACGCCGAGTTCCCGACAGAAGGCCTCTGGAATGTGCACGGCCCCTTCAAAACGTATGGCCGCTATGAGAACGGCGTCGTCATGACGATTTCTGGCGAATTCGAAAACGGCATTAAGTGGATCGGCAATAAGGGTTGGATCTTCGTGTGCCGCGACAGTATGGCCACGCCCACTGCTTCCGGAGCGCCGGCCACTCCGATCGTTCCGCTCCGCGCCAGCGATCCCGCCATTCTCGACTCTGTGATTGGTCCAACGGAGTATCACGTCTACACATCCGACGATCAGCATGGAAACTGGCTTGACTGCATTCATTCCAGGAAGGCGCCGGTCGCACCGGCCGAGATTGGCCACCGTGCGTGCTCTACCTGCCTGCTGCATTGGATCGTCATGAAAGTGCAGCATCACATCTATTGGGATCCCAAGACAGAAATGATCCAGGGCGATGATATTGCTGCCAGTCTGCTTTCCCGGCATCAGCGGCATCCCTACGAAATCGCTTGAAGCTGGGCTGCCACAACGAACATCATTCAACGGCACGATCGAGAATCGCTTCGCATTCCGGTGGAGTTTCGATGCCGCTGAACCCGAATCCGTTCCATCGATAGGCGGCGATGCGAGTTTTCTTCGTCGTGGGATCGGGCATCAGGAAAGAATCGCCGCGATGCAGCGCACACAGCACACCGTCTTTTGATTCCACCGCATCGATCAGCGGCCACGCCAGGGCAGAGCCTCGCCATCGCGCAATCAAGCCATGGGGACCGACGGCGTAGACATACGGTCGCAAACCCACCTCGTCGTCAATGGAGGAGTTGTGGCGCTCGAGCGAGAGCAGCAACGGATCGGCCGCCATGGAAGTTGCCAGTTGCAGCGAAACAAGCGCCTGGCGTCGTGACTGCCACACCGGCTTTCCCGCCTGGTAGCCGTCGAGAATGATCCCATCCACCGGCTGCGCTGGAGACCATGGCTCCGGCAGGATCGTGACTCCATTAATCTCTGCGCCCTTGCCAAGCTCCGAAGAACAGCCCGCGAGAGCCTGATCGGCTGCTGCGTTTCTGCCCGCCAACCTGGGATAAGCCGTGGTTTCATCGGTATGCGTGCTAAGCGCGCCGCACAACAGGTGCCCGGCGTGGACTCTGCAATCCGCGATCATCCCATCCTTGGTTTCGGCATACTTCTGATCGAATAGATGGTTGCCGAGCGAGAAGAAAACCGGCCTGCCCTCGACACATGCGGGTGCCTGAACCACATGGGGATGATGCCCGACGATCAGGTCGGCCCCGTGCTCGACCAGCCAGCGCGCCTCCTGCTGCTGCGCGTCGGTTGGCCAATCCTGCAGCTCGTTGCCCCAATGAATCGAGACCACGACCAGGTTCGCCAACTGTCGAGCCAGCCGCAGTTTCTGTGCCATCTCGACGGAGGGTACCTGCTGTACGCGCCCATCGGCGGCTTTGACGGTCGTCACCGCAATAAAACCGACAGTCAGCTCCCCGAAGCGAAAAAACTGCGGCGAGCTGTCGAAATCCAGCGCCGGCAAGCCGCTCTGCCGGAATGCTTCGCGCGTTTCAATTCGGCCAACATGGCCCAGATCGCCGGAGTGGTTGTTCTCCGCACTCACCAGGTTGAAGCCCGCCTGCCGCATCGTCTCGGCTGCTGAGCCGGGCACGGCAAAGCATAGCTTGTTCTCCGGTGAGCAATCTGCCGGATCGCCAATCGCGCCCTCGAAATTGCCGCCGACAAAGCTCGCGCTGTGAAAGAGCTCGGCAAATCCAGCCCACGGGCTCGTTCTCCGCTGCTCGATCTCGATCCGCACCAGGCGCGACATCATCACGTCGCCGGTAAAGAGCAGCCGAAAATCGTCGGGCGCCGGCTGCGCCTTGGCCGCCGGGCGAATGAGAATTGCTGCAGCAAATATTAGAAGGGCGGTTCTGCCGGACATGCCAGGCTCTCCCTGGAGATGAAAGAGCTGACCCACGCCGGATGCGCCTCGGTTTCGACCTTGCCGGGAACCGCTTTGTCTGCCGGTGATGGATTCACAGGATCGGCGTCCGGATTGGCTGGCTTCCCTGCCCAGATAAGGTCCGTCAGTGGTGTGGGCGATGGAAACTCGTAATAGGAGTAGACGCTACCCTTCACAATTTCGCGGCGGCCAAAGTAAGGAACCACCTGGTCCCACTCCAGCGGGCGTCCGACAGCAGCTTCGAGGTACGGGACTTCGCCTCCGCCGGCCACATCGGCAATTTTCATGATCGGGTTGGGCGTTGATAGCGCGAGGTCCGCGCTGGCAAGACTGTTGTAAACCAGAAAATCATGCTCCGCCACCGCTCCCACATGCAGAATCTCGTCATAATCGCTGTCGGCGAGCGGCTGATTTTGTAGTTCCTTCTGGGCCATGGCCTCGAATAGACGCGTCTTGCTCGCCGTCGCCTGCAGACGGCGGATAATGCCCGCTTGCAGCGGCTGAGCCGTCTGGTCGCCCGAAGAATCCTCGGTTTCCGATGGGTCTTGTGGCAAGTTCCCAGTGAAGTTCGCCGACTTTGCGACCACCTGCTCCATCTGGTCGAACAAAGATGCAATGGCTTCGAGTGTCTTCGGATCCGGCTCCACGTAGCCTCTTGGCGGACGCAGGACAATTGCCTCAAAGCCGCCTTCGCCGCACTCCGCGGTGGATCTCTCGTTCACCAGCACGGTTGCGTGACGCAGTGTGGCCCAGGAACCCAGGCCAGTCTGAATCCTTTTCGTGTTCCAAAGTGCGTCTTGCCCGTTGCCGGGAAAAGTCGCATCGTCGGCCCATTGCACCGCCAGCGCGTTGATCCACGCATCATATAGATCCGCCTGCGCCGCGCCCTTTGGCTCGCGGCCTTCAAGTGCGTCGATCGCGGGGCCGAGCGCGGGATACGATGCAAGGTCGGTCTTCAGCAACGAGCGGGCATAGCCGCTTCCGAGCGCCGCCGCAAGATCGAGACCCGATGGCAGCCCGCGCGGGCCCTTGGGCCCGGTAATCTGTTCCGCCGCTGGCCAATCGGAGTGGTAAACGGTCGACAGCAGCACCTCGTTG
>JBKQOX010000023.1:0-238548 GCA_052145255.1 Occallatibacter sp.
CATCCAGCATGCGCTGCCGAAGATGGGTCACGGTAAACCTCCTGTGACCCGAGGCTTACACAACCAGAAATGCCCAAGGAAAGCCCACGCCGCAGCGTCCGTCGCGCCAGCGACTTAGTTCAAACGCCGAAGCAGTCATCAACCCACGGACCGAAACCTGACCCAGAACATCGCCGACGGCGCCATTCCCGTGGCAGGCTAGAGGATCTCTAAGCGCTTGATTCTCCGCATCTTCCATTTGCCGACGCACCTCAGCTCTCGATGGTCACGAACTTCGCATTTAGTTGCGCCTTGAGCACCAGTTCCGCCGCGAGCAAAGCTTCGTCCTGGTTCTGCGCTATGTGTGTGCGGTTCACGATGTCGGAGACGAACTGCGGACCGAAGGGCAAGGGCATGGCGCTGCAGTCGATGTATCGCGCCTGCTTGCTGTCGACGACGAACAGGTTGTTGCCCTGGTGGCTGACGCCGACGTTGGTGTATTTGCGCGCTTCCATGTAGCCGTTGGTGCCGAGAATGAAGAGCCTGCCGTCGCCCCAGGTTCCAAGGCCATCGGGCGTGAACCAATCAAGGCGCACATAACCGAAGCCGCGGTTGCCGCGCAGGACCATATCGCCAAAGTCCTGGAAGCGCGGGTGCTGGGGATGGCGAATGTTCGCGATCTGCGACTCCACGACTTCCGCCTCGGTACAGCCGGTGTAGAAAAGGAACTGATCCACCTGATGCGAGCCGATGTCGCAGAGAATTCCGCCGTATTGGTCGGGATTCCAGAACCAATCGGGCCGTCCCGAGCCTCCACCAGCCTCGCCCCCATGCTGAAAGATCTGGTGCGGAGCGATGTTGATGGTCTGGATCACCTTGCCGATCGCGCCCTGGCGCACGAGTTCGCCCGCATAGACGGCCGCCTTCACTTCAAGCAGCTCGCTGTACATGATCGCGTAGATGCGCTTGGTTTCAGCGATGGTCTTGCGCACCTCGGCCAATTGCTCGAGCGTCGTCAGTCCGGGTTTGTCGGAAAGGAAGTCTTTGCCGCGCTTCATGGCGCGCACGGCGATTCCCGCGCGCTCACTGGCGATTTGCGAGGTGAGAACGAGCTGGACGGAAGGATCGTCGAGGACTTCGTCCTGCGTGGCAACGATCTTGACATCGGGATACTTCTTGCGGAAAGCCGCGAGTTTGTCCTGTTCGCTGCCCCATGCGGCCACCAGTTCGCCGCCACCGCGCTGGACAGCGCCGATCATTCCATTGATATGGTCGTGACTCATGCCGCACACGGCAAACTTGATGTGATGTTTCGGCAGTTCCTCAGTTTGCGCAGGCGCTACGGCATCCTCCACGATGTGCGCTGCGCAGCCGCCGAAGGCCATTGCGTTCTCCGGGAGACCGGCCATCATTGCCGCTGAGCCCAGTGACCCCAGCAATCCAGCTTGTTTCAAGAACTCTCTCCGTTGCGTGAAATTCGTTGCCATCTCTCCTCCGCTTGTCTCCGGATGGACTGTCCGACTCCCGGAGCGATTTTCGCCGGCCTTGCGGTTGGAGAGTTCCACATTCTGGGTCCTCTGCGGCCGCCGGTGCGCTTGCGCTCATCCATCATAGTCGCGTTGGTGGGCGAGAGTGAACTCGCAGCGAGTGTAGCGATCGTGCAGGGCAAGATTCCGGTTCTTGACCGAAAGCGGCACATTCCGGAACGAGATGGAATGAGATGGAAACGCTCTGCGAAAATAGACTTTCATGCTCACGCTTCAACATGCCGGCAAACGGTTTGGGCCGCGGGTCCTGTTTCTCGAGGCCAACTGGCTGATCCGCAACGACGAGAAAACCGCGTTGGTGGGCGCGAACGGTACGGGCAAATCCACGCTGATGAAGATTCTGGCCGACTTGGAGTCGCTGGACTACGGCACGCTCGAAAAAACGCGTGGGATCAGCATCGGCTATCTGCCGCAAGAGGGGCTGCAGCTCGCGGGCCGGACGGTTTTCGAGGAATGCCTGACTGTCTTCGACGAACTCCACGAGATGGAGCGCGAGATTGAGCTACTCGCCAGCCAGATGGCCGAGCTGGATCACGAAGGCGCGGAGTACCAGTCAGTTGCGGAGAGGTACTCGCTGCTGCAGGACCGCTTTCACGCCCTCGACGGTTATGCGCTCGATGCGCAGGTAGGCAACGTGCTGACGGGACTTGGATTCGGCAAGGAGGATTGGGCGCGGCAGACGGATGAGTTCAGCGGCGGTTGGCAGATGCGCATCGCGCTGGCCAAGCTGCTGCTGGCCAAGCCTAATCTTCTGCTTTTGGATGAGCCCACAAATCATTTGGACCTTGAGACGCGCAACTGGCTCGAGGACTACTTGAGGAACTATCCATTCGGCTACATTCTCATCTCGCATGACCGCTATTTTCTCGACGTGACGATCGACCGCACGGTGGAGATCTGGAACAAGCGCCTGACCATCTATCAAGGCAACTACACAAAATATCTGAAGCAGAAAGATGAGCGCCGCGAACAGCTCATGGCCTCCTTCCGTAATCAGAAGGAACGCATCGAGCATCTTGAGGCGTTCATCAATCGGTTCAGGTATCAAGCCACAAAGGCCAAGCAGGTGCAGTCGCGGATCAAGGAGCTGGAAAAGATCGAGCGTATTGAAGTTCCTGAGGAAGAGCCAGTCATCCACTTCAAATTTCCGCAGCCGCCGCCCTCGGGCCGCATCGTTGCCGAAGCGGAGGGGCTCGCGAAGAGCTACGGGCCTAAGCACGTATTCAGCGGAGCACGATTCAACCTATCGCGCGGCGACCGCGTGGCACTGGTCGGCGTGAATGGAGCGGGAAAATCGACGCTGATCAAATTGCTTACCGGCGAGGAAACGCCAACCGCGGGTTCGATTCGCCTGGGCCACAACGTCGTCGCTGAATATTTTGCGCAGGATCAATACAAAGTGCTCGATCCAGAAGCGCGCATGCTCGACGACATGAACCGGGCAGCCGTGCGCGTGCCGGAGGTTCAGCTGCGCTCGTTGTTGGGCTGTTTTCTCTTTTCCGGAGACGACGTCTTCAAGCCGCTGGGCGTGCTCTCGGGGGGCGAGCGAAACCGATACGCGCTGGCGCGGATTCTTGTGTCGCCGGCAAACTTCCTGCTTCTCGACGAGCCCACCAACCACCTGGACATGCGCGCCAAGGACGTGCTGCTTGAGGCGCTGGCCAACTACAGCGGCACGGTGGTCTTTGTTTCGCACGATCGCTACTTTATCGATCGGCTGGCGACGCGCGTGCTCGAAATCGAGGGCGGCGCGGTGACAGCGTACGAAGGCAACTACGAAGACTATCTACGACGGAAATCAACGCTGGCTGCGCCCGTGGCCGCTGAGACGCCGGCACACCAGTCCGAAAAACCCGCGTCGATTGGAACCACGATCGTCATCGAGGGCGGCTATGAGGGGTTCGACGACGCGCCGTCGACACATGTCCACCGTGCCCGCCGTCTGAATCCCATCAAGCAGAAGCAGATGCAGGACCGATGCGCCTTTCTCGAAGAAGAGATTCCGCGTATTGAGAGCGGCGTTGCGCACACCGAAGAACAGTTGGGGATTTACGTCTCGGCCGCCGAAACTGAGCGCCTCACTAAGCTGGCTGAGGAGCTTCGCGGGCAGTTGACGGCGCTGACCGCGGAGTGGGAAGAACTGACGGCGGAGTTGGAAAGCACGTGAGTTGGATCGCAGACGGTTTTTCCAGGCCGCAGCCGGACGATTCTCCTTCTTAACTTGTGCCGGGTCATTGGGGTTGGTAGCCCTGCCAAATGTACTCCAGGGCCTCGGGCAGCGTTTGTTGCTGCACGCCGCGGTCTACATGGCCGGCGTTACGGGCAAAGATAAACTGGTACGGATAATGCTTTGCGTCGAGCGCTTTGGCCATGCGCTCATTGGCCAATACCCAGTCGTGCATGTTGTCGCGCATCACATTGGGATTGAACAGATCCCGGTCGCCTACTTCCAGCCACAACCGCAGTGGTTTGCGCCGACTATCCGGGATGAGCCGCTCGTGGAACTGCCAGGCGCCGTGGGGCGAGCGCGAGTTCCACGGCCATTGCTGGTTGACAAATGTGCCTGAGTAAACTAGGAGACGGTGGTACCACTCCGGATGGAACCATGCCATAATGAGCGCGCAGGAGCCGCCGGAACTCGCGCCCATAGTGGCGCGCCCATTGGGATCGTGGGTGAGTCGCACATGGGCGTGGCTTTCGACCGCGGGCAAGACTTCGCGCTCGACAAACTCCGCGTAGCGGCCGGACATGGTGTCATATTCGAGGCCGCGCTCGCTGCCTTGTGCGTCGCCTCCTCCATTACCGATGGAGACGGCGACGATGGGCGGCAGCTTATGCTCGGCAATCAGTTCGTTGAGTGCTGCGAAGAGACGGAGATCCGGTCCGTCGGCGCCAACAATGAAGGGCGCTTCGCTGCCGGGGATGTACCCTTTCGGCACATAAACGGCCACCTTGCGAACATAAGGCGCCGGATGAGTCTTTACACCGAGAAGCCGTGCGGGGTTCGCCGGATCGGGCGTCCCGAGGGAGTCGCTGGTCCGGGCGATTCCGGGAAAATACTTGCTTTCGCTAGAACTCATTGTGAATTCGACAACGGTGCCGTCCAGCGCGCGAGCCGGATCGGCGAGCTCGGGTGCGGGAGTGTGGGTTGGACCGATGATGAAGTTGCCGTTTTGGTTCGGATCAGGAACAGCGCCGTCCGGCAACTCGGTTGACGTGACATACCCCGGCGTGTGCGGATCGCGCGTGGGCATCGGCGGTCGTGCGACTCGCGGAGCAGCCGGTGCGGGCGGCGGCGCACTGGTGTTCTGGCCATACACGGATTGCATTGCGGCAACAGATGCAAGGCAGGCAAAGGCGATGGGAAAGATGCGACCAGCAAATGGCATGCAGCCATTGTGGGCCATCGGCTCGGGATGGTGGAAGCATAATCTTCGAGGGGGCCCGGTCCTATCTTCGTCGTGCATAATCGAATTACGATGGCTCTTTTGTGGAATCCCGAAAGCTGGGCCCAGCGGTTGGCCGAGCTTGAGGCGCAATCCGGTGACCTGAAGGAAGCTCCGCTGCGCCGCGACGTGCGCTCGCTGGGCACGCTGCTAGGTGTGGTGTTGCGCGAGCAGGCCGGCCATGAGCTCTTTGCACAGGTCGAAGCGCTGCGGCAGGGAACGATTCGCCGCCGCGACGCCGACGCGCACGGAAAATCCGAGGACGCCGCGCGCCAGGACTCTGCCGCGATGGCGCTGGTGCACTCGATGCCCGTGGAGCGCGCGATTTTGCTTACGCGGGCGTTTGCCTTCTATTTCGAACTCATCAATTTGGCGGAAACGAACCATCGCAAGCGGCGCCGGGTGGCGCTGCGCCTGAGCGGCCAGGCCGGACGTCAGCGCGGGTCGCTCGCAGGCACGTTGAGCGAAATGCGCCGCGTGGGAATCGGCGCGGAGGAGGCACTGAACTGGCTGCGCCGCGTGCTCATTGTGCCCGTCTTCACTGCGCACCCCACTGAGGCGGCCCGGCGCACCGTGATGTTCAAGCGGCGGCGTATCGGCGAGTTCCTTGAGGCGCTCGATCGAATTCCGCTGCCCGCGCAGGACATGGCGCGGCTCGAGGAGCTAGTGCTAGCCGAGATTACAGGCCTCTGGCAGACCGACGAAGTGCGCTCGCGCCGGCCGACGGTTTACGACGAAGTGAAGATGGGCCTCGACTACTACGACGTTTCCATTTTCGAGACGCTGCCCGAGCTCTATCGCGAGATTTCGGCGGCTTTGAGATCGGCATACGATCTGGAGATCGAGCCGCTGGAGCTGCCGCTGGTTTTGCGCTTCGGCTCGTGGATCGGCGGCGACCGAGACGGCAATCCATTTGTTACGCCCGAAGTGACCCGCGCGGCCTTGCAGCTTGCTCGTGGGCATTTGCTGCTCTACTACCAGCGCCAGCTCGACAGAATCATCGATTTGCTCACTACGAGTGCGCAACAGCGGGAAGTTAGCGAGGCGCTGCTCGAGCGCCTGCGCGCTTATGTGGCGCAGGTGCATACGCCAGAGGCGCAGGTTTTCGGCTCGCAATACGAATTCGAGTATTACCGCCGCTTCGTGATCTGCCTGAAGGCGCGCATCCAGCGCACGCTGGAGAGGGCAAGTGAGGGGATGGGTTCTGGCGGCGGGCTGCCCGTGACGCCTTTTACGCTGGCGCGCGGCCACGACAAGCTGACCCAGGCGCTGCCCGCTTACTGCTCGGTTCAGGACTTTATCGACGACCTGGAAACGCTGCGCGCATCGCTGGCCGAGCATGAGGGCATCCGAATCGCGCGCACGCTGATCGATCCGCTCATCCTCCAGGTGCGCACATTCGGCCTGCATCTGCATACGCTCGACATCCGGCAACATGCGCGGGTTCACGCTGTTGCATTACGCGAGGCCATCAGCGACACCGTTGCGCCGTCGCTTCAAGGTGGACTGTCGCAGGAAACGGCGAGCGCGCTGGAGACGTTTCGCGTGGTGGCCGAAGTAAAGGGGGGCTGCTCGCCGGAGGCGGTTCGCCAGTATGTGATCAGCGGTGCGTCTTCGGTTGAGGATGTGCTGGCCGTGATTCGCCTGGCGCGGCTTGGTGGCGTAGCGGTCGAAGGCGCCGGAGAGGAGCCGGGCCGCGATCCCGGGTTGATGCCGGTGCCGCTGTTCGAATCCATCGAAGATCTGCGGAATGCGCCGCAAATCTGCCGCGAGCTTTGGAGCCGTGCCGACTACCGCCGGCTGCTTGAGTCGTGGGGCAACTGGCAGGAGATCATGCTCGGCTACTCCGACTCGAACAAGGATGGCGGCATGCTGACCTCGACGTGGGAGATTTTCCGCGCGCATCGCGATCTGCACGTAGTGGCGCGCGAGGCAGGCCTGAAGCTGCGCATTTTCCATGGCCGCGGCGGCACGGTGGGCCGCGGCGGAGGGCCAACGCATCGCGCCATCTTCGCCCAGCCGTTCGATTCTTTCGACGGCCAGTTGCGGATCACCGAGCAGGGCGAAGTGCTGAATTTCAAGTACGCCGATGAGGTGCTGGCTGAGCGCAATCTGGAGCTGATGATTGCCGCGTCGCTCGATGCGCTGGCGCGCCCCAACGCGCGCGATCCTGAAGGCCACTTCACCGGCGTGCTCAAGCCGGAGTGGGAGTCCGCGCTCGACGAGCTGTCGAGCCTGGCTTATGACTCGTACCGCGAATACATTCTTGACGACCCGGGGGTGGTCACCTACTTCGAGCAGAGCACGCCGGTAGGCGAATTGGAGAACGCCAAGATCGGTTCGCGCCCGACGCGCCGCAACGATTCACCCAAACTGTCGGATTTGCGCGCCATTCCCTGGGTTTTCGGCTGGACGCAATCGCGGCTGCTGGTGCCGGCGTGGTTCGGCGTGGGATCTGCCATCGACCAGTTTCTCGCGCGGCCCGGCGCACTCGAACTCCTGCAGACCATGGCTAAGGAATTCCCGCTTTTCATCGATTTGTTCCGTAACGTCGAAATGGCATTGGGCAAAGCCGACCTGGGTACGGCGCGGCTTTACTCCACGCTGGTCAAGGATGAGAAGCTGCGCGAACGCATCTACGATATGTTCGAAGCCGAGTTTCATCGTTCGGTGCGCGCAGTACTCGCGGTCACGCGCCAGAAGGAACTGCTTGAGAGTAACCAGGTGCTGGCTCACTCGATCAAGCTGCGCAATCCGTACGTCGATCCCATGCATTTGATCCAGGTGGATATGCTGCGGCGGAAGCGCGCCGGCGAGGACACACCCGATGTGAATCGCGCGATCGCGGCGACGATCAACGGAATTTCGGCGGGCTTGCGCAATACCGGCTGAAGCGGATCTTTCGTTCGCCGGGCGCAAGCCGACGGCTCGGAACGATAGGCCTTGCCATACGAGGCGCATTGGGTCTAGGCTATGTATATGCATCGATGTCGCTAACACCGTCCTGGTGCCAGCTCCGATGCCGAAGTGCGCTTGATGGCGCGCGACTTTTCCCTCCAGACAAGCTGCACCGTTCCCCTAGAATCCGTTTCACCAGCAATCCGGGCCCATTGCCCCGGAAAAAAGGAGATCATTATGGCGCGCATTGCCGCGACTGTTACCGAATTGATTGGCCGCACTCCCCTGGTGCGGTTGAACCGTGTGGCAGCGGGATTGCCCGCTACCATCGTCGCCAAGCTGGAAAGCCAGAACCCGGCATCGAGCGTCAAGGACCGCATCGGCTTCGCCATGATCGACGCCGCCGAGAAGGCCGGCAAGATTTCCCCGGGTAAGACGATTCTGATTGAGCCTACAAGCGGCAATACCGGCATCGCTCTGGCTTTTGTGTCTGCGGTCAAAGGCTACAAGCTCATCCTCACGATGCCCGAAACCATGAGCCTGGAGCGGCGCGTGACACTGCTGGCCTATGGAGCGGAGATCGTGCTTACCCCCGGCCCTAATGGCATGAAGGGCGCGATCGCCAAGGCCGAAGAGATTTTGGCCAAGACGCCCAATGGCTACATGCTGCAACAGTTTGACAACCCAGCCAACCCCGCCATTCACCTGAAGACGACCGGCCCCGAGATTTGGGACGACACGGACGGCAAAGTTGACATTCTCATCTCCGGCGTCGGCACCGGTGGCACTCTCACCGGTGTTTCGAATTACATCAAACCGAAGAAGCCATCGTTCAAGGCCATCGCCGTTGAACCCTCTGACAGCGCCGTACTCTCGGGCGGTAAGCCCGGCCCACACAAGATTCAGGGCCTGGGCGGCGGGTTTATTCCCAACGTGCTCGATACCAAGCTCATTGATGAAGTTGTGCAGGTGACCAACGATGAATCAATCGACATGGCGCGGCGCCTGGTACGTGAGGAGGGCCTCTACGTCGGGATCAGCTCCGGCGCGGCGGTCGCGGCGGCGCTCAAGGTGGCCGCACGGCAGGAGAATGCAGGCAAGCTGATCGTGGTTGTGCTGCCCGACTTCGGCGAGCGCTACTTGTCGAGCGTGCTCTTCGAGCCGCTGCGCCAGCAGGCGTTGGCGTTGCAGCCCGAGCCGATTGCGGTAACGGCGTAAGAGAAGCAGGGACTAGGGACTTGGGACTGAGGGACTGAGCCCCTAGTCTCTGTTTCCATTGGAAGTCATGTCGATTTTTGGCCGAATGCGCGATGAAATCAGCTCCATCATGGAGCGCGATCCGGCTGCGCGCACACGGCTCGAGGTTCTGCTCTGCTACCCAGGCCTCTGGGCGGTGTGGATTTATCGCATCTCACACTGGCTCTGGGGTCACCACTTTCGTCTCATAGCGCGAGTGCTCTCGCAGGTGGCCCGCTTCTACACCGGCGTGGACATTCATCCAGGCGCGCTGATCGGCGAGCGCCTGTTTATCGATCACGCAACGGGAGTAGTGATCGGCGAGACGGCCATCGTGGGCAGCGACGTGACTATGTACCAGGGGGTAACACTGGGCGGCACCGGCAAAGGCCACGGCAAGCGCCATCCTACGATCTGCGATCGAGTCTTCATCGGCAACAACGCCAACATCCTGGGTAACCTGACCGTGGGTGAAAACTCGCGCGTGGGCGCAGGCTCCGTGGTTCTCTCCGATGTGCCGCCGAACTCGACCGTCGTTGGCGTTCCAGCTCACATCGTCTATCGCAATGGCGAGCGCGTGCTCCTCACCGATCCGCACGACATCAAGGACCCGCTCTCCGACGCGCTGATCGCGCTCTCAGCGCGCGTGGAGGAATTGGAAGAACGGCTGGGCGCCGAGCCGTGCCCGCCCGATCCTTTTGCAGCCGAAGAGGCCGAGCGCACAGCCTATCGCGTGGAGCTCGAACGCATGCGGGTATACGTCACCATGGGTGAAGGCATCTAAGCGCCACAGGCTGCGCATTGCAAGCTGGGCTGTAACCTCTTATTCTTGTGGACGGGGCAAGTGAACGTTGCCGTGCTCTCCGGGCTTGCTTTCTTTGCCAATCACCGCCCCACAGGATCTGCTTCGGCTCGATGGCCTCCTCACTCTCGTTTACGAAATTTGTCTGGAAGAACCTGCGGCGCCGACGGCTCAGAACTTTGCTGACCCTGGGCGGAATCAGCATGGCGGTGGGCGCGTTTGTTGGCCTGGTGGGCTTCTCCCGGTCATTCGAACAGCAATGGATCAAGATCTACTCCAGCAGCCGCACCGACATTGCGGTGATTCGCGGCACGTTTCTGAACACTTCACTGGATGAATCCGTTACCGGCAAGCTGAAAGATATTCCCGTTGTGGCTCAGGCCGCGCCCGCGATCATCAATGAGATGGACCTGACCTCAGATGAGAATGCGCTGGTTTACGGCTGGCTGGCGAGCGGATACCAGCTCGACTCGTTGCAGATCCTCTCAGGAAGGCGATTTCGCGACGGCCAGCCAGAGGTGATGCTGGGCGATGTTCTGGCGCAAGGACTGAAGAAAAAGTCCGGCGACGCTCTGGAGATCGAGGGGACGCCGTTTACGGTGACGGGCGTATACCACGGCGGTTCGGCGCTCGAAGCCGACGCGGTGATCATGCCGCTCGACCAACTGCAGCAGTTGAGCAGCGTGCAAGGCAAAGTGTCGACGATTGACGTGCGCCTGCGTCCGGCCCCGCAAGGTGAGGCATGGGATCACTATCTGAAGCGCGCGCAAGCGGAAATTGAGGCCGCACTGCCGGGACTGAAAGCAATTCCCGCAGCTGAGCGCGCCAGCGACAACCAATTCGTCAAACTTGCGCAGGCCTCCGCGTGGGGTACTTCAACGCTGGCGCTCATGATCGGCATTCTGGGGATTGCGAACACCATGGTGATGAGCGTCTTTGAGCGCACGCAGGAGATCGGCACCCTGCGTTCCATGGGATGGAAGAGGGGGCAAATACTGCTGCTCATTGAGTTTGAGGCGGCCATCCTCGGCCTGGGCGGTGGAGTCTTCGGTCTGCTACTGGGATGGATCTCTTTGCGTGTGCTTGCGAGCCTGCCACAAACCGCGACCTTCGTCTCATCTACCCTCGAGTGGCCGCTGCTTGTGCAGGCGATGGTGATCGCACTCATCGCGGGGCTGATTGCGGGCGCCGTTCCAGCCTGGCGCGCGGGGAAGCTATCTCCGGTGGATGCGCTTCGTCACGACTGACAATTGCAGAGAATTCTCAGGCGATCTTTTCCGAGAAACGTTCGCGCAGGACCCGCCTGAGAGCCTTGCCGTTGTGGTTCTGAGGCAAGCCTCCTGGATCTAGAATCCAGATGCGTCGCGGCGTTTTGTAAGCGGCGAGGTGGCTCCGGCACCAATCCATCAGGTCTGTTTCACCGGCGGGAGCGCCGGGAAGCAACTCCACTGCCACGGCGGGTACCTCGCCTTTCTCCTTGTGGGGCAGGCCGAAGGCGATGGCGCGAGCCACAGCGGGATGAGCCAGTATCGTCTCCTCCAATTCGCGCACGTAAACCGAGTATCCGCCGGATTTGATCACGTCTTTAATGCGCCCGACGATGCGGATCAGACCAAAGTGGTTCCGGGTGGCCAAGTCGCCTGTGCGCAGCCATCCATCGCCTGTCAAAAGGCCATTGTTGCTTTCCTTGTCTTGCCAATAGTGCGGCGCAATGCCGCGCCGGCGGATTTGGCACTCGCCTGGTTGGCCAGCCCGAACGCGCCGGCCGTTTTCATCGGCGATGCGAACGCGAAACGGAGGAACGGGAAAACAAAGTTGGCCGCTGCCGGGGAAAAGCGACAATTCGACCCCCATCATGGCCAGTCCACCAAGCTCAACCATCCCATAACCATTCAGGATGATGGGAGGGATGCGCCGCCCGCCTGGCAGCCGAAGCAATGCTCCATATTCGCGCACGCGAATGCGAACCTCAGAGGGCAGGTAGTCACTTGCGGAAAGCCACACGCGCAGGGTGGCAAGGCGGCTCGGATCGGGATTGCTGTTCACCACTTTCGCGAGCATGGCAGGGACGCCAACAAAGACGGTCACGCGGAACCGCTCGACCAGATCGAGGGCATCTTCGACGTCGAAACGCTCGAGAAAGCATCCGCGGACTCCGGCCATCAAGCCGTAAAGGGCAATGCTGACGGCCATGATGTGCGACCACGGCAACGCAACCAGGGCGAGATCCTTGTGGCCGAGAAAAAGCCCGGCAAACACCGTGGAAGAACGCGCGCCGAGAAGGGCACGGCTTGAAAGAGCCGCTCCCTTGGGAAACCCCGTGGTGCCGGAAGTGTGGAAGACAGCGACGGTCGCCGCAGGATCGATTGTCGCCGGGGGAAACGGCGCGCCACAATTTTGAATGCGCACAAATCCGTCGATGGTTTCCGGTTCCTGACCCGCCTGGATCCAGGCGCGAACATTCAGTTCGCCGCGGTCCCGTATGCTGCGCTCGAAGACCGTTTTATCGGTGACAAGAATCTGCGTCCCGCTGTCGGCAAGGATGCGCTTCACTTCGCTGAGAGAGAGCTGCGGGTTCAGCGGAACGGCAATGCCACCGGCGCGGATGATAGCCAGGAACCAGTGGAAGCAGTGGTGATCGTTGGTGCAATAGATAGCGACCGGTTCGGCTGGACGCAGGCCGATGGATCGACGAAGGAAACCATCGATCTCGCAGATTGCCGTGTGCAGATCAGAAAGCTGGAAGTTTCCAGTGACACTCACCGAGACTTCGGAATCGCCCTTGCGCCGCAGCAGTTCGTCTACCAGGTTGGCGACGGTAATGCCTCGATCGCGAGCGAGCCGAATTTGGCGGAGGAGACTCATTGTGCCGGAACTTCCTTGCGTCCCCAATCGCTTGCCACGCAATAGTGCAGCAGGCGGTCGAGATACTCCATTACGGGCGGCGGCGTAATTCCCACGGGCCCCAGCAGACGCTCGGCATTCGTGGTGTCGAACTGCATGCGCATGGTGAAGTAATCGCGGTAGGCGGCGCCGTCAACCAGCACGCGACGCTTCCGCCCCCAGAGCGCGAGAGACAGCAGCGGCCTGACGGCAGCAAAGAAGATTTTGGGATCGACATAGCGCGGCTCGCGAACCTTGAAGTACTCCGCGGCACGCCTGGCGACGCGCTCGATCGTGGCGCTGCCTTTGGGTCCGGCGCATAAGTGAACAGTGGCGCCCACAGCCCTTTCGTCGAACGCGAGCTGAACGACGGCCTTGGCCACATAATCGACAGGCACGATATCCAGCACTGCGTCGCGGAATCCTGGCACGGTGCGCCAGAGCCTTCTCGAGTAGATCTTGAGCGGCCAGTACAACATTTTGAAGCTGGAGGTGACGCCGGTCCGTGAATCTCCCACAATGATGCTTGGACGCAGGATTACACAGGGAAGTGAGCCCATGCGCGAACGCACCAGCGCCTCGGCTTCGGCTTTGGTTTGCTCGTAGGTGTTGCGGAAGTGTTGGCCCACATCGAGCTCATCTTCGCGGATCAGTCCTTCGCGCTCTCCCGCCACATATGCAGTACCGACGTAGGTAAAGCTCCTGAGCGAAGGCATGGACGCGGCAAAGTCCAGCATCTTCCGCGTACCGTCGACATTCATGTGCCGGGCCTGCTCCAGCGAGTGATCAAAGCGCACAGTCGCCGCGCAGTGAATCACCCGCGTTACATCCGCAGCCAGATGCTCCAGGGTCGAAGCGTCCAACCCGCAGTTGGGCTCGCTCACGTCGCCGGCATAAACCTGCACACGTTGCGAATCCGCTGGCTCAATGATCGATTCCGCGCGTTGCGCAGGCGTTTGACCCGAGCGGGGGCGGATCAGCAGGGCAAGCCTGGCGCGTGGCTGGCGCTGGAGCAGCTCACGGACAACTTGAGCGCCCAGAAAGCCCGTCGCGCCGGTCACCAGGATCAGTTCTTCTTGATTCATGTAGAAGCCAGCACCTGTGCGCGGTTCACATGCACGGCGGCGCGACAAAACCGAGCGCGTCGCGCTGAGTGGGGAACCTTATAAGATTATATTTGGAAATTGCTCGATGCGTAAGTTTTGAGGCCATTTGGCGCGGCTTTCAGATGACGATTTGCTCATGGGGCCTCTCTTAAGACCCCAATGCGCGTCTGCCAGCCAGTCGTCCTCCTGCCCGAAGATTCAAAGTGCTACATTGGATGGTTCCGGACTTTGATGCAAGGATCACCTCATTGCCCTGTTTTCGCGCGCTGCTGATGCTCGTTCTTGCGCTTTCATGCTTTGCCCGCGGTGTTGCGCAAGTGCAGGCCGCGCCCGTCCCCGATGAGATGCGGAACAGCTTCTTCGCGATTACGGTAAACAACCAGCGGGTTGATGTGGCCCATGCCGCTTCGAACTACGAATTTGTCAGCTTCGACACGACGGGGCCCGCGGATATCTCGATAACCGCAGCCGACCCGCATTTCTGGGACAGCGGCGTCGATATCGAGCCATGGCGGTTGGGAATCCGACCAACGCACCCCGAAGGAGAACCGCAAACCATCCGCTTTCGGATCTCCGGACCGGCCAAGCTCTCTATCTCGCGGCCCGGCGATTTCCTGAACAAAGCGCGCATGCTGTTTCTCTTTGCCGGCTCACCGCCTGCGCCGCCGCCGAGCGGACCGAACGTCGCCATCGTGCCCGCGGGTGTGCATCGTGAAAGCCTCAACCCCAAGAGCGGCGACACGATTTATCTTGAGCCGGGCGCGTTCGTCTTCGGCAGCCTAAACCTGTGGCAGGTGAACAACGTGAAGGTGCTGGGCCGGGGAACGATCGTCTACGACGGGCCGCAGGACCCGAACGGCGACACGGGCTGGATGCACAAGCCCGACTGGCATTGCATTGTCGCTGACCAGGCGCACAACATTGAGATCGACGGCCTCACCTGCATCATCCGTTCGAGGACCTGGTCGATCCAGATGAAGGATTCGACGGGATTCCGCATTGACGATTTGCGCGTGATCGGCGGTGATACGGGAAACGCCAACCAGGACGGCATGGACTGGCTGGGCGGCGGCGACAGCGTGGTGAATCATTCCTTTTTCCGCGCCTCCGACGACGACCTAGCGGCGCTGGGCAATTGGGATGGCTATACCGAGGCTGCCCTCACAGCGCCCGGCGCCGACGTCAGCAACATTCTGGTCGAGAACACAGAGTTTTCCACCAGCATTTCCAACGTGGTGCGGTTGGGATGGCCGCAGAAGACTTATAACCTGCACAACTTCACGCTGCGCGACTCCGATATTTTGCACGCAGGCATCGGTTCATGCGGGCAAACGTTTGGCCTGCTCGGGTTCTGGGGAGCGAATGGAGCGAGCGGTGACCATTCCGGCGTTACATTTGAAAATCTCCTCCTCGACAACTGGTATTCGCTGGCGCAAATGGAGCAGGAGCAGCCCAGCCTGCACGGATTCACGTTCCGAAACATCTGGGCGCTCGATCAGCCGCCGCTTGCAGAGTCAACGATGATCGGCGACGTGAGCGATGTGACCTTCGACAACGTGAAGTACGGACAGACGCGCGTGACGCGCGACTCGCAGGTGCCATTGGCGGTTTCAGGCGGCGCGGCTCAGCCTACGTATGCGCCGGCGCCTGCGCTGGCGGCGGGTTTCACAGTCGATCCGGCGGTGATCGCGCCGAGGAAGAAAGTGACGCTCACCGTGCAGGACGTTCCAGGAGCGCAGTACACATGGCTGTTTGGCGACGGAAGCTCGGCGCATGGTCGCCGTGTGCGGCATCGCCTTCCTGACGCGCTTGGGACGGAACTAGATGGAAGGAATGGCGCGGGACGATTCCGCGTGTTGTTGCATGTGACGGACAAGGCCGGCCATCAGGATTGGGCGGCGCAGGGTCTTGTGACTATCGAGCAATTTCACGATGGGATCAAGTCCGCGGGTCCCACGTCGCCGGGACTGAGTTGGAAGATTTTTTCCGGCACATGGACCGAGCTGCCGGACTTGTCCGCTCTGCAGCCTGCACTCACAGGCCAGTCAGCCGATCTGACCGCCAGCGCGCAAGCGCTCAAGCAATATGCGACGGCCTGGGACGGATTCATCAACATTCCCGTCGATGGCGGCTATACCTTTCATCTGATCGATCGCGATGGTGCGCGCGTGACGATCGACGGCATGGAGGTGGCGAAGACCGGTCCGCCGTTCAGGCTGGTCTGCGGCTCGCCGGGCAATGCGCTGCGTTACGATCGCGGATCGTTGGGCCTGCGCGCCGGATTGCATGCGATTCACGTCGAGGCTCTGAACACGGCAAGCGCCGGCGCGCCGCGATTGATGTGGGAAGGCCCGTCGACGCCGTTCGCCGACGTGCCAGCGGCGGCATTCTCGCGATAAGGCTTCGGTGACACGGAATCCCCGATGGCCCAAGTGCCCGCAAGTGGACCGCGCCTTGGCCGGGTGCCGCAGGAGGTCACGCCGGTGATACAGAACCATCTTGCGCCCTGGCGGCGCTTGAAAAATGCCGAGGCCGCCGGCTGAGAATTATCCGGCGGCCCTCAAGGTTGGGGGAGGGGTGGGTTACGGGATGCGGATGACGGTGCGGATCTGGAAGTTCGAAATGTTGGCGAGAACATAGTAGCCATCCACCATGCGCCACTCGTAACCCCGTGGCGGGGCGGCCAGGTGATATTGGTGATAGTCGACCTTGTCGCCGCGATTCCAGTCATCATTCTTGATGTGTCCACCCTTCCTCCAATCGCTGTGTTCCACATAAGAATGGTTGTCGTGATGGTCCTGAGCGGTCGCGTGGTCGTCGTGATGATCGTCCTGGGCGAGGGCGACGCCTCCCATAAGACTCGAGGAAAGGAACGCAAGCGCTAAAACGGTGTGCAGCTTTTTCATGGGGTAAACCTCCCTGACTACGATGCACCCGGAGAAGGGCGCGTTGTGTGGGTTTCGGGCAGATTATCGGCATTTTCACATCGAGGCGCCAAAGTGCTGCGATCAGGGCAGTTGCGTCACATCCCAGCCGCCGCCGAGGGCGCGCACCAGGCTTACACTGGCCGCAAATTGCCGGCTCACGATGTTGATGGCGGTGACCTGGTTTTGCAACAGGGTCTGCTTGGCGGTAAGCACTTCGAGATAGCTGGTGGCGCCGCCTTTGTAGCGCGTGCTGGACAGATCGAAGGAGTGCTGGGCGGAGTCGACAGCACCTTGTTCAGTGGCCGCTTCCCGCTCCAGAATGCGCAGCGCGGAGAGCTGGTCTTCAACATCGTCGAACGCTTGAAAGACCGAGTTGCGATAGGCGTCGGCCTGAGCTTCGTAATTGTGCCGGGCTACATCGGTGAGTGCGTGGCGCTGTCCCGCATCGAAGAGGAGCTCCGTGGCCTGCGCGCCCAGGCTCCAAAGCGAGCTCGGACCCTGAATCCATGTGCCGGGGTTGGTACTTTCAAAGCCGCCTGATCCGCCCAGCGTGATGGTGGGATAAAACGCGCTGATGTTGATGCCGATTTGCTCGTTGGCAGCAGCCGCGAGACGCTCGGCCTGGGCAATGTCTGGCCGGCGTTCGAGCAGTTGCGAGGGCACGCCCAGCGGGACTTGCGGCAACTTGAGATCGAGCGGCGACGGCGGGATGCTGAAGTCCGGCAGACTGTCGTTGCCTAGAGTGCCGATGGCATGCTCGTATTGCGCGCGCGCCACGCCAAGGTCGACAAGCTGCGCGCGAACGGTTTCAAGCTGCGTTTGCGCCTGCGCGATGTCCGCCTCGGTGGCCACGCCACCGGAAAAACGCCGCTTCGTGAGGTCGAGCTGGTGCTCGAGATCGGTGACCGTGTCGGTCAAGAGCTGGATCTGAGAATCGAGCCCGCGGAGTGCGAAATAGTCGGTGGCCATCTCGGCATGGAGTGTGAGAGCCACGTTGGCCTCGTCGGCGGCGCTGGCTTGCGCGTTGGCGCGCGCCTGCTCGACGGTGCGGCGAATGCGGCCCCAGAAGTCGGGCTCCCAACTGGCCAGGCCGGCGATGACGAAGTCCCCGAAGGTGGTGGCACTGCCCGGCGCAGCAAGAGGACGGTGGGCCGAAACGCGATCGCGGCTGATGGATGGGCCGGCGGAGAGCGTGGGATAGAGATTAGCGCGCGCGGCCCGCACCTGGGCTTCCGCGGCCAGATAAAGCTCCATTTGCTGGCGGAGCTGCACGTTGCTGGAATCGATGCGCTCTTCAAGATTGTTCAACAGCGGGTCCTGGTAGATCTCCCACCATTTGCCCTTCAACATTCCGTCGGAGGGATTCGCGGGTTGCCATGCGCCGCCCTGCGGGTTGGGCGGAGGGACGACGGCGGTTGTCGCGCCGGTCTCTTTATAGGCGGCGGGCGCGGTGTAGCCGGGACGGTTGTTGTTGGGGCCGACGGGCTTGCACCCGGAGAGAAGGAGCAGCGAGCAAGCCACCCAAGCGACGAAGACCTGTCGCCGGGGACCCCAGCAAGTGGGCAGGGGAACGAGCCACCCCGGCGGCGAAGCCGCTGCGGACTCCAGCAGGGGGCAAGGGACCGAGGGAACAAGCCGGGGAATTGCGCGCAGCGATGGTGCACGATTCTTTGGCGACTGCTTCGCCATGGTCACAGGCCTCCCGCACCAAACGCACTGCCCTGAGACGATTCCACGGTCACCTTTTCTCCGTTGATCAGCGAGTCCGGTGGATCCTGGACGATTTTGTCGTTGGGATTCAGGCCACTAATAATCTGCACGGTAGCGCCGTCGTCTTCGCCGATCACAACCGGGATAAGATGTGCGACAGTTCCCTCGCTGCCCTGGATCACGGTTGCCACCTGCAACCCTTCGCGCCGGAAGATCACCGCCGATGCGGGCACAATGAACGTTGGCGCGGCAGAGGCGGTCTTGAAATGAACCTGTGCCAGCGAGCCGGGCATGAGCTGGCCTGCACGGTTGTCGACGTCGAGCTCGACAAGCAGCGTGCGACTCACGGGATCGATGGCGTCGGCGGTGCGGACGAGGGTGCCTGCGAAAGTTTTGCCGGGGTATTCGGGGAAGGTGAGGTCGACTTTCATTCCGCGCTTCATGGTTTGCGAGAAGAGCTGCGGCACATTGGTGTAGACGCGCAACGTCTGGAGGGCCTGCATGTGGAAGAGCTCCGTGCCGCCACCCTGGCCGGAGCCGGAGTTGATGAGCTGGCCGGTGTCAATCTCGCGCGCCGTTACAACGCCGTCGAAGGGGGCATAGATCTTTTCGAACGATTGCAATTCAACGAGGCGCTGCAGGTTTGCCTGCGCAGACTTGACGGCCGATGCCGTGGCAACGGCCTGGTTCACAAACGTGTCGGTGTCCTGCTGTGAGACGGCGTTGGATTTGACCAGACCTGAGTAGCGATCCGCCTGGATGCGCGCGTTGTTGGCGGTGGCCTCGGCCGTGGCCAGATCGGACTCGGCCTGCGCCACCTGTTTGTCGAGTTCGGGCGTGGAGATCACGGCGAGCAGTGTACCCTTCTTCACTTTCGCGCCGATGTCCGCGTACCAGTGTTCGAGGTAGCCGTCGGTGCGTGCGTAGATGGGCGAATCGGTATACGCAGTCACGTTGCCAGGGAGGACAAGCGTCTCTATCGGCGCGCCAGCTTTTGCGGGAGCGATGTCGACCGTAGGCGCGGCCAGAGCGTCAGTACGCTGGGCAAGAACGGTGTCGGTGTTCAGCCGGCGAAGGATCCCCACTGCAGCGAGCACGATCAGGATGACCAGGACGATGGCCACGCCCACCAGGACTTTGCGCGGCGAAAGAGGAGATGCCTCGGGAGCGGTTTCGTGACTGGCCTCGGCGGATTGTGAATGTGCATTCGGTTCCTGATTCATAAGCACCTACTCCGGTCTAGCGTCGAACTCATCAAAGCGAGCGGCGTCGGATTCGTCGTCGCGCTCGCGCTGCCGCTCAATGCGGCCATGAATGAAGGAGAAGAAAGCGGGCACAAAGAACAACGTGGCCACGGTGGCCAACAGCAGCCCGCCGATGACGGCGCGTCCCAGCGGCGCGTTCTGTTCGCCGCCGTCGCCCAACCCCAGGGCCATGGGGACCATGCCGATGATCATGGCAAGCGCGGTCATCAGCACCGGGCGCAAGCGGACAAAGCCTGCGCTCAGCGCGGCGCGCCGCGCATCGCCCACGAGGATTTCCATCTGCTCGCGCGCAAAGCTCACGACGAGGATGGAGTTGGCGGTAGCCACGCCCATGCACATGATGGCTCCGGTGAGCGCCGGCACGCTGAGCCGAGTCCCAGTGAGAAAAAGAAACCATATGATTCCCGCAAGCGCGGCGGGCAAGGCGGAGATGATGAGAAACGGATCGAGCCACGATTGAAAGTTGACAACGATGAGCAGATAGACAAGCAGGATGGAGAAGGCGAGGCCGCTCAACAGACCGAGATATGATCGGTACATGGTCTCGCTTTGGCCGCGGAGGATGAAGTGCGAGCCTCGGGGCAGGTCTTTTTGATGAGCGTCGACGATCTTCTGCATGGCCCGCGTTACGCTGCCCAGGCCGGTGCCCTCCACATTCGTGTAAATGTCGATCACGGGCTGCACATCGTAATGGCTGATCGTACCCTGCTCTGCGCCGGGGACGATGGAGGCGAGGTTGCTCAGCACTTGCACCGGCTTGGGGGCCCCTGGTGCGGCGGTTGTGGCTCCGGAAGTCTGGGCAGGGGCAAAACTGCCCAAGGGCGCTGCGCCGGGCGCACCTGTCGAAGTGCTGCCCGAAGGCTCGGTCATGGCCGCGTTGGTTGCCGAACTTGTTATGGGCAGGCTTTCGAATGCCGACATTGTGTCCATCCGGTACTGCGGCGCCTGTATGGCAATGTTGTACGAAACGCCGTTGCGCGGATCGAGATAGAAGTTCGGACTGGTCTGGAAGCTGCCGCTGAGCGCCACCAGAAGGCTTTGGGCCACGTTCTGCTGCGTTAGTCCGGTTGCCTCGGCGCGAGTGCGGTCAACGTTCACGGTGAAGTTGGGATAGTTGAACGGCTGCTGGATGCGTACGTCGGCCGCTCCCCGAACGTAGCGAATCTCATTGAGCATGCGCTCGGCCAGCGCGCGATCGGCATAGAGATTGGGGCCGACGATCTGAATATCAATCGGCGACGCCAGGCCGAAGTCGAGAATCTGCGTGACGATGTCCACGGGAACCACGTAGAAGGTGACACCCGGGTATTCGCGGGCCAGCACTTCGCGCAGACGCTCGACATACATCTCGCTGGGATGGTGATCGCGGGTCAACTGGACCTGAATGTCGGCATCGGACGGGCCCACTGGCGCCGAGGTGGAGTAGGAGAGATTCAGCGATGAATAGGGCAGACCGATGTTGTCGAGGATCGTAACCAACTCGCGCGAGGGAATCTCCCGCCGGATGGTTCCCTCGATGTGGTCGCAGAGAGCGGCGGTTTCCTCGATGCGCGTGCCGGAGTGCGCGCGCACGTGAATCATGAACTGGCCGGAGTCAACGGAGGGGAAGAAATCCTGCCCGAGGAACGGCGCAAGTCCGAGTGAAACAAGGGCAAACGCCAGGAAAAAAATCAAGAAAGCGCCCGCGTGATCGACGCACAGGGTGAGCAGGCTCAGATAGCCGCGACGAAAGCGGTCGAATGCTCGTTCGAAGCCGTGCTGAAAGCGGATGAATGGGTTACGGCTGGCCTGTTTTCTCGCCTCCTGCGCATCGTCATGCTCCTTGAGCAGGTACTTGGCCATGGTGGGCACGAGGGTGCGCGAAAGGAAATAGCTGGCGAGCATGGCGAAGACCACAGCCTCGGCCATGGGCACAAACAAATAACGGGCGACACCGTTGAGGAAGAACATCGGCACAAAAACGATGCAGATGGCGAGGGTGGAGACGAGGGCGGGAGTCGCGATCTGCGCGGAACCTTCAATGATCGCCGCTTCCAACTCGCGTCCTGTCTCAAGAAATCGGTTGATGTTTTCGATTGCGACGGTGGCATCGTCCACCAGGATGCCGACGGCAAGCGCCATGCCGCCCAGGGTCATGATGTTGATGGTTTCGTGCAGCGCGCCGAGGAGAATCAGGGAACAGAGAATCGAGAGTGGAATGGATACAGCGATGATGATGGTGGAACGAAAGCTGCCCAGGAAAACCAGAATCATGATGGCGGTGAGGCAGGCCGCGATGATCGCCTCGCGAACTACGCCGCTGATCGCGCTGCGCACAAAGATCGACTGATCGGCGAGGGCGACGATCTTGAGTTGCGGCGGCAGTTGGCCCTTCAAGCTCGGGCTGGAGATGATGTCCCGTACGTCCTTGATGATGTCAAGCGTTGAGGCCGAGCCGGTCTTCATGACGTTCATCATGATGGCGCGGTGGCCGTCGACGCGGACGATGTTGGTTTGCGGGGGGCTGCCATCGCGCACGTGCGCGACATCGCGGATATAGACCGTCGCCCCGTTCACGGTCTTGATGGGCATGTTGTTCAGGGCATCGAGAACCGTGGGCGCGGAGTTGGTCTCCACCTGGTACTCAAAACGGTCGAGCTTGATGGTGCCCGAGGGAGCGATGACGTTCTGCGCAGCGATAGCATTCACCACGTCGGTCGGGGATAGTCCCTTGGCCTCCAGGGCGTTCAGGTCAAGATCGACCTGGATCTGGCGCTGCTTGCCGCCAAATGGGAACGGCGTCTGGGCACCTTCGACGGTTGCTAGTTGGATACGGATGGTCTGCGTGGCGATATCATTCAGCTGCTGCTCATTGAGGCCCGGGCCCGAGAGACCAAGCTGCAGCACGGGGACGCTGGAAGCGTTGTACTGAATGATGAATGGCGGGGTGGTGCCCGGCGGCAGGGAGCGCAACTGCACCTGGCTGATGGAGGTTACCTGGGCGACCGCCTGACCGATGTTGACTTGGGGATGGAAAAAGATCTTGATGATTCCCACGCCCACCAGCGACTGCGACTCGATGTGGTCGATGTCGTTGACCGTCGTGGTCATTCCGCGCTCGGCGTTGGTCACAATGCGATTCGCGATCTGATTCGCCGACAAACCGGAGAAGTTCCACACCACGGTGACAACCGGAATATCAATGTTGGGAAAGATGTCCGTCGGCATCGTTTCGATGCTGTAGGCGCCAAGAATCAAAATCAGCAGCGCGAAGACGACAAAAGTATATGGCCGCCGCAGCGCAAGCCGGACAATCCACATCATAGGGCTGGTATTCGCTCCTCGGCCGGCGATCTGGCGGTGCACGAGCCAATCAATGGCTTGCCATTAACCGCGGCCGCATAACGGGGCCGGTTTTGAGCTTGATTGCGGTGCGCGCCGGCTCTCGGGCACCGTGCCGGAGCGCACCGAAGTGTAACTCCAGCTAGCGATTCACTAGACATACTATGGTAGCTGATCGAGGATGACGGTGATAACGAGCACGGGGAGCCTGTCGCCCGAACGGAGCCCCGCTTTATACGGGACGCTCGTTGGATCGATAAGGATTCGAACCTTGAAATCAGCCGCTTGAGAGAGGCTGTCCTCATGGCGCGAAGCGCGTCTAAGGAGCATACCGTCAAGAGCACGGCAGGGCGCCCGGGTCCGGTAAACTGTGAGATGGATTTCAAAAAAGGATTTAACTCTATCTCCGGCGGCGAGCACGGAAGGAAATTTGTGATCGGGACCGGACTTGACGGTTCCAGTTTGGCCCCCATGACGGGGACCTGTCGCCGGGGACCCCGGGAAGTTTCCACCCTGACGACCCCGGCTCTTCGAGCCACCCGTCATCGGGGACCCCGGCAAGTTTGGGGAGGGTGGGCACGGTCCTGTAGAATCGATCTTTCCTGAAGGAACGATCAGAATCTCCGACGAAGGACCGGATTTTCAGCGAATGAGGGTGTGCAAATTCTTCCTGTGAACCCGAACAATGGCAAGAAAGAGTATTTGTGCTCGCCGCAGGGCTCAGACCCGGTGAAGATCAGGCACACTTTCTTCGGCGCCGCTTCCGTTATCGGACGCGTGGCGCGCTTCCTCATTCTGGCGGTCCTGGTAGCAAGCGCCGGCGCAGCCATCGCGCAGACGTCCGACACGATCGACCAGATTCGCGTCATCGGCAACCGGCGCATTCCGAAGGAAACCATCCTGGCCCGAATGTTCACTCATCCGGGCGACACCTACGATCCGATCTCCATCGAGCGCGATTTCAACTCCCTCTGGAACACCGGCTACTTTGAGGATCTGCGCATCGAGCGCGAGGATTCAGAGAAGGGCATCATCCTCGACGTTTTTGTCCGCGAAAAACCAACGATTCGCGACATCATCTATAAGGGCAATAATTCGGTCACCAACTCCGACATCCTGGATGCCTTCAAAAAGGAAAAGGTAGGGCTGTCGGTAGAGAGCCAGTACGACCCCACCCGGATCCAGCACGCCGACAACGTCATCAAGGAACTGCTCGCTGCTCACGGGCACCAGTTTGCAACGGTCAAAACCGACGTCAAGACGGTTCCCCCGGCTTCGGTGCAGGTCACGTTCAACATCAAAGAAGGCCCGGTGGTGAAGGTGGGCAAGATCAGCTTCGTAGGCAATCAGCATTTGAGCGCCCTCGACCTGCGGCGCGCCATGAAGAACCTGAAGCCCATCGGCATTCCGTATTCCATCGTTTTCGAGGATTTGTTTCCCCAGACATACGATTCCTCGAAGCTCGAGGAAGATACGGAGCGGGTTCGGCAGGCCTACCGCGACAAGGGCTATGCCAATGCCGCCGTGGAGCAGCCCAAGACGCAGATTCGCGACGAGGGCGGCCTCAACTGGTTCACTTTCAGGCCGCGTACCGGCAAGCGCATTGACATCTCGATGACCATTGAAGAGGGCGGCCGCTACCGCCTTGGGACCATCACGTTCACGGGCAACAAGCAGATCAACAACCAGAAGGCGTTGCGCGGCACCTTTCCCATCAAGGACGGCGACTGGTTCAGCGCCACGGAAATCGCCAAGGGCCTCGACAACCTGAAGAAGGCCTATGGCGGCCTGGGCTACATCAATTTCGGCGCCATCCCCAAGATCACGTATGACGATCAGAAGAGGACCGTCTCTCTGAATATCGACATCGACGAGGGCAAGCAGTTTTTCGTCTCGCGCATTGAGTTCACCGGCAACACCATCACTCGCGACAAAGTCATCCGCCGCGAACTGTTGCTTGACGAGGGTTCGGTTTACAACTCGCAGCTGTGGGAGTACAGCCTGCTGCGACTCAATCAGCTCGAATACTTTGAGCCGTTAAAGGTGGATCAGGACTCCGAAGCCCACCAGGACCCGGATAACGGCACAGTCGAGTTGCTTTTGAAGGTGAAAGAGAAGGGCAAAAACTCCATCGGCCTCAATGGCGGCGTCAGCGGGCTCTCCGGCGCCTTCCTCGGACTGAATTACTCCACCAACAACTTTTTGGGATTGGGAGAAACACTCAGCCTGCAGGCCAACCTGGGCAGCGTCAGCCGGACATTCCTGTTTGGCTTCACGCAGCCATATTTCCGGAATCGCCCCATGAATATGGGATTCCAGATATTCAACAACAAACAGGACTACAACGCGGCCAAGAACTATGAGGCCACAACGGGCGCCTCGGTCAATCTATCCGCCGCGGAGAAGTCGCTGACGCAGAACTACAACGTGGGGTCCGACGGCCTCAATTTCTCTCTCAGCTATCCGCTGAGGAAACATGCCTTCCAGCGCGTGGGTATGACTTATTCGTGGACCAAATCCACAATCACCGCCTTCAGCACGGCGTCATCGACCTTTTTCCAGACCATCGCCTTCCGTTCCGGCGTGGAGGGATCAAATCCGCTGGCGGGAATCATCAACAGCAATCTCGCGCTGACCTACACCTACGACACGGTCAGCAACCCATACCGCCCGCGCGAGGGCAAGCAATACACGGTGTTTGTCCAGACGGCCGGCATCTGGGGCAGCGTCCGCTATGTCAACCCGGTGGTGGCATACAAGCAGTTCCTTCCCATGCACTATCTGCGGTTTTCAAAGGAAGGGCGCAACGTGCTGGCCCTGCGCGCGCAGTTGGGCTATATCCAGGGCTTTGGCGGCGAGGTGGCTCCTCCTAACAACCGCTTCTTTGCCGGCGGCGAGCAGGAGTTGCGTGGCTTTGACGTGCGCGGCGCCACGCCTTACGGCTATGTGCCCAGCCGGATCAACTTCCAGCTCACCAATCCCGACGGCAGTTGCGTTCCCCGCGACCCAACCAATCCGCAGGACAACCAGTGCATCCAGGTGCCGCTTCCGGTCTATGGCATTGCCTCCATCGGCGGCGATTCCAGTCTGACCACCAACGTCGAGTACCGCATCCCTGTCGTCGGCCCCTTCATGTTCTCGTTCTTCGATGACTTCGGCCTCGATGTGGCGACGAATCATGGGCAGTTGAAGCAAAGCCCCCAGGGCTTCGCCAGCCTGACAGCTCCGCTCTATGGATGCCCGGTCTACAACAATGGATCGTGCCAAGGCGGCATCCCGGGCTCACAGGTCGGTTTCCGCCAAGATATTCACCCCGTCGCGGGCACCAATTTTGTCCCTCGCATGTCGCTGGGAAGTGAGCTTTCGGTTATCATGCCGATCATCAATGCTCCCTTCCGCCTCTACTATGCCTATAACCCGCTTCGCCTGTATGAGACACCTTTCTGCAACGACGTGAAGCAGGGAGAGAAGCAATTGAGCTGCTCAGCGGAGTTGATCACGCGCGCGATGTTCCCGCCGGGCGGCGCGGGCGATTACAGTTACGAGGAAGCGATCGAGTCCTATGGCACGCAGAACATCTTCCGCGAGCCGCGCAAGACGTTCCGGTTGACCGTATCGACGACGTTCTAGGACTCGGATGGTAGCGCCTGCTACCGTGTCAACGCTGCAAAGAAAGACGTCAACGGAATCCCGCTCATGATGAGTTGGAAACGGAGCAGCATGGTCCGCGCTGAAGGCGTGCCTGAAGCGTGAATCGATCAGTCACTGCGGGTTTGCCGGTGGCTTACCCGGAACTGCAAGTTCCAGCTCAACTCGCGCCTAGGCGATAAACCTTGCGGAGGGTGACGAGCTTATTCCCAAGCTCTGTACGGCAACACATCCAAAGCAAAATAGGAGGACGGCAAACCCCAGCGGGTCCAGGATCTCAGGCGGACTCGGGAGCCCCAGTGGAAGCGACAAGTTGCCATAAACCGCCTCCAAGGCAAAAAGAAGGATGCCTAGAGAAAGGACAGTGCGGTTGGGCAGGACGAGGAACCTTCGAGAGAGTTTGGGCACAGCGACGACGATTGCCAGGACCGTGAGCGAAATGGCTGCGAGGAGATGATTGAATGGCATGATTTTAAACGAATTGCCGGTCAATAAGAAAAAGGCAACGCCTGCCACGCCAATCGCGAGTCCCACAGCAATCGCTCCTTGAAGAAAGAGCCGCAGTTTGTCCTGGCTTAGGTCCAGAAAGGCCAACAAAGCAATCACCACGACCGAGAACGACAGAATATTGCCCACGTATGGAAGACTGGCCAAAAGCCAATGCGGCAAAAGTCCGAGGTCAGCCAACGAACCAAAAAGATATTCGGTTCCCTCAATCGCACTCCAGATTCCGAGCCAGATGTAGGAGTTTCCCCCGCTTCGGCGCCGCATCGCGGCGATGCCGCAGACACACAATCCGATTAACAGGAAAACAGTGCCAAACAGAATGTATGGGATTCGATCGCGAAGTACGTCAACGACTGGATCTGTCAGGGCAACACCTCCAGAGACCGTGTTAACCCGCGCCCGCTTTCGCTGTCGGTGCGCAGCATCACGGAGAAGTCGTGAGGCCCATGCAGCCGAGTCCGCGCGCGCTGGTGAGAATGATTGCCTACCGGCCTCAAGCATCAGCGCGTGAATACCCGTGGCAGTACTAATCTGGAAGGACGCTGTTTGCGGCCAGTGGTCGCTCGAGAACGAAGCCACACTCCCTGCCACCCGTCCCGAAAAGGTTCTTTGTGCAACGCGGAGGGGAATTATCATGGGTTTGCATGGCCGCAAGATCGGGTCTCGGAACCTGGATCGCGCGTGCAGAAGTCGCCCAACACGCGCCTGCGCGGAAACCGGGGGAAGCGCACGATGAACATGCTTTTGTGGGTCCTGCAGGTCCTCGCCGCGTTCCTGTATGGAGCGTCGGGCGTCATGAAGGTCTTCATGTTCGACAAGGCAAGCGAGGGGGTCCCTTCCTTTGGCGCGTTGCCCCGCGAAGCCTGGAAGGCCCTCGGCATCCTCGAACTCGTCTGTTCGGTTGGGCTGATCGTCCCCGCCGCCCTCCACTGGCAGCCGGCGCTCACGGTGGTGGCCGCTACGATCCTGGCGGTCGAGAGCCTTGTGTTTGTCTGGGTGCACGCCAAGTACAAGGAGACCACGCCCATCATCTTGAGCTGCGTGCTGGGTCTCCTCATGGTGTTCATTGTGTACGGCAGGATGGTGCTGAGGCCGCTCGTCTGAACGGCGGGCGGTCTCAGATTGGGTAACTTCCGGAAGGCCGGTGATCCGACCGGAACTGGAAAGATTCATCGCTACTTGCGATCAGCCTCTTTACCGTCTTCGCTCTACTTCATTTCAGAGAAGTCTGTGGGACGCATGAACACCTCGTCAACGTGGAACACTCCGTTCACGTTTTCAATTAAAGGCACAGCCGCAGTTCGGTAGGGGAGAAATGCCGGGTCGGCATGAAGTGCGGCCCAGTTCTTTGTCGCATCGTCTTGGCTGGGGTGAGCGATAAGGTAAACAAACGTGTCCTTCCAAGCGGGGGAATCGTCGGTCGGCACCCAATAGCCAATGACGTTGAGGCCGTGTTGAGCCTGCAGTTTCGACAGATCCTTGAAGATGGATTCAAGCGCAGGCACTTTTCCTGGCTCCGTGTGATAGACCATCAGCTCGAAAACGCGATTGCTATCGGCATTCACATCTGGCACATGGGTCAAGTGAGCCGTGATGAGCGACCCGCAAACAAATGAAGCCACGGCGGTGGCGCAAAGTTTCCATCCTTTGAATTTCCAGTTCGATGCCATGGGACCTCCAATTAAGCCAATTATGCCGAAAACAAATGAAGCAATGCTACCTTGTTCGCGCTCGGCGTTCAGGGAGTGTATGGCCTACCCTTTCGACACTGCTCAGCAAGGCACGAGCAGCCGGTGATCCGAGCAGAATCGCCCAAGCGACATTTTGTGCTTGACGCGCTGCGGGGATGCTTGGGAACGTGTACGCAAGGTTCCCCTCGACGATTCCCGAAGGAGATGCGGCGATGTTGAGGAAGATGGCGGCAGTGTCCAGGGCAGGTGCAGCGGTTGGTGCAGGAATATGGTTGGCGGTTGCGGCGTTGAGCGCGCAGCCGGCAGCCGGGCTTTTGGCTGTTGTGTGCATCCGGTTTGACGCTCTGAATTCAGGCTCCTATAATCCCCTCTAGTTCCCGGCGATGCCACGGTGCGCATGCTTTGTGAGCACGATTCAGGCCGGACCGGAGCCTCGAAGACGACCCAGGAAACGATGGGTTCCGAGGCTGCGGCGCCGGCGGGACCGGCACGCGGGAACTCCGAAGGAGTCGTTGAATCGCATGAAGCGTCTGCCATTTTTCTCCCTTTTGTTGGTCGCGGCATCGGTTATACCAGCCGCTGGCCAGACATCCGCCCCAGCTGCGCAAAAGCCCAGTGCGGCCGTTTCCACCGGCCCAGCCAAGGTCGCGGTCATCGCCTTTCAGGCAGCCGTGAGCCAGACCAACGAGTTTCAGCGCGACTTCGCCGACTTGCAGAAGAAGTACGACCCCAAGCGCCAGCAGTTGAAGACGCTCTCCGACCAGATCGACACACTGACGAAACAGTTGCAGGATCAGGGCCCGCAACTCGGTGAGGCGGAGCGCATCAGCCGCGCCCGCGTTATCGACGACAAGAAGAAACAGCTGGACCGGGACACCCAGGACGCACAGAGCGACTTCCAGGGCGACCTGCAGCAGCTGATCAACGGCGTGGCAGTCAAGGTAGGGGCGCTGATGACCGACTACGCGCAGAAGCAGGGCTACACCTTGGTGCTCGATGCGGGCGATCAGCAGAACGCAACGGTGCTCTATGCGGTGCCCCAGACCGACATCACCAAGGCCATCATCGACGCTTACAACGTGAAGTCGGGCATACCGGCGCCGCCTCCCGAAAGCTCGGGCACGAACCAGCCGGGCGGCGTGGATGCGCCGCAGCCGCAGCCGGCGCCTGCGCACTGAAAACAGGGACCAGGAACCAAGGGACCGAGAGAACCTGGAACGGGAAACAGAAAGCAGAGAGCGCGCTTGTTCCGGGGTGAGCTGTTCACTGTTCAGCGGCCCCTGTATAATCGTCCTAGTTCCTGCTGACGTTTCCATTCGCGTCCTTTTCGAGCCCTGCGCCGTCCGGCCCAGAGTCCCCGTGGAAAAGCGTGAGGTTTGTCAGAAGAGTCAGGCGCGTTATTGCGTCTAACCGGGGAGCAGAACAGGAATTCCGAAGGAGTCTTCGAAACCGATGAAACGTCAGCTAGCATTTGTTCTCCTGCTGGCCTCAGGCTTGGTCCTGAGCGCCGGCGCTCAAACTCCGGCTGCGCCAGCCGCAACAGCCGCGCCAGCCGCCGCACCCGCGGGCCCCGCCAGAATTGCTGTCATCGCCTTTCAGTTGGCTGTGGCCCAAACGAACGAAGGGCAGCGGGATTTTGCGGATTTGCAGAAAAAGTACGCGCCCAAAGAGGCCTCCCTCAAGTCTCTCAGCGACGAGATCGACGCCCTGAACAAGTCGCTGCAAGACCCGGCAGCCAACCTGAGCGATGTGGAGCGCGCCAACCACAGCAAGGCCGCTGAGGAGAAGAAGAAGCAACTGGACCGCGAGACCGAGGACCTGCGCAACGATGGGCAGCAGGATATGCAGGATCTGTACACGTCGCTGGCTTCAAAGGTTTACGACGTGATGCAGAACTACGCCGAGGGACAAGGGTTCACGCTGGTTCTCGACATTTCGCAGCAGCAATCGCCCGTGCTCTACGCGAGCGGCGGCACCAACATCACCAAGCAGGTGATCGACGCGTACAACGTGAAATCGGGTGTGCCGGCGCCACCGGCGCAGCCGGCAGGCGAGGCGCCCGCGCCCAGGTCGAGAGGGATCACGCCTCCGACGTCGCATGGTCCGGGTTCCGCTACCCACTGAGGAACAGCTCTAACCTCGCGTGAAGGCCCCTGTGTTCCGGGGCCTTCGTGCTGTGTTCCGCAACCGCCGCCGCTGTGGAAAATTTTGTGGATATTTCCCGGAAAGCCTTCAGAAAAAACCTAAATTCTCCGCTTGTCAGTGTCGGTCTGGTTCTGATAGAAGGTGTAACTCTTTGTTTCTGAACGTGGCTTTGCTGGATTGGCTTCCTTTGCGCCCGTGAGCGGCATTCTCAAGGCTCTTTTGCGCATTTGGCCTGCTTTCCACAGCAGGCGATGAATATCCGATGACAAAAATAACAGACACTCAATAGTTTGGCATCACTTTTGCTGTTCCTCGCCGACGCGTAAGACAGCCAGGAATGCCTCTTGCGGGATGTCCACCTTGCCGATCCTCTTCATGCGCTTTTTGCCCTCTTTTTGCTTCTCCAGGAGCTTACGTTTGCGGGTAATGTCGCCCCCGTAGCACTTGGCCAGGACATTCTTGCGCAAGGGGCTTACCGTCTCACGGGAGATGACCTTAGCTCCGATGGCCGCCTGAATGGCCACTTCAAACTGCTGACGTGGGATCAATTCACGCATCTTGGAGACCAGCGCGCGACCGCGCTCGTATGCGTGGTCGCGGTGCACGATGATGGAAAGCGCGTCGACCGGTTCACCAGCGATGAGGATGTCGAGCTTGACCATGGGCGACTCCCACTCGCCGGCAAGCTGGTAGTCGAGCGAGGCGTACCCGCGCGAGATGGACTTGAGGCGATCGTAGAAGTCGAGGACGATCTCGTTCAGAGGAAGCTCGTAGGTGAGCATGACGCGCGTGGGCGTGACGTACTCGAAGTTGATCTGCTTGCCGCGCTTCTCCTCGACGAGCTTGAAAATGCCGCCGACATATTCCTCGTTGGTGAGGATTTTAGCGGTGATCACGGGCTCGCGGATGCTCGAGATACTCTGCGGCTCGGGCCAACGCGAGGGATTGTCGACGTCGATTTCGTTTCCATCAGTGAGCGTGATGTGGTAGCGCACGCCCGGCGCAGTGGTAATCAGGTCCAGCTCGTATTCGCGTTCAAGACGCTCCTGGATGATCTCCATGTGGAGCAATCCCAGAAAGCCGCAGCGGAAGCCGAAGCCCAGCGCGACAGAGCTCTCCGGCTCGAAGAAGAAGGATGAATCGTTGAGCCGCAACTTCTCCAGAGCGTCGCGCAACAGCGTGTGCTCGTGGGAGTCCACGGTATAAAGGCCGGCAAAGACCATGGGCTTGATGTCTTCAAAGCCGGGAAGCGCATGCGCGGCGGGATTCGCGTCGTCTGTGACGGTGTCGCCGATCTTGGTGTCGGCAACATTCTTGATGGTGGCCGCGAAGAAGCCCACTTCGCCTGCAATCAGCTCGCCAACTTCGACGGGCTTGGGGCAAAGCACGCCCATCGACTCGATTTCATGCGATATGGCGTTCGACATGAACCGGATATGCTGCCCCTTGCGCATCGTCCCCTGCATGACGCGCACCAGGACAATGACACCGCGATACGCATCGAACCAAGAGTCGAAGATGAGGGCCTGGAGGGGCGCATCGGGATCACCTTTGGGAGGCGGAAGCCGGTGCACAATCGCTTCCAGCACCTCGTCGACGCCCTGGCCGGTCTTTGCACTCACCGGGATCGCGTCGGTGGCGTCGATCCCGACGGCCTGCTCGATGTCCTCCTGGGTGCGCAGAACGTCGGCCGAGGGCAGGTCGATCTTGTTGATCACCGGAATGATTTCGAGACCATGATGGATGGCCAGATAGGCGTTGGCGAGGGTCTGCGCTTCCACGCCCTGGCTTGCGTCGACCACCAGCAGGGCACCCTCGCACGAGGAGAGCGATCGCGAGACCTCATAACTGAAGTCCACGTGGCCCGGTGTATCAATCAGATTGAGCTGGTAGATGTTGCCGTCGCGCGCCTTGTACATCATGCGCACAGCATGGGCTTTGATGGTGATGCCGCGCTCCCGCTCGAGGTCCATATCGTCGAGGATTTGGGCCTGCATTTCGCGATCGGTCACCGAGCCAGTGAGCTCCAGCAGCCGGTCGCTAAGGGTCGACTTGCCGTGATCGATGTGCGCGATGATGGCGAAATTGCGAAGGAAACGGGCGTCCATGGGAGGGCTTTCAGAGGGTTTGTTCAGGGTGTACTATGCGCAATTTGCGGTGCGCGCGCGACCGTTCGCCCTCCATGGCATAGCTTATCATTCGCATAGTGCCCACTTCGGTCTTCCATTTGCGGGTTCCGTCGCGTCTCTTCACTCATATGCATTGGAGTCGATTGCCGGCGACGTGGCTGATGGTGGGGGTCGTCGCGCTCGCACTGACTTTGGCCGGCTGCACGCCAACAGATCCTGCCGGAGCCAAGGCCGCGCAGCCCAAGCAGGCCACCGCGCCGGCATTACCTGTGGCCGCTCCAGCCCCGGCTGCAGCTCCTGCCCAGCCACCCCCGCCCACCCAGGAAGAGCAGCACGTCAGGGTGCTCATCACGCAGGTTGAGGCGGCCTATGCGCGAGGCAGCGCCGACTACCAGAAGGGCGCGCTGGCGGAGGCCAAGGTGGAGTTCGACCGCGCTGTCGATCTGATGCTATCGAGCGGCATCGACATCAAGGCCAATGCGGAGTTGCAGGACGAATTCGACAAGATTGTCGACCAGGTGAATGCCCTGGAGATGGAGGCGCTGAAACAGGGCAACGGCTTCGTGCCCAAGGAAGAGATCACGCCCTCGGAGGCCGCCAGCGACATCACGTTTGCTTCCGACCCGAACCTGGTAGCCAAGGCCACGGCGGATTTGGCGACCACCAAGTCGGACCTGCCGCTGGTGGTCAACGATTATGTCGCGTCGTATATCAACTTCTTCGCCAACACTCAAAAGGGCCACAACACGCTGCAGCATTCTTTCGAGCGCAGCGGACACTACAAGGCGATGATCCAGCGGATCCTGGCCGAAGAGGGAGTGCCGCAGGACTTGATCTACCTTGCCGTGGCGGAGTCGGGGTTTCAGCCGCAGGCGGTCAATCGCCGCTCCCGCGCTGGCGGCATGTGGCAGTTTATGCCGGGTCCGTATTACGGGCTGAAGCGCAACGCGTACGTGGATGAACGATTCGACCCCGAAAAATCCACCCGGGCGTATGCCCGCTACATGAAGTTCCTGTACGACCAGCTGGGCGACTGGTATCTGGCAATGGCTGCGTACGACCATGGCGCGGGCAACATCCAGCACGAGGTAGCCAAGACCGGCTACGCCGACTTCTGGGAGCTTTACAAGCGCAACGAGCTGCCTCGCGAGACCAGCAACTACGTACCCGAGATTCTGGCCGCCATTATCGTCGCCAACCACCCGGACCAGTACGGCTTTACCGATGTGACTCTGGACCCGCCGATCCTCACCGACACGGTCACGATCAACTATCCCATCGACCTGCGCCTTGTTTCGGACTTGGTTGGCACCCCTGTCGATGAGATTGAGGCCCTCAATCCGAGCCTTTTGCGCATGGAGACCCCGCCGGACAGCACCTTCGATCTGCACCTGCCCGCAGGCACAGCCACACTGTTTGACCAGCGCGTGGCGCTGATTCCCGAAGCCCGGCGCAACTCGTGGCGCTACCACACGGTGGTCGCGGGCGATACGCTGGCCTCCGTGGCCGAAGAGTACCGCGTATCGTCTAGCGAACTTGCGGTTGTCAACCAGCTAGCAGCGGGCGACAGCATCGCCAGCGTCGAGGCTCTTGTCGTCCCGGTCCCGCCGGCCGCCGAGCCTTCGACTCATGCGCGGCTTTACACCGTACGAAGGGGCGACACACTGGTCACGATTGCGGATCGTTTCGGGGTCTCCTTGAGCCAGTTGCGGCGTTGGAATGCGATCCCCTCGGGGATTCGGGTGGCCCCAGGGCGCAGGCTCCATGTGGCCGAGCCGACGCCCGTCAGCACGTCCTCCAGGCATCGGCACAGGACATCGACCGAAGGGTCAAGAACTGGGCCTGCAGGTGGATCGGCCGCGGGGAAAGGCGCCCCTAGGTCCGAGTCGGGCGCGCCGTCTTCAGCCCATCGAAATTCGACTGGGGCGACTGGCCGGGCGGGCAGTCAGATACCCAGAAAGGGCCGCTCCAGCGCGGCAAAGACGGGGTCGGGGACCAGGACGAGCGCCGCGCACAGGTTCGACTCACAAATCGAGCGGCACGGCCAAGGCCTCACAATAAAAAACGGCTGAAACCTCCATTTCTCGCTTGTGTTTTTCTTGTATTTCTGGGCAAGCTAAGGCTACAATCGCTTGCGCGAGCAAAACGGTTTTGTCTGCTCTGCGAATAGCGAAACACACTGTGAGCAGCGGCAATCCGCTGGAGGCAATCGGATGGATGAAGTGTTCAGGATGTACGCGATGAGTGACGGCGACCCGTTTGGGAAGCCGGGTGACCTGGACCCCGGTCAGGTCGAAGCTTTTGCCGAAGAGGAAGACGAGTTGGAAACAGCCGGCATTCTTACCTCCTCAGATGACGACGAAGTGGTTGCCGAAGAGACGGTGATCGCGATTGTCGCGAAACCCGCTGCCCCGCCCAAGAAGCCTGCGGCAAAGAAGGCAGCCAAGAAAGCTCCCGCCAAGAAGGCGGCAAAGAAGAAGGCGCCAGCCAAGAAAGCGGCCAAGAAGGTAGCCAAGAAGAAGGCACCGGCCAAGAAAGCGGCCAAGAAGGTAGCCAAGAAGAAAGCTGCGAAGAAGGTGGCAAAGAAGGTCGCGAAGAAGAAAGCGCCGACCAAGAAAGCGGCGAAAAAGGCTGCAAAGAAGGCCAAAAAGGCCGCGAAGAAGAAGAAGAACAAGAAGTAGCGCGGATTATCCCGTGTGGGCACGTGGGTCGCGGCAGTTTTGCCGTGAAAGCATTCGCGGGAATGATTCCTGCAGGCGCCTAACGCAGCGGTCCGCTTGGTTGAAAGAGACAAAAAGGCCCGACTCAATGCCGGGCCTTTTTGCGTTTGCAGCTGCCAAGAATCCGATGTGCAGATCAATCGGCCTGAAGTTGCCTGAAGTGACCCTGTTGGTGATGAACGTAGTCCTCGATCAGGAAGCGAAGCGTTACGGGCGCGTCGTCACCGACTGCGCAACTCGCCTCACGCCGCTCCTCGGGAATCCGATCCACGGCGGCCATCAGAATCTCGTGTTCGGCCTGCCACCAGCGCATGAGCGTTTCCCAAGACTCATCGCTATACCCATGCGCTGCCACCCAGGCATCCTGTGCGTACCCGGGACCGGCATAGAGGCCATCGATCGCGGCGCGCACAAAGCGCTGGCGATTGTTCGCGGCTGAGTCGAGCAAGTGTCCGACAATCTGTTTGCGGGTCCAGCCGCCTTCACGCCATGGAACATCGGCGAGGGCAGGCGGAAGCTCATCGAGCGCCAAGCGCAGCTTTACAATTTCCAGCCTAAACTTGCGCGCAGTTTGTGTCGGCATAGTCTTCCCTTTCCGCATACCGGAATGCGCGGGGGAGGCGGATTGGATGAAGCTTGAAGGTGGTTGTGCGAGCGGCCGGCTTACGGGAGCGCTGCCAGCACATCCGAGGCCGCTGTATTTGGGTTTACCTTAATCCATTCCTGGGCGATCTTACCGTGGGGATCGATCAGGAACGTGTTCCGGTTGGCAATTGTAATTCCGGCAAATCCACCCAGCGAGCCATAAGCGCTCACAACCTTGTGGTCGGGATCGGCAAGCAGGTGGAACGTCAGCCCATCCTTCGTGCAGAACTGCTTGTGGCTGTCGACCGTGTCCACGCTTACACCCAGGATGACGGCGTTCTTGGCCTCAAATTGCGGCAGAGCGTCCTGAAACTTGTGAGCCTCGATGGTGCAGCCCGTCGTCATGTCCTTGGGATAGAAGTAGAGGACGACCCACTTGCCGCGATAGCTATCGAGCGAGATCTGCTCGCCGGTTTGCGAGGGCAGGGTGAATGTCGGCGCGATCTGGCCGACGGCGGGCATCGATTGGTCGTCAGCGTGGGCGGTAATAAAGGGCACGGCGGCGATCACCAGCACTACCGCTGCCAAAATTCCGATAAGCAGAAACTTGTTCATCTCAAACCTCCAGGGGAGCAGGGAACTGAAAATGGGGAGCAAACCAGATGGAAAGTGCGGTCACCGACCGCTGTTCACTGTCCACTTTTCACTCTATCACCGGCGCGCCGCGACAATTGTAATTCCGGCGTCACTCGCGCGCTTGAGAAGGGCGTCGCGGTCGAACAGCAGGGTGCGCCCAGCCTCGATGGAGAGGCAACTGGCCCCGGCTCGAATCATGGTTTCAATTGTCGAAACACCAATAACGGGCACGTCGAAGCGCATGTCCTGGTTGGGCTTGGCGACTTTGATGACGGTCAGGCGGCGGGCAAGGAGGGATGGGTCAGTTGCCGCGGGCTCCACTGCGGCGTCGCCCGCCCTGGAATCGTCGAGCGAGTGCATGAGGCGGCCGGCGCGTTCGATGGTTGCGTCTGTGCCCTCCATGGCCTCGACGGCCACGCAGGCCTGCGCCGCCACGACCACCGTTTGTCCAATGTCAAAAGCGGAGAGGGCCCGCGCCACGCTGAGCCCGTATTCGATGTTGCGGCACTCCTCTTCGTCGGGAGCACGACCGGTGAGTACACCCTCCTCGGCGAGCAGCGGCTCAAGGAAGGTGGTGGAGCTGATCAGCTCAATGCCCTGGTCTGCGAGCACCTTGGCAATCGCGCCCAGCAGGGCGTCAGTTGAGCGTGTGCTCAGGTTGAGGAGCAGCTTGGCGAGGCGCCAGTCTGGCCGGATGCTACTGAAAATCTGCTTATGTTTTACCTGGCCGGCCATTACGGCCTTGGCGACTCCTGCTTTCTGGAAAGTCTCGATCAGGCGGGAAAGCTCGCCGAGCGAGAGCCAATGAACGGTGATTCCGGCATCTGACTCAGCTCGGCGTTCAATTTCGGGGTCGGTTTCCTCTTTGATGGCCGCGACCACGACTTCAAGGCCTTCCGCCCGCGCCGCATCGAGCAGCAGGAAGGGAAAGCGGCCATTGCCGGCAATGAGGCCGAGCTTCATTTTTATTTGATGACCCCGCGTTTGCTGTGTTCGATGAAGCTGACCAGCAGGGCCACGTCGTCGCCCGGAAGCGTGCGCATCTTTTCGAGCGCCTGCGTGGTGTTGAGCTTGGCCGCGAGCAAAAGGCGGTAGGCCTTCTGCAGCTGCCGGAGCCGTTCGGGCGAAAATCCGCGGCGCTCGAGGCCGATCTTGTTGATGCCGAAGGCGCGATTCTCGCGCTTGGACGAGGTGAGCGAGAAGGGAAGCACGTCCTGGGTGACAATGGTCCCGCCGCCGATGAAGGAGTAAGCCCCCGCGACACAGTGCTGGTGGACGGGACAAAAGGCGCCGAGCGTTACGTGGTCCTCAATGACGACGTGGCCTGCGAGCGTGGCGTTGTTGGCCAGGATGCAGTGGCTGCCCACCTGGCTGTCGTGCCCTATGTGGACGTATGCCATGAGAAGGTTGCCGGAGCCAAGACGCGTCACGCCTCCACCGCCGGCTGTGCCGCGGCTGATGGTGACACATTCCCGAATCGTATTGCCGTCGCCGATCTCGGTCGCGGTTGGCTCGCCGGCGTATTTCAGATCCTGCGGAGCGAGACCGATGGCGCCAAATGGATAAAAGATATTGCGCGCGCCAATGCGCGTCCGGCCGTCGATGACCACATGCGAAATGAGCGTGCAGTCTGCGCCGAGTTCGACCTCGGGTCCGATAGTGCAATAAGGGCCGATGGTGCACGACTTGGGAATGCGCGCACCCTCGGCAATTACCGTGCTGGGATGGATGCTCACGCAGGCTCCGCGGAGGGCGCTGGAGCAGTTTCGGTTTCGGGGGCGGCCGGCGCATCTCCGTGCGCGCGCTGCTCGCGTTCTTTTGTCACCACTGCGCAGGTGAGGGTCGCCTCGCACGCCAGCTTGCCCTCGACTGTGGCCCTGCCCTGAATGCGCCCAGCGCGCGAACGGAAAGCCAACACGTCGACTTCGATCCGAACCTGATCGCCGGGCGTGATGGGGCGGCGGAACTTGGCTTTCTCAATGCCGGTGAAGACGGCCAGCTTGGTGTTGCGGTCGGCGATTTCAGACAGCATGATCAGCGCTCCGGCCTGGGCCATGGCCTCCACGATGAGCACGCCGGGCATGATGGGGTAGCCGGGGAAGTGACCCTGGAAAAACGGCTCGTTCATGGTCACGTTCTTGATGGCGACAAGACGCTTCTGCGGCTCGAACTCGAGCACGCGGTCGATCAGGAGGAAGGGGTAACGGTGGGGCAGGAAATCCATGATTTCCTGAATGGTGAACGTCATTCTGCGGCTCCTCGGAGCGCTGGGGATGTGTGGTGAACGCTCGTTCGGATTATAAATAGGGCTGCGCAGGAACTTCCCGGGAACGGCGGTGTCGCGCGCTCTCCGACTCTATTCACCCCTCCTCGGGCCAGGCGAGTTATAGTAGCGCTAGCTGTTTTCCCCCCTCGCATTCAACTGAACATACCCATGGCCCACGACGTCTTTATCAGCCATTCCGCGAAAGACAAGGTCACCGCTGACGCAGTATGCGCGATGCTGGAGTCGGAGGGAGTCCGGTGCTGGATCGCTCCCCGGGATGTGCTCCCGAGCATGGAGTGGGGCGAGGCGATCATCGATGCCATTGAAGAGTGCCGGATCATGGTGCTAGTCTTCACGGCCAACGCCAATGACTCGCCGCAGATTCGCAGGGAGGTAGAGCGGGCCGTTAATCGGGGCGTGGCCATTCTGCCGGTCCGGATCGAGGACGTACTTCCCGGCAAGGGGCTCGAGTACTTCATCGGAAACGTTCACTGGCTCGACGCCTTGAATCCGCCATTGGAGGCGCATCTCAAGAGCCTCGCAGGGACAATCAAGATCCTGCTTGCGCGCAGCGGACATGGCGCCGGGTCGAAAACGGGCGAAGAAGAGAAACGAGGGGAAGGAGACCGAGGATCTGGCGGCGTTCGCCCCGGGGTGGTGGAAACTCCGGGAAAAAGTGGAAGTGGGCGGGGAGGAGAATCCGTCCAGCCCCGCTTCTGGAGCAATCGGTCATGGACTTGGGCCGCCGGGGCCGTTTCGGTTCTGCTGCTGGGCGCGATTTTTGTTGGAGTGCGCTCCATTTGGGGACCAACTGCCGGGCCAGCACCGGTAGGTTCACCTGCGGGCGCGCCGGAGCCGGGCAGTGCGCCGAGTCCCGTTTTTACGCCCTCGCCTGCGGGTCGTCCAGTGGGGCCGGAAGCCTCGCCCTTGCCCACTCCCGCGACAACACCGGGTGCTTCCAGAGCTGCGAAGCCCTCAGGTGTCGCCCCAGGAGCGGCGGGGAACAATGCGACCTTGCAAGATACGATGAGGACCCTTCAGGGCGAACTGAGCAGTATTGGGACAGTGAGCTTTACCGCCTTTAACCGGAACACGGCCAACGGCAGCACCAGCCAATACGCCGCTGTAAACCGAGTCAGTAACGTCGTGGCCGACCCCACCCAATGCCGCGTCTCCTACAACTGGACGGTGTGGCGCAACGGCGCGGCCCAGCCGCTTTTCGAAAAAGGTTTCTCGTTCCTGTTGCATGACGTGACGAGCGTTGCCGTTGAGCCCGTTAGCCAGGTCAACACCGAGAGCAACGCTGCCGGCGGCCATTCCAACCTTGTCCAGACCTCGACCGCTCCACCGATGACGGCGCTCGTCGTACACATGTCGAGCCGGTGGAATTATTTTCCCTTCACGAACAGCGTCTCCGCTGAGCGCGCCGCCAAATCCATTAGCCAAGCCATCCAACTCTGTGGCGGTCACCTCGCGAACTGATCGGTCGCGCTACTTCTTAATCTTGCGGGCGACGGCGTCGGGATCCCAGAAATCGGCGGCCAGGTTCTGGTTGAAGCTCACGCGGTCAACGAAGTATTGGCGGACAAGGTCGCCATTCTTGAGGCGCGTGACGGTGAAGGGCGTGGGGAAGCCCTGAATGGTGTGGTAGTCGTCGTACTCTTCGGTGTCGGTGTTCTTGTCGTGGTAGACGGGATCGCGCCATTGAAAAGTGCGAGCAAGCGGCAGATGCGTCTGTTGGTCCATGAGGATGGTGATGGACTCATTTTGCGGCGAGATGAGGGTGACCTGCTCGCCGAGGTGCCGCTCCACCATGTGCTGGCCTTCGTAGAGCAGAATCGTGTTGGGGTCTTTCATCCAGACCTTCACGGCCGTCTCAATGGAGTGGTCGCGGCGGCGCAGGTAGTCCTCGGCAATATCCTTGTCGAGCGGTTTTTTGCCGCGATAGGTGACCTCCCAAGCCCGGCGGCCGACGTAGAACTGCACTACGTCGCGGTGGCTGGTGTATTCGATGCGGTCGTGGCCGGGCCACTCGTGAAACTCGAAGAACTCGGTGGTTCCGGGATCGGGATTGCCCTGATAAAAGGCGGCGATGTGGCCATGCCGCTCCATGTTGTTCATATTGAGCCAAAGCTGGCCGCCGAGCGCCTGCACCATGGCGTCGAGGGCCGCGTGCGCCTGGGCGGCGTTTTTGGCTGCATCCTGGTCGCCCATCTGGGTCTGCGCCGGCGTGGCCTGTGGAGCGATCAAAAGGCACATCGCCACGGCAAAGGGCAAAAACTTCCGCATGAATCCTCCGAACTCGAGTCTCTGCATAGAATGACGCAGATAGGGCGCAGTCGGCGCTGAAGGCCAAGAAAAAAAGCGTCATGCCCACGCTAGAGCATAGCGGAAGGGGATGTCGAGATCAGGATTGCCTCAGACTGCACGGAGGACGCGGGCAGGCAGGAAGATGATGGCGCTGACCAGGTCAAGCACGCCACCCACGGCGATGCCGACCACGCGAAACGGCAGCAGCAGCAACCAGACGATGGGATAAAGCACCAGGGCCAGCAGAGCGAGCGGCCAGCAAATTACAAGAAGAATGCACCAAAGAAGGAATTTTGCCATATCGCTTAGCGCCTCGTTCGCGCGGATGCTTCATTTATTGTTACGCAGACGCGGGCCGATGAGTTCCAGATGGATTACCGGACCTTCTTTTTGGTGTGGGCAGCGCGCGAGGCCGCCGGCGACCTGGGAGGTTTGGATTTGCCCTTTGCTCGAGCGGCGAGGACATTTTTTCGCTCGCGAATCGCTTTTGCGCAGTCTTTTTCGGGCATGTTAAGGATGGCTTTGGTCTTCGGAGCCAGTTTTTCGAAGATCAGCGCATGCGCACGCCTGAGCTCGTCTTCAATCTCACGAGGGCGAAGGGCAGTCCATCGTTCCAGAGTGACCCAGTGCGCTTTGGCCAGGTAGGGCGATGCGAAGATCCCCTCGCGCTCCAGCAGTTCGTGAAAGCGCTCGGCTCCGCAGTGGAACCAGAGAACGCCGGTCCCGGTGCCATCGAGATCGGTCATGGCGAACATTTTTCCGCCGATATCGCGATCGCCAGCCCAGTAGACCAGGTGATGGCCCCAGTTCACGGTTTCCCTGGCATAGGGCAACGCCAAACAGATTTCGCGAATGCGCTCGTTGTCCATGTCACCAGTTTAGGACGCGGCCGCCGAAATGCGGCGACGATCAGTGGCCGTGAAGCAGGCGGTCGAAGTCGGGCCCCTGGAATTTGGCTTCAAAGTCCGTGAAGCGGCGCTCCAGCTCCCACTGCGCGGAGGCCTTCTGGCTGCCATTGAGGAATTGCCTGCAATTGCCGGACGGATTGTCGGCACCGAGGGTTTCGCCTTTGCACGCGCTTGCTGGTGCGCGAAAATCGTCAGGGCTTGCCCAAAGGCTCGCGCCCGGCAGGAAGTCGTGCTCCATTCCGGTTCGCGCGAGTTGCTTGAGATCTCGGTAGCTCAGACCGTAGTCGATGGCTGCGCGCACATACTCGTGAGTCAGGTCAATGCGGCTCACGCCTTCATCGTCCGTCGAGAGCGCCACCGGGACATGTGCTGCGCGGTAAACAGGAAACGGATGCGCATCGCCTTCGACGCCGAGGATTCCCTCATTCGAGCTCAGGTTGATCTCGACCATGATGTGGCGGGCGGCCATCTCCGAAAGCAGATCGCGTGGGTGGTCCTCATACATCACGTCAACACCGTGCCCGATGCGCTCCGCACCACCGAGTTCAACTGCCTGGCGAATATGAAAGTGCAATCCCTCCGGCGGCACAAGACCGAAGGCGAGCTCGCCGGCGTGCAGCGAGATGTGCACGTCGGGATACATGGAATGGAGGTAGGCGACCATTTTCATGTGCAGCGTGTAGTCGCGCATGGAGACAAAATCGTCTTCGGGGCGCACCATGTTTACGCCCACCCAGGTGTTGTCCTTCGCGTTCATGCTGGCCTGCACTGTTTCAAAACCAAGCAAGAGTTGCGCAAACACGTTTTCCGGAGGAAGGTCACGCAGAACCTGATCGAGAAAACGTACCTCGACCTGGCAGGCGGGCGCAGCTATCGGCGTCCCGCAGTGTTCGATCTGTTTGCGGCCGGCTTCGGCCTGGCGCCCTTCCTTTCGAGCGGCTTCCACCTCGTCGCGCAAACCGCGGTCCAGGAGTTGCTGGCGGAACTGGGCGAATGCCTGCGGATCAGCCTCGGACAATGATGCGTTCCATCCGACGTCGTGCGCCATTTCGGCCGCGCGGCTGAAGGAGGGCGTGTCCATCAGCTCGAGATATTGGTTGTTCTCTGTCGCGGCTCGGCTCGCCACTTCGTCGACCCACTCCGCTTTGTGCCTGTTGCTCAACCCATTGGTGCGGTCGAAGACGGCAAAGAATTGATCGTGCCGGCTCCAGCCCGCCGAGGGCACAAAGCTGCGCACCGATAAGGAATCGATCAGCTTGTCGTAGAGCAATTGGCTTTGCCGGCTGATGTTGCCTTGCAGGCCGGTTGCCGGCACAAGATTGCCTGTGCAAGGAGGATTGGCCAGCGAAAGCGCCACCGTATCCACGCATAGCCCGTCTTCGGCAGCGTCATGGATCAATGTCTCGGCATACACCGCACCCGATAGGTGAACGTGCAGGTCGGCGCCTTTGGGAAAGTCCATGAGGAAGGCGCGCAGTGCTGGTGCCCCCCGATGCAGGGTGACCTGATAGATAAGCGCGGTTCGCGCCTCGGCTCTGGCCGGCTCGGCCTGCGCGGTTGATCTTTGGCCCCACCCGGCCAACGCCGCCAGCGCAACGCTTGCAGCAACTTGCAGGAGACGAGAAGCGACAAGGCTCCGCATGATTGCTCTCCAGTGTAGTCCAGAGCGGCGGCTTGGCCCTGCACTTACGGCTTGGTATACTGATCAGGTTGTTTTGAGCGCACGGCACGTGGATTTACCCACCTCACCCGGCACCGCCGGAACCCGCGCAGATTCATGCAACTCTTGTCTCAACTGAGGCCAGGTAGCTCAGTGGTAGAGCGCGGCCCTGAAAAGGCCGGCGTCGGCGGTTCAATCCCGTCCCTGGCCACCATTCTTACGCAGGAAATGCAAGAGCAAGTCTCGGCGGAAGCCAGGTAGCTCAGTGGTAGAGCGCGGCCCTAAAAACGCCGACTGGTCGGCGGGGCGATAGCGTTTGGGGCCCGTCCCTGGCCACAACATTTCCCTTTGAAGGCTCGCGTACAATAAACCTACCCAGCCGTGGAGGCTGAAGCCCCTTTGTTTGCGACTCTTACCCCTTTGCTTGCTGTCGTTAGCCCGCATTGGGGAGTGCTGCGTCCGGCTGCCGCCTACCTCGCCTTCGCCCAGGAAAGCCCCTTCCACCACTACCTGAGAATGCAGTATGCCGACCAGACCTTTAAGGGGCTCTACCACTGGAATTTCTTCGATGCGGCGGTGCTTTTGCCCTACTTCGCGGTGATGATTCTGCTCTCGCTTTATGGCATCCACCGCTACACGATGGCGTACCAGTACTTCAAGTACCGCAGGAACTACAAGCCCAACCCACCTAAGCCTTTCGTCGAATTGCCGCTGGTGACCGTCCAACTGCCCATCTTCAACGAGCAGTTTGTCATCGACCGGTTGATTGAAGCCGTGTGCGCGATGGAATATCCGCCCGAAAAGCTCGAGATCCAGGTGCTTGACGACTCCACCGACGAAACCTGCGAGGTGGCCGCGGCTATCGTCGACCGTTATGCTGCCCTGGGGCACAACATCGTTTATATCCACCGTACCAACCGGCATGGCTACAAGGCCGGGGCCCTCGACGCCGGACTCAAATTGGCGAAGGGCGAATTCGTGGCCATTTTCGACGCCGACTTTGTTCCGCCGCCCGAATGGTTGATGAAGGTGATTCACCATTTTGGCGAGCCCGAGATCGGAATGGTTCAGACGCGCTGGACGTACCTCAACCGCGACTACAGCATCCTGACCCAGATTGAGGCTATTCTTCTCGACGGCCACTTCATTCTGGAGCACGGTGCGCGCGCGCGCTCCGGTGAGTTTTTCAACTTCAACGGCACGGCGGGCATGTGGCGGCGCAAAGCCATTTACGATGGCGCCGGCTGGCAGCACGACACGCTCACGGAAGATACAGACCTCAGCTACCGCTCCCAGATGGCCGGCTGGAAGTTCAAGTATCTGCCGGACGTCGAGTGCCCTTCCGAGCTGCCCATTGAGATGACTGCCTTCAAGACCCAGCAGGCGCGATGGGCCAAGGGGCTGATTCAGACCAGCATCAAGATTTTGCCCAAGGTCGTTCGGTCCAACACCCCTCGGCGGAACAAGATTGAGGCTGTCTACCACCTGACGGCCAATCTCAGCTACCCGCTGATGGTGATCATGTCGGCGCTGCTCATTCCGGCCATGATCTGCCGCTTCTACCAGGGCTGGTTCCAGATGCTGCTGATCGATGTGCCCCTTTTCACGGCCTCGAGCTTTTCGATTGCTGTTTTTTATGTAATGAGCGAGCGCGAAATCTTCCCCAAGACCTGGAAGAGGACTTTTTACTATCTCCCTTTTCTGATGGCGCTCGGGATTGGGCTGACGATCACGAACACCAAAGCAGTCATCGAAGCGCTACTCGGTATCAAGAGCGCGTTTGTGCGAACGCCTAAATACCGCGTTGCGCGCAAGGGAGAAAAATCTCAGGCCGCGAAGTACCGCAAGCGTCTGAAGCTGGCTCCATGGATCGAGCTGCTGATGGGGTGCTACTTCGCCGGGGCTATCTATTACACGTTTACCAACAACAACTTCTTCACCGCGCCGTTTCTGATCCTGTTTGTCTTCGGATACTGGTATACGGGCTTGATGAGCCTGCTGCAGGGCCGATTCGAACGCTGGCGCACCGGCGTCAATACCGACGAATCCAGCCCCAAACCGTTCCCGGTCGGCGTGTGACTCAAGATTCACGCGCAAAGTCCGTTCGCGGAAAGGTTACCTGTGTGCGGGGCGTCCACACGGATGCGTAAGTCCTGTGCTACATTGGCGCCATGGTGTTGAAAAATCTGGCGATCGCGGCCATTTTGCTTTGCTTTGCGTTTTCTCCCGGGACGAGTACAGCACAGACCGGCAAACCTCCGGCGCCGGGCGCGGGCGCGGCGAATCCAACCGCTTCTTCCGCTGCATCACCCGCAGCCTCGCCCGGCGCAGCCAGCCCCGCCCCGAATTCCGATTGCCAGGGTAGCGCGTGCGATGCTACGCCGGCGCACATTACGATTGCTACCCCGGCACCGGCCGCAGCCCCATGGCCGTTGCAGGAGCGCATCACGTGGGCAGCCAACCTGATTCTCGTTCTGATCATTTATGTCGGAGCAATGCTTGGCATTCCTGCTCTGCGCAAGATTGCGCGGCAGATGAAATATGTGGAAGTCACCGCTCAAGCGGCTGCCGATAGCGCCAAAGCCTCGCTGATGTATGCCGAAGCCCAGGCACTTTCCCAACGGCCGTGGCTGGTTGTGAGCGCGGAAGCCGAGCCCGGCCCCAACAACAGATTTACGATCGTGGCCACGAATCGAGGTCGCAGTCCCACGCGAATCGTCACACTCCTCGATACGATCATGATCGCGCGGGATGAGGCAGACCTTCCGACCGCTCCGATTTTTCAAGGCGAACCGAAACCCCCGCGCATTCCCATCATTCTGCTGCCAGGAGAATCGACAGAACTAAAGACGTTCAGCCGCGATGATGTGAAGTCGGTTTGCGAATCCGCGGAAGAACTGCGTCGCGTGGAGCAGTGGGAAGCCAAAGTCTATCTCTACGGCGAGATTACCTATGTGGATTTGCGCGCGCCGGCAGACAAGGTGCCGTACGAAACCGGGTGGTGCTGCTGGTATATCCATGGCCACCAAAAGAGCGGCATGGTCATCGCCGGCTCACCGGATTACAACCGGCACACGTAGTTGTCTGCGGGCTGGTCGCCCCCCCGCGCGGGAGTTACCGACCTGTGCCGCCCACCGTCATCTTGTCGAGTTTTATTGTCGGCATACCTACACCGACGGGGACGCTCTGGCCATCTTTGCCGCAGGTCCCGATGCCTTCGTCAAGCTTGAGGTCGTTGCCGACCATCGAGACGAACTTGAGGGCTTCAGGTCCGTTGCCGATCAGCGTCGCGTCGCGCACCGGCGCAGTCACCTTGCCGTCTTCGATCAGGTAGGCCTCAGATGCCGAGAAGACAAACTTCCCGTTGGTGATGTCCACCTGGCCGCCGCCGAAGTTCACCGCGTAGAGCCCGCGCTTCACACTGCGCAGAATGTCTTCAGGCGCGTCGTCGCCGGCGAGCATGTATGTGTTGGTCATGCGCGGCATGGGAATCGACTGGTAGCTTTCGCGACGGCCCGAGCCGGTGTTCGCCATTCCCATGAGGCGGGCTGAAAGCTTGTCAGATAAGTATCCCTTCAGGACGCCATTTTCGATCAGGACAGTTTCCTGCGTGGCGGTTCCTTCGTCGTCCACGTTGAGCGAGCCGCGCCGACCTGCAATCTTACCGTTGTCAACGACGGTGACTTTGGGGCTCGCGACAGACTGGCCGATCAACCCGGTAAATGCCGAGGTCTTTTTGCGATTAAAGTCGGCTTCGAGTCCATGACCCACCGCTTCGTGCAGCAGAATTCCGGGCCAGCCGGGGCCGAGCACAACCTGCATCTCACCCGCGGGCGCAGGCACCGCGCCCAGTTGGAGAATTGCGCCGCGCGCGGCCTCGTGCGCCAAGGCTTCAGGGCTCTTGGAGTGGGTAAATTGCTCGAGGCCGGCTCGGCCTCCTCCGCCAGCCGCACCTTTCGTCGTGGCCGCACCCTCTTTTGCGATGACCCACACATTCAGCCGACACAAAGGCTGCGTGTCGCTGGCGAACGCGCCGTCCGATGCTGCAATCAGAATGCGGCGCAACTCCTCGCTGTAGCCGGCTCGCACCTGCACGATGCGCGAATCAAATGCGCGCGCGGCGCGATCGGCGCGAAGAATCAGCTCCAGCCGCGCAGCCAAGTCGAGATCGAAACCGCCCAGGGGCACGGGATAGAGGTCGGCCCCGCGCGTTTCCGTGAATCCCTGCACGGGTTGTTTCGCCGGACCTGACGCAATCAGCGCGGCAGTCCGTGCGGCATGCAGCAGGCGCTCCGCGCTTAAATTGTCGGTGTAGGCATAGCCTGTCCGCTCGCCGCTCAGCACTCTGATCCCGCATCCGGCGCTAGTGCCCTGGCTGGCAGACTTTACGATCTGCTCGTCCACACCGAGGGCCGTGGCCGTAACCGACTCGAAGTAAAGGTCTGCGTAGTCGCCGCCGGCGCTCAGAGCCTGGCCGAGGCAGCGTTCAAGAAGCCGCTCGGTGAGGCCGAATTTCTCGAAAAAGTAGCGCCGCTGGCTCGAACTTGGGGAAGCTTCCGGGTGCGTCATGGTAATCCAAGTGTACCCTTGTTGCGTCTGACTCAGCGATGCTCGGGGCGTTGCAATTGCACCGTGTTCCCGTCGTTCGATTCTGGGTACGTCGGGCCCGCGAACGCCACAGCAAGCAAGAGAAATCACGCTAGGATTCGAGCCATGAAGAGATTTCTTGCGGCAGCACTGTTACTGATGACGTTCGCAAGTCCGGCGTTCGCACACGGCCAGCACCATCATCACCATCACCATCATCACCATCACCATCATCACCACCACCCAGCTTAGATCGCGTTTCGGCCCGCCGACCCGCCGCAATTGCAGGGTTTCTTTCTGGGTACCATAGTCACTGAGGTTTCGCGCTCATCGGTCGTGTCCGTGTTAGGATTCGCGCATGGGCAAGTTCCTCGCCATAGCTCTGTTTTTGACGGTGTTCGCAAGCCCCGTGTTCGCGGCCAAGCACCACCATCCTGCTCGCCAGCACTACGATTACCGCTACCACGCCCCGAAACACTACAAAGCGCAACACCACGCCCACCACCAAAAACCTCATAGCCACCACACGGCCTAGCCCACTTCTCAGGCGTTTGCGGTCAAAGGCTCGAGTCCTGAGTCAGCCTCGGTTTCTCCATCCTTCAGTTCCTGCTCGTGCCCCATCCATTTAAGATTCTTGCTATGGCCGATCAAGAAGATCTGCGTTATCCCATTGGAAAATTCAGGCCGCCCGCTGAGAGCACGCCGGCTGTCCGCGCCGAGCAAATTGAGGCTCTTCGTCTGTTGCCCGAGCGGCTACGCGCTGCGGTGGCCGGGCTGAATGACGCTCAACTCAACACACCGTATCGCGACGGCGGATGGACGGTGCGCCAGGTCGTTCATCACTTTGCCGACAGCCACGCCAACAGCTACGTCCGCTTCAAGCTCGCGCTCACCGAGGATTGGCCCACGATCAAGCCCTATGATGAAGCTGCGTGGGCGCGCCTGCCCGATTCGAGCCTGTCGATTGAGCCGTCCCTCGTTTTCATCACCGGTTTGCACCAGCGCCTGGTAGCGCTTCTCGACTCGATGTCGGAAAAGGATTTCGAGCGAGGTTTCAACCATCCAGAGCGCGGACGCGTAGCGCTCGGAACCAATCTGGCGATCTACGCCTGGCACTCGCGTCATCACACGGCCCACATTACCAGCCTTCGCGCCCGTAAGGGCTGGTAGAGACCCGCGTGGACGCGGACGCTCGGGCCAATCGGCAAAAGGCCGCCATTGGAGGCTCTGGCGCCGGCCCTGCCCCCACGCGGCTGGTCGAAATCATCGAGTCCTATCTTGCCGATCACCCAGCGGCTGCGCTACTCGAGGACGGCCGCGCTGCGTTCGATATGCGTACTGCTCACTACTCTGTTGGCGAGTCGCACGGCCGTTGCCTGCTGGAAGTGTGGAGCGAAGAGCGCAACCTGGTGCGCACCGTCGTGGATGTGCACGAGCGCGCGCAATGCCTGCGCCTGGTTACGCGCCGGATGGGGGCAGCCAAGCCGCAATCGCTGGAACTTGTACCCGCCAGCGATCGGCGTACGCCCACCGCGCGAGACAGTGCGCGCCGAAACTACATGCGCCTGCTGGAGCGCGTGCTCTCGCGCCAATTCATCGGCGCCAAGGTTGACGGCATGCGCACGGCCATGGATCTTGAGCACAGCTTTGGCCCAGCGTATGCGCGGGGCCGCCTGCTCAAAGGCAGCGCGGCCGACGCGGTGATCGGTGTTGGCGACGCCGAATCCGCGTCGACGATCGACGGCGTCCTCACTCTGGGAATTCTCTGGCTTGATTACTGCCGCAACCATGGCGACGCGCGCCGCCACTTCGGCGGGCTGAAAGTCGTGGTTCCCGCGGGAACGTGGCGCACGACGGCCGAGCGCATGGCGTGGCTCAATCACTCGACCGCGGACTTTCAATTATTCACGCTCGGCGAACGCAGCGAGGAGCTGGCGGCGGTCGACTTTCGCGACACCGGCAACTTCGATTCGCGCCTCGTCCGTGCATTTTCTTCGGCCGCAGCTCTCGAACGCTGCCGATCCGGGATCGATTGCCTGCTCGCGCTCGTTCCCGATGCGGCGCGCGAGCGGGTCGAGATCCGTCCGCATTCCGCGACCGAAGTCGGGCTCCTCGTGCACGGCCTTGAGTTTGCCCGGGTACGCCACGGCGCATCGGCACATTCTTTTGCGCGCGAGGATGAAGTGACCTTTGGCGCCGGCGCAAACGAGACGCCGCTCATCGAAGAAAATGAGCCTCTCTGCCGCGATCTCTTTGAGCGCCTTTTCTTGAGCCGTCACGCTGACGGCGCGCATACCGATCCTCTTTTTCGCATGGCGCCTGAACGGTGGCTCGAGTCGCGGCTGCGGTCCGGAATTGCCGAGCTTCTGCCAGATTTGCGCGGCGACCAGCTTTATACGCAGGTTCCCGCGCTCTCCACCGGCGACCGGGGCATGCTCGACCTGCTCACACTGGACCGCAACGGCCGGCTGGTGGTTTTGGAATTAAAGGCCAGCGAGGACCTGCATTTGCCGTTGCAGGCCCTCGACTACTGGATTCGCGTGAGAGCACTCAACGCGGACCGCCGAGCCGCTCCACCCGCGAGCGCGCCGTTTTCGGCCTTCGAGCGAAATGGCTACTTTGTTGGCGCTGAAGTTTCGCCGCTTTCTCCCCGCTTGATCCTTGCCGCGCCGGCTCTGCGCATTCATCCTGCGAACGATACGGTGCTGCGCTATCTGTCGCCCGAGATCGAGTGGGAATTCATCGCCCTCAGCGAACATTGGCGCCGGGAACTCAAGATCGTTTTTCGCAAGCGCAGCGGGGACCGGACGGATCACTGAGTGAAGCTTCCTATCGCCTAGGCATCAAATCATCCCTGCCTGATGGCTTTTGCTTTCAGGATCCTGAACCGTAATCGCGAAGAGGAGTAAAAAGCCCAGCCCCTGCCCCCACTCAAGTGGGCAAGAGGCTGGGCCTTCCGAGCTTTAAGTTATTGATAATATATCTCGTTAAAACTGATTGCTTTTCAAGCTCCTGAAAGAATCACTGGCCTCCGAAGCTTGTCCCATGTCCACTGGATTCGCGGCCATCAGCTCTTTTTCTTGTATTGCCCGCGACGCGACGGCAGAATCTGTAACTGTTCAAAAGGATCGGCTAGTTTTTGTCTTGCGATCTTCTGCCCGGGCCGCGATGGTTCGCCATCTTCCCCGCGACGTTCCTTGTTTATCGCCTGCTGCTCGGGCTGGGGCGAAAAGGAAGTCGAATTCAAAAGATTTCCACTAGCGCCGGTACCTTCCGCGGCGATTCCACCATTTGCCCCAGGCGAAACTCCCGATTCGGAAATCGGAATGAAGGCCCGCAGCGAAGCCGGTAGATCAAATTCGGCGGGCGAATCTTCGTTCTTCACTGAGGCAGGCTCCATGCGCGTGAACATCGGCTCAAAGGGTGCAATCGCGCTCATCAGCATCTCGATACCGACACTTGGCGATACTGGATGCCTTGCGAGATCCAGCTCTTTGAGCGCCTGGGAAAAGCGCATGCCCCTCAAGTCGCTCAGCCGAGGCAGCGAAATGTGGGCAGTCTTTTCCGGCGCTGGATTAACCGGCTCGTAGTTTGTCCCGTTGCCGTTTGGGCCGCTGGGGGCCGCAAGCGGCGCCTCGTTGTTCTCAGCCTTTGGTTCCGGGAGAACCTGATCGAATTGCGACTCAATCTCAGTCCGCGGCAATGGAATCTCCTCCGGCGTCTGATTCGCGGGCCCCGGCAACGAGCGCGGGACGAGTTGAATACCGTGGACCGCAGCTGGCCCGGTGGGCTCAGCCTGATTTGTGGGCACGGGTTTGTTGGCGTTAGAGAATTCGTCGTACGGCGGAGCGCCTTCAGCGATCTTTTCCTGGGGTTTTTCCGCGAGCCGAATCGGTGAGGCCGCGCCGTCAAGGTCAAGGCTGGCACGGCCCTCTTCAATCGCCTGCTCGAGTGTCCGGAGCATTTGCCAGTCCGTAGCCTGGCCTTGCTTGCGGAGCTGCTTTCCCATTTCCCTGATGGAGCGCCGGAACTCAGGATCAGCCATTGCCAAACGCACGCGGTTGAGGACGAACCCGACAGCAGGCGCCTTGACGCGCTGGAGAATGTTGGCCACGGTACGCAACTGTGCGCGCGTGGTCACGCCGGACTCGATCACGACGATGGTGCAGTGAGCGGACTGCACCAGCCGCTCCGTTTCTTCTGAATCAGCGAGAGGCGCGGCGTCGACGAGGAGGATCTCCCCTTGAGTGCCTTCCGCCCCGTTCGAACTTTCCGCGCCACCTGCAACCACCGTCGCTCTTCCCATGGTCTCCAACAACTGCTTCAAGCGAGTGACGACTGTTGTGACGCCGACTTTAGGGCCAGTACCAGTGAAGACACAACGCCTGAAGTCGCGGTCTCTGAATCCCAGATCGATTGCAGAGGCCAGCCGCAGAAGATGCTCTTCTGTAATCTCATTGGCGACTTCAGAGAAGTCGGGCAATTGCGCCATGGGCGGAAAACCCAGAAGTTGCTCGACATCGGAGGCGATATAAACCCGCGGGTCCGCTCTGTGCGCGACGACCGCGATCGCGCCTCCCAAAAACACGAAACTGAGAAGGAGCACGAGCGCATTGCGAATGACGCTGGAATCGGCGGAATACCAGGGAATGGCAGCGGCGGCGGCCAGACCAGGAAGTCCAGGACTGTTTCCGATGCGGATAGAACTCTGGAATTGCCGCCCTACAAGGGGATCGCGTCCAGCGAATCGGGCGGCTGTTTCCGTTGCCTGCGGCGCAAGCCTGGGGACCATTGCGGTTATGAGCGATGAGTCCCCGATGCTGCCGGAGCGGGCTGGCTGGGGCTCGATCAGACTCGGAGCCGTGCGAATGGACCAGGAATTGAGCAGGTAAATCAGGGCGAGGGCCAGTCCAATCAAGGCCAGCCCAATGGCGAGACGGCGATGCACCTGCAAGCTGCGGCGAATCTCGAGCCGGAGTATCGACCGCGCTGTCTCGCCAGTCCGATTAAAACGGGGCGCTGAGGGGGAGTCTCCGGAAACGCCGACAGGCGGCCGGGGTGAGTTCGCCGGAACGAATTTTGCGAAGCTTTGGCTCACTGGGCCGCTCCAGCGATTGCTAACTCGGTATCCCGCAGAGGGCACTGAAACTCAACTCGCGGGCGCTTCATTTTCCCGAACCTGTTCATGAGCAATGGCGATGCGAGGCCCGATTTTCAGAGTGGAAGCATGGGGTCAAAACTTCGACCATTTGCGTGCATTCGCGTTCCCGGCTGGCGATGAACCAAGATGTCGCCACTGCATTCATCGCGCCCTGCGGTTGAAGCAGTTTTCGGTTGCGTTGCAGCTGGAATTCAGGTTCATCGGCGCCAAGGTCTGTGGTATCGACGCTATCGGTTTGGAACCCTTCGAACAATGCCGCAAAGGTGGGACTCGCGGCGGAAATCGCTGCATCCTTAGACACCATGTTTCCCAGGCAAGTTGGTAACGGCTGAAGATTACTTTGGTCGCGGGTCGCGAATGATGGAGAGGATTCCGGGGATGCTGCCGAGTGGCCACAGTCGGGAATGGCGTAACCCAGAGGGATTATGAAAGGCGCATGACAGGAACGGTTTGGACTGGATTTATGCGTCGATCATTTCGCGGCCGCGAGCCTCGCGTCCCATGGCCGCCAAAGCCGCGAGCGAAAGCGCGACAACGACCACGGTGATGGCGAGTACGGCTCGATAGCTACCCCAGCGCTCGGCCGCAAGGGCCTGCCCTTTGCCGTTCCACGATGTGATGAGGCCGCCCAGTTGATACGCCAAACCGGGCGCAGTGGCGCGCGCCGGAGCAGGCGACAACTCCGTGAGATAGGCCGGAACGACACCCCACGCGCCCTGCACCATGAATTGCATCAACACCGCGCCGGCTCCGAGCGTGAACGCTGAATGGCCAAAGGCGTAAAGAGGGATCACGGGAATGGCCAATAGCGCCGCTGTTACGATTGCCTTTTTGCGGCCCCATCTCTCAGAGAGCGTACCGAAGACAACTCCGCCTGCGATGGAACCAATGCCGTAGAGAACTCCGATGAGGCCGATGGCCTGCGGAGAGAGCTTCATCTGCACGGCCAGGAAAGTCGGATAAACGTCCTGCGTTCCATGGGAGAAGCTCATAAAGGCTGTCATGAGGACGACAAGAAATAGAAAAGTGGGGATGAAGTGGAATAGTTCCCGCGGCCATGCGGGCCCGGCATGAACGGCGGCCCGCGCCATCCGCTTGCGGGCTCCGGCGAGCCAGACCGGCGATTCGGGCACGCGGGCCTGGACGTAAAACGCCAGCAATGCGGGCGTCGCCCCGAGGATGAACAATCCTCTCCAGCCAAGGGCGGGAACAGAGAAGCCGTGCCAATGGAAGCCGGCAAACAGTAGGCCGAAGGCCGCTGAAGCCAGAATCGATCCGAATGCGTAACCTTCCTGAAGAATGCCGGAGAATGTTCCGCGGCCCTCTTTGGGCAAAGATTCAAAAGCGAGCGCGGCACCCACGCCCCACTCGCCACCCATGGCAATTCCAAACAGGGCCCTCAATACCAGCAGGACATTGAGCGTGGGCGCAAACGCGCAAGCGAACTCAATGACGGAAAAGCCCAGGATATTTGCCATGAGCACGGGACGACGGCCATAGCGGTCTGCCAACATGCCGAAGAACAGCGCGCCGACGGGACGAAAGGCCTGGGTGAGGAATACCGCTCCGAGAACCGTCGAGGGCTTTGTGCGGAACTCGCCGGCGATTGTGTTGACGCAAAAGACAAGCAGAAAAAAGTCCAGGCTGTCGAGCGTCCAGCCAAGGAATGCGGCTATAAACACATGGCGCTGAGAGCTGGTGAGCTGTCGAAACGGGCCAAGAACCGACACAGGCGGGAGCATAACAGACGAAAGGGGAAATCAATGGAACGGATTCCGCATTCTCAACCAGGATTTGTGGCCGAGCGGGATTGATTTACGGGCGAACGTTCCAAATGCTGAGGGCGCGGCCATTATTTGTTGCAACGACTATCTTGCCCAAGGCATCTTAAGGTTGTAGGTAATTGTGCTTCGTTGGTCCGGGAGGACTGGAGCGGGGCCCGGAGGAGTCTTGAATGGCAAGCCTGAAGTCTGAGATCGGACAGGCAACGCCGTTTTCGAGCCTGGAGGAAGAGGCGATCTTGAACGTGATGCGCACTTCGGATTGCCTGCAGCGCGCGTTTCAGCAGAAGACCCGTGATTGGGGACTTACCTCAACGCAGTACAACGTACTGCGGATTCTGCGCGGTGCGCAGCCGGAAGGGCTTACTTGCGCAGCCATTGGCGAGCGAATGATCGCCAAGGAGCCCGACATCACGCGATTGCTTCGCCGGCTGAAGCTCCTGAAGCTGATCCGCCAACACCGCGACCGACAAGATCGCCGCGTGGTTTGGACTCAGATCTCCGAAGCGGGCCTGGATTTGCTGCGCGCCGTGGACCCGGTTGTTCAGAGGATCCCGCTGGAGCTGCTCGGGCATATCGGCCGCGAAGAACTGACAGAGATGATCCGGTTGCTCGAGAGCGCGCGCCGATCATGCGCGGAGGCAAGCTTGTCCGAATAGGCCTGCGATGCTGGAGATTGGGTGGAATCTTGCGGAGAGAAAGGGCTACCGCTACGTGGCGACAATCTTCTGAGCCACAGTCTCCTCATCCATGTCCGACTGGATAATCTTGTTGTGCAAGCAATAAAGAGCAAGTTCCAGCCGGTCCGATACTCCGAGTTTGTCGTAGATCTTGCGCAAGTAATTCTTGATGACTTGCTCGGTAGTGCCCAATTGAAAAGCGATTTCCTTATTTCGCTTGCCTTGCGTGATGCAGGTGATGATCGACATTTCCTTGGGCGAAAGGCGGGGCTGGTTGCGCGGACTGACGAGCGCGGCGGCCTGAGCGCGATAGGCATCGATCACCCAGTTGACGGACTGGTTATCAATCCATGTTTCGCCGGCGGCAATACGGCGCACGCAACGAACCAGGAGATCTGGTGAAATGGAGCGGGAAACAATGCCGCGAACGCCGCGCCTGTAGAGTTCGACCGTGTGATTCTCGTCAGCCGCAACGGCCTGAACGATCAGTTTTACGTCGGGGGCGAGACGCAGGATTTCGGGGATTGCATTGGCCGTGCCGGCCAGCATGCCGCCCTCCAAAAGCACGATGTCAGTTGGATAACGCTCGATCGCTGCGCGCAGATTCTCCAACGAGTCAGCCTGTGCGACGACTCGGATGTCATCTTCAAGAGCGAAGACCTTCCGAATCCCAACTCGGTAGATCGCCTGGGAATCCGCGAGTATTACGCGAATGGTACCCGGCTTGACCGGAGTATCAACGCTTTCACCTTCAGAGTTGTCGTCGAGGATTTCCATAGTCGGCTGCCGTCAAGCCAGCCGCAACCTCAATGCTCCGCGAATCGATAATCATCAATTGTGGCTGCAGCGAGGTGCTCATTGTGGCTTGAGGAGCAGCGTACCACACGTCCCTTGCAGTGGACTAGAACATCCTGAGGGGCGCCTAGAACGGCACGTGGCATCCGCATGGAAAAGTTGACATCCGTTCCAACCGGCAAATCCTCTCCAAGAGCGAAGAGAACACCGCTCGCTGAGATGTTCCGAGTGAGGCCGGCAATCTCATTTTCGCCGGCTGAGAGCACCACTGGCAGAGAAAGAGGAAACCGAACGGCACAGCGAACTTCTTGCCGACCACGAGCTGTCGATTGCCCTTCAGATGGCAGCGGCGATTCTGATTTAAGAGAGTTCATAGATCGTGCCCAAATGAGAATGGCTTAACTGTCAATGTACCCAGTTTTGTTGATTTGGCCCACGGCACCAAAGTTTTCAGTCTAGTAACCGCACGAGGATACAACGGTCGAAGGGCGGTAACTCGTGCTTACCGGGAACCTTCAACCTGCAAGTTCGAGTCGGCTCCGGCAGAACTTGGAACTTTCTGGCAGGGGCAGGCCTGGCCCCATCGACGAGGCGAAACCGATGCTTTGAGCGGGTCAGATTTGCCCGGGAATGATCCATGCGAGGTCTCAGCAGAGGAAGAAATCGGCCCGTAAAGCGAATAGAAACCGAATGTCCGCTGAAAAGTACCCATATTTGCGTTACTTATGATCCATGAAAATGAGTACTTCCGGTAAAAAAAATCCTTCATAACACTTTTGTTGTAGCGCCCCTACACAATTTGGGTTACTCTAAGAAAGCAAAGTTCTAAGGCGGTTGTGTCTACCGCCGGGAGATAGAAAGATGGGTTCGCGTAAGTTGGTTGCCCTGAAATTCGGCGTAATTGTTCTTCTTCTTGGGACCGTGTGTGCTGCCAGTGCGGCGCCATGGGGCCCGACGAAGTTTCCACCTCCGCAGATCGCGGTGGTGGCGGCTCCACAAGTCGCGGTAATGGCTCCTTGGGGTCCGACCAAGTTTCCGCCACCGAGCGTTGCTGTGACGGCGCCTTGGGGTCCGACCAAGTTTCCGCCCCCGAACGTTGCTGTGACGGCGCCTTGGGGCCCGACCAAGTTTCCGCCCCCGAACGTCGCTGTGATGGCTCCTTGGGGTCCGACCAAGTTTCCGCCCCCGAACGCAGCATAGCGAAATCGGCGATCAACAAACAAGTTCTGTTTATCAAAATGGGCCTTCCTCTAAAAGGAAGGCCTTTTTGCGTGCCCCAGACCCGCGCGGAAACTCGTAAACTGAATTGGTAGCCTTGATCTCTCGGGCCCCCAGAAGAGTACAGGTTGCCGGGAGCGGAGGGCAGGCAGATGATTCTCAATCATATCGACACTGCCATCTGGGTCGCTTGTCTCCTGGCCTCCGGAATCGTCATCGCCATGCTGTTCTTGCGCCACATATGGCGCGTCCTGCCGGTCTTCTGTGTTTACTGTATCTGGGATGTTGTCAGTAATCTCGGCCTCTACTTCGCAAGCGGGCATCTTAATGACCGCGTTTTTTTTCATGTTTACTTTGCCCGGGCTATCGTCGATTCCGCTCTCATCCTGTGTGTTCTCGTAGAACTTGCATGGTCAGTATTGCGCCCACTGCGGGCGTCTCTGCCTCGCAGCGCCATGGTCCTGCTGGGAGTGCTGATTCTGGTCGCCGGTGCGGCGATCTGGCCGTTTGCTACTCTGCCCGGCATGGGACATTTCACGAGCCGCGAAGGTCTTATTTTCATCCAACTCCAGCAGACCACTTGGATCGTCCGCGTTCTTGTTTTCCTGGTCCTTGCCGGCGCTAGTCAGCTGCTTTCCATCGGCTGGCGTGACCGTGAGCTGCAGGTCGCGACGGGATTCGGTCTGTACGCCATCGTCGGCCTGACCGTTGCGGTTCTGGAAACGCACCAGTCAACTGAGGCACAATACCAACAATACGAGCGCATTGCAGCGGCGAGTTATTTTTGCTGTCTTTTATATTGGGTGGTCAGCTTCGCGCAGAAAGAAGCAGAGCGCAGGGAGTTCACGCCGCAGATGCGGAGTTTCTTGCTGGCGGCTGCCGGCGCTACGCGCACAACGCGCGTGGCGATAACGGAATCCCGCAAGGAGAAGTCGGAGCGAGACGAACGCTGACGCGATCTCTCGGACCTGCGTGAATTTCATTTCGCCAAGGCCCCGCCCTGGAATTGCGCGGGCCGTCCCGTCCCGGCGCCGCATTGACATATACGCTCTTGCAGGTTCAAATAAAAGTAGTGGTGAAGGAGTTCACCCTTAACCGCTGTCCTTTCCATTTGGCCGGACAGATGATGACTCCTGACAGGGAATCCTGTTGCGGAGTCATTTCGCGGCCCGATCCCTGAATACACCGAGAGCAGAACCGATGGCGCGATTGCTGCGTCGCGTTTGCGATTTCAGTGGATTGTGCTCACGCCGGCGCTGCCCTCGGCCAACTCTTGTTCAAGGAGAATGGCGTTGCAGAAATATCTGATGATTGCCGCGGGCGGCGCACTGGGTTCGATCCTGAGATATTGGGTTGGCTCTACGATCTCAGGCCGCATGGGAACCAGGTTTCCTTATGGAACCGCCGTGATCAACATTTCGGCGTGCGTGATTATCGGGTTTACGCTTACGTATTTTGGCAAGCGCGCGGATCTGAATCCTGCATGGAGGTTCCTGATCCCGATTGGCTTCATCGGCGCGTACAGCACCTTTTCAACCTATGAGTGGGAGACGCTGTCGACCATGCGGTCGGGTGCGTTTCTGTTGGCGGGGCTCTACGCATTGGGTAGCCTGGTCCTGGGCCTTGCCGCCACCTGGTGCGGAACGGCGCTGGCCGATCTGCTCTAGAGAATCGGCGGAAGGCATGGCGGAGTTGCATGTTCCCCGTAAAGGTGCTTCAATGCTTCGTTGTCCACCGGCGCGGTGCCGCGCGGGAGCCAGCGAAGCCGGGCACGGCGGGTGATGGAGAAGGGGAGTACATGTTGACGACAGGCAAGGCGGTGAAGGTCACGGTGTACCTGAGCGATGGAGCCAAGCACCACCACGTTCCGGTCTACACGACGATTCTCGACTTTCTCTTCCACAGCGGAATTGCCGGCGCCACGGTGTTGAAGGGTGTTGCAGGCTTTGGATCGAGGCACCGGATGCATTCCGCGCACATCCTCGAGATCTCCGATCATCTCCCGGTCAAGATCGAGTTCATTGAGACGCGCGAGAAAGTGGATGCGGTCCTGCCCGAGCTGGAGAAACGAATTGGGTCGGGGTTGATCGAAGTGCAGGAGACCACGATCATCGTTCCTCCCCATGAGTAGCGCAGTTCGCGGTTGACGAGCGAAATTCTTTTGCCGGCCGGCCGAGGCCACCGAACCGCAACATTCAGCCGAAAGATGCATCTAATGAACAGGCGCCAAGCCGCAGACGGTAGCGCGGATTGGCTGCGCCAATTCCCGTGGAAGAACCCTGGATCGTCAATGATCTGAGATTCGCCAGAAGCCTATTTATCGGGCCTTCATTGAAGTTAGTGCATACTGAATGAGAGAGAACCAGTAACTCTTACCCCAAGGGAAACCGATGCTCTCGAAACTTTGGAACACCACATTCTCGTTGGTTGCTCTGGCTGCAGGTTCCTTTTGCGCCCAAGCGCACGCGCAGGCGGCTGTGCTGATGGAGGAGCCGTACGGATTCTTCGGCACCCTGAATCCGACTGGTCATAACGCGATCTACTTCGAACGGATTTGTGCCGAGACTCCGGTGAAGCTGCGCCGCTGCGGGCCTGGCGAGCTGGGCGCGGTGATTGCGCGCTACCAGGGCATCGACGGATACGACTGGGTGGCCATTCCGCTGATTCCCTACCTGTACTCGGTGGAGAATGCCGCCGACGTTCCCGCGCATGTGGATCACGACACGGTGGTCGAGTTGCGCAACCACTATCGCGAGGAACATCTGCAGGAACTGGGGGGAAATTTGTCGGCGGGCAACCTGTTGCGCGGCGGCTGGACGCAACTGCTTGGCGCGGCGTATGAGCGGCGCATCTATGCTTTTCGGTTCGAGACGACAGAGGCGCAGGACAACGCGCTGGTCGAGAAGCTGAATGCCTCGCCGAACCGGACCCGGTTCAATCTGCTCTTCAACAACTGCGCGGATTTCGCGCGGGTGATGCTGAACGACTACTTTCCCCGCACGTTCAGGCGCAGCATCTTCCCCGATGCGGGCATGACGACACCGAAGCAAATCACGTACAAGCTGGTGCGGTTTGGGCGCAAGAATCCGGGGACAGAGTTAACGGTTTTTATGATTCCGCAGATTCCTGGCTACCGGCACGGAAGCCACTCCGCCAAGACCATTGATGAGTCGTTCGTGACGACGATCTATGCGATCCCGATCGCGCTGATGAATCCTTATCTTGCGGGCGGTCTGTTCGTTGACTATCTGGTGCGCGGCCGCTATCACTTGATTCCCAAAAACCCGACAGTTCTGGGACCGGACAACTTGACGGCGTTGACAGCGCCAAGCTTGACCCAAGAGAATTCGGCCAGTGCAGGTGAACAGGCTCCGGGTGCTGTGGCTGCAACGCCAACAGCCGCGAGAGCCAATCAGGATCTGCAAGGAACGAGCGCAGCGAATGAGTGAGCCACAAAGTTTCAAGAGTCATGCACGGTTCGATCCTCCGTATCATTTCTTCCTAACCTTCGTTTCGATAGCCACCATCGTCATTGCGATCATCTATTGCGTGCACCATTTCTGCTTCTACTCGGTGTGGCTGGTGGTGCTTTCGCTGGCGTGGTTAGTTATGTTGTTCCGGATGCGGTCCTATCCGCTGAAGGTGCAGGACCGCGTGATCCGGCTTGAAGAGCGGCTGCGGCTACAGGCGCTGGCGCCGACGGAGTGGCATACACAGATCTACAGGCTGACAGAAGACCAACTGATTGCGCTGCGCTTTGCGGCCGACGACGAAGTAGTGGAACTGGCCAAGCAGGCGCTCGAACACAACCTGAACCGCAAGCAGATCAAAGAGCGGATCAAGAGCTGGCGGCCTGACTACTGGCGGGTGTGAGAGAAGCAGGGAACAGGGACGTAGGGACGTAGGGACTATGGACTAAAAGGGCTATGGAATGAGGCAGTTAAGGGGTGAATGCGCACGGGCTGCAAATGAGCGTGTCGCGTGCTGATTCTGAATGAGTTACGTGGCATAAATTCGACATTATTGCGCGCACATTTTCGACAATTCTGAAAACGATTTGTTGATTCTACACGGGTTACGTGGCGCAGATTGAGCGAAACATCCCAAATTTTTTAATTATCTTTTTAACCGCGTCAGTGGCGAGCCGCTCTTTCCCATCGAAGAGCATCCGTTTCCGGCCAGCACGGTCCCAGGCGAAAAAACCGCGCCCACCCAGCCAGTGCCAACCGCGCCAGCTCCCTTCGGCCGCCAGCAACTGACTGCCGACATGCTCACCAACCGCACGCCTGAGGCGCATGCGTGGGCTGTGAACGAGTTCAGCAAGCTGCGCAGCAACGGCCAGTTCTACCCCTTTGCGGTTGGCCAACAGACGGTGATCTTCCCCGGCTTCGATGGCGGCGGCGAATGGAACGCCCCGGCGGTCGATCCTGCGAGCGAGACGCTCTTCGTGGGCTCGACTGAAATGGCGTGGCTCGGCGGACTCGATGAAGTGACGTCCGGCGGAAGCGCTGGCGAGCAGATCTACCGCCAACAGTGCGCCATCTGCCACGGCGCCAGTCGCGCCGGCTCACAGCCCACCTTTCCTTCGCTCATCGATGTGGAAAAGCGTATCGGCACAGAGAAGGTCACCGACAACATTCATAACGGCGCCGGGCGAATGCCGTCCTTCCCCAATCTCGACGATGCACAGATCGCCGCGCTCCTTGAGTATCTCTGCGCTCCGGTCGCCGCCACTACGGAAATGCCCGCACCGCCAGCCGCTCTCCCTGAAGCGACAGACAACGCCGGCGCACAGGTCTACGTCGAGCGTTGCGCTGACTGCCACGGAGATCACCTGGAAGGCAGTCGCAAACATTTTCCGATGCTCATCGGCGTCGCTGCTCGCTTGAATGAAGCCCAGGTGCGCGCGCTCATCCACGATGGGAAGGGAAAGATGCCTGCCATGGACGATATTCCCGACGCTGACGTCGCATCGCTTCTCCGCTTCCTCGGTGTCGGCGCAATCGCCGCTCCCGCGACCTCGTCCGCGCCGGACTATACCTTCACCGGCTATCGCAAGTTTCTCGACCCCGACGGCTACCCGGCGATCGCTCCGCCATGGGGCACGCTCAATGCCATCAACCTCAAAACCGGAAAGTATCTTTGGAAGATTCCGCTCGGCGAATACCCCGAGCTGGCAGCGAGGGGCATGAAAAACACGGGCTCCGAGATGTACGGCGGTCCCATCGTTACCGCGGGCGGCGTGCTGTTCATTGGCGCAACCGTCTATGACCGCAAATTCCGCGCCTTCGACACTCACAACGGCAATCTGCTCTGGGAGACTGTTCTGCCCTTTGCCGGAATTGCCACCCCAGCCACCTATATGGTCGACGGCAGGCAATATGTGGTCATCGCCGCAAGCGGAGGCCGCGATCCGAAAGGGCCAGTCGGGGGACAGTACGTGGCATTTGCGCTGCCGCGCTGAAACGTCACAGATCATTTCGTGAGTTGCACATCGCCCTCGTCTCAGCCGTTGCAGGACGGTTCTCGTCAACGCTCGGGGTCCTCGAGCTTGTCTTTGACCATCTTCATGAAGGCGGACATGGCCGGGGAGATCCATTTGTCCTTATGCCAGATGATGCGGGTGGCAATGTCGAGGGGTGCGCCAGTCCAATTGAGCGCTTTGAGATGATGCTGGCGGAGTTCGCGGGCAACGACGATTGCGGGCAAGAGGCCGATGCCCATACCGAGGGAGATGCACTCCCGGATTGCCTCAACGCTGGAAAACTCGGTGATGTTGCCGGGGCGAATGTTGGCCAGGGCGAGAATGCGGTCGAGCTTCTCCCGGTAAGCGCATCCCGATTCAGTGAGCAGCAGATTCTGTCCCGCCAGATCGGAAGGTTTTACCGATGGTTTGGATGCAAGCGGGTGGCTGGGATCGGACAGCAGAAAAACCTGCTCGGTGCGCAGGCGGACGGACTTGATGTTGGCTGAAGGCGTCGAGTCCGACATAGTGATGGCCATGTCGAGCTTACCGGCCTCGAGCTCGATTGCGAACGGCGTGCTCATGTAGGGGACGAAGATGAGTTCGACGTGGGGAAAGTGTCGGCGGAAGGCGTGCAATACCTGGGGCAGACGATAGGTGAGGACGCTCTCGGGAGCGCCGACGCGCAGCGGGCCGCTGGGCTCGGCGCCGGTCTCGATGGCGCGCTGACCCTGGTCCATGGCGGCGAGGGCCTGCGACGCGAAGGGCAGGAAATTGCGGCCCGCGTCTGTGAGAGTGACGCGGCGGCCGAGGCGATCAAAGAGCGGCGTACCGAGCTCTTCTTCGAGCGCCTTGATCTGCGCAGTCACGTTGGACTGCACGGTATGCACTTTTTCAGCGGTGCGCGTGAAATTCAACTCTTCAGCGAGGGTGCGAAAGATTTGTAGTTGCCGGACTTCCATAAGTGAATCTCCAATAGAGATTCAATATATCACATCAATCTATTGGACAGATGCACGGTCCTGAGCCAGACTGAAAAACATCACGAGGCCGGGTAGGGATCCCGATTTGATGCCCAGCCGCGGAACAGCACTGGAGGGACTCACATGAATCGCATTACCGCAATCGCGCTCTTCGCAACAGCAACCTTGATGACGGCCGGAAGCGCAAGCGCACAGCGCCCTTTGCTCAAGGTCAACGTTCCATTCAACTTCACCGTCAACAGCACCGTTCTGCCGGCCGGGAACTACACGATCGTTTTCGATTCCATTCTGCCGAACACTCTCGACGTCCTGGACCGGACGAAGAGCGTCAGAGCGAGGGCATATTTCCTGCGTGGTTCAATCGGCCCGGGGAGGGAGGACAGGCTAGTCTTCCACAGGTATGGCGGCGAGCATTTTCTAAGCGAAGTCGGCTTAGACTCCGCCTCGGATGGGCTTTTTTTGCCTGAAACAAAGCTCGAGAGCCGAGCGAGAGCGGGCCGAAAAGAGGAGCTGGCTTTTTTAGCGGGTCACTGATGGCGGCGGGGATCGCGGCGGGAGGGTGGCCAGATGAGAAAGCTGCATGGCTGCTTGGCGCGATCCTCAATCATCCTGGACTGGCGTTGTTCGTGTCGGGCTTGAGCCCTTATCTGCCACAGGGTTTTCCGGAGCGGTCCCGCGAAGACAATGGCTGCCTTCGCGGGCCTGGCGGACCCCAGCAAGCTGGACAAGAGGGGCAGTTCTCCATCGATCTTGAGTTTCTCGCGGCGCTCATCATTTTCGGATTCGTCTGCTGGGGTGGAGTGGAATGGATCGCCAGGCGCTGAGTTCCGGGCGCGGGGAGACGAGAGAAATAGGCGCTATTTCTGCGGGGCGGTCTCGGTTGTTGGATCAGCGGCATCCGGGACCGACTCGGCATCCAGCTCATGTTCGTGGCGATAGAGGTCTACGGGCATCTTGCCGTCCCACCAGGCCCAGTTCATAGGATAGACATCGGGATCGAAGAAGACCTGGTAGAAGTGCCAGACGAGGATGGCGAGAGTAGCGAGGATGGCCTCGTAGAAGTGGACGGCGGTGGCCACATCGACCCACCAGCGTGCGAACAGATCGCCGACCCAGACCTTGGCCCAGATCATGATGCCGGTGAGGCCCATGAGGGCCGTTCCCCAGACGAGGGCCCAGTACTCAGCTTTTTCTGCGTAGCTGAAGCGGCCAAATTTTGGCTTCACGCTCGAGAGGCCGAGGTAATAGCGCATCGTTGCTAACGCGTCGAATGCGTCTTTGGGACGCGGAGCGATATCGCGCAGCAGGCGGCGGCCTTCGCGCGCGGCGGCGAGATAAAAGACGTGATAGATGCCGGCGGCGATGAGGATCACTCCCGCGACGCGATGGATGATGCCGCGCAGGTTCTCGCCCATGCCCAGCGTGTGGGCGAACCAAGTGTCAGGGAATTTGAGCGCGAAGCCGGTAATGACCAAAACGATAAAGCTTGAGAGCAGGATGAGGTGCTGCCAGCGCTGATTGACCGTCATGCGCGTCATGAAGGGGTTTTGCATGCGGCGGCGGGCGACGGCTTTCGAGCGCCAGATGATGGCGTTGTGCAGGAACATGGCGCCAATGACGAGAAGGATGAGGGGAATGTAAATCCAACGCACCCAGCGGACGGCGACTGAATCGATATCGCCGGAACGCGAGCCGGATTGGAGATGGACGGGGGTGCGCGTGAACTTTTGCGTGACGCCTTTGTGGCACTGGCCGCATGTGGTGTCGAGATTGGCGCGATTGATGGTGGAGCGGGGATCACTAGAGGGGAGAATGTTGTGCACGCCGTGGCAACTGGAGCAGTTGGCGGCGACGACCGAACCACCTTCGGCAGCGAGACCGTGATAGCTGTCGAAGTAGCTGGTGACTCGATTGCCGGGGACGCCAAACTCCTGCGAGAGGCGCACACCTTCGTGGCAGCGGGCGCAGATGTCGCGAGAAACGTTTTGCTCAGCGACAGGCGAGTTGGGATCGGTGTGCCGCTTGATGGAGTGGATGCCGTGGCAATCAGTGCAGGTGGGTGCGAGCATGTTGCCGCGCGCGATTGCCTGGCCGTGAATGCTGGCAGTGAAGGTGTTGGCGACGTCAGTGTGGCACTTGCCGCAGGTGGACGCGACGGCGACTTTTGAGATCGGCGATTTGGGGTCGCTGGCGGGGAGAATCTGGTGGACGCCGTGGCAATCGGTGCAGACGGCGGCCTTTTGCGAGCCGTTGGCGACGGCGCGGCCGTGGACGCTCGATTGATAGGAGAGGAAGGGCTGGGCGGTCTCGCCGTTCGACTCCATGAGAAATTTTTGCCCGTGGCAGCGGCCACAGGTGGAGGGAATGTTGCTGCGATTGACGGGCGATTTGAGGTCGTCGCTGGAGACGATCGCATGCACGTCACCGTGGCAATCCTGGCAACTCGCAGGAATTTTGCCAGCGCTGGTGGCCTGAGCGTGAATGCTGTGCGCGTAGCCCTGACCTTCGTCGGCGTGGCACTGGTCGCAGGTGACGTTTTTCGGGGTGGTGTCGTGGGGGACGCTTTTGACGTCGCTGTGGCAATCGACGCATGAAAATGTGCCGTGAACGGAGTGCTTGAATTTGGCGGTGTCGACAGCGACGCTGTGGCCGTCGGTTGAGGTGATGGTGGCGTCGGCGTGGCAGGTGAGGCAGCCGGAGTCCTTGAGTTTTTGCGCGGAGGACGGATTTGCGCAGGCAAGGATTAAAAAAGTGGCGAGGGTAAAGGAGGCCCAGCGGACGGCGTTCACATCTCAAGGAGAGTCCGATGGTGGAGTAGCCGCAGTGCCTCTTATCACAAGAGGATGTGATAAGAGGCGGAGAGCAGCTAGATCAGTCGGCGGTGGGTGGGAGTGTGTATTTCGCGGGAGACTTAGGCAGCGACGTTTCGGGTGGAACGGGAGAAGACGAATCGCTCAACTTTGGGACGCCTCCGCCGGGAAGCGCGCCACAGATCGTACTGTTGCTGCAGATCGAGCCAAACCTCTGGCTCCGTTCCAAGCGCATCGGCGAGGCGAAGCGCCATCGGCGCCGTGAACGACGCACGGGCATTCAGAAGCCGCGAGAGCGTGGATCGAGCGACACGGAGGCGCTTTGCAGCCTCGCCGACCTGCACGCCACTTAGATACTCGCGCAACAGCTCACCGGGATGCGGAGGGTTGTACATGTGAGCCATAGGGTTCTTTCCTCCTAGTGATAGTCCTGGTAATCGACGAGGACAGCATCTTCGCCTTCGAACTTGAACGTCAAACGCCAGTTTGCGTTGACTTTGACCGACCAATGGCCGGCCAGATTTCCCTTGAGGGAATGAAGGTCCCAGCCGGGAACGTTCATACGCGCCGCATCCTTCGCCGTGTTCAGAACACCGAGCTGAATGCGGAGTTTTTTCGCATGCGCGGGTTGAATTCCAGCCTTGCTGCCCGTAAGAAAGAACATTTCCACGCCGGCATGCCGGAAGGACTTGATCACTACTTCAGTGTAGCGCGAGGCGCGTCACGCGTCAAGGCTTATTGTTCGATCCGCGCTTTAGCTTTCAACCACCGGTTAGTGAAAATAGGCGGTGAGAGTGAGCACTAAAAGCGTGAGTCCGATGAAGATGGCGATGGTTCCGACGACTTTAGAGAAGTTGAGGAGCCAGAGCGGGGGAGCGATGCCGAGGCGGGATTCCGCTTTGCCCTCTGAGAGCATGCGCTGATATTCGAGCGGGCGCTTGTGCTTGAACTCGTCTTCGCTTTCGACGCCGGTGAAGATGACCATGTCCATGGGGAAACTGTCAGGCCTGAGGTGCGTGTTCACGAAGTGAATTGCAAAGATAAACAGAATTGCCAGCAGTCCCTCTTCGCTGTGGATGATCAACACGGCGTTCAGCGCCCATCCGGGGAGGAAGTGCGCGAAGAACGGCGCAAACCACATGGCGTAACCGGAGAAGCCGATAATGATCATTCCCCAGAACACCGCCCAGTAGTCGAACTTCTCCCAATAGGCGTAACGCTCGAACTGCGGCTTGGGGCCGAGTCCCAAGAACCAGCGCATGTGGCCGAAGAGGTCCTTGACGTCCTTCCAGTTGGCGACCATGGAGGTTGAGCCCCAGAAGATTCCTTTTTCGCGGCGCAGGAAGCCGCGCTGGAAGACTTCTTTGACATGAATGAGAAAAGCTATGGTGAGAACGATGGCGCAGAGCTTGTGGAAGAAGAGGATGGCGCCGAAGCCGCCGACGTCTGCGGCGAACTTACGTGCCCAGAAGCTCTCGCTGAAGCGCATGACCAGACCGGTGGCCGCGAGCCCGAGAAACGTGGTGAACAAAACCGCGTGCATGTAGCGCTGCTCGCGCGTAAAGCGCACGAAGAAGCGGCCCTTGGCGGCGGATTCCGTTGTCGTATTTGCCGTTTCCAACTCAGGCATTCTTTCCTCCATTGGCAGCACGGCTCTTCACCTGGGAATACCGCGAGCGAATCACCCACAAGATGGTGTGGATCATGAAAAAGATGAGCACCCCGGCCAGCAGCAGGTTCATGAACAGCCGAATGTAGTAAAGTGCCGGGCTGAGCTTGCGATCGCGGGCATTGGCGTGCGGCTGATACTTCACGAAGCTCGCATTGGCGCCCGCATGGCAGCGGCCGCAGGTGGCGACCAGGTTGGCCTTGTTGATGGGTGAAGCGGGATCGGAGGCGGGGCGCACGTCGTGGGCACCGTGACAATCCCAGCAGCGAGCGGTTTCAACGTAGCCGCCGAGCGAGCCAAGCTGCGAGTGAAAGGTATCGCGGTAGGTGGAGAACTTGTCCTTGTGGCAGCTGCCGCAGATGGGCGTGGACTGCATGCGGAACTCGGCTTCAGTCGGCTGGAGAATGGCGTGGGCAGTGTGGCAATCGCTGCAGACCGGTGCGTTGAGATTGCCGCCGGCGACGGCTTTGCCGTGCACGCCCTGCTCGTAATCGGCTTCAATTTTGGCGTGGCAGGTGCCGCAGGTTTTGGGGATGTTCGATTTGTATGTCGGGCTCTGCGGGTTGGTGTGGCTGAGGATGTTGTGCGAGCCATGGCAGCTTTGGCAATTGGCCGCGACAAGCAGGCCTTCTTTGCTGAGCGCGAAGCCGTGAATCGAATCCATGTAGAGGGGGTAGACGTTGGGCAGGCCGTGCTTTTTGGCGAGATCGGGGCTTCCGTGGCAGGTGCCGCAGGTCTTGGGAACGTTGAGCGGATAGACATTGGAGCGCGGGTCGTCTTTGGGGTAGATGTAATGGGCGACACCGTGGCAACTGGTGCAGGGGTGGTCAGACGCGTTGGCGTGAACGCTGCCGGAGATGCTGGAGGCCTGAACGGCGTGGCAGGTTTTGCAGTCGACGGGTGCAATTTTGTCGGGGTGCGGATAGGCCTTGATGTCTGCGTGGCAGCTGGAGCACTGCAGGCTGCCGTGAATGCTCGTGCTGAATTTCTGGCCGTCGACGGCGATGCTTTGACCTGAGCCGTCGGTCGCGGTGGCGTCGCCGTGGCAAGCGAGGCAATCGGCTTGCGCGCGGAGGGCGACGGGCACGAGCGCAATGGCGAGAACGGCAATAGCGGCTGCGAGGATTCCTCTACGAAGATTCGATCGTGCGTGTTTCTGTGCGGCGAGATTCATCCTGCCGTCTTCTTTCCCCAGGCAAAAGTGGATTGACCACGAGTTTCCTGGTCTCGTACATCCAAGCCCAATGCGGCTGGGGAAAGAAGCAGGCCGCAGAGGCCACACTCCAGAGATGCGCTTTTGAGGGTGATGCTGGCAGTGATAGGTGTCACAAGCGGCGCGATATAGATCACAAACGCAGCTTTCAGGTTTCAGCTCCCGGCGATCAGTGGCGAGGGCCGGGGTGATGCGGGTCACATGCCGCGGTGTGTCGAGTTGACGACAATGGAACCGCTGACTAAGGAGCCACCGAATGAGTACAGTTGCGGCCACAGTTGCAATTGCAGGAACGAAGACGATGCTGACGCTTCCCGGAGATGCGGTGCGACAGATTCAATGGCGGTTTGGCGACCGGTTTGATTTGCAGATGCTGGTTGCATCGGCGCGCGGCGTGGCGCGGGGAACGGTGGCGCGGCTGGTGGCCGCGGGCGAGCGCAACACGCACGAGTGGACTGCGGCGAAGACGGGAATGATGGACGCCTTCGACCGCGCGGGAATCACAGCGGCGTTTATGGAGCCCGAGGAGGGCGGATTCATTGTTGGGCCGAAGAACCTGGCGCTGGGGCTGGCGGCGTTCGAGCTGGCATGGGTGGATGGCGGCGCGGCGACGGCGAGTTTGGCGGGATTTTTGGCGCTGTCGCCGATTCACGAGCGCGGCACAGCGGAGCAGGTAAGCCGCTACAAGAAGTTGGCTGCCCCGCCACAGGCAGGCGAGGATCGCAAACCATGGCGAGGGGCCTTTGCACTGACCGAACCGATTCCGTATGTGGGCGTGGATACAGGCATGCTGAGCGGAAAGATTCGCGTGGCGGAGTGGAAGGACGGCGAGGAGCCGTGGCTGCAGGTGGACAAGCGCGGAAGGTTCATCACGGGAATCGCGTTCGCGAATTTTGTGACGGCGGCGGTGAACTCCGATGATCGGCGGATCAAGGGAAGCTGCGTGGTGATTCTGGAAGAGACGGACGAGGGCACGTTCGACCGCGGCACGGCGACCAAGAAACTGGTGCACCAGCTCTCGTCGACGGGCGACCCGGTATTTAATTTGCGGGTTCCGGCAAGCCGGATTGTGGGCGGATACACGGTAAGGGACGGCGTAATTGTGCCGAACTTCAACCACGGCGAAGTGATTGATGCAGTGTTCAGGCGGACGCGCGTTCCGGTGGGGTTGATGACGGCGGCCAAGCTGCTGTCAGCTGCGGAGCCGGTGATTCGCTACCAGCGGCAGCGGTTCAGGGGAGCCGAGGGCGCGAAGCCGGGATCGGTGCGCTACGAGCAGGGCATCCAGCAACGGGAAGACGCGCTGCACAGGCTGGTGGACGTGTGGGCCACGGGAGAAGCAGCGGCTTCAATGGGATTTGCGGCGGCGCGGTTGTTCGACGAACTGGATCCGCTGGAAAAGCAGAAGACGGCCATCATGAAAGAGCGCGGGGTGAACGGCGGACGCGCGGAGATGAAGGCGCTGAAGGAAAGCGAAGAGCGCGCGATTGAAATGTTGAAGCTGAAGGTCGGAAGCGCGCGGAGAGCGGAGTTGGAGGCGGATCCGCTGGTGCAGTATTTGCTGAAAGACGCCGAGGCCAATGTGCTGTGCCCGGCGACGAAGCTATGGAATACCGGCCACGGCGCGAATATGATGCGCGAGGCGGTAAGCCTGATGGGCGGGTATGGAATCACCGAAGACTGCCCAGGGTTCCTGGCGAACAAATGGATGGACGCGCAACTGGAAGCGACGTACGAGGGCCCGGAAGCGGTGCAGCGGCGGCAGCTGACTGTGACGATGACGAGCGAGGTGTTTCTTGCGCAGTTTGCCGCGTGGACCTCGGAGATGCGGCGGATTGCGTCGTCGCGGCCGGGGACGGGAGCATGCACGCTGGCCTCGGCGATGACGCTGTGGGCGTGGACGCTGAATTACTTGCAGAAAACTAACGATCCGGCAGGCGGAAAGCTTTATCACGGGCAGCGGCAGGGTGTGACCTTTGCGCTGGCCGATGCGCTGAGCTGGCTGATGGCTTCGCGCTGCCAGATTCTCGACGTGATGGAACTGGAAACGCGCGGGGCGGCGGACGCTGTGGCCGCTGATGGTCTCGCAGGGACGGTGCAATTCCTGAGCGACCTTTGCCACACGCAGGCGGCGCAGGCGGCAGGCGAAGTTTCGCGCATCTGCGCGGAACTCGTGTTTGGCTACAACCGCCATCCGGCGTGGGACGAAGAAGAGCATCGCAGCTGCTTCCTCGCGGCCGAGCTGGAAGAGTTGGAAGAGACAATGCCGGGAATCATGGCGATGGCTGTCGATGTTCTCAAGGCCGACGGCAGCCATCCCGCCAAGGCGGGACCGTGCGCGGGCTGCGCCGGATCGAGCGAGTTTCTGCGATTGCAGAGCAAGCTAACGACGTGCCTGACAGGTTCGCGGCTGGCGAAGGATCGCGCCGCTGAGACCGTGAGCAAGGTGATGATTCCCGAAGCACTGGACTATCCTGCGACCGGAGGGGCATGAGCTCGGCACCACAGCCGATTGAAGTTGACCGCCAGACGATGGAGGTTGACATTGCATGCGCGGGCTTTGGCCCGGCGACTGGCGGATTTTTGACGACGCTGACGCAGGCGTGGAGCGAGAGTCCCGCCGATCCGGCATTCGAAAGCAAAGTTGCGCCGGGCATGCCACTCCAGGTGATGTGCTACGAGCGCGCCGACGATCTGGCCGCGGGCGTGAGCGGCGTGGTGACGCGCGGCGAAGGCATTCGCGCGAGCTTTCCTAAGCTCGACCCTGCAGAGATTCCGATGGCGGCGGCGGTGAAACGGGAGAGCGTTTTTTATCTGCTCGATCCGATTGGGGCAAGGCGCTCCGCGCTTTTACGTTTTGGAGATTTTCTTCTTGGTCTTGGGCGAGATTCGTGGGTGAAGGACTTTGCGTTCGAACTGCCGTGGACGCCGGCGTTTCTACACAAGCATGGAGGATTGGTCTTCTCCATTGGGCAATTCAACCAGTGGGTGGGAACGAAGCTGATGGCTGGAGGACTGGCGCAGATCTGGCCGGGTATGCCGGTGAGTGGCCCGATCTTCGATGGGGACAACGGTAAGGAAAAGAGAACCGTACTCGGCCTGAGGTTTACCGACCAGGGAGTGGACAAGCACGGCATTGCGGCAGATGGCTACATGCCGGGGATGGATGTGCGCGCGCGGCTGACGGTGGTGGGCGATGGTCCCGTGGGCGCGGTGGGACAGAAGCTCGACGAGAGATTTGGCTTGCCGGAGGGGCATGTGCGGCGCGAATGGGCGCTGGGGATGAAGATGGTGATCGAGCTCCCGGAAGATTCCGCGTTTGAGGCCGGCACGGTGTGGCACACTTTTGGATTTCCCGAGCCGGAGATTTTCGGGTTTCTCTATGTTCATCCTGAGCGGCTGGTTTCCGTGGGGATTTTCGTACCGTCGTGGATGGGCAATCCGCAACGCACGGCGTACCGATACTTGCAGCACTATATTCAGCATCCGCTGCTCTGGAAGCATCTCGAGGGCGGCACGCTGCGCTCGTGGGGAGCGAAGTCGCTCGAAGAGTCGGGCAAGCACGGCGAGCCGTTTCTCACCGGCGACGGGTTCGCGCGCATTGGCGAGGGGTCAGGGTCAACGAACATGCTGACTGGCTCCGGTGTGGACGAGGCGTGGACGACGGGTGTGCAACTGGGCGAGGCAGTACTGGAGATGCTGCGCGCGGGACAGCCGTTTACGCAGGAGAATCTGGCGGCGACATACGAAGTGCGGCGACGAGCGAGTTGGGTGGAACGCGGAGCGCGGGAAGCGAAGAACGCGCGCAATGGATTTCATCGTGGATTTACTCGCGGCATGGTGGGCATGGCGCTGGCGGGGCTCACCAGTGGACGGCTGGCGATGAGGGGGAAGATTCCGCCTGCGCCGAAGCAGATTCGACGGTTCGGGACTTATGGAATGGCCGGGCTCAAGCTGAGGGAAGCGGCAAAAGTTGCGATGGCCGACGGACGGCCATTGCATGACGCGCTGATGAGCGCGCGTGGCTGGCCGGAAATTCCGTTTGATGGACGATTGCTGGTGACGCACCAGGATGCGCTGCTGTTGGGCGGCAAGGTGCAGGCCATGCCGGGATTCGCGGACCACGTGGTGTTTCTCGATCGGCAGCGATGCATTGCGTGCGAAGAGAAAACGTGCGTGGCGATGTGTTCGGGCCAGGCGATCACGCTGGGAGCTGACGGCGCACCCGAGTTCGAGCGCGAAAAGTGCGTGCACTGCGGCGCGTGCCTGTGGAACTGCGCACAGTCGCCGGACGGTGAGCGGGGCAGCATTGAGTTTGTGGGTGGCAGCGGCGGATTGCACAGCGCTGAAAACTGAAGAACAGCTATTAGCTGTTAGCTATTAGCTCTTAGCTGCAACAGTGGCGGATTTGAGCTTTTTGACCCGCTCGGCATTGAAAGGCCAAAGATATGGCGCAGGATTTTCATGATTTGCTCGTTTGGAAGAAAGCGATCGAACTGACGACATGCATTTATACGTTGACTCGGACATTTCCCATAAATGAGATCTATGGCCTCGTTTCACAATTGCGAAGAGCGAGTGTTTCCATTGCGAGCAACATCGCAGAAGGACGAGGCAGGCTTAATCTAGCAGAATTCCGTCAATTCCTAGGCGTCGCTCAAGGGTCCGTTTTCGAGCTCAAGACGCAACTTCTGGTAGCAAAGAACCTTGGAATGGCAAATGGTCATGATTTGGAAAAGGCCGAACTCCTGAGCGATGAGGTTTCAAAGATGCTTCGAGCATTTATCCAGGCGCTACGGGGAAAAGCTAAAGGCTAATAGCTAAGAACTACCGGCGCGGAGGTTCAAAAGAGGAAGCTATGTCAACTGCACTCCACATTGTTGTTTGCGCGGGGATTGTGCCTGATCCGTTGCAGACGCTGGAACCGACGACCGGGCCGAACGGGCCGGGAATCAAGAATGAAATGGTGCTGCCCGCTGTGCTCGATCCGTGGGCGGCGAGCGCGTTGTATGAGGCGGCGAGCCTGGCAGCGAAGAATCCCGGGAGCAAGGTGTGGATGGTTTCGCTGGGGCCGAAGGCGAAGTTGCAGCAGGTAATGATGAGCGTGGCGCAGAAGGTGAGCTTCGAACTGGTTCCGATCGACGGGCCAATCGGCGGATTCCCTGATGCGCAGGCGACGGCGGCGGTGCTGGCCGAGGCGATTGGCGAAATTCCGGGACTGGAGCGCGAGCGGCTGATGCTGTTCGGCGGGTGGGAATCGGCGACGCGCGGCGCGGGCGTGACATTGCAACTTGTTGGTGAGCGACTGGGAATTGCGGATCAATTTCAGGGAGTAGATGCGATTGACGTGCGCGAGGATGGATCGTTTGAGGTTCTGGAACGCGTGGAAGGCGGTAAGCACCAGGTGAGCGTGTGTGCAGGTGCGCCTGCGGTGCTGGGTTGGGCGACGGGAAATCTTGCGGAGCCCAGGAACAATCCGCAGGTGGGCATGGCCAACATGCGGACGATTATGCCGGCACTGCAGAAGGCGAAGATGGCGGCGCTCGAAGCGAATGGTTTGCAGTACGTGTCGGTGAGCCTGCCGAAGCAGCACCGGACGACACGGGTCGAGAAGAACATGAGCGCAGACCAGATTGCGGCCGAGCTCGTAGCCTGGATGGGGGCGGAGTAATGGAGTCGATTCTGGTACTCACACATGCGGACGAGAGCGGTGCGGCGCTGAGCAAGGGATCGCTTGAAGCGGTGACTGCGGGCAGGGAACTGGCGGCGCGGCTGGGTGCGGAGCTGACTGTCGGGATTGTGGCGAAGGACGCGACCCGCGCGGTGCGACAAGTTGCGGGAGCCGCAAAGCGGGTGCTGGCCGTCGAGGGCGAGGCGTTTGCGCAAGCGTGCTTCAAGAGCGATGCGGCGGCGTGCGAGGCGTTGTGCCGCGCGGCGAAGGCGACGATTGCGCTGGCGCCCGAGAGTTCGCGTTTTGCGCGCGTGATGGCCGCGGTTGCGCACCGCGCGGCGGGTGTGATCGACACACATGTGACGGCGATTGGCGGCGCGAACAGCATGGAAGCGACACGGTGGTTCTACAGGCAGAGGATCGAAGCGGTGGTGAGCCGGGAGAAGCGGCCGTGGTTTCTGCTGGTGGATGCGGGCACGAATGCAGCTTTTGCCGGTGAAGCGGCGGAGGCTCAAGTGGAGCGCGTCGCGGTGGAGTTGCCGGCGATGCGGACGAATGTGATGGGATTTCGCTCGCCTAAAACCGATCAGCAGACGATTCGGCCGGACGCGAAGCTGCTGTTTGTTGCAGGAGCGGGATGGACCAAGAAGCAGCCGGATGGGCAGATTCACGTGGAGCAGGCGGGCGAATTGATTCTGAAATTCGTGAATGCGTCGGGCGCGTCGCTGGGCAGCAGCAAATCTCTCGTGGATCAGGGCGGCGAGGGGAACTCTGTGCTTCCATTTCTGACGCATCTCAACCAAGTCGGACAAACCGGGTCGACACCACGGCACGCGAAAGGCCTGGCAACCTGTTGCCACGGTGAAGAGCCGCACGTGGTGGGCTGGCGGTTTGTTGGCGAGCGGAGAGCTGTGAGCCTCGATCCGAATTGCGGATGGACGCGCGGCAAGGCGGACGTAGTGTACGTGGCGGATGCGTTCGATGTGATGACGAAGGTGAATGCGCTGCTGGAAAAAGCAGCTTCTAGCTCCTAGCCTTGCTCTTCTGAAATGGCTTCGTGGATTTGATGTGGAGATTACCCAGCCGAGACGCAAGTATGCGCCCGTCATGGGGCAGGCTATTGCAAAAAATGTCAGAGTTCCGAGGCGACCTGCTGGGCCAGAGTTTTTTCCATGGACTCAAGCGTGGCGAGAGGGAGTTTGCTGTAAATGCTGGTCTTGAAGGCGACGGTTCCCTTTTTGGTGAAGAGCATGACGATGGTGCTCTCGACGACGTAATAGGCGTCGTCGCCGATGCCGGGCGCGGGAACGATTTGCATGATTGGACTGATGGGCGTTTTGCCGGCGTTGTAGGGATCGAGCCCTTCTGTCATGAGGGTGACGATTTTGCCGGGCGCGGTCCAGGTGCAGGTGGCCTTGAAGGTTGGGGTGACGTAAGTTCCGGCGCCAACCTGGGCGCCGACGGCGGCCGAGACCTGGGCCTGAGTGAGCAGGGAGCAGGCATCGGAAGACGATTGCGCGAAGGCCGCGGGAACGGCAATGGCGAGGATAAAGAACCTGGCGATGACGGAGCGGAAGGATTTCTGAGACATGGTGCGGCCTCCGTAGGGAAGTTTTGCGGGTAGTGTACGCCAACAGATTGTGGATGGGGCGAGAATTTTTGTGCGGAGAGATGGGTGGCTTGCCACGACTCAAAATTGAAATCCTCCGAGGGCGCTCAGGGCAAGTGCTGGTCACCGGACGTGATATTTCGATGGGAGGAGAGTGCGAGCGAGGACGCCCGCACGACAGCGGGCCGGGAGGCCGGCACTACACTTGCACGCGATTCACAGGGCTCTGATTTCATTGTGTTAGGTTGGAAATTTGGAGTGAAAAAGAGAGATATGACGCCCATTACGGAGTTCATCAAGCATCATTACCGTCACTTCAATGCCGCGGCGCTTGTGGATGCGGCGGAGGCTTACAACAAGCTGCTGGCCGATGGCGGCAAGATGTTTGTGACCATTGCCGGCGCGATGAGCACGGCAGAGTTGGGGCTGAGCCTGGCGGAGATGATCCGGCAGGACAAGATTCACGGGATTTGCTGCACGGGGGCGAACCTGGAAGAAGACGTGTTCAATCTTGTTGCGCACAATTTTTATGAGCGCGTGCCCGGCTACCGCGACCTGACTCCGGCGGATGAGGCGGCGCTGCTGGCACGGCACATGAACCGCGTGACGGATACGTGCATCCCCGAGATGGAAGCGATGCGGCGGATCGAGAACGAGGTGCTGGCGGAGTGGGTGAAGGCGGACAAGGCCGGGGAGCGTTGGTTTCCGCACCAGTTCATGTACAAGATTCTGCTGTCTGGAGGGCTCAAGCAGAGCTACCAAATCGATCCCAAAGATAGCTGGCTGCTGGCGGCGGCCGAGAAGAATCTGCCGATGTTCGTGCCGGGTTGGGAAGACGCGACACTGGGAAACATGTATGCGGGGCACTGCATCACGGGTGACGTGAAGAAGGTTCACACGGTGCGGACAGGCATCGAATACATGATGGAGCTGGCGGAGTGGTATACGGAGACAACGAAGAAGTCGCCGCTGGGATTTTTCCAGATCGGCGGAGGGATCGCGGGCGACTTTCCCATTTGCGTGGTGCCGATGCTGCACCAGGATTTGCAGCGCGAACATGTGCCGCTGTGGGCGTATTTCTGCCAGATTTCGGATTCGACGACGAGCTACGGGTCTTACTCGGGCGCGGTGCCGAACGAGAAGATTACGTGGGGCAAGCTGGGCGAAAGGACACCGAAATTTATTATTGAGAGTGATGCAAGCATTGTGGCGCCGCTGGTGTTTGCGTATGTGCTGGGGTGGTAAAAGAGCAGGGACTAGGGACCAGGGACGTAGGGACAAGGGAGCGAGAGATCAGAGAACAGAGACCAGAGATCGGAATGGGGAAGTGGATGGTGCCAGGCGCGGTGGCGGCAGTGCTACTGGCGGGGGCGGCTGCGGGTGCGGTGCAGGCCAATGCGCAGGATGGTGGAGCGTGGCGGGCGGCGAGCACGAACGCGATTGCGATCACGAGCGACATTGCGATTGGCAAAGACAAGCTGTCTATCGATTACTTGATGTATCCGCTGGCGCCGATTCGCCCGTTGAAGCCAGTGGAGGTGAGCGCGGTGTTCGACGCCGATGTGAATGCAGGGATCAGCGGGATGCTTTACCGGTTGAAGATTCCTGCGGCGCAGCGCTTTCTGAAAAAGAACAGGTTGTGCGGGGACGAGGACACGCAGTGGATGGCGACGTACGTTACCGGTCACACGCTCGAGGTGGCGTTCTTCTCGGGAGACGACATGCCGGTGTTCACGTTTGATGCGATCTCGAAGTCGACGGCATTGTGCGGGACGTTTGCGTATACGCGATAGCCTGTAGCCCGTAGCTACCGGCTTGGGACTTCCCCGGTCGTGCCCCGACATAGAACCAAGAGGTTGGGTCTGTGGTATCCCAGGTCCCCGAAGGCGAGGGACCTGGGGCACCCAGAAGTTGTGCTGGGTGGAGCGGCGAAGAGCAACCGCAGATCCTTCGACGCGCTCGCTACGCGAGCTTGCTCAGGATGACAAAGCCGACATGTGGGCTCGTGCTATCCCACCCAAGCGAAGCTTGGATGGGGCACCCATTTTTCGTGCGGGGTTGAGAGCGCGAGGAGTGACGGCCTATTTGTCGGGCAGGACCGAGAACGGGCCGTTGATCTCCGGACCGCCAGCGCCTTCAAACGCAGGCTGAACAAGAGCGGGGAGGCCGATCTCCCACTTGGGGCCTTCGAGCTCCGGCATAGGCCGCGCCTGGAAAAGTTTCTTGCACTGCCGGGCGGTCCACTTGGCCCAACGCTTAGACTTTTTGCGGCGAGCGCTGTCAGTGGAGATGCCGGTGCCCGCGTACATCTGCCGGTAGAGCTTGGAGAGGAAGATGAACCCGAGCCGGGCGCGCAGAGTCGGCGTGCAGGCGGACCGTTCCCAGATAGCTCCCCAGGTGTAGAAGCGGTCCCAGACTTTTTGCGTGCGCTCGCGAATCTCGTCGGAGCTCATGGTGGGATGCGGCGTGAACATTTTGGGCCGCACTTCGGTGGGAATCATCCAGTAGCGCGTGATGGGCACATCGCCCACCATCATCGGATCGACGGACTGCTCCTTTTCCCAACGTCCGAAGTCGACGGTGCCGGGAAACGGAGTCATCATGACGAATTGGGCGAAGGTTACGCCGGCCTTGAGCGCCATTTCCACCGTCGCGTCGAAGGTGGCTGGCCGATCGGTGGGCAGGCCGAAGATGAACGAGCCGAGGACGTGCACGCCGTGCTGCTTGAAGGTTTGCAGTTGTTTGGCCAAAGCTTCGCCGGAGTAATTCCAATCCTTATAGACGGCCTTGAGTCCCTCGGGAGTGACCGCCTCGACGCCGACGAGCGCGCCCTTGATGTTGGCCTTGCGCATGGCGTCGAGGTAGCTACCGTCTTCGCCCGCCTCCATGGTCATTTGGGTAAAGAACACCATGTCTTTGGGCAGCTTGGCTAACTCTTCCATGAGCTGCAGGCGCTCATTGCGAATGGCCGTGAGTTCGTCGAGCTTGGCGATGTTGCCTTGCTCGCGCGCAAGACGCAGGTCGGTGAAGGTGACGGGATAGAAATTGTCGTCGGCGAGTGCGATGAAGCGGAAGCCAAGGCGGCGCAGAGCGATGATTTCGTCGACGACGTTTTGGAATTTTCTCTGCCGAGGTTTCTGCCCATCTGTGCGCCAGACGCTGCAGAAGGAGCAGTGCTTGGGGCATCCGCGGATGGTTTGCACCGAGGCCCACATATACTTTTGGGGATCCATGAGGTCCCAGCGCGCGGAGATGAAATCGCTGCCTTCGATGCGGCCGCCTTCATAAACTTTTTCAGGCTTGCCTGCGATGCAATCGGTGACGACCTTGCCCCAGGCAAGATCGCCGTCGCCCTTGACTACGGCGTGGGCTTCGCCGCGCTCGAGGGCTTCGTCAGGAAACAGCGTGGCGTGAATGCCGCCATAGACTACCCAGGCGCCGCGACTGCGGGCCATGCGGCCGACCGCATATCCGCGCAGGGCGTTGCCGGTGTGAACGCTGATGCCGACGATGTCGCCCGGCTGAATCGACTCAGGCACAATTTGCTCGAGCGACTCATCGACGAGAACGGGATTTCCTACGGAACTCGGCGTGGCGGCTGCAAGCACGAAGAGCCAACGCGGCGTGATGACCGCGGTGCCAAAGGAATTGTCGCTGGGATTAACCAGATGAACGCGCAATCGTTCCAACCTTTCGCCTTACTGGTGCGGTTGGCCTCACAGCGATTGCGGGGTTGCCGAAATGCGGGGGCGATGATGGGAAGCGGCATCTTTCTGAAAACGATGCCGTACTGAAGTTCAAAACCGGCAAGATTGCTCCGTAATCGAGCGTAGATCAATGGAACAGGGTTAGTTGGCCAAAAAGCCCCTTGCCAACATTGCCGGCAGAGCAGGACTTTCCCCGGAGAATTATTTTTCCTAGCACGTTTGGCTCATCGTACAGGTATTGAGCGGCGAAAAGTGGTCAATATTGATCACTTTTGGAGGAAATGAACAAAAAGTCATGGGAAACGAAAGGAATTGAGTGCCTGAAGGCCTTATCCCACGCGGGAGCACTCTTCGACGGGGATGGAGACTTGCTCGACGATTTCGAGGCCGAAGCCTTCGAGGGCGGGGATATGCATGGGCGTGTTGGAGAGGAGGCGAATGCGCTGGATACCGAGGTCAGAGAGGATTTGGCCGCCGAGGCCGATAGCGCGAAGGATGCGGCCGGAACGGTCCTGAGAGCCTTCGCGGGCGCGCAGCTCCTGATGGAGGATGAGGCGGCCGGTTTCCTGTGGCGAGGCAGTGGCAGGGGTGGCGGAGCCTTCCGGGTTGAATGGGGCGGCTGGGGTGTGATCGATGGCGAAGCCGCGCGAGGTGTTGTGGAGATAGACAATGACGCCGCAGCCCGCTTCGGCGATGATGCGCATGGACTGGTCGAGGATTTCGCGGCAATGGCAGTCAGCGGCGAAGACGTCGCCGGCGGTGCAGCGGGTGTGGACGCGAACAAGGACGGGATGCGGACAGGTGGGGCGCGGGACGGTAGCGGAGGTTGAGGCGCTGCCGTTGAGGCCATCATTTAGTACTCCCGAGACGGGCAGCGCACCGGGGATGGGCCCGGCGGGACCCAGGTGGAGGGCGTGACAGTCGGGGCAGAGGTCGCCGCGGATGAGGGCGATGTGGCTTTCGCCGCCCTGGACCTGGCTCTCGTAGGCGATCATGCGGAATTCGCCGTAGCGGGTTTGGATCCGGGACTCGCCGGCACGGACGATGGTGCGCTCGTTGCGCAGACGGTATCGGATGAGTTCGGCGACGGTGAGGATGCGGAGGCCGTGCTCGAGGCAGAAGGGGATCAGGTCCGGGATGCGGGCCATTGCGCCGTCGTCGCGCATGATTTCGCAGATGACGCCCGCAGGCGTAAGGCCAGCGAGACGGGCGAGGTCGACGGAGGCTTCGGTTTGGCCGGCACGGACGAGGACTCCGCCGCGGCGGGCGCGGAGCGGGAAGACGTGGCCGGGACGGACGAGGTCGGCGGAGGTGGAGCGAGGATCGATGGCGATGCGGATGGTGTGAGCACGATCGGCTGCGGAGATGCCTGTGGTGACACCCTCGCGGGCCTCGATCGACTCCGTGAATGCAGTCCCGAAGCGGGAGGAGTTTTGCTGCGTCATGGGCGGCAGGCGCAGGTGGTCGGCGCGCTCCTCAGTGAGGGTGAGGCAGACGAGGCCCCGGCCGTAGCGGGCCATGAAGTTGATGGCCTCGGGGGTGACGTGCTCGGCGGCAAGGGTAAGATCACCCTCGTTCTCGCGGTCCTCGTCGTCGACTACGACGACCATGCGGCCGGCCCGAATTTCGGTGACGGCGCCGGGGACGTCGGTGAAGGGCGGCTCGGGGGTGCGGGAGGGTTGAGGCATGTGCTGGGGTTATTGTCGCCGAAGGTGTGAGGAAACGGCAAAAATGGCAGGTAGTTGTGTCAAGCAGCAAAAACGCCGCCCGAAGGCGGCGTCTTTGTTGAAACTGGCCAAAAGCTTACAACGTGGATTCGATTTCAAAGCCCCAGGCCTCGAGGAGGGCCTCAGGGATGTACTTGGAGTTCTTGTTGCGGCGCGCCCACTCGCGGAGGCGGGTTGACCGGATGTACTGGTCAGGGGGCAGCTTGAACTCCTTGGTTATCTGTTCAAAAGAGGTAACTGTGGGCACAACCGGGCCAATGGGCTCCGGCTTGCCCCAATTCGGATTTCCACGACGCTTTGCCATTGATTTGTTTGTCCTTATCCTTAGAAAGGAGTGTTTTTCGTGGTCCAACCTCGGACGTGGCTGGGGATGCGAAAGGACCCGAGGAACGTACATTCCCATTCTAGGGATATTTTGTTCAAAAATCAATAGGGAAGGGCTTCTTCGCCGGGGATAAAACGGAGGGGTTCTGGCTCAGATTGCATTTAGAATCAATATATTACGCGAATCGCCCCGGATTCCCACAAGAAACGAATAAGGCCGGTGTGATGTGCGACGTTGGCAGTAATCGGGAGGGGGATGGCAGGATAATGTTATGAGATCAATTTGGCACGTGATTGCAGCGGGTTTGGTGCTATTTGGAGGGGTAACCATGAGCCGCGGAGTGGAGTTGACGGTGAGCCGCGATGCCCTGGAACGGACCCTGAAGCAGGAACTCTTCGGGGGACCGGATGGAAGGTACTATCTGAAGGGCAACGCGCGCTCGGCGTGTTTTATTTCGACCGAGGACCCGCAGCTGCGGTTTGAACAGGACCGGATCGTGGTGCGGGTGAAGACAAGGGCGCGGTTGGGAGTGGGCGGAGTGTGCGTGGCGACAGTGACGCTGCCGGCGGAAGTCTCGATGGAGCCGGATGCTGAGGGAGAGACGATCGGGTTCCGCGATGCGAACCTCGACAAGGTGTCGGACCGGAAGGAGATCAACTTTGTACTGGCGCCGTTTTTGCGAGGCCAGGTGCCGAAGAGCATGAAGGTGAATGCGGCGGATCTGTTGCGTGCGGCGCTGGCGGGATCGACGGCGACCTCGGGATACAAGGTGAGCCTGGGGCGGCTGAAGATTTTGTCGATTCAGATTGTGGGCGACAAGCTGATCGTTGCTGCGGACGGGGACCTGAGTGTGGAGTGAGAAAACAGGGAATAGGGAACAGGTTCGGGAGTGCGAGAACGAAATGCAGTGGTACAGTTCCGGATCGTCGCCAGGATCATTGCCGGAAGAGCAACCGCAGATCCTTCGCTCCGCTCAGGACGACATTGTTAGGAAGGCAGGGATTTCACGAGGTCAGACCACGGGAATAGAATTGTAATCAGGCACAAATTTTGCAGTGATAGAATTTCGATTTTGGAGAACGTATGGCGGAAGCAGTTTGTGATATCGGCCTGATTGGGCTCGCAGTGATGGGACAGAATCTGGTCCTGAATATGAACGACCATGGATTTAAAGTGGCCGTGTTCAACAGAACCGTTTCGAAAGTGGACGATTTTATCGCGAACGAGGCGAAGGGGACCGAGGTGGTGGGCGCGCACTCGATGGAGGAGCTGACGAGCCTGCTGAAACGGCCGCGCCGCGTGATGTTGATGGTGAAGGCCGGCGATACGGTGGACCAGATGATCGACCAGATCACGCCGCACCTGGAGGCGGGCGACATCATTATTGATGGCGGCAACTCGCTGTTCAGCGATTCAACGCGGCGCACAGAGGCGCTGGCAGCGAAGGGCATTCTGTTTATCGGGACAGGCGTTTCGGGCGGCGAAGAAGGCGCGCGGAATGGACCGTCGATTATGCCGGGAGGAAATCCGGCGGCATGGCCGCACGTGAAAACGATCTTTCAGGCGATCGCTGCCAAGGTGGAGGACGGGACGCCGTGCTGCGACTGGGTGGGCGAAGAAGGCGCTGGGCACTACGTGAAGATGGTGCACAACGGCATCGAGTACGGCGACATGCAGTTGATTTGCGAGGCATACGACCTGCTGAAACGCGGGCTGGGATTGACGGCCGACGAGTTGCACGATGTGTTCGCGGAATGGAACAAGGGCGAGCTGGACAGCTACCTGATAGAGATTTCGAGCCAGATCTTCGCCAAGAAGGATGAAGACGGAACGCCGCTCGTGGACAAGATTCTGGACACCGCTGGACAGAAGGGAACAGGCAAGTGGACGGTGATCAGCGCGCTCGATACCGGCCAGCCAGTGACGCTGATCGGCGAGAGCGTGTTTTCGCGCTGCTTGTCGGCGCTGAAAGAGGAACGCGTGGAGGCGGAGAAGGTTCTGCGCGGGCCGAAGTCTTTGCCGAAGGTGGGCGAACGCGCGAAGTTCATCGAGGACGTGCGCAGGGCGTTGTTCTGCTCAAAGATCATCAGCTATGCGCAGGGGTACATGCTGCTGCGGGCCGCAGGCAAGGAGTATGGCTGGAACCTGAACATGGGTGGAATCGCGCTGATGTGGCGCGGCGGGTGCATTATCCGCAGCCAGTTCCTGGGCAAGATCAAGGACGCGTTCAGGAAGAACAAGAAGCTCGACAACCTGCTGCTGGACAAGTTTTTCTCGCGCCTGGTGAACAAGTACCAGGCATCGTGGCGCAAGGCGCTGGTGCACGCGGTGAAGCTGGGAGTGCCGACGCCGGCGTTCTCGACGGCGCTGGCGTTCTTCGACGGCTATCGCGCGGGACGGCTGCCGGCGAACCTGCTGCAGGCGCAGCGCGACTTTTTCGGAGCGCACACGTATGAGCGGGTGGACAAGCCGCGCGGCGAGTTCTTCCACACGAATTGGACAGGGCACGGAGGAAGGGTTTCGTCGGGGACGTACAACGCGTAAAGCGGCTGCTAGCTATTAGCCGTTAGCTTTTAGCTCGTCGCGGTGAGTGGAAGGTAGAGGCATCCCAGGTCTCAAAATCGAGACCTGGGGCACCCGGGAAAAACCTGGCGCGGTGAAAATGGAAGCGGAATCGGACGAGGATTGGCGAGCGGAACTCGAGGGTCAGAAGTTAGCGGAGGGATTCGACGGGGGCGGGATCCATGTCGGCGTAGTCCTGATTCTCGCCACCCATGCCCCAGCAGAAGCTGTAGGCGCGGGTGCCGACGCCACAGTGAATGGACCAGCCGGGCGAGATGACGACACCCTTGTCGGCCATGACGATGTGGCGCGACTCGGCGGGCGGCCCCATGAAGTGCATAACGCGCGCCTCGGCAGCGAGGTTGAAGTACATGTAGATTTCGCTGCGGCGCATGTGGGTGTGCGGAGGCATGGTGTTCCAGTTGCTGCCGGGGGCGAGATGGGTGACGCCCATAACGAGCTGACAACTGCGCGCGCCCTGGAGATGGATGTATTTGCAGATGGTGCGCTTGTTGCAGGTTTCGAGCGAGCCGAGTTCGGTGGGCGTGGCATCTGCCTTCCGGACGAGGACGGTCGGGTACTCGGCGTGGGCCGGATAACTCAATAGGTAGAAGACGGCAGGCGCGGATTTGTCTTTTGAGGCGAACGTAACCTGTTTGTTGCCGCGGCCAATGTAGAGCACATCGAGATTGTCGAGGTCATAGCTTTTGCCCTCGACAGTGATGACTCCGGCCCCGCCGATGTTAAGCGCGCCCAGCTCGCGGCGCTCCGTAAAGTGAGTCGCGCGCAGATCGGGATCGGTGGGCAGCGCGATGGGAGCTTCGAGCGGAGATGCGAATCCGACGACTGCGCGATCGAGGTCGACGTAATTGAGCTGGAGCATACCGGGCTCGCAGAGCGCGCTGAGCAAGAATGTGTCGCGGAGCTCGTCGGTGTTCATGCGCGGGTAGCGGACGGGGTCGGCCATCAGAACAGTCTTCATTTTCTCTCCGAAAAGCAGCTTTTAGCCATTAGCTGTTAGCTCATAGTTCGTTCGCGGTCAACTCAGGTGCGTCTCGTTTCAAAACATCCGGGCCTGAAGGCCAGGTCCTTGTCGCTGCCGGTTTCAGGGGCCTGAAGGCCCCTGCTCCCTCCGAATGTTCCCGCATTAACCTCCATTTTACTGCTGTGGAAGTTGGAGCGGGTTCCAATTGTCGGCGCCGCGGAGAAAGACCGAGGGCTCGTATTGTGTGGCTTCGTCTGGGGTAAGGAAGTGGGTGTGTGGATCGCGCTGATCACGGTGCGCGCCCGGACCGGATGAGTCGAATTCGGCGTAGTAGGTTGTGTCGAGCATGTGCGTTTGTTCGGCGTGCCATTCGCTCCAGCCGGCAGGGGCGATCTTGTCGTCCATCCAGGTGTGCATATAGATGACTGTTGAATAGGCGCGCCAAGGGCGGCCGAGAAAGACGTCGCCGACGATACCGGGGTCGGCGGTGAGCTTACAGTGGTCAATGACGAAGCCGGATTCCTCCTCCGGATAGTGCTTGGACTGCGCAGTGAGATAGCCGCCGTTGTGCGGCGTGGAATGAATCTGGCAGTTCTCGAAGACGGCCTTCGAATCACCGAAGATGAAATCGACGTTGCCTTCAACGTAGCAGTCAGAGAAGTACTGGCGCGTGGGCATGCACCCTTGAGTGTTCTGCGTGCAGCCACGGCTGCCGAGATAGACCGTGTCCTGATTGCCGAGTAGATGGACATTATGGAAGATGGCGCGGTCGCCGGTGACGAACAGGGCCAGCGCCTGAGAGCCTTGCGGCAGTTGCTCGTGGGTGCGATTGAAGTCGTTCTGGAAGGTGATGTTTTCGGCGAAGAAATTGTCGGCGGTGACGTTGACGGTGGCGGAGTGGAGGGTGCCTCCGTTTTGGCCGGCGCTGCGATCTTCGACGACAACAGTTTTGCTCGGGTCGGGATTGGCGCTGCGCATGGTGATGTTGGGCTTGTCGATGGTAATCACTTCGCGATAGACGCCGGGAGAAACCGATAAGACAGCACCGCCGGTTTTAGGAGCCATGTCGAGAGCGCGCTGGACGGAGTAGTAGTCGCCGGTGCCGTCGGCAGCGACGTAAAAAGTTTTGTCTTCTGGGGGAATTTTGCCGGCCATTTCAGGAGCCGTCTTGTCTTCGGGGAAGGGAACGAAGCGAGCGTCGCAGGAAAGCGACTTGCCGGGCGCGGAGGCAGGTGCTTGCGTGATTGCGACATCGTCGCCTTTGGGTTGGAGGTCGCCGACGCTTGGGCCGAGCGTTATGTCCGCATCCTTGTCATAGAAGAGCGAGTCTCTCTGGTTGTCGGCGAAGACGTTGTCAAGCTTGATCTGGAGTTTGTGATCGGCGTCGAGGCCGTAGAACGTGAATGCGCCGGGCGTGAGGACATGCACGTTCTGAAGCGTGATGTCCTGATAGATGGGAAGACGATCACCGGTGAAGTTGGTGTAGTGCGGCGTGAATACCAGCGGGTTGGGCACGTTGCGGATGCAGACGTTGCGATAGACGACCTGATGGACGAGGCCGCCGCGGCTGGGATCGGATTTAATGCGGAGACCGTTGTCGGCGCCGTCGATGGTGAGGTCGTCGACGAGAAGGTGATCGACGCCGCCGTAGGTGCCGCTGCCGATGGACATGCCGTGGCCCGAATAAAAGTGATTGTGGAGGACGGACATGTTCGAGACGGGGCCGGCGGCGCTGGGCTTGAGGCAGACATCGTCGTCGCCGGTGTGAATGTAGCTGTAGGCGATGGTGATGTTGCGCGATGAACCGGGATCGATGCCGTCGGTGTTGCGCGCGGTTTTGGGGGTCATGATTTTGACGCCCCACGCAGTGAAGCCGTCGGTCTGGTTGACAGAGACGTGGAAGCCGGGCGAGTTGCGCAACGTGATTTTGTAAAGGATGAAGTTGTCGACATGGCGGAGAGCGATCATAGCCGGGACGCTCTGCTGCTGGTCAGTGACTTTGGCCTGATGCGCGAGGTCCCACCAGGTTACGCTCTGGCCGAGGAGAGTGGCGCCCCCGCGAGCGTCGATGGATCCCTCGCCCATGATGCCTGCGTTGGCAGCGCCGTCGCCGGTGATGAGCGGCTTGCAGCCGCGGCCGCGCGTCGAGACGATGCCACAGGAGCCGGGCGAGAGATCGTAAAGGCGCGGATCGCGCGAAGCGACGAGCGCGGTGTTTTTGCTGACGACGATCACGACGCCGGGACGAAGCGTGAGTGGGCCGGTGAGGAAGACATTCCTTTTGCCTTTGGAGCGAAGAACGACCGAGCGCGAGAACGGAGACGAAGATTGGATATCGGGCGCGGCGGCGCACTGGTCGAGGGCATCCTGAATGCGAGTCGTGGAGAGCTTTTGCTCATCGGCTAAGGCGATCGCACCGTTCACGGCGGTGATGTCGGCGTGCAGAGTGAGGCAGGCGCGCGGGATTTTAGGCTCGATGACGTTACGGGTGTCCTGGGCGTGGAGGGCCAACGAGACAAGAACTGGAAGGAAGAAGAGCAGAAGTCGCAGAGAGACTAAACGCATATGGATTCCTCCGATGGACCCGGTTCACGGCGGCGAAAAAGTTCGACGAGCAATTCCCGGCTCCAATTGCGCAGGGACGGTGCTGGATTTGTTTAGCGTGGAATTTGCTCAAGAACCCAGCGGACGAGCTCGTTCCCGGCGGCAAAGTTGTCATAGACGGCGGGAAGCTTGCGGCCGTCGGTGTACTCGTTGTAGAGCCATGGATCAACCATGGCAAGGACAGTTCCCTTGCCATATTTTGCGGTGGCCATGAAGATGTCGGGGCCTTCGGCAAGCACCGCATGGGCAGGGCCGCTAGCCGAGATGGTGCAAACATCCTTGACGTAGATGGTGTGCGGACGGTGGAAGATTGGGCCGGTTCCGTCGACGGCGATCTTGCCCTGATCCCAATTGGTTCCGATGACATGCTTACGCAGAATGCTGTTGAAGTGGATACCAAACTTGTCGGAGATGACGTTGAAGTGATCAAGGTCGGCGTATGAGGTGTCGTTTTCCATGATCATCAGGACGCCGCCGGATCTAACCCACTTCGCGATTCGAGTTGCATCATCGGCGTTGGCGAAGTGCGGGTGGGGATTTTTGCCGAGATTGTCTGGCGAGACGATGACGTAGACCTGCGCGTTGCCGAGATTGGCGGCCGTGGGCTCCGCGTCGAGTTGCGCCGTGTTGGCGCCGTAATTGCGGAAGATGTGGCCGAAGAGCGAGTAGCCGGGCTCGTCCCAGGTGTCCCATTTGTAATGGAAGTAGACCTGCTGGCCGAAGGCATCCGTTCGCTGCTGCGAGTTGAACCAGCCGTCGACGAGGACGGTGCGTCCCCGGCCGAGCTTCGCATTTTGCGCGGTTTCCATTTCCGAGGCTGCGAGCAGAAACGCGCCCACGCCCTTGGGATCGTTGGTGGTGATTTTTTCACCGATGTAGTAGGCGTAGGAACCGTCGCGATAGGGATCGCCGCCGAGGCCGGAGGCCTTCACCGTATCTGTCAGCGAGAACTCCGACTCGGGAGCAATGCTCGTGAAGTGAGAGAGGATTCCTCTATATCCCCGCTCGGCGATGGGCGAGTAGGTCAGAGGCAGATAGCCGCGGCGAACGGCTTTGGCAAGGGCGTAGACGAACATGCAGGCCGCGGAGGATTCGAGGTAATTCCCCTTGCCATGAGGCTTGTTCAACACGTCGTACCAGAGTCCGGTGTTGGGGTCCTGGTATCGTGCGACGGCAGCGGCTGCGCGGCTTAGGATTGCGAGAAGCTGCCTACGGCCGGGGTCGTTCGCGGGATAGTAGTCGAGCGTATCGACGAGGGCCATCATGTACCAACCCATTCCGCGCGCCCAGAATTCGGATGAGTCGCCGGTTTGCTTGTTAGCCCAGCGCTCCTGCCTCGATTCATCCCAGCCGTGATAGAGGAGGCCGGTCTTTGGATCGCGCGCGTGCTGCTCTGTGAGGACGAATTGATGAGTGATGTCGCTGAAGTCCTCCGGGTGATGGGAGATGGAGGCGTACTCGGCGCGAAAGGGCTCAGCCATGTAGAGGCCGTCAAGCCACATCTGGTTGGGATAGCGCTGTTTGTGCCAGAAGCCGCCCGAAGTGTTGCGTGGTTGTTGAGCGAGCTGATCGTAGAGAAAGGTGGCAGCGGTGAGATAGCGCTGGTTGCGCGTGACGCGGTAGAGGAGGAGAAGCTGGCGGCCGAGAAGGATGTTGTCGAGCTGATGTTCCTCAGGCTTGAGCGTGGGGATGGATCCATCAGCAGCGAGAAGACCATCGACCGAACTCTGGATGTAGTGGAAGTAGGTTGGATCGGCTGAATTGAGCCAGGCAGCATCCATTCCTTCGAGGAGGGTGCCGAGCTCGTAGTTCCAGGTCGAAGGGGCGCCGGAGGGGGCGGTGCGGCCATCAGGCCAGCGCGCGATGGCGGCGTTGGCGGCGCGCTGTGACCAGGGAGTTTGCTGGGCGGTCAACACCAGAGAGGCGGCGGTGGTGAGCGCGAGAAGCGAGAACAGAATGCGGAAGGCCTTCATCATTGCTCCGAGGGACATGATGCCGTACCAGCAAGGAAGCTGGTGACTTCATCTAATCATCACGCAAAAGAGGCTGCCGGGTTTAAACGGCAGCCTCCTGAGCGATTGCAAGTGAAAAGCCAGCTCAGAAACTGATGCGAGCGGAGAACTGAGCAGACTTGCGGTTGAGGTTGCCAGTCTGGGTGACCTGTCCAAAGTTGGCGTTGCCGACCGCGGTGCTGGCAACGGCAAACAACGTGTGATTGGTGACGTTGTACCATTCAGCGCGGAAGTCGAGCTTGGAGGATTCTCCGAGGTGCAGCGGGAAGCTGCGCACCAAGGCAAAGTCGAGCTGGTAATTGCCTGGTCCAACGAGGTTGTACGGCGCTGTGCGAGCCGCATCGCCGAATGTGTAGTCGTACCCGCCACCGGTGGACAGAATCGACTTCTGGCCAGTGGGGGCAACCGGGTTGATAAACGGACCTGTGGGCGCGACCGTCTGGCTGCCGGCGCTGGGCACGACATATGTACTGGCAGGAGTCGGGCCAGCGGCCGTCGTCGTAGTAGCCGGTGTTGTGGCGTTATAGGTTGCCCAAGTCTGTCCTTTGCCCCACTTGCCGTTCTGGCGCGCGACACCCGAGAAGTTCGGATTGAGCGTCGCAGCACAAGTGCTGTCGGCCTGATTCGTCTGGCAGGACGAGCCGGTAATGGCGAGAGGCGAACCGGAGTAGGCCTGATAGACGCCAGAGAACGAGAATCCTCCCATGATTGCCCGCTCGACGGCACTGTTGGCGAGGACCGTTTTACCGAATGGCCATGCCCAGACACCGGTTGTGACAAAGTGCTGGGGTTGGTTGGAAGTGGAGACTGTCCGCTCGATGCGATCGGCCGGATAGGACGTCGAGGGATGATTGGCGAGCGTGCCGGCGGGAATGGGATAGCCGGTACGGAAAGTGCCTCCGTCGTCAATCGCGCGGGCCCAGACATAGTTGGCATTCATGGTCAAGCCATGCCAGGTGCGCATGCTTAACATTGCCTGGAGCGCGTGGTAATTGGCGTTTCCGACGTAGCCGAAGTTGTCAGAGGGTGTCTGGAACGGGAACGGCTTGAGCAGGGTGGCCAGCGACTGAGACGTAGTGAAGTTGCTGAGGCCCGGGCAGGAGATGGCAAAGGCTGTGTTTGCGCAATCTGCCGTTACTGTCGTGGTTGTGGTTCCTGTGTCGGAGAGATGTGTTCCGAGTGACAGGTACTTGGGATCGAGATCGTTGGCCGAGAATCCGCGCGCGTGGAAACTATCCAGTTGCAAGAAGTGGCCCTCCGAACCCACATAGGTCAGATTAAGCGCCATCGCGTTGGTGAGCTGCTGCTGGATGCCGAAGCTCCAGTTCTCGAATTCCGGAGCACGGCCGCCGTAGTACGGATCGTCGTACGTCATGGATGACGGAGTGCCGGTGGTTGCCCCCAGGGTGGCAGTCTTGAGGTAGCCCGTGCCGTACGCCGGACCGGATGCGACGCCACTTGCGCCTGTGAAGGCAGGAATGGCACCGCTGCCGCCTGCGAGCAGACCGGGCATGGTGGTGACATCCGAGCCGTTGACCGAGAAGGCGGGAGCGGCCGAGAAGCCGAGCGTTCCAATGCTGGTATTCAATCCACCCACCGCACCGCCATGCGAGAACATGATGCCGTAGCTAGCCCGGATCACTGTTGCCGGATCGATCTGGTAGGCAAAACCCAAGCGCGGCCCGAAGTTTTTGTAATAGTTGTTGGCCGGTGTAGAGCAGTTGCATGTGCCGGCGCCCGATCCTGTGTAGGCTAACGCCCCGTTGAGACCGGTAGCCGGGTTGGCCAGGTTCGGATTGAAGAAGCTCTCCGCGTTGTGCACTTCGGTGATCGTCGGATAGAAGTCATAACGCAGGCCGAGGTTGACAGTGAGCTTGTTGGTCATTTTCCAGTCGTCCTGAACGTAGGGCGAAATGGCGCGGAAGCGAGCACCGAACTCCTGCTGCAGGTACTGAGTGAAGCTGCCCTTGTCGATCTGGCCGATGAGGAAACTGGCGTAGGCCAGACCCGTGCCAGTGGACGCGGTAAACGCGTTGTTCAATTGTGCAGTCTCAGTGACTGCGGTGGCCAGCGTGATGGGAGTTGAACCACCCTTGGTGGCGTTGTTCACGTTGTAGAGCATCCACGCCAGGTTACCGCCGAAGGTGAAGGAGTGCTTTCCGACGGTCCACTGCAAGTTATCGAGGAAAGTGTAATTCTCCGCCGTGGTGCGATTCTCGGTGGCGCCGTTCCAGTTTGTAGGCTCGGCCGTTCCGCTGGGAAAGGTGACGAAGGGGAACATGTTCGAAGCCTGACCGGTTGGGAGCCCGGACATACCCATCGTGGTTGCAGCGTACTTCGAGTTGTCATTGGGGTTAAAGGTGGGCCCGTTATATCGGGCATAACCCCACTTGGCCTGGTTGAGAATGTTCGGAGAGAAGACGTGCGTCTCTTCGATGGTCCAAACCGCGGTCTTGGGGGCATACGCCTGGCCATAGTTGTAGGGCAGAGGGCCAACGTCGCGTCCGGCAGTGGTCTGGCCGACCGGAATGGAACTGGCCTGCCGGCCCACCGCACCGAGTGCGCTGAGAGTATCGTGTGCACTGAGAATGTAGTCAACCCGCGAAGTGGTGGACCAGTTGGACAGGCCCGTGGCGTTGGCAGCAACGTAGTTGTTGCCCGTGCCCGAGCTAGAGATTGCGGGAAGGAAACTCTGCATGCTCTTTGCGACCGCCGAGAACTCGCTGGACGGAATGACATTGACAGGAGAGCCGGGGCCGAGCGCTACAGGATTTCCAAACGCTCCCACTGTTCCGCTTGGGCCGTAGCCGTACTGATACCTGCAGGGCTTTCCGCCCGCATTGAACGAGGCGCAGGTGGCTTCAGTACTGGGGTCGTAGATGGCGATGCCGTCTGCGCTGAAGTTACCGCCCTGTTCCGCGGTGGTCGGGAATCTCATAGGTGTCGGGGTGGCGCTGGCGTAGCGGAACCCGTCGTAGTTGGTGAAGAAGAACAGTTTCTCCTTCAGCGAGCCGAATGGAATAAGTGGACCGCCGAGCACGATGCCGTATTCATTGTTGTGCTCAACAGGCTTGACAGGCTTTCCAGTTGCCACGTTGGGAATCTTGCCGAACCAGCCCCAGGTGTCGAGGGCTGTGTTGCGGAAGAACTCGTAGACGGAACCGTGGAATTGATTGCCACCGTGCTTGATGGAGTAGTTCATAAGGCCCTGGCCTTCATACATGGCTCCGTAGCCTACGGTCTGGACTTGGAATTGATCGACTGCATCGACGGAAATTGCGGTCCAAACGTAGCGCGGATCGCCATTGCCGCCGGCGCGAACAAAGGGAATGCCATCGACGTAAACATCGGAGACGGCGCCGCGGCTGCCGGAACCATTGACGACGCCGGTGTTGGTGGTGGCGTTGCCGTTGGTTTCATTGCCCTGCACGCCAGGCATGAGATATGCGAAGTCCGTGGCGCGCCGCTGATCGGCCTGACCGTAGGCGTTCATCTCGATGGGCAGTGCAGCATAGGTCTCCTGTTCCATGGTGGCGCCCAAAGTCGCGTCGCTCGTCTCAAGTTGCGGAGGCGCGGCGGAGACAGTGATCTGCACGTCGGCAGCGCCGACCTGAAGCGCAGGATTATAGGTCTGCGTCGTCAGGGCGTCCACGTGGATGTTTTGCTGCGTAAGCTTCTCGAAGCCCGGAGCGACGGTAGTCACGGTGTAGATACCGGGGTCGAGGTCGGGAAAATTGTATTCGCCAGCGCCGTTCGATTTCGAGACGGTGGCAACACCATTCCCAGTGTTGGTAGCAGTGACCGTGGCATTGGCGACGACGGCGCCTGTCTTATCTTCGACGGTACCGGTGATGCCGCCCTTTCCAGCCAACTGCGCCATCGCGCAGGCCGACATCACGGTGGCGACAATGACCAGCACCACGGGGCCTAATGCACTTAAACGGAAGAAGCCGACGGGCATTCCACCGACAATTCTCTTCACCGTCAATTGGGCTTTTTCGGCCAATTGCGTCATATGGTCCTGCCTCCAATAAGTATTGCGTTTTCGCTCCATAACGCGGCCACGCATGTCATGACACACATTTCAGACCTGTGGTCTGACCACACTCTGAAGCGCGAGTAGTTTCATATACAGGGTCTGCGGCTGTCAATAGGGAAATTCGCGCCCGCTTTCCAAAAATCAAATGTAATTTCCCCGGTTCTATGAGAACTCGGAGAACGCGTAATTCAGTTGGCTTTCGAAGAAACGATGGTCAGATCTTGCGCCGGAGGTGAGTGCATTCGGGAGCGAGATGGTAAAGGAGATAGTGAAGGACGAACCTTCGGTCCGGTCGCGTCCTGGCGCAGCGGCCCACTATCAGAAACACTTTCCGAAGGTTTATACCAACGGAACTTCGACAGACGCATTCGTGTTTTCTCCATGCGAAGTGACAATTGCGCAGAGGGTTGCGCGGCCCGGGGAGGGGGTTTACCGACGGCTGCGCGGCTGAGGTGGCGCATCAGCCGGGCGCTGGCCCCAAGGCGCCCGGATCAAGGGAACCCCCACGCAATTTGACCTGAAATTGAATGATTCGCGGCGCGACGCGCAGTTAAGCGGCGGATGCGGGGCGGGCATGCTTCTTCTTTGACACGACGGGCGAGCCTTTGCGGCCCGTCGGTCGCTCCATTCCCTGCGCGATTTGCGCCATGCGCAGGTGCTGCTCCATGAGGTTGTGCGCTTCTTTTGCATTGCGCGTGCGGATGGCGCGATAAATCTCGCGGTGCATCTCGGCGGATTCGCGCATGTCGGTGGAGCGCTCGACGGTCTTTCGGCGCGTATCGTAGAGCGCTGAAGTGATGGTCTCAATAATTGCGGCGAGAATTGGATTTCCTGAGGCCTGGGAAACGATGCGATGGAAGAGCAGATCGTGGATGAGGTATTCGGCAGGACTATCCATGGAGGCAAACATGTCGGCAACTTCATCGCCGAGAGAGGCGAATTGCTCCTGCTTGCCGCGTTCGGCGGCCAAGGCGGCCAGATGGCTTTCAAGGATGATGCGGGCTTCGAACATTTGCCAGGACTGAAAGCCATGCAGGGCGCCGATAAGGCTGAGCGAGGCGGTTCCGAATTGAGGCGGCCCGTCGGCGACGAAGGTGCCGACGCCGTGGCGGATCTTCATGACGCCCATCGCGGCCATGTACCCGATGCCGGTGCGGAGGCTGGCGCGGCTGATTTTGAGAGACCGGGCGAACTCGCGTTCCGGGGGAATTTTGTCGCCCGGCTGCAAGGTTCCGCTCTCGATAAGGGAGCGGATGTGGTTAACCACTTGCATCGTACGATGAGTATTCGGTTCTTCTTCTTTCGCCCTCGGCATAAGCTGAGCAACCCTCTTGCGATACTGAAAATCAGTGTCACAAGGAGATTATCACCGAAAGCGGGTGTCTGGTTGGATAAACGCTCAGGCGATGTGAAAGAAACCACGTCGAGACCGACGAGCGGCATTTCCGTGTATACTTCCGGTCTGACCTCTCATTCCGGCAGCGGCTTGGTGAAGCGCTGCGCGAGACGATTAGAATGAAAGCCATGTTGCTCCACGAAGACCGTTTGTTTCCAGCGGATGCCAGCGCGCGGAATGTTGCACGTTCCCTCTATGAGCAAGTACGCGGGCTTCCCATCATCAGTCCCCATGGACACACCCAGGCTAAATGGTTCGCGGACAACGGTCCGTTTCCCGATCCGGCAACGCTTTTTGTGCAACCCGACCATTATGTGTTCCGCATGCTCTACAGCCAGGGAATCTCGCTGGACGATTTAGCCATTGGACAGCCGGTGATCGAGGATCCGCGAAAGGTGTGGCGCATTTTCGCAAAAAACTATTACTTGTTCCGGGGCACGCCGACGCGGATGTGGCTCGACTACGCTTTTCAGGAGTTGTTCGGGCTGAAAGAGCGGCTGAGCGAGAAGACGGCCGACCGCTCCTTCGACGTGATCGCGGAGAAGCTGCGCACGCCGGAGTTTCTGCCGCGGGCTCTCTACGAGAAATTCAATATTGAAGTGCTGTCGACGACGGAATCTCCGCTGGACGAGCTAAAAGCTCATCAGGCCATCCGCGATTCGGGATGGAAGGCGCGGATCGTCCCCGCGTTTCGCCCCGATTCGGTGGTGGATCCGGAGTTCAAGGGATTTGCGGAACTGGTGGCGAAGCTGGGCGAAATGCACGGCGAGGACAGCTCGACGTGGAACGGCTATCTGAATGCGTTGATGAAGACGCGCGCGCGATTCAAGGCGTTGGGGTGCACGTCGACGGACCATGGACATCCGACGGCGCAAACGGCGGACCTGCCGCAGGCCGAGGCGAGTGCGCTGTTCAGCAAGGTGGTCGCCGGCAAAGCGGACCCGGGAGAGCAGGAAATGTTCCGCGCGCAGATGCTGACGGAAATGGCGCGGATGAGCGTGGAAGATGGCCTGGTGATGCAGATTCATCCCGGGTCAGTGCGCAACCACAACCGTTTTGTCTTTGAGCGGTACGGCCGCGACATGGGTTGCGATATTCCGCGGGCAACGAATTACGTGGACGCGTTGCGACCGCTGCTAAACCGGTTCGGCAATGAACGCAACTTGACGATCATATTGTTTACGCTGGACGAGACGACTTATAGCCGCGAGCTGGCGCCGCTGGCCGGACATTATCCGTCGTTGCGCCTTGGACCGCCATGGTGGTTTCATGACAGCCCGGAGGGGATGATGCGCTTCCGCGAGCAAGCGACAGAGACAGCAGGGTTTTATAACACGGTGGGATTCAACGACGACACGCGGGCGTTTCTCTCGATTCCGGCGAGGCACGATGTAGCGCGCCGTGTGGATTGCGCGTTTCTGGGCAGACTGGTTGCCGAACACCGGTTGGACGAAGATGAAGCGCACCAGGTGGCGCACGAATTGACATATGGGTTAGTGAAGAAGGCGTATCGGCTGTAGTTCTATGTGGGCCTAATGTCGGCCTGGCGTGGTCTTCCACCCTAGCCGGAGAAACAAGAATCCGGCTAGGATGAGGCACCCAGATCGCGGAAGAGCGGAGTTTAGCGTATGAGTCTTTATTGTTCCGTGGGAAGCACCGAGACCGATCTCTCAGAGGAAGCATTAAAGGATCTGTTGGTGGAGAGCCTGGCGAAGCTGGGCAAACGGACGAATGTGCTGGCCGTCCCGCCCGACCAAAGCCGCGAGCACTCGCGGGCGGGTGACCTGACACGGTTTGCGTGGGAGCACTATGGCGAGCGGCTGAAGGCCGTGCTGCCTGCGATCGGAACGCATACGCCGATGCGGCCGGACCAGATCGCGCACATGTTCGGGAAGATGCCGCTGGAATTGTTTCGCGTACACAACTGGAGGACGGATATCGAAACGCTCGGCGAGCTGCCGGCGGAGTTCATTCGCGAACAATCGGAAGAAAAGCTAAATTACACGTGGCCGGCGCAGGTGAACAAGCTGATTTCGCAGGGCGGGTTCGATCTGATTCTTTCCATCGGGCAGGTGGTGCCGCACGAAGTGATCGGGATGGCGAATCACTCCAAGAACATTCTGATTGGGTCGGGCGGGCGCGAAGGAATCAACCGCAGCCACTATCTGGGCGCAGTGTACGGAATGGAGCGGATCATGGGGAGGGCCGAGAACCCCGTGCGCAACGTGCTGAACCGGGCGTGCGAAAAGTTTCTGCGACAGCTGCCGATCGTTTATGTGCAGACGGTGGTTGGGCGCGGCAAGAACGGCGGGCTGGCGGTGCACGGGCTGTTCATCGGGGACGATCTGGAATGCTTCCTGAGAGCGGCGGAGCTGAGCCTAAAGGTGAACTTCGAGATGCTCGACGAGCCGATCAAGAAAGCGGTCGTGTACCTGGACCCGAAGGAGTTCCATAGCACGTGGATCGGCAACAAGGCGGTGTACCGAACACGGATGGCGCTGGCTGACGGGGCGGAGCTGATTATTCTGGCGCCGGGCGTGAAGGAATTCGGCGAAGACAAAGGGATCGACGCGCTGATCCGAAAGTATGGCTATCGCGGCACGCCGGCCACGCTGAAAGCGGTGGAAGAAAACGCTGACCTGGCCGCGGACCTGAGCGCGGCAGCGCACCTGATTCATGCGTCGTCGGAAGGGCGGTTCACGATTCGCTGGTGCCCAGGGGAATTGAGCCGCAAGGAAATAGAGAGCGTGGGCTTCGAATATGGTGATTTGAAGGCCATGACCGTGCGCTATGACCCCGAAAAGCTGCGGCATGGCTGGAACGAAGTAGGCGGCGAGCGGATTTTCTTTGTGGCGAATCCAGGTTTGGGATTGTGGGCGTACCGCAGCCGGTTTGAGAGCTCCGCCGCACCGGCGCTGGCGCACAATCACGCGGAATAGGGATCTGACGCGGCACTGTAGTAGAGGAATCAAAAGAATTCGCAAACGGGGCGAATATGGGGACCGAAGGATTAACGCTGAACAAATACTCGGTTGGCACGGGTGACCGGTTCGCGCACCAAGCCAAGGCGCAGTTGCAGGCTTGCGTGAAGGCTTTGGACCGTGGGATTGAAGTGGTACCGGTGTGGAACAAATCGAATCGCGAGCACTTGATCATCGGCTCGGGGCCGGAGTCTGTTCGGCAGGCGGCCGATGCGGCGGTGAAGGCGCTGGAATGGAAGCTGCCCTACTTCTGCGACGCGGACCACATCACGGCCGAGACGGTGGTCCGCTTTCTTGTATCGTGCGATTTTTTCACATTCGACGTGGCGGATTTCATCGGGCAGCCTGCACAGGTCGCGGACATTGAGCACTTTGTGAAACGGCATCCAGAGTTGCAAGGGAGCATTGAACTGGCTGGAGCCGACGAGGCGTTTGAGACTACGCCGGCAATCTTGAAAGCGACGGCGGAGAAGTTTCTAGCCGCAGTGAAGCAAGCTGGAGATGTGTATCGCCGGGTGCTGAGTGCGCGCGGCGCCGGCAACTTTATTCCCGAAGTGTCGATGGACGAGACCGATCGCGCGCAAAGCCCGGTGGAGTTGTTGATCATTCTGGCGGCGATCGCCGACGAAGGCATTCCAGTGCAGACGATCGCGCCAAAGTTCAACGGGCGATTCAACAAAGGCGTGGATTACGCAGGCAACGTGGCGCACTTCGAGCGGGAGATGGCGCTGGACGTCGCGGCCATTGCGTACGCGGTCAAGCAATATGGGCTACCAGGGAATCTGAAACTGAGTGTGCATTCGGGTAGCGACAAATTCTCGATTTATCCGGCGATCCACTCGACGATGAAGCGCCTCCACGTGGGCGTGCACCTGAAGACGGCGGGAACCACGTGGCTTGAGGAACTGATCGGGCTTGCGGAAGCAGGGGGCGAAGGATTGGCGCTGGCCAAGGAAGTGTATGCCGAAGCATTGGCGCATCGCGAGGAACTGTGCGCGCCGTATGCCACGGTGATCGATATCGATCCCAAAAAGCTGCCTTCGGCCGATGAGGTGCGCGGATGGACCTCGGAGCAATACACTTCGGCCTTGCGGCACGTGGAGTGCTCGCCGGCATACAACAGCAGCGTAAGGCAATTGCTTCACGTGGGATTCAAAGTGGCGGCGAAGATGGGACAGCGCTATCTGGCGCTGCTCGAAGCGAACGAAGCGGTGATCGCCAAGAACGTGACGGAAAATCTCTACGCGCGGCACATTGCACCGGTATTCTTAGGTAGTACTTCCTAACTGACGGTTGGGCCGGTCCGCGCCGAGCCGGGCAAAATCCCCATGGAGATCGAATGACAGATTCGCTATTCAGCCTTGAAGGCAAGGTTGCGGTTGTGACCGGAGGGACCTCCGGAATAGGCAGGGCGCTGAGCCTTGGTTTGGCCGATGCGGGGGCCGATGTCATCGCCACGGCGCGCCGCACAGAACAAGTGGACGACACGGCCAAAGAGATTGAAGCGCGCGGGCGGCGGACGCTGCGCATGGCCTCGGACGTGGGTGATCGGAGCACGCTGGAGACGCTGCTGGCGGCGGTGCTGGAGCGCTTCAGCAAAGTGGACATCCTGGTGAACTGTGCGGGCATGATCAAGCGAACGCCCACCCTCGATTTGCCCGAAGCCGAGTGGACGAACATCCTGAACACGAATTTGACGGGAACATTGCGGGCCTGCCAGGTATTCGGCAGGCACATGCTGGAGCGCGGCTATGGAAGGATCGTGAACATTGCGTCGCTGAACAGTTTTGTGGCGCTGAGCGAAGTGGCGGCGTATGCCGCGAGCAAGGCGGGTGTCGCATCGCTGACACGGTCACTGGCCGTGGAGTGGTCGAAAAAAGGCGTGACGGTGAATGCGGTGGCGCCAGGCGTGTTCCGAACGGATTTGAATGCGCAGTTGCTGGACAGCACGCCGCGCGGGCAGGAGTTGCTGATGCGGACACCCATGGGGCGGTTTGGCAAGACGGAAGAGCTGATCGGGGCGACAGTGTATCTGGCATCCGATAGCGCTTCGTTCGTGACCGGACAGATTCTGGTGGTGGACGGAGGATTTCTGGCCAGCGGGGTGAATCAGTAAAGCAGTTCACAGTTCGTAGTTCAAAGTTCCTAAACGAACAGGCTGCGCCGATTGGCGCGGCCTGTTCGTTTGTACGCATGGGAGCTATTGGAGAGCGACGTTCGCGCCGGCCATTTTGATGATTGCGTCGCCTTGCGCGGCCTCGACCTTCACGTTTTGGCCCGTCACGGTTGCATAGCCGATGGACAATCCTTTTTCGCCGCTGAGATTGACGTTCGTCAGAACGATATCAGTGACCGGCGCCTCAGGCAGGCCGAAAATGGCACCGGCCATCGTAGCGCCGGTAGCGGTGACGTTCTGAAACACAATGTTGTGGAAGTGCGGCGTTAGACGCGTGACGGGTTGAGGCGCGACGTCACCCTCAGGCGGCAGGATGCGGGGATAATATTCGCTGATCACGAGCGGGTACTTCACGTCCTTCATATCGATGTCGCGGAAGACGAGGTTGGAGACGTCGTTGCCGCGGTCGCGATTGGCCTTGACGCGAATGCCGTTGTCGGTGCCGTCGAAATGAATACGCTCGGCGAGAATGTCGCGCGCGCCGCCGGCGACTTCGCTGCCAATGGAGAGGCCGTGCCCGTGCTTAAAGGTGCAGTCGGTGATGGTGATGTCGCGGGCAGGATCGTCGCCTCCGGGCGAGTTGATGGCGCCGGATTTGATGGCGATATCATCGTCGCCTGTGTCGGCATAGAGATGATCGATGCGGATATTCGAGGAGGAGAATGGATCGACGGCGTCAGTGTTGGGCGATGGATACGGCGCCAGAATGCGGACGTTGCGGATGAGCACGTCGTCGCAGTAGTAAGGAACGAGCTGCCAAAAGGGCGAGTTCTGGATGGTGATGCCTTCGACGCGCACATGCTTGCAGTGGTCGAAGACGACAAGGCGCGGACGCGGATGCGGATTGCCCATGACGCCTGCATCGTGTAAGCCGCGCATCATGCTCCACCAGCTTTCACCCTGGCCATCGATGGTGCCTTCGCCGGTGATGGACACATTCTCAGCATTGGTTGCGCTGACGAGCGATTGCAGCGCAGGGAGGCGGAACTCGACTTTGGCCGGATAGTCGGCGTGATCGCGCGAGCCGAGAAGCGTCGCGCCCTTATCGAGTTGGAGGGTGATGTTGCTTTTGAGGACGATGGGAGCGCTGAGATATGTGCCCGCATCGAGGCGGACAGTTCCGCCGCCTTTGGCCGCACAGGAGTCAATTGCCTTTTGAATTGCGGCCGTGTCCTTGGTGGTTCCGTCGGCTTTGGCGCCGTAAGAGCGCACATCGCAGGTTGCGGCGGCATGGAGAGTGGGAGCCAGTGCGGCGACGAAGAGAGAAACGAAAGAGACGAGAAGCATAGGAGAGAGAGCTTTTCCGGTGCATGGTTCAATGGACCGCGGCCGGGCGGAATAGGTGCGTCCAACATCATAACGCCTGAGACGGCCAGTGGTCCTACCACTGAGAAACAGCTGACAGCTTCTCGCTCCTAGCTGCTAGCGCAAGCGTTACGAACAAGAACTACGCGGACGGAGATTTGACTGGCAGGCGAACGATAAAGCGGGTGTCGCCGGGTTGGGATTGCACTTCAACTTGTCCGGAGAATTTTTGCGTGACGATGCGATGAACGATTTCGAGGCCGAGGCCGGTTCCTGAGCCCTGCGGCTTGGTGGTGAAGAAAGGCTCGAAAATGTGAGGAAGAACTTCGGCCGGAATACCGGAGCCGTGATCGCCTATGCAAACGACGAGCCAATCGGGCTCAGACCTGGTGGAGATTTCGAGCTTTGCGCCGTCAGGAGAAGCATCGACGGCGTTATCGATGAGGTTGGTCCAGACCTGGCTGAGAGCGGAGCCGCGGGTGCGGATGGTGGAAGGTGATGCGGCGAAGCGTTTCTCAACCTGAATCTGCTTGAGGCGCAATTTGTGGCCGAGGATGGTGAGGGTGCTCTGCAAGCTGTCGTGGACGTCGAGCTCCTTGTCGGGAGTGCGCTCGTCGTAGGCAAACTTTTTGACTGCCATGACCAGCTCGGAGATGCGCGAGATGCTTTCTTCGATGGCGCAGACCAGCGACACACTGGAGACGAGGGCGCCGAACCAGTTGAGAGCATCAGAGAACGAGGCGGGATCGAAGTGATCCTGGGCGCACGCAATTTCCTCGTGGTCAATGCCCATGGAGACGAGGACCGGGCCGATGGTGAAGGCGTTCTCGACACCGGCCTTGTCGAGCCACTGGCTCATCGCTTCTTCCGCGTCGGCCTGCTCGAGGCTGCTCATGGCAGGAAGATTGCAACCGCGGAGAGCGTGCTCGAGGAGGTCTCTCATGCACTGGAGCTGGGCGGGGGTCTTGGCCTTGCCGCTGTTGCGCAGGCTGAGTTGCTGCAGACGCAGGAGGTTCTCGCGGAGCTGCGCGGCGGCGCGCTTGGCGGCGGCACCAGGATTGTTGAGCTCGTGCATGAGGCCGGCGGCGAGGGTGCCGAGGGAGACGAGCTTCTCGCGATGCAATGCTTCAACCTGATAGGCCTGAAGGCGCTGCGCGCTGTCGGCGAGGACGGTTTTGCGGACGACGGGGCAGCAGGCAAGGAGCGACCAGAAGTCCTGCTCGGAGAAGCGGACGAGCACGGAATCCTGCGATGCCGAGATGCGGAATGGCGATAAGCCGCGGCCGGTAAGAAGGGGCACTTCGCCGAAGGCTTCGCCGTCGTGCACGATTCCGACCAGAGTTGACGTGCCGTCGGCTTCAGGGCGTTTGGCGTAGACCTCGCCTTGGAGCAGGAGCCAGTAATAGAGCCACGGCGCGTTGGGTTCGACGAGCACCGAGCCGGCTTTGGCAGTAACGCGCTCGATATGGTCGACGCCGGCAATGGCGTCGAACGGCGTGGAAGCGAAGACGTGCGTTTGGGGAAGGACCTTGGCGAGATCCTTTAACTGGATCTCCTCGATGCGGATCGATTGAAAGTCTTCGCTCATCTTGCTCATTGCACCCAATCCAGGATCGAGCGGGGCCTAAAACCCCGCCAGATACTGGTGCATAAACTGCACCGCGATGGAACCCTCGCCTACCGCGGAGGCGACACGCTTGACAGAGCCGGAGCGGACATCTCCTGCGACAAATACTCCGGGAACGCTGCTCTCAAGCAAGAACGGTTCGCGCTTTTCGTTCCAAACTTCGGGCAGCTTACCGTCGTTACGCAAATCAGGCCCAGCCAAAATAAATCCCTTTTCGTCACGCATGATGCACGCCGGGAGCCACGCGGTGACGGGCGCGGCACCGATAAAGACAAACAGCGAGGACGCGGGCACTTGTGATTCACCTGACGGGCTGCGCAACTTCAGCTCGGTGAGATGATCATCCCCGATGGCCTCAAGGATCTGGGTGCGCGCCTCAACCACAATATTGGATGTTCGAGCGATCTCATCGATCAAGTATTTCGACATGGTGGCGGAAAGTCCTTCTCCGCGCACCAGCATGGTTACTTTGGTGGCATATTTGGCGAAGTGGAGGGCGGCCTGGCCTGCGGAGTTCGCGCCGCCAACGATAAAGACATCTTCGTCCTTGCAGGCCAATGCCTCGACGAGCGCGGCTCCATAGTAGATGCCGCGGCCCGTGAGGCGGTCGGCGCCAGGAATATCGAGCTTGCGGTACTGGACGCCGGGAGCGAGAAGGACACAATGGCTGGAGACCTCACGGCCATCGGCAAGCTGGAGAAAGCGGTACTGGCCGTCGATGCGCATGCCAGTGGCGCGCTGGGTGACAAACTCGGCGCCGAAGCGAGAGGCCTGTGCATAGGCGCGGCGGCCGAGGTCGGCGCCGGTGACGCCGGATGGAAAGCCGAGATAATTCTCGATGCGAGAACTGGAACCGGCCTGCCCGCCTGGAGCCTCAGGCTCGATGACAACGGTGCGGAGGCCTTCACTGGCGCCATAGACTGCGGCGGCGAGGCCGGCAGGACCGGCGCCGACGACCACGATGTCGTAGAAATCCTGGGCGGCCTGAACGCGGAGGCCGACCTGACCGGCCAGAGTCTCGAGATCGGGGTCGACAAGGACGGTGCCGTCGGATAAGAGGACCACGGGAAGTTTTTGCGGATCGAGCCCACGGTCCTTAAGGAGCGTAAGGGCCTCATCGCCGACGGAGACATCAATCCAGCGGTAAGGAACGTGATTGCGAGAGAGGAAGTTGCGCAGGCGGTGGTCGTTGAGCGACCAGCGATAGCCGATGACGCGCAGGCCTTCGAACGGCGGGAGGAAGCCAGCCTGCCAGTCTTCGAGGAGGTCCGTCACGACGGGATAGAGTTTCTCCTCGGGCGGGTCCCAGGGCTTGTTCAGGTAGTAGTGGATGCGGGCAGAGTTGATGGCGCGGATGGCGGCTTCGGTGTCGGCATACGCGGTGAGAAGGATACGGCGCGCGTCGGGATAGATGGCGCGGGCGCTTTCGAGCATCTCGACGCCGCTCATTCCGGGCATGCGCTGGTCGCTGATGATCAAAGCGACGGGTTCGTCGCGGGTCTTGAGCTGGGCCAGCGTGTCGAGCGCGGCCGGGCCGCTGGCTGCGCGCATGATGCGATAGGTGGCCCCATATTGGCGGCGCAGGTCCTGGACCACGGCTTCCAGCACGCTCGTGTCGTCGTCAACCGCCAGGAGGATGGGCCTTGCCATAAAGAGAGTGTAGAGCTTCAAACCGGGCTCATCATTAAACTGCTTCCCTCGACGATCAGGCTGGGCTCCGTCTTGTTGCCGGGTCCCATGCTTGCCCTGGCGGAGTTCATTTCTATTGATGAGACCGGTTGGGCGGGTCCCAATTTAGTTAATGGTCTCCGGGACCCCGCCGAAGGGTTTTTGATACCCTATTTTGACCTAAAGGCTGTAATCTCAGACATAGTCGGGCCTGTACAGGTAACAGGGCCCTAGCGATTCGAAGGGGCCGGTGTTGCCAAACAGGCCGGCGAGGGTCAGGATTGTAGCAATCAGAGGCACCGCCAAGACTTTGGTGATGGCGCCGATAGGGACGGATGTGGGCGGGGTTTCTCCCAAGAGGGGCCGGGGGTAAACAGGAAACGCAATGAACAAGATCATACTGGCTGATTCGCAGGCGATCTTCCGGGCCGGCACCGCCAAGGTCCTGGCCATGGATGAAGATCTGCGCATCATCGCGCAATGTACCGATCTTGAACGCATGTACCACGCCATTACCACGTTTCCCAACTCCATTGTTCTGTTCGCCGCGTCGCTGCAACCGGATTTCACGCGGCTTGGCATGCTGCTGGAGACGACAAGCAGCCGTGGCATCGTGATCGCCGAGAACAATGAGAATGCGGCCTCGTATATGCAACAGGGCTTTCGCGGAGTGGTGTTCCGCAGCGTGACCGGGCCGGCGCTGGTGGAATGCGTGCGCCGCGTTGCGGCCGGAGATTCATGGCTGCCGACGCAATCAGCGCCACCGGAAGCGATTGAAGAGGACCTGGTGGGAGCGCGCGTGCGCGATCGGCTGACGCCGAAAGAGATGCGCATTGTGGCGCTGATCGTGCAGGGCTGCAAGAACCGCGAGATCGCCGTCCGGCTGAAGACGACAGAGCAGGTGATCAAGAATTATCTGCGCTCGATTTACGACAAGACCGGCGTAGGCGATCGACTAGAGCTGGCGCTGTTCACGATTCATCACCGGGTGCTGGCCAAGGCTGCAGCCGAAGTGGGAAGCAAACTGGAAGCCGAGACCCAGGCGGCAAACCAGGCCGCGAGCCAATCCGCTTCCGGCGCTATCGCGTAATACTCCCGATTCGCGAGCCGCGAAGCAAGTCCAATTCAAAATCTTTGAGGGGTGCTTGTAGGCAAGCTGCGAGACGGCCGCGGGCGTTCGTGCGTCAGGTGGCGTGAATCAGGCTGAAGGCAAGAATCACAAGAACGATCAGGCTAACGACTGTGTACAGGCGATCGCGCTCAAGAGCGAAGCCCGCGACGGCCATGGCGACCCGCGCGACGGGCGTGGCAATGAGGAGCAGCAGGCCAAGTTGAATCAGGCCCAGGCTCTGGAAGTGTGCCGCGGAGAGGACGATTCCGGTAAGCGAATTGAGAGCAGTGCTGCCGGGCGCGAAGGTGCGATAGTCGACGTGGCCAGAGGGGCTCTGGATGAGATAGAGAATGCCACCGGCCAAGACAGTGGCAGCGGCGATGAGGACGCCGATTTGCAGGAGGCGGCCAATGATGATCTCAAGGCGTCGATCATTCATGTGGGTTACACCTTCCCCGTAATGCCGTTGACGATCATCTCGATGGCTAGAGCCAGAATCACGACGGCGAAGACGGTGCGCAGCGTGCGCACCCGAGCGTGCACGAGAACTTTGGCGCCGAGCAATGCTCCGGCGAGAACGCCGAGCATTACGGGCATGGCCACGCGGGGGTCGATGAATCCGCGGCTGAGATAGATGCCCGCACTTGCAGCGGCAGTAACGCCGATCATGAAATTGCTGGTCGTGGTGGAGACTTTGAAGGGGATGCGCATGACGCGATCCATGGCGATGACCTTGACGGCGCCGGAGCCGATTCCGAGGAGGCCTGAAAGCGTGCCTGCGCCGAACATAAGGCCAAAGCCCGCCGGGACATTGCGCACACCGTATTCCTGTGCCTTGCCATCGACGGGGTAGGAGCTACCGAGTCGCAGACGCCGGCCAAGCGAGTCGGATTCGATGGGGCGATCACCCTCTGGCGTTCCTCTGAAAGAGTGGTATGCGGCCTGGATGAGGACCAGCCCAAAGATGATGGCGAGTGCGTGCGTACTAACGCGGCCGGCGAGAAAAGCGCCGAGAATTGCGCCCAGCGTAGTGGCGATCTCAAGGAACATGCCGATGCGAATGTTGGAGAAACCCTCTCGGACGTAAGCTGCGGCTGCGCCGGAAGAAGTGGCGATCACGGAGACCAGCGAGGCGCCGATGGCGTATTTGATGTTGACACCGAGCGCCAGAGCGAGCGCAGGGACAACGACGACTCCCCCGCCGAGGCCGGTGAGCGCGCCGAGGAAGCCAGCCAGGAAGGAGAGGCCCCAGACCACTGCTGTGAATTCCCACGCTGTCATCGGGCCTCCGGTCGAATTGAAGCGGCGCGGACGCCGGTTGTTGCGACGTTCACTGGAAGCTAGAGCTTTTCAGCGACGCTCTTGGCCTGGGTGAAGAGGTAGAGGTAATCGGGGCCGCCGGCCTTGGAATCGGTGCCGCTCATGTTGAAGCCGCCGAAGGGATGTGCGCCGACCATGGCGCCGGTGCACTTGCGATTGAAGTAGAGATTGCCGACGTGGAATGCACTGCGTGCGGCAGTCTTTTTTGCGGGGTCGCTTGTGTAAACAGAGCCAGTCAGGCCATATTCAGTGTTGTTGGCGACGCGCAAGCCCTCATCGAAGTTGGCGACCTTGATGAGAGCCAGCACCGGGCCAAAGATTTCTTCTTGCGCAAGGATGGCGTTGGGAGCGATGTCGGCGAAGACGGTTGGCTCAAGGAAGTACCCAGCGTCAGTCATAACCGGGGCGTTCCCACCCGCGATCAGCCTGCCTTCTTTCTTTCCGATCTCGACAAATCGCAACATGGAGTCAAGCGCCGCCTGATTGATAACCGGACCCATGTTGGGATTGGCCGCGGGATCGCCCAAGGTGAGCGTGGCCACGCGCTCGCGCAGGCGCTCGACAAAGGCATCGTAGAGGGGAGCTTCGATAATGGCACGAGAACAGGCGGAGCACTTTTGCCCGCTGAAGCCAAAGGCCGAAGCGACGACTCCATCGACAGCAGCGTCGAAATCGGCATCGGCGCAGACGAGGATCGAGTCCTTGCCGCCCATTTCGAGGATGGTGCGTTTGATCCAGATTTGCCCGGGTTGCGCGCGTGCGGCGCGCTCATGGATTTCGAGGCCGACGGACTTGGAGCCGGTGAAGGCGATGAAGCGGGTCTTAGGATGCTCGACGATGGCATTGCCGAAGGAAGCGCCAGAGCCGGGGCAGAAGTTGACCACGCCATCAGGAAGGCCGGCCTGCTCAAGAACTTCAACAAAGCGGGCGGCGATGGTGGGTGAATCGCTCGAGGGCTTGAGAACGACGGTGTTGCCGGCAACGATGGCGGCGGCGGTCATGCCTGCCATGATGGCGAAGGGAAAATTCCAGGGCGAGATGACCGCTGCCACGCCGAGTGGGATGTAGAGGAGCTCGTTGCGCTCGCCGGGATACTGAATGGGAGTGGTGGCGGCAGCCAGGCGCAGCGCCTCGCGAGCGTAGAACTCGAGGAAGTCGATGGTTTCGCCTACGTCGGCGTCGGCTTCAGCCCAGTTCTTGCCCACCTCGTAGGTGAGCCAGGCCATGAATTCGAACTTGCGCTCACGGATGATGGCGGCGGCGCCGAGGAGCAGGGAGACGCGCACATCGACTGAGGTCCGGCTCCACGATTCATAGGCGCGAAGCGCCGCGGACATGGCGGGTTCAACCTGCGCCGCTCCGGCCTTCTGGTGAATGCCAACGATCTGCGCGGGTCGCGCGGGATTGATGGAGCGAATTCTTTCGGCTGTTTTGAGACGCTTGCCGCCAATGATCAGGGGGTACTCCACGCCGAGGTGCGAGGCCACGAGGTCTAGCGCGCGGCGCATGGAGCGTGCGTTTTCAGGATTGCTGAAGCCAGTAAATGGCTCGTTCGCAAACACGCCTTGAGGCGAACGAGGCTGTATAGCGGGAGAGACGCCTGCGATTGCCATAACAATTTCAGTTTAGTCCAGAAAGTTGCAGGCAGGAATGAAGGCGCTGCCGGGGGCCAGTTGAGCGTGTTCGGATCGTGAATGGACCTTTTGCCGGGGACGCAGGAGTGGGATTAAGATAGCTGCAAGCGCCGCGGCTTTACGTAGAAGAAGCGGCGATGCTGAACCAGCCGCCGCGGAGACGCGATATCCGCAAGGCGAAAATGGCTTCCCAAAACGGTGCTGAAGCCGGAGAAACTGCCATGCCGGAGATGGAAGACCCAAAGACAGGCGAAAGCAAGGCATACCAGATCACGAGGCGCCGGTTCATCCTGGGCGTAATTGCCGGCGGCGCGATGGTCGGCGCGGCGAGCTACAAGATCCTCTCGCCGGGCGGAGGCTTGCGCAATGGTGGCGAGCGGCTGATAACACTGAACGTGAACGGGAAGATGCGGCGCGTGGAAGTGATGAAGCAGGAGACCCTGGCGTGGACTCTGCGCTACAAGCTGGGATTGACAGGGACGAAACTGGGCTGCGACCGGGCGGAGTGTGGCGCGTGCACGGTACTGATCGACGATGTGCCGCACTACAGCTGCTCGGTGCTGACGAATACCGTGCGCGGCAAGAGCGTTACGACGATTGAAGGATTGGCGGCGGCCGACGGGACGTTGCATCCGGTGCAGCAAGCGGTGGTGGATGAGCAGGGGTTCCAGTGCGCGTTCTGTATGTCGGGGTTCATTATGTCGGCGGTCGGGTTCCTGAAGACGCATCCCGCACCGACGCGAACCGAACTGGCGCATGGGATCAGCGGTAACCTTTGCCGGTGCCAGGACTACAGCAAGATTCTGGACTCGATGATGCGCGGAGCCGAGTACATGCGCGACGGCATGCCGGCAAAGCAGCAGAGGGGGGCCTGAGCCATGCCGGATAACGCGCAGGAGAGTGCGATGAAGGCCGAGCAAGAGAAGCCGCGGCCGTATGGAACTGGGTACAAGCTGATCGGCAAAGATTACTCGACCAACGACCTGGTGGCGAAAGTGACCGGGAAGTCGAAGTATGCGGAGGACTTTCGCGCGGAGGGGATGCTGTTTTGCCGGCTGGTGCTGAGCCCGATGCCGCATGCGCGCGTGAAGAGCATCCGCGCGGAGAAAGCGCTGGCGATGCCGGGGGTGAAAGCAATTCTGACGCCGTCCGATGTTCCGGGCCACGCGGCGTATATGAACGATAACGGCACCATGATCAAGGCAGACAAATGGGGCGAGCTTGCGCTGGCGGACGAGCCGATGTACCAGGGAGAACCGATTCTGGCGGTAGCGGCCGTGGACGAACTGACATGCGCGGAAGCGATTGAGAAGATTGAGATCGACATGGAACCGCTGCCGTTTGCGACCGATCCATTGGAGAGCCTGCGCCCGGGCAGCTCGAATGCGCGCGAGGATGGCAATGTTTGGGTGAGAGCGGCTTCGGGTCGCGGGTCAGAGTTAGCCGTGGTGAAGTGGACCGACGAAGATTTTGCAGCAGAAAAAGAAGGCCGCTTGCCCATGGGACATGCGCCCGATGAATGGTCCTACGGCGACGTGGAGGCGGGGTTCAAGAACGCTGCGCTCGTGCTCGATGAGACGTTCATGACTCCGGATGTAAGCCATCAATGCCTGGAGCCGCGCACAACGATGGCTTACTGGCAAAATGGCAAGCTCTTCCTTTACACGGGCACGCAGAGCACGTTTCAGACGGTTGCCGCGATCGCGCGCTGGATGCACATGGACGAAGACAAGATTGTCTTCATCAGCGAATACACGGGCGGCGGGTTTGGCAGCAAGATCACCGGCGCGCTGACCCTGGTAATTCCGGCGCTGCTGTCGAGGAAGCTGAATGCTCCCGTGATGATGCGCGTGAGCCGCGAGGAGGAGCATTTTATCGGGCGAGGGCGGCCCGGAATCCGGTCAAGGACGAAGGTGGGTTTTGCGAAGGATGGCCGCATTACAGCGGTCGACATGTTCCTGGTGAGCGATGCCGGATCCTACGGCTCGAGCGGCGACGGGGGCTCGTGCGGAAGCATCGCTTCATTGCAGTATCAGCCGCCGGCCATGCGGTGGCGCAATGTGACGGTGGCGACCAATACTCCGCCGCGGAGCGCACAGAGCGCGCCGGGCGGCATGCAGGCCATTGCGATCATGGAGCCTATCCTGGCCAAAGCGGCTCGGCAACTTGGCGTGGACCAGGTCGCGCTGCGGCGCATCAATTGTCCGGAGGGCAAGGCGGAATACGGACCCCCGAACAAGGAGGGTAAGCGCGCGTATGTGACAAGCTGCTTCCAGAAGCAGGCGCTGGACGAGGGCGCCAAGCAGTTTAAGTGGAATGAGCGGGTGGCGCGGCAGCCGAAGCAGATCGGCACAAAGGTGCGCGGCGTTGGCGTGGCGCTCACTGTCTTCCACGGCGGCAGCACCGGATTCGATGGACTGATTGTGATCACTCCGCAGGGCCGCGTTCAGATTCAATCGGGGATTGGGAACCTGGGAACCGAAGCAGTGATCGACGTGCATCGCGCAGCGGCCGAGGTGCTCAATATACCCTGGGATGCCTGCGACATTGTCTGGGGCGATACGTCGAAGCATCTTCCTTACACCTGCGATTCGGGCGGCAGCCAAACGGTTCACGCCATGACCCGGGCGGCGCACGCTGTGGGTCTTGAATGTGTGCAGCGGCTCAAGGAAGTGGCGGCGAAGAAGCTGGGCGGACAGCCGGCAGAATATGAAGTGGCCAACCTGCGTGTGACACGCAAGGGCGGCGGCGCCGGCTTGAGCTTTGCGGAAGCTGCGCAGCACGCGATCAAGCTGGGCGGGATCTACGACGGTCACGATGTGAATCCCGACGTGAACAAAGCCACAAAACAATCGGTGGGTAATTTGGCCGGCCAGGGACTTGTGGCCTCAGCGAAAGACAAGTTTCCGCACGATGGAGATTCGTATTCCTATCTCGCGTGCTTTGCCGAAGTGGAAGCCGATGTGGAGACGGGCAAGTACGAGATTGTCGACTACCTGGCCTACGCGGATGTGGGCACAGTGCTTCATCCTGCTGCACTGGGCGGGCAGATTCTCGGGCGGTCGACGCTGGGTATTGGCCACGCCATCGGACAGAAGTGGGTGATCGACCCGCAATATGGCATCTCCGTCGCTCAGCGCTTTTACCAGAACAGACCGCCTACGATTTTGGATGTTCCAGTGAACATGCAATGGGCGGCGCTGAATATTCCCGATCCGGAGACGCCAGTGGGCGCTCGCGGTTGTGGGGAGCCACCGGTGGGCGGAGGATGCGCGGCGATTCTGAACGCACTTTCAGACGCGCTCGGAGACAACATCTTCCAGCGCGCGCCGGTGAATGCTGACACGATTTTGACGTCCTATGAAGCCGGGCGTCCGATGCAGAATCCTTTGTTGGCCCACATCTAACGCGGGATGTGAAACGGAGAGAGTTATGGCGGTCATTCGAGATGTGATGCCGGCTTTCGATCTGCTGCAGCCGGACTCTGCCGCGGAAGCGCAGAAGCTGCTGGAGCAGCACGGCGAAGATGCGTGGGTGATGGCCGGCGGGCTGGACAGCTTTGACTGGCTGAAGGACCGCATCAAGAAGCCGAAGGTGTTGGTGGATTTAAGCGGTGTGGAGGAATTGAAGGGGATTCGCGCGACGAGCGACGGCGTGGAGATCGGCGCGATGACGACGCTGACGGAGATTGCGAACCATCCAGCGATTCAGAAGGACTACGGTGTGCTGGCACAGGCAGTGGAGCTAGTGGCTTCGCCGCAGATTCGCAACCAGGGCACAGTGGGCGGAAATGTGTCGCAAGATGCGCGGTGCTGGTATTACCGCGGCGGATGGCCGTGCTACCGCGCCGGCGGAAACATTTGTTACGCGGACACACCAGTCGGGCGCAACCGGGAGCACGCGATTTTTGGCGCGGACCGATGCGTGGCTGTGCATCCGTCGGACTCTGCGCCGGCGTTGATCGTGCTGGACGCGAAGTTTGTGATCCGAACGCCACGAGGCGAGCGGACGGTGAACGCAGAAGATTATTTTGTCGGGCCGGAGATGGACATTACGCGGCTGAACATTCTCAAACCAGGCGATTTGCTGACGGCGATTCGAATTCCGGCGGCGTGGGCGGGCGCGAAATTCTATTTCGAGAAGGTGCGCGATCGCAACGTGTGGGACTTTCCGCTAATGAATGTGGCGTCGGCGATCAAACTCGAGGGCAGCACGATCAGCGATATCAGAATTGCGGTGAACGCGGTGGCGCCGAGGCCGATGCGGCTGAAGGCCGTGGAAGATGCGGTGCGCGGCAAGCCCGCGAGCACGGCGACGGGTGAGATGGCCGGCAAGCTCGCGGTGCAGGGCGCGGTGCCGCTGCAATTTAATTCCTACAAGATTCCACTGATGAGGAACTTGGTAAAGCGAGCGATAAGCGGCGTCCAGCCACCGGAGCAAGCCGAAGTCGGGCTTAGCGGGAGCCCCGGTTTTCAGGAGGCACTGTGAAATTCATCCAGTGGGCGACAAGTCCGTGGGGACAGTCGGTGCAGACGCATATAGCGTGGGGGCTGATCTGGGTTGCTGTCATTGCGGGTTTGTTCTTCATGATCGTGCATGCGCTTTACCTGATTGTCGTGAAGCCCCCGAAGCGATTTGCGGAGCTGGCGGCAGATGAGTGCGCGGTGGGTATTCCGGAGCGCGTGCCAAGGCACTCTCTGGCGGCACGACTGTTTCACTGGATCATGGCGGCATCGATGTTCGCGCTGCTCTTTACGGCGTTCCTGCCCAAAGTGGGAATCCAATTCAACTGGGTGGTGTATCACTGGATTGCCGGATGCGTGCTGACAGTTTCGATTCTCTATCACATTGTTCATGCATCGTTCTTTCTGGATTTCTGGTCGATATGGCCGGACAAGACCGATCTGCGCGACGCGCTGAACCGCGTGCGGCGATTTTTCGGCAAGTCGGCGCCGCCACCCAGAAAATTCGCAAAGTATCCGCTCGAAAACAAGCTGTACCACGGCGTGATCATGCTGGCCGGTCTGGCGGTGATCGTGACCGGGCTCTTCATGATGAAGCGCGTGCAGACGGGCATCTTCACACGGAATCCATATCTCTTCACCGACATGACGTGGGGGCTGATGTATGTGCTGCACGGACTCGCCGGGGTGGGGCTGATCGCGCTTGTCATGGTGCATGTTTACATGGGAATTCGCCCGGAGAAGCTGCCCATTACGAAGTCGATGATCTTCGGCTGGATGAGCCGCGATTTCTACCTAGAGGAACACGACACCGGGCGGTGGGCTGTGAAGGGATCTGGCGCGAAAACGAAAGAGGGTTATGCCGCAAGCGATGGCGACTGAGATTGAACGGCAATGCGAGGCAATTGAGGCGTGCTACGAATACACGCTTTCCTATGCTGCACGCGGATTGCCGACTGACGACGGAAACGATGCAGGGCGGCTGCTTCGCGACCACCTGACGCGGGCCGCGGCGGCGATGCGCGGGCTGGAGCAAGGTTGCAGGGACTTGTTGGAGCAAGAGCAGTTTGAGCCCGCGGAAAAGTACGAGGCATTCTTTGAAGTGCTGAAGCGCGATGCGGAGAGTGCGGTTGCGGCTGTGGAACTGGTGCTTGCGCAGTCGGCAATCAGCTCGCAGCTGATCGACAATTTGAATGCGTCGATTCATTTGCGCGCGCTGCTTGCGGATCTATTTTTAGCGACAGAGATTCTGGACGCACGACAGACGCAGGCCAAAGCCGAGACCGCGAGCGGAAGTTCCGGCGCCCGCTAAACCAGCACCCAAGACGAATGTATTCCTCGCAAGTTCTCGACCATTTTGAGCACCCCCGCAACGCAGGGGCTGTGGCCGATGCGGATGCGTCCGCACGGATCGAGAACCCTGCCTGTGGCGATGTTCTGGAGCTGACGGTGAAAATTGCGGAGGGGCGGATCGCAGAGATTCGCTTCCGCGCAAAGGGCTGTGTGGCCGCGATGGCGTGCGGATCGGCGGTGACAGAGCTTGTGAGCGGGAAGACCGTGGCCGAAGCGAGCGGCTTAAGCCGGGACGAACTGGTGCGCGCTGTAGGCGGCTTGCCCGCGGCGTCATCGCACGCCAGTCACCTGGCGATGGATACACTGGCGGCAGTGCTCGGGAAGCTTGCCAAGAAATCCTAGCGCAGAGACGGCGGGGTTTTTGCGGTGAGTGCTTCGTAATCTTCCGGCGTGTTGAGACCCGCCTTTTCGAGAGAATCGGGAACGGAGACGTAGGCGACACGCTGTGCGTGCGCGTGCAGGACCTCCCTGGCGTTAGTGGTCACGGGCGCGTCAAGAAACCGCGCGATCATCTCTTCGGTGACCAAGAGGGGGTGGCCATGTTTGCCGTCGTTCTCAGGGGCAACGGCCCAAATGCCTTGGGCGCGCGCGCGCTGAAACGAATCGCAGAGACGCTCGAGTGAGACGGCGCTCAGCGGGGGACAATCGACGGGAGTAATCATTGCGGAATCGCAGCCGCGCGACAAAACTTCACGCAAACCCACCCGCAGAGAGCTGAACTGACCAAGCTCGGGATGAGGATTGCGGACTATGTACGCTCCACACGCGCCGGCGGTGATTCCCACGGCCTGAGCGTTGTTGCCCGCAACGACAACGACCAGACGCGTGAGGGGCTCGAATGCGAGGATGGCCGCGGAGAGCAGCGTGGGACCGGGCGGCGGGGTTATGCCCGGCGGAGGCGGAGGCCAGGGAAGGAGCGCCTTGTCCGACCCCATGCGCGAAGACTCGCCGGCCGCAAGGATCAGGCCGCAGAGATTGGGCACAACAGTCATAAAGAATAAAGATAACAGGGAGAAAAGACGGCAGAGTGCGAGAAGGGCGGAGGCTACTTCTTCGCGGGAACGGGAACGGTTTCGCCGGGGACCGCGGATTCGGGAACAGCGGCGTGTCTGCTGTTTTGGAACCAGCTCATGTGAGGCAGAGCCCGCTCCGCATGGCGACGCGTGGCAACGAGCTCGGCAACGATGGAGACGGCGATTTCTTCCGGCGTAACGGCGCCAATGTCGAGCCCGACGGGCGAATGGACGTGGCTAAACAGCTCCGGGTTGAGGCCTTCGCGCGCGAGCTCGCGAAGGACCGTGATGGCTTTGCGTTTGGAGCCGACCATGCCGACGTAGCGCGCCGGTGATTGCACGGCCCAACGTAAAACGCGCATGTCGTCGCGATGGCCGCGCGTGGCAATGACGATGTAAGAGGACTCAACAGGGCTGAGATCTTTCAGCGCATCGTCGAAGTTTTTGGCGATGACCTGAAGCGCGTTGGGGAAGCGCTCGGTGTTGGCGTAGGCCTCGCGATCATCCGTCACAATGCAGTCAAAGCCAGCGTTGCGCGCGGCCTTGAAGAGCTCGACGGCGACGTGACCTGCGCCGAAGATATAAAGCAACGGCACGGGCAGCACAGGCTCGATAAAGATTTCGAGAGTGCCGCCGCAGACGAGGCCCGTATCGTACTTGGGGTCTTGATTGAGATCGAAGGTGAGGGTGCGCGGCTTTTCCTGGGCGATGACTTCGCGGGCGGCCTGCCAGACTTCGGCCTCGACGCATCCGCCGCCGATCGTACCGGCGATGGAGCCGTCGTCTCGGATGAGCATTTTGGCGCTCTGGAACGAGGGGATGGAGCCGCGCGAGTTCACAATGGTGGCTACAGCGCCGCTGCGGCCCTCCCGTTGAAGCTTCACGATCTCCTCATAGATGTTCATCTCAATCGATTATTGGATTGCGCGGGAGTGAAGTCAAACCGGGGAGGGAGAATTGCGGCGAGAGAGCCAAGGAATGAAGCAGTGACGGCTTTACGGGAATCGTAGCGAAAGCTATTGCCGAAAGGGCTCGTTTGAGCTAATTTCTAAGACTCACACTGTTTTCCTTTGGAGGTAGCGAGCCATGCCCCGAGTTGTTCGATGTTCCATTATCCAGGCGTCGAATGCAATCCTCGCGACAGAACCGCTGCCGGCACAAAAGAAGGCGATGGTGGAGAAGCACGTGGGATTGATTCGCCAGGCGGCCAAGCAGGGATCGCAAATCGTATGCCTGCAGGAGATCTTCAACGGGCCATATTTTTGCGCTGAGCAGGAGACCAAGTGGTACGAGATGACGGAGGCGGTTCCCGATGGACCGACTGTAAACCTGATGCGAGCGCTGGCCAAGGAGCTGCATATTGCGCTCGTTGTGCCCGTGTACGAGGTTGAACAGGAAGGCGTCTTCTATAATACCGCCGCGATGATCGCGAGCGACGGGGCCTATCTGGGCAAGTATCGCAAGACGCATATTCCGCATGTGGCGCCCGGATTCTGGGAGAAGTTTTACTTCCGGCCGGGAAACCTCGGCTACCCGGTCTTCGATCTGGGATTCGCCAAGGTGGGCATCTATATCTGCTACGACAGGCATTTTCCTGAAGGAGCGCGGTGCCTGGGATTGAACGGGGCGGAGATTGTGTTCAATCCATCGGCGACCGTAGCGGGGTTGAGCGAGTACCTGTGGAAGCTGGAGCAGCCGGCACACGCTGCGGCGAACGGATACTTTATCGCGGCGATCAATCGCGTGGGAACCGAGGCGCCCTGGAATATCGGGGAGTTCTACGGGACGAGCTACTTTTGCAATCCACGCGGGAAGATTCTTGCGGAGGCGGCGCGCGACAGAGACGAAGTGCTGACCGCAGACCTGAATCTGGACGAGATTGCCGAAGTGCGCCGGACATGGCAGTTCTATCGGGACCGCAGGCCCGATTTGTATGGGCCGCTGGTGGCGTCGTAAGGCGGAGGCGAGCGCATGGGCACCGCAGCACTACCGGATGACGAGCAACTGCGATCGCGGTTCGGCGAGCTGAAGCCTCCGCTGCCGGCGCAGGCCGCGGTGATTGAGGCGGATCGCTGCTTGAATTGCTTCGACGCGCCGTGCACTGCGGCGTGTCCCACGCATATCGACGTGCCGGGGTTTATCAAGCGCATAGCGTCGGGGAATCTGCGCGGATCGGCGATGCGGATTCTGGATGCGAATATTCTGGGAGCGAGCTGCGCGCGGGTTTGTCCCGTGGATGTGCTGTGCGAGGGCGCGTGCGTTCTGACGCGGCAGAATCGTAAGCCGATTCAGATTGGGCAATTGCAGCGGCACGCAATGGATGCTTTTTGGGCGTCGGGTGAGAGAGTGCCGGTAGCTGCGCCGGGGACACACAAGCAGCGCGTGGCGTGCATTGGCGGCGGGCCGGCGTCGCTCGCCTGCGCAGCAGAGTTGTGCCGCAGAGGCGCACACGCGACGGTGATCGATCGGCGCGACTTGCCGGGGGGGTTGAATACCTATGGCGTTGCAGAGTACAAACTGCGCGCCGCCGATAGCGTGCGCGAAGTAGAGATGATCCGGCAGCTCGGAGTTGAATTCCGTTGCGGCGTCGACGTGAGTTCGGCTGCGGCGCTCGAGGCATTGGAAAGTGAATTCGACTTCATCTTTCTGGGGCTGGGACTTGGCGCGATGCAGCGGCTCAACATCCCTGTTGAAGAAGCCGATGGGGTGATGAATGCTTTGGAGCTGATTGCTGCTTACAAAACGGGGCACCTGCGCGAGCTGCACGGAACGGTGGCGGTGGTGGGCGCAGGAAATACGGCGATCGATGCGGCCAACGCCGCGCGACGGCTGGGCGCGGAGACGGTTTACATGGTTTACCGGCGCAGCGAGAACGAAATGTCGGCGTTCGATTTTGAATACGAGCACGCCAAGCAGGAGGGCGTGCAGTTCTTGTGGAATCGTTTGCCGGTGGCAATCCGGGAAGAAGCGCACGGACGGTTGATACTCGATACGGTTCAGGTGCGGCAGGAGAAAGGGAAGCTTGAGCGCATCCCCGAGTCCGAGGCAGAGATTGTGTGCGATCTAGTGGTACCGGCGATCGGGCAGTCGCCGCTGACGCAGCTTTTGCAGGAGTTGCGAGGGGTTGCGGTGAGCGACGGGAAGATTGTGGCCGATCGCGTTACAGGGCAAACAGGGAATCCGAGATATTTTGCTGGGGGCGATTGCGTGAACGGCGGACGCGAAGTGGTGGATGCAGTTGCGGGGGGCAAGCGGGCCGCGATGGCGATGCTGAAGAGCGCGGAGGTGGCCCATGCCTGATATTGGCGTGCGTAATTTTGCAGGCAGCATCAACTCGCCGAATCCGTTCTGGCTGGCGTCGGCGCCGCCGACCAATACTGGCGAGATGATCATGCGCGCATTCGACTCGGGCTGGGGCGGCGCGGTATGGAAGACGATCGGCGAGCCAATCACCAATGTGAGCTCCCGCTACTCGGCGACCGACTGGAACGGCCAGCGCATCATGGGCTTCAACAATATTGAGCTGATTAGCGACCGAACCGTCGAGCAGAACTTACGCGAGATGGCGGAAGTGAAGAAGCGCTATCCGAAGAACGCGGTGATTGCATCGTTAATGGTAACGTCGACGCGCGAAGCATGGCACGAAATCGTTACGCGTACGGAGGATGCGGGAGCGGACGGGCTGGAATTGAACTTCGGGTGCCCACATGGCATGAGCGAGCGCGGAATGGGTTCGGCGGTGGGGCAGGTTCCGGAGTACGCGGAGATGATTACCGCGTGGGTGAAGGAAAAGGCGCGCACGCCGGTTCTGGTTAAGTTGACGCCGAACATCAGCGATATTCGAACGGTGGCACGAGCGGCCAAGCGCGGCGGGGCAGATGGTTTGTCGGCGATCAATACGATCAATTCAATTACCGGGATTGATTTGGACACATTTGTGCCGCGGCCGAATGTGGATGGGAAGAGCTCGCACGGCGGGTATTGCGGACCGGCGGTGAAGCCGATCGCGCTCAACATGGTGCAGCAGATTCTGGCTGATCCGGAGTCGGCGCTGCCACTTTCCGGGATCGGTGGAATCGGCACGTGGCGCGATGCGGCGGAGTTTCTGCTGCTGGGTTGCGGAACGGTGCAAGTGTGCACGGCGGTGATGCACTACGGCTATCGGATAGTTGAGGACATGGCCGAGGGGCTTGAGAACTGGATGCGCGAGAAGGGGTTCAAGACACTTGAGGATTTTCGCGGGTTGTCACTGAATCGCGTAACGGAGTGGAAACACCTGAATCTGAATTACAAGATTGTGGCGCACATCGACGAGCAGAAGTGCATCGGGTGCGATCTTTGCCACATTGCGTGCTGGGACGGCGCGCACCAGTGCATTCATCTCGACCGCGTGACCGGGCCGGTCGACGGGCACGTGGAGGTGCATCCCATCCCGGCAGTGAAGGAAGCGGAGAGCAGAGCGTCGATTGCGGAGACGCCGGTGACAAGGAAGGAGCGCGCGGCGGCTTTTGCTGAGGGGCCGTACCCGACGCCGCTCGAGCGAATTCCGCGAGTGGATGAGACGGAATGTGTGGGCTGCAATTTGTGCTCACTGGTTTGCCCGGTGGATGGATGCATCACGATGGTGCAGGTGGACACGGGACTAAAGCCGGAAACCTGGGACGAGCGGACGCGGGGAGCGGCATGCGGAGCGGAGTAGCAAGTCAGCGAATAAAAAACGAGGACGAAAGATCGTGTCAACGACTTTGATTCAGAACGGAACAATTATTAACGCCGACGCCAGCGTGAAGGCGGACCTGCTGATTGATGGCGCAACGATCAAGGAAATTCGCGCGGGAATTCCGGCGAGCGCGGCAGACAAAGTGGTGGATGCCACGGGGCTCTTGGTGCTGCCGGGAGGGATTGACGCGCATACGCATCTCGATATGCCGTTTGGAGGCTCGAAGTCCGCAGACGATTTTGAGACGGGGACGAGGGCTGCTTCGATCGGCGGAACGACGACAATTGTGGACTTCGCGATCCAGGCGAAGGGCACGAAGATGCGAACAGCCTTGGATACGTGGTGGAAGAAGGCCGAAGGGAAGGCGTGCATTGACTACGGGCTGCATATGATCGTCACCGACCTTGGGGACGCAGGCCTGGAAGACATGGACGACATGGTGCGCGAAGGCGTGGCCAGCTTCAAGTTGTTCATGGCGTATCCCAACGTGCTGATGGTGGATGACGCAACGATCTTCAAGGCGCTGAAGCAGACGGCAAAGAATGGCGCGCTGATCTGCATGCATGCGGAGAACGGTTCGGTGATCGATGTGATTGTGCAACAGGCGCTGGCCGAGGGGAAGACTGCGCCGATCTATCACGCATTAACGCGGCCGACAAAGGCCGAGGCTGAGGCGGTGCATCGCGCGATTGCCATGGCGGAGATTGCGGGCGTGCCGATTTATATCGTGCACCTTTCGAGCGAGGATGCGCTGAACCAAGTGCGCGAGGCGCGCGACCGCGGACTGCCGGCGTTTGCCGAGACGTGCCCACAGTATCTGCTGCTCTCGATTGAAGACAACATGGAGGGCAAGGGCTGGGATGGCGCGAAGTACGTCTTCACGCCGCCTCTGCGCGAAAAGAAAAATCAGCCGAAGCTGTGGGAGGGGTTGCGCAAAGACAATCTGCAGGTGGTGTCGACCGATCACTGTCCATTCTGCTTCGAAGACCAGAAGGCGCTGGGCAAGGATGACTTCACGAAGATTCCCAACGGCGGACCGGGGATCGAGAACCGCCTGCAACTGCTGCATCATCACGGCGTGGGGCAGGGAAATTTCTCGATCAACCGGTTTGTGGAGCTGGTTTCAACGGCGCCGGCGCGGATTTTTGGGATGTATCCGAAGAAGGGTGTGCTGGCCGCTGGAAGCGACGCGGACCTAGTGCTGTGGGATCCGGCAGAGGACTATACGATCAGCGCGAAGACGCACCACATGCGCGTGGACTATTCGATGTTTGAGGGGTTCAGGGTGCGGGGGAATGCGCGCGACGTGTATTCGCGCGGCGAGCTGATTGTGAGCGGCGGGAAATTTATCGGGACGCCCGGACGAGGAGAGTATCTGCGGCGCGAGGCGCGTGGCGGGGCGTGGAAGTAGCCGCGGGAAGGCGGCCAGTTTTTAGCCGTTAGCTCTTGGCTTTCAGTTTATTCGAGGGTTGCTGAGGACTGTGCTTCCCCAAGTTTCAGGATCGGGACCTTAGGCACCCAACTGTCTTACCTTATATAGATACTTTCGTGACTTCACGGAGGAGCCCGTGAGCAGCGTCGATCCATCACTATCAAACCGCGACCTGACGCCGACCACGCCCGAGCAGCGGAAGTGGGGTTTTTACAATTACACGGCGCTGTGGTTCTCGATGTGCATGGAGATTACGACATACCGGCTGGCGTCGGGGTTGATTGCGAAGGGAATGGATTGGAAACAGGCGATCGGGACAGTTCTGCTGGGAAATTTGATTGTACTCGTTCCCATGCTGCTGAATGCTCACGCGGGCGCGAAGTACGGGATTCCGTTTCCGGTGTTTCTGCGTGCGTCATTTGGAGTACGCGGGGCGAATTTGGCGGCGCTGCTGCGCGCGGTGGTGGCGTGCGGATGGTTCGGAATCCAGTCGTGGATCGGCGGAAGCGCGATTGACGCGATGCTAATCGTGATCTGGCCAAGCACTGCTGGAAACAACGGTGTACTGTGGGCGTGCTTTCTGGGCTTCTGGCTGCTGAATATGGTGGTGGTGTGGCGAGGCGTGGACTCAATCCGGCACCTACAGGCATTTGGCGCGCCGTTCATGTTCGTGATGGCGGTGGCACTACTGGTTTGGGTGCGAATGAAGGCTGGGAGTTTCGGCGCGATGCTGTCGACGCCAAGCACATTTCATTCGCGGGGCGAATTCCTGAGCGTCTTCTTTCCTTCGCTGACGGCGATGGTGGGCTATTGGGCGACTCTCGCCTTGAACATCCCCGACTTCACGCGCTATTCGAAATCACAAAGCGCACAGTCGTGGGGGCAGGCATTCGGGCTACCAGTGGCGATGGTGCTGTACACGTTTCTGGGGATCGCGGTGACGTCGGCTTCGGTGGTGCTGTTTGGCAAGCCGATCTGGGACCCGGTGCAACTGATTGGAATGTTTCATCAGCCGTTTGTCGCGTTCCTGGCGCTGATTGCGGTGCTGGTGGCGACATTGAATGTGAACATCGGCGCGAATGTGGTGTCGCCGTCGAACGACTTTTCAAATCTGTATCCGCGGCTGATCAGTTTTCGCACGGGCGGGTTGATTACCGGGTTTCTCGGGCTGGCCATGTGCCCGTGGAAGCTGCTGGCAACGCCGGACGCGTACATCTTCGGATGGCTCGTCGGTTACTCGGGACTGTTGGGCCCGGTGGCCGGGATCATGGTCTGCGATTACTTCTTCATCCGCGGAACGGAGCTGGATGTGAACTCGCTCTATCATCGCGAGGGCATTTACCACTACACCAAGGGAGTGAATCCGCGGGCGCTGATTGCGCTGGCTCTTGGGGCCGGAATCGCACTAATCGGAGTTTTCGTCAAGCCGCTGCACTTCCTCTACGATTACGCGTGGTTCGTGGGGTTCTTTGTGGCGGGCGCGTCGTACGTGGCGATGATGAAGCTGGCGGCGCCGGCGAATGTGGCGGAGAGCGCAGAAGAAGTGGCTTAGAAGCAGTTCGCAGTTCGTAGTTCTCAGAGATTGTTTCACCCCACCCAAGCAAAGCTTGGATGGGGCACCCGCAATCAGTTCGAAATTTCTAGTTCACAGTGAGCCCGGTCATTAGGCCTCGACGAGGGCGTCGGCGATTCCCAAGTGCTCATCGAGGGCGGCGATGCCGAGGTCGAGCTCTTCTTTGGTGACGATGAGCGGTGGGGCGATGACGAAGTGGCTGACCCAAGCCTGAATCGATACGCCCTGCGCCATCATTTTGGCGGCAATTTTATCGACGACGAGCGGCTTGCCTTCCACCTTGTCGCGCATGGTGTTGAAAAGCTGCTTGGTCTTGCGATTCTTCACAATCTCGACTGCAAAGAAAAGTCCGAGGCCGCGCACGTCGCCGACGGACGGGTGTTTGGCCTTGATGGCTTCGAGCTTTTGGCGGACGTAAGGCTCGAGCTCTGCGGCGCGTTCGACAAGCTTGAGGCGCTGCATCTCTTCGATGGTGGCGACGGCGGGGCCGAGGGTGAGTGGGTGCGCCTCGTAAGTATGCCCATGTGAAAAGTAGTGATCCTCGAAATAGTCGGCGATTTTAGTGGTAGTGGCGCAAAGGCCGAGGGGAACGTAGGCCGATGTAATGCCCTTAGCGGTGACGAGAATGTCGGGTTTGAGGTTCCAATTGTCGACGGAGAACCACTTGCCGGTGCGGCCCCATCCGGCCATCACTTCGTCGGCGATCATGAGCACACCGTGGCGGTCGCAGATTTCGCGCAGGCGAGGGAAGTACTCAGGCGGCGGGACAAGGACGCCGTTGGTGCCGACGACGGGCTCGAAGATGATGGCGGCAACGTCGCTCTCGTTGCGGATCATGTGTTCGATGTAGTCGGCGCACGCGATGTTGCAGGTGGGGTAGGTGTGCTTGATCGGGCAGTCGTAGCAGTTGGTCTCGGGCGCGAAGGCGACGCCTGCGCCTTTGCCGGCCGGCTCCATGGCCCAGCGCCGCGGGTCGCCGGTGGCCGCGATGGAGCCCATGGTTGAGCCATGATAGGAGCGGTAGCGCGAGATGATCTTGGTTTTACCCGTATACATCCGGGCGATTTTGAAGGCAGCCTCGTTGGCTTCGGTTCCACTTGTGGCGAAGAAGAATTTAGTCAGCCCTTCTGGAAGGACTTCAAGAAGCTTGGCGCTGAGGCGGGCGCGCGAGTCGGTTGCGTATCCCGGCGCGACATAGCAAAGCTCGCGGGCCTGCTCGGCGATGGCCTCGACGACTCGAAGATTCTTATGGCCGAGGTTGACGCACATGAGTTGCGAGCTGAAGTCGAGGTACCGCTTGCCTGCGCCGTCAATGAACCAGCAGCCTTCCGCATCCGCGATATACAGCGGTTTCCAGGTTTTCTGAAAGCGCCAGGTGCCGTAGTTGTTCTGGCGCGTGAGTGAAGAAATCTGTTCACTGGTGAGCGTTGCGGTCGCAGAAGTTTCATTCATGGATGTTGACCTCCCATGCGGATGGAAACAATCGTACCATCCGGAAGGCGCGATGAAAGCGGGGGAACTGTGCGATTGGAATTGAATGGCTGCGCAGCGATTCAGGCGGCTTGGCGCTCGCCGATGAGACGTTCGACGAGACCGATGAGTGTCTCACCAGTGCGCGGCAGGATGAACTCCCCCACCCTCGAGTCCCAGTTGAGCATGAAGCTGGTTGCCGGCGCGGAGATCCAAATTTGATGCAAAGACTTATTAGGTGCGATGACGAACTTGACGCCGGGATGGTCGAAGAGGACGCTCAGAACGCCCATTTGTTGCTCTACTTCAAATGCGACCTGCTCTTCCTCTCCGTTTGTGATGAGATGGCGTTTCAATCCGTCGAGCGCGGCCTCGGCGGCAATCCCAAAGTCGAAGTGGTTTCGCACGGGGCCAGTGTAGCAAGTTCAGTCAGCCGTTCGGGCTTGAGTGAGTTGCCTTGAACTTTCAGAGCCACTCTTGGCTAAAGAGGTTCCTGCGAGGCAATTGTTTGGCTTTTTATCGTCGTCTTTCCGAACCTTCACCGCTCCCGCCGCATGATGCTCACAAGTCCGCGATCGAAGTCGGAGCTCTTTGTCGGGAGGTTAGCGATGCGTATGCTTTGGGCGATGTTGGCCGTGTCGGTTGTTACGCAGGGCGCATGCAGCGCTTACTCCGAGCCGCCGATTCCCGCGGGGCAAATGGTGCGTGAGGTTGTGTACAACGAGCTGAACGATCACACGCGGCATGGATTTTGGCGGTACTGGGTGGAACGGCGGTCGCAGGCGGGAATGCTCACTGAGGACCAGATAGAGACCGCCGACGGGCCGATCGCACGGTTGGCGCTGATCAATGGACGCGAATTGACGCCAGAGGCGGAACAACAGGAGCAGGAGAGGCTCGGAAAACTGCTGAGCTCGCGCGACGAGCAAGCTCGGCAATCGCGGCTATACGATGAGGACGAAGAACGAATCGGCCGGATTCTCGACCTTTTGCCGACTGCGTTCGTGTACGAATACGAAGGCGAAGAGAGCGGCTGCTACCGGTTGCGCTTTCGACCCAATCCCGAAGATCTGACGCACACGATTGAGGCGCGGATCTTCCACGCCATGAGCGGGACCCTATGGGTGGATGCGCGATCGAAGCGACTGGCGCGGCTGGAAGGCCACGTGGATGAAAATGTCGACTTTGGATTCGGCATTCTGGGCAGGTTATACAAAGGTGGATGGTTCCGGCTGGTACGCGAACAGGTGAGCGCAACCGAGTGGAAGACGAAGTCGCTCGAGGTTCACATGAACATTCGTGCGCTGTTGGTGAAGACATTTGCGCGGGAAACAAACGAAGTGCGTGGTGGCTTTGTGCCGGTTCCCGCGGGGATGAGCATGGAACAGGGACTGGCGCTCCTGGACCAAGGCAAGACTTCGACGGACGCAGAGAACATGAGCCAAAAGCTGTCAGGCGGAAACGGGTTGCTTGCGGCCACCGACCCGGCAATGCACAGGTAATTCTCATGATTTGTGTTCGAGAATCGGACAGAAGTGAAGCAGGAAGATTAAAGATTCTCCGTCCCTTGCCGATGTATAGCGACAGAAATAGGGTTGTGATGATGGAGATCGCCCCCATTCCGGGAATTCGCGCATTGCCGGCGGTAAGGGCGCCCCAAGCTGAGATGCGTGCGCCTGCAATCTTCGATATCGACCCTTCGTCGCGACCGGGTGACGACAGAGAGCATCGGAGCAGGAGAAAAGCCGCCGGAGCGGAGGAAAACGAAGAGGACGATTTCGCACTTGAGGGCGAGACTGCGGGCGGAGGAGTGGATCTGGAAGAGGCGCCTGCCAGGCAAGTCGATTATTTCGCGTGAATCAATGCCAGTAAGGATGAATGCCTGAGCCTGAACCGCCGACTACGACTTCCACAGCTTTGCGGAGAGACTTGTTGCCTTAGGCGGTGACAGTCTCGCGCAGTTTGTGGTCCTCGAAGAGAGGATCGGACGTGGGCAGAGTGTCGTTCTCGGCTAGACGCAGGAGGCGGTGCAAATAGGCGCGCGAGATCGACAGGCTGCGCGCAGCCAGGGTCTTGTTTCCGTTGTTCTCGCGAACGGCGGCGACAGCAAGCCTGATTTTGTAGTCGCGGAGCTGGCGCTCGAACGAGCCGGATGGCTGGTAATCCGCGATGTCAACGATCTGGTCGAAAGCAGAAGAATCCTCTTCCGGTTCGTGATTCTTGAGGTTCAGGTCCTCTGCACGGACGACGCGGCCAGGCGCGAGGATTATGGCGCGCTGCATCACGTTTTCAAGCTCGCGCACGTTTCCGGGCCACGAGTAACCCTGGAGCATCTCCATCGCCGCGGGCTCGATCGAGTCCATTGGTTTTTGGAAGACGTTTGAGTAGTGGCGCAGGAAATGACCTGCGATGAGGGGAATATCTTCTGACCGTTCCTGGAGCTGCGGCGAATCGATGCGCATGACATTGATGCGATAAAAGAGATCCTGACGGAATTTGCCTTCAGCCACCAACTTGCCAAGGTCCTGGTGCGTGGCGAAGATGAGCCGCGCGCGCAAGGGAATGAGCTTGTTCGAGCCGAGGCGGCTGAATTCCATCTGCTGCAGAACGCGGAGGAGCTTGACCTGGGTAAAGATGCTGAGGTCGCCAATCTCATCGAGAAAGAGTGTGCCGTCGGCGGCCTGTTCGAAGTAGCCCTCGCGAGAGCCAACGGTACCGGTGAATGCGCCTTTTTCATGGCCGAAAAGCTCGGCTTCGATAAGAGTTTCGGGAATGGCGCCACAGGAAACAGCCACAAAGGGCTTGTTGGCGCGACTGCCGAGATTGTGAATGGCGCGTGCGATGAGCTCCTTGCCGGTTCCGCTATCGCCTGTAACCAGAACAGCGGCGTTGAGATTGGTTACGCTGCGCACCAATTGATAGACGCGCTGCATGCCGGGGTTCGATCCGATAATGCGGTCGCAATTGCCCGGTTCCTCGATGCGCTGCTGCACGCTATGCAACTGTTGCTTCAGCGAAGAGGTTTCGCAAGCCCGGACGAGCATGGTCTTGAGATCGCGAATCGATGGTGGGCGTCGACAGTATCCAAAGGCTCCGGAACGAACGAGTTCGAAGGCGGTGGAACGCAGGCTGTCATCGGCCATCAGGATGGCCGGGACGCTGGAGCCAATCATGCGCCTGGCGAATTCAAGGCGGCTTTGAAGCGTGTCTTGCGAGGAATAGAGGTCGAGGATCATGACATCGCAGGCTGGGGTGGACGCGAGAGCGTCCGTTCCATCTCCATCCGGCTGGAGCAGGACCTCGAAGTCCTTACCAAGGGCAGAAGAAAGAAGAGGGTGCAGTGAGCGGTCTTCCGAATACAGTCCGATTCTGGTCATTGGCGGGCGATCTACCATTTCGCCGATAGCACGACGCCGTTTAATGAAACTAGGGCGATGTGAGTTCATCATCGGCAAACGGCGGCGCATGGAACATTCCTCTTTCGTGCTACGGGGATGGGACCTTGGTAACGGAAAGCCCCAAATTGAAGGCGAAGCGCTAAGGTTTTTCTCATCTTTACTCCGGAGAGAAAATCGCATTTTCCATACATTCGAGCCAGGCATCCGTAAGTAACCGACCTCGCAATCTTCTGATTTAGCAACAGGTTACATCGGTGACGGGCCCCGCCCGATGGAGCGGTGCCGGTGTAAACGCACCGATGCGGGTCGGATGCCTGGCGTAAACAACTGTGCACACCTTGAGGGGCAATTTGGACTCATCTCTTTGAATCAACATGGCTTCATGGCTTTAGAGGTTTGGCGCGGGAATTGCTCTGAAGGGGGTGAATCGGAATGCCTTCGGGCAGGGAGCAGGCGTAATGCACTCGTTCGCGTGGTGGCCGACGGTCGTGGTTCTCGCCGTGGCGACCTTCACAGATCTTCGCAGCCGCCGAATTCCGAATTGGCTCGTGTTTCCTTTTTTTGGATGCGGAGTCGTGGTTTCTGTTTTGCTGCATGGCTGGCACGGGGCGGAACAGAGTTTGAGCGGCGCGGGTCTCGGGCTGCTGATTTACGGATTTCTTTTCTGGATGGGCGGAATGGGCGCGGGCGATGTGAAGTTGTGCGCGGCGATTGGAGCCTGGATCGGCCCATATCAACTCATTCTGGCGCTGGTGATGACCGGCGTTGTAGGCGGAGTGATGGCGTTGGCGATGGCCGCATGGGGCGGATTTCTGAAGGAGTTATTTCAACACACAGGTGATTTGGTTTTCAGCGCGCAGGATCGCGGAGAAGCAGTATTGAGCAATCCGCTGCGGCGCAAGATGCCGTATGCACCGGCGATCGCGATCGGGACATTGATTTCGTTTTTCGCACGTTGAAAACGGAGCACGGCGGTGTCGAGCTCGAAGCAAGACAAGTATGAACTTCCTGCAGATTGGGAGTCAGTGCCTCTCAATCTGCGAACGTATCGCACAGCAAGGAGCGCAAACGACGTGGCCACGAATTCTTCCCAGTACTCCGCCAGTCAGTTTCCCGACCCCATCGGCGTTGAGGATCTCTCCATAGCGGTGATCAGTCCCAGCGATGAGAGCCGACTGGAGGCGATGCACGCCATGAGCGGGTGCACGGGCGCTTACGTGAGCGAGTTTTCCAGCTATTCCCTGGGAACGGGCGATCTTCCATCGACGCTGGATGAGGACCAGGACGTGATCCTCATCGATCTGGACGGTGACGCGGAACTCGCGCTGGAGCTGGTAGAGACTATCTGCGCCAACGGCGTGGCGACGGTGATGGTGTATTCGGAGAGCTCGGACCCAGAGTTGCTGGTGCGCTGCATGCGCGCCGGTGCGCGCGAGTTCCTGACGCTCCCGTTTGCGCCGGACATCGTGGCGGATGCGCTGGTGCGAGCCGCGGCGCGCCGACCGACGACGCGGCCGGCGAAGAAGCCCGCGGGCAAGCTCTTCGCGTTCATGGGCTCCAAGGGCGGCGCCGGAACGACCATGCTGGCCTGCAATTTTGCCGTAGCGATGGCCAAGGACTCCGGTGAAAGAACCCTGCTGATCGATCTCGATCTGCCGCTGGGCGACGCTGCATTGAATCTTGGAATCGCGGCAGAGTTTTCAGCCATCGATGCACTACAGCAGGTGGAGAGACTGGATGCGAAGTTCCTGGAGCAGCTTCTGGTGAAGCACAGCTCGGGCTTGTGGGTGTTGGCGGCGCCGGGACGGTTCATTCAATTTCAAGCCGACAGCGAAGGCATTAACCGGCTTTTGCAGGTGGCGCGTCGCGAGTTCGACAACGTGGTTGTGGATCTCGGGTCGAGGCTGGAACTGATGGGAACGAGTGCGTACAAGGAAGCGACCACGGTGTATCTGGTCACGCAGGCGAGCATTCCCGAGCTGCGCAACTCCAACCGGCTGATCACGCAGTTCTTCTCTGCGCCCCAGCCAAAGCTGGAGGTAGTGATCAATCGGTTTGAATCGCGCGTTCTGGGCGTCTCAGAGGAGCACATTACCAAGGCTCTGACTCGGGCGGCCCATTGGAAGATCCCCAACGACTATCAGTCGGTTCGGAATATGCAAATCAGCGCCAAGCCGCTGGTGCTTATTGATTCGGCCATTTCGCGGCAAATCCGGAAGATGGTCGATGCGGTGACGGGCAAGAGCGAAACCACGGGCAAGAAAAAGAAGGGCTTCATCAACCTGTTCGGATGATGTTTCAACGATTTGAATTCTCCAACTGGAGCGAAGGTACAACGTGGAAATACTGAACTTGGAATCGTACAAAGCAGAGATTCATCGTACGCTGATCTCGAAGCTGGATCTGGAGAAGCTATCGCGCGTGAACTCTAGCCAGGCGCGGCAAGCGGTTTCGGGCCTGGTGAAAGAGATCATGTCGGATCAGCGCGTGCCGCTGAACTTCGACGAGCAGGAAAGGATCCACGCGGAGCTTCTGGATGAGGTGTTTGGACTGGGGCCGCTGGAGCCGTTGCTGAGAGATCCGAAGATTTCCGACATTTTGGTCAACGACAAGGACCACGTGTTCGTGGAAAAGGGCGGCCTGCTGCAACGGGTGGATACGACCTTCCGCGATGACCGGCACCTGATGCAGATCATCGACCGCATTGTTTCGCGCGTCGGGCGCAGAGTGGATGAGTCATCGCCGATGGTGGATGCGCGCCTGCCCGACGGATCGCGCGTCAACGCGATCATTCCGCCGCTGGCGCTGGACGGGCCATCGGTGTCGATCCGGCGCTTCGGAACCGGCCCTCTCGCCGCCAACCAATTGGTGCAATTGAAGAGTATTTCGCCGGAGATGATGGAAGTTCTGTCGTCGGCGGTACGGGCGCGCATCAGTCTCCTGGTTTCAGGGGGCACGGGCGCCGGCAAGACGACGTTCATGAACATCCTGTCGCAATACATTCCCAACAACGAGCGGCTGGTAACGATTGAGGACGCCGCCGAATTGAGGTTGGCGCAGGAGAACATCGTGCGCCTGGAGACACGGCCGCCGAACATCGAAGGACAAGGGGCAATCCGGCAGAGGCAACTGCTGATCAACGCCCTGCGTATGCGGCCCGACCGCATCATCATCGGTGAGGTGCGCGGCGAGGAAGCGTTCGACATGTTGCAGGCCATGAACACCGGCCACGAAGGCTCGATGACCACCATTCACGCGAACACGCCGCGCGATGCGTTGTCAAGGATGGAATCGATGGTGGCCATGACCAACATGAACCTGCCGGAGAAATCGGTACGGCAGCAGATGGCGTCGGCAATCTCGATCGTGGTGCAGGCCACCCGCATGAGCGACGGCACGCGCAAGATCACCAACATCTCCGAGATTACGGGCATGGAAGAGAACGTAATCAGCATGCAGGAGATTTTCACGTTTGAGAGGAAAGGTATCGGCCAGGACGGCCGCGTGATCGGAGTTTTCAAGCCCACGCGAATTCGTCCCCGGTTTCTGGAGAGGCTGCGCGTGTCGGGCATCATTCTGCCGCCCAGCCTGTTTGAGCGGGAGACGTTGGTTAACTGAGAAGGAAGGAGGGAACCTAAATGGGATTGATCATCGGATTGGTTTTTGTTGGCGTTTTCGCGCTGATTGCCCTGCCGTTGGCGGCGATGGGACCCTCCAGCAGCGCCAAGCAGGCTTTGGCCACGCTGGACTCCGCGATCAAGGTCGACCGGCGGGATTTGCTGCCGCAGAAGCTGAATGTCCGCAAGAACGAACTCCTCAGCAGCATTCCCTGGCTGAACCAGAAGCTGTTGAAGTTCGAGCTGACGCCCTATTTGCGCAAGATCCTGAGCCAAGCCGACCTGGATTGGAGCGCAGGGCGGTTGATGCTGTTGTGCGCGGCCGGCTTTATCGTTCCGACTTACGCGCTCCTGGAGACGACCAACAGCACCTTATTGGCGTTCGTGACGGGCGGAGTGCTGGGCGTGCTGCCATTTGCCTTTGTTCTGTTCAAGCGCCAAAGGCGATTCAGCGCATTCGAAAAGCATCTGCCCGAGGCGCTGGACCTGATGGTCAGTGGCCTGCGCGCCGGACATAGCTTGCTTGCGGCGATGGCGCTGGTAGCGCGCGAGTGCGCGCCCCCGGTGAACAGCGAATTCAAAATCTGCTTCGAAGAACAGAACTACGGCCTGGAGATGAAAGAGGCACTGGGAAATCTGATCCTGCGGATTCCGGTGCAGGACCTGATGATCGTCACCACCGCGATCCTGATTCAAAAAGAGAGCGGAGGCAACCTGGCCGAGGTGTTGGATAAGACCGCGTATGTGATCCGGGAGCGCTTCCGGCTCAAGCGCCAGATCATGGTGCACACGGCGCAGGGGCGTTTTACAGGGTTGATTCTTACGTTGCTTCCGATCGTGCTGGGCATAGGCATCTATATTGTCGACCCGGGAATGATCAGCATTCTATGGAAGCGCGACATCGGCATCGAGCTGATGTGGGCAGCCGCGGGACTGATCTTGGTTGGCGGATTTGTGATTTGGAGAATCGTCGATATCGACGTGTGAGGAAGAGTCATGATTTTTGCAATTCTGGCGTTCGTAGCTGTCTTCGTGCTGATCGGGAGCATCGGTGTGCTGATGTTCTATCGCGAGGCGGCACTGGACCGCATCAGCCAGGTGATCAGCCCGCGGCGCAAGCAGAAGACGCTGACCGAGACTTTTCAAAATACGGGCTCGTCGATCGGCAACGTGGTGAAGAAGTTCGAGAACCTGATGCCGAAGAGCGAGAAGGAAATCTCGGTCATCAAGACTCGGATGCAGCGGGCGGGATTCCGCAACGAGAACGCGATCAAAGTTTTCTACGGATGCAAGGTGCTGTTGCCGCTGACGCTCGTGGTAATCGCCGCGGTGAGCGGATTAGCGAGTCTGAGCCCATTTTTCGTGTACCTGGTGGCGCTGGGAGGGGGATTTCTAGCGCCGGACTTCTGGCTGGGCAAGCGCATCGAAAAACGGCAAAAGAAGCTCACCCGAGGCTTGCCTGACGTTCTCGACCTTCTGGTGATCTGCATGGAGGCGGGCCTGAGCCTGGACCAGGCGACGGCGCGCAGCGCGGAAGAGTTGAGGTCATCGCAACCGGAGATATGCGATGAGCTGACAGTGGTGGTGCTGGAACAGCGCGCCGGACGAGCTCGCTCAGAGGCATGGAAGAACATGTCGGACCGTACCGGCGTGGAGTGTCTGCGCAACCTTGTCTCAATGCTGGTGCAGACCGAACAGTTTGGAACGAGTATTGCCAAGATGCTCCGCGTCCATTCGGACACGCTGCGCGTGCAGCGGGTGCAAATGGTCGAGGAGATGGCGGGGAAAACGTCAGTCAAGCTAGTGTTTCCGCTGGTGCTGTTTATTTTTCCTGCGCTATTTCTGGTTACACTGGGACCAGCCGCGATCATGATGGCTGATTCGTTTAAGTCACTGACCAAATAATTGAGGCAGGAAGGGGAAATTTGCATGAGCACCGAAATGATTATCAGAGTTGTTGCTGCTGCTTTGGCGGTCGTTATTTTGATCGTCTTGATTCAGCGCCGCCGGACGCGGGTGAAGTAAGGGCCGGAAGGCAAGAAGCCGTGGCGTGAAGAAGCATCCATTCAGGCCACGGTTGGATTTCGAAGCTTCCATTGCCGGGTTGGCATGCCGTGCAGGCGGCAGATGCCTCAGTGTTCAGCCTGGGCAGGGGGAACAGGTGAAGTGTTCCCTTCGCAGGCTTGACTGCAGGCGAAGAGAAAGGGCAGAGCCTCAGATGGAATTGATGGAGCGAGCCGAACCGGTGAAAAGAACTCCGGGAAGCGAGGGAGCCGCGGCACTGCCGCCAGGGGCCCAGTTGAAGATGGAACCGCAAACGTATTGTGCCTACAACCAGACTCGGGAATGTTTCTTGGGTTTGAAGGTAACGGCCGGCGACCTTCCTACGAATCAAGTGGCGGAGCTGATGCTGGAGAAACCGCTGAAGTCAGGCGAGGGCTTATGGATGAAGCCGTTCCGGGGCATCACGGCCACGGCGATGCCGGCGCCGCTGGATCTGATTTATCTGGACGAGGATTGCCGGGTGATCGAGATGGCGGAGTCGTTTCCGACTTTTCAAGTGAGCTCCTCAAGCCCGAGGCCAGAGAGCGTGCTGGCATTGCCGGCGCACTCGATTTACTCGTCGCAGACGCAGTCGGGCGATCAGCTCGTGCTGTGCGTGGCCGAAGAGATGGAGCGGCAATTGGAGCGGTTGACCAACAAAGCCGACGAACCTGAGCCAGGGCCGGAGATTGCGGGGGTCGCGCTGCTGCGCGAAAAGCCTTTGTGGAGCGGTGGCCCGGGATTGCTCGAGCTGGAAGACCGCAACGGACACGACAAGCCCGAAGCGCGGAAGACGCACAGTATGGACCTGACGCCTCCGAGCGCCAAAACCAAGGGCCAGTTGCGGTCCTGGTTTGATCGTTGGTGGTCGCCGGATCCACGCAAGGCTCCGCGGGTTAAGGAGCCGGGTCTGGCTGCATATTACTGGAACGGGGCGGCGCCTGTGGCGCACGGAGTTCGAGACATCAGTTCAGCAGGGCTGTATGTGGTCACCGAAGAGCGGTGGTATCCGGGCACTCTGGTTCTGATGACGTTGCAGAGGACCGATCACGGCGACGAACTGGCGGAGCGATCGATTGCTGTGCAATCGCGAGCTGTGCGCTGGGGTCCGGACGGCGTAGGGTTGCAGTTCATTCTGTCGGACGAAAAGGACATGCGCAGCGGGAGAATCTCGATACTGGACGCGGCGACAAGGAACGAGTTCGACCTCTTCCTGGCCCGACTGAATTTTGAAGGGTAGCAGGCGCACCGGTGCGCCGAAGAAGTCCCTGGGCGGGCGCGGTTGCAATGCAAGGTCAAAGCCGGCTTAGCCGTGAGGTGAAACGATGACGATTGAAAATGGCCTACGAAGGATCGGTAATCTGCTTGGCCAGCGCGGCGAGGAAGGTTCGGCCCTGGTCGAATTCGCGTTGACGCTGCCGATGCTGTTTGGGCTCATATACCTGGCGGCCAGTTTGACGCTGGGCATGTACAACCTGCAACAACTTGGGAACGCAACCTCTGCCACCGCGATGGCTGTAGGAAGCGATGCCGGGTTGTTTCCGGGCAACGACCCTTGCGCTTATGCAGAAACCACGATAACCAAATCGCTTCCTACCTGGACAGCTGCGAATTTCACTTACAAACTCACGATCACGGACGCCAGCGACGCTTCGCACCCGTACACGGGAAGCGGGACATCGTTCTCGTGCGCCACTGCGCCTTCGATGGGGCCAAATTACCCTGTGACGTTAACGGTGACCTACACATACTCATGGCTTGGCATTCCCGCGATGCCATTCTTCAATGCCGGGACAAAAACAGCGGGCGTTCTGGCATCGAGCGAGTCAGCGATCCAGATGTGAACGGAGGAAAACCTCGAATGGACTGGAATATCTCTCGGCAAATACGCAGGCTCATCAAGAGTGAGCAAGGCCAATCGGTCGTGATGGTGGTGATCACCGCCTCGGCAGTTCTGACGATGGCTGTGAGTTCGGCGGAGGTGGGACATGTTTACTACGCCTACCGTCAACTGGTAACGTCCACGAACGAGGCCACACTGGCGGGTGCGCAGGCCATGTCCGACGCACTCCTTAACACGAGTTCGAGCGGGGCCTACACGGCGGAAGTGACAGCGGCGGTGAAGCAATTCAGCTCCGCGACTGGAGGATTAAATGCCAGCAGCATGCTGTCCGGTGACCAGATTACGACGCAGACTCTTTTTTGTGCGAGCACGATAACGAAGGCGCCTTTCTATGTGGAGTGCCAGACTCCCCCGGGGAGCTCCACAGGTTACAACGCGATCACGGTGACGCAGACGGCGAAGGTAAATCTGTGGTTTGGCGGCCTGATTGGCATGCCGTCAATGAACCTGTCGGCCACGGCGACCGCGGCAATGAAAGGCGGATCGGATATCCCCTACAATCTCGCTGTCATCCTGGACACCACGTCTTCGATGACGAGCACCATCCCAGGCGATAAAGACTGCACCACGTCGCAGATTTCCTGCGCGGTTGCGGGACTCGAGGTGATGCTGCAGACGATGGATCCCTGCGCGCAGAACACGACGTGCAGTTCAAGCACGCCGTATGTGGACGACGTGGCCTTGTTCGTGTTCCCCCCGGCGGCCTACAGCTCAACCGGAAACTATAAGCCGGAATACTGCGGTACCGGAGGCAGCACCGTACCGTACAACTGGGTCAATGTGACAACGGGGGCAAACCAGAATCTCGCCATAGAGTCGACCGGAACGGACGCGGGCGCGTACGAGATCATTCCCTTCAACGACGTCTATAAGACCAGCGATACTTCTGCCCTCGCGGTCGCGTCAGCTCTGGCGGAATCAGTCGGTGCCAGCGGTTCAGGCTGCACAGGCCTTTCGGCGCCGGGCGGGCAGGGAACCTTCTATGCACAAGTCATTTACGCCGCGCAGGCACAACTCGTCACGCAGCAGGCTTCGAATCCGACCTCAAAAAATGTGATGATCATCCTGAGTGACGGCAACGCGACCGCATGTAACACGCAGGCCAACTCCGCGGCCGGCGGAAATAACAGCTGCAACAGCAGCAAGAGCCAGATGATTGCGCAGAATTGCCCGGCGGTTAACTCGTCCGGCGCCTGCACTTCCGCGACGGCTACTACTGGCACCGTCAGTTGCCCGACAGGCGGCTGCACTGGCAAACCCCTGAATGGAACAGGAACGGCGACCACGAATTCGACGGGCTACAAGTCCCCCACCTACCCATCGGCGTTGGGCGAGTGCGGGCAGGCTGTTCAGGCGGCACAACTGGCTACCGCCGCGGGAACAGTTGTCTACACCATTGGTTTTGGGTCTGAGACTACGGGGTGCGCAACAGACAAGACGTACACAACAACCGCCGGTTCCACAGACGGCGCAGAGGCGTGGCCGAGCGGTCCTTATTCCGGGACACCCTGCAACGCAATTGCCGCGATGGCTTCCAACGTCAACACCTTTTATTCCGACAATTCAGGCGGGTGCCCGGCACTCTCCCCCGCGAACGCGAACTTTTCGAGCCTGGCGCAGATCTTCCAAGCGATCGTGAACGGTCTAAGCACTCCGCGCATGATCCCCAACGGGACGACGTAAGGCGACTTCCGGGAACAAAGAGCAACGGCAGATGCTTATGAGGGGTACGGGCGCAAAGCCTGTACCCTTTTTCTGCGAATGCCGCCGGGAGAAAGTAACCAAACAGAGGGGGCGGAGTTGGCTCGCATACGAGCAATGCCCCATTTACCCAATCATTTGTTTAACTTACAGACCCCGCTTCTTTGAGTACCCTGGTCACCACCGCATAGCACGAAAGTGCAATTCTCCGATTACCCCCGAACCAAGATCATTACATGAGATCCCCAGTTTCTGGGAAGGCCGTCGTGGAGTCGACAAGATCACACGGTGACACATTCCCAGAGACGAAAGCGGAAATTACCTCGCAAGCAGAATGCATGACTTCCCCAGCGACGCGGCATTGTCCTTGAGAGTTTAACCAGCGGAAGTTCGATTCCCTGTACGACGGGATTTGGGGAAAGGGAGACGAGCACATCCGCGATGTTCAAGGTTCGGGCTGCGAAGAAGTGGCTCCCAGCACCGCAAGCCAGCGTGATGGACGGGTTAGCGCTGACATCGAAAGCGGTGACTGTGCGAGAGGAGGGAATTGAACCATGAGGATGAGACGGTTCGGAAATTCGTTTGGGCGCCGGTTCCTGAAGAATCAACGGGGCCAGGCGGCCATTGCTGTGATGATCACAGCAACTACAATGATGGCGCTGGCCGCAGCTTCGATTGAGACGGGGCATGTTTATTACGCCTACCAGAAGCTTGTGGCGTCAACGAACGTGGCGGTGATGGCAGGCGCCTCAGCCATGCCAAACACGACCACTGCGAAAACCCAAGTGACCGAATACAGTTCGCAATCGGGTGAATTGAACGCGAACTCTATGTTGACGAACGATACGGCCACGCCAACTTTCGAGTGCCTGAGCACCGTGTCGAATTCACTGAATGTGCCGTGCCAAACCTCGACTGGCGGTACCGGTGGATATAACGCATTGGCGGTTACGCAGACCGCGACGGTTCCTCTGTGGTTTGGCGGACTGGTCGGCATGAAGCAGATGAACATGTCGTACACGGCGCAGGCAGCCATGGCGGGCGGGCAAAACTCGCCGTGGAACATTGCGGTGATTGTAGATACCACCGCTTCGATGAATGACACGGATAACGGCGTTCAATGCACTGGAACGCAGATCACCTGCGCGCTGCTTGGGGTGCAATCGTTGCTCACCGATTTATATCCATGCGGGCTGGGCCAGACCTGCACCACGAGCACGACCTACGTGGATAGTGTGAGCCTGTTTGTGTTTCCAGCGGTGACGGGCACGACAGCGTCAAAGGACTCCAGTTGCCCGACCAGCAATCCGACCATCGTGGCGTACACATTTCCTGACCCACCTTCCAATACAACGCTGCCAACGGCGGACACTTACGAGGTGGTTGGGTTCAAGAACAACTATAAGACGACGGACGCAGCGACGACCCTGAACCAGGCCGCGCCCATCGTGATCGCGGCAGGAGATTCAGGACAATCCAACTGCACCGGGATCAAGGCGCCGGGCGGTGAGGGCACTTACTACGCGCAGGTGATCTACGCGGCGCAGACGGCCCTGTTGGCGCAGCAGGCGTCCAATCCGGGATCGCAGAACGCCATCATTCTGCTGACGGACGGCGACGCGACAGCGTGCGCTTCGAACGCCAACACATCAGCCGGTGCGTGCAACTCATCGAGCCAGCTTGTGGCGTCAGAAGGCACGCTGAACGGGACGGGAACTCATACAAGCAACCCCACGGGGTATGAGTCCTATACCTACCCGTCGGCGCTGGGAATGTGCGGACAGGCGGTGCTTGCAGCACAGGCTGCGGCGAATGCCGGGACAACGGTTTACACAATCGGCTACGGCGCTGAAACGTCGGGAGGGTGCTTGTCCGACAAGACATATAGCACAACCGTTACGACGGAAGGCGGAAGCTGGGGGCCGGGTAAACAGCCCTGCCAGGCGATTGCGGCGATGGCCTCGTCGGCAGTGAACTTCTACTCCGATGACGGCCAGGGATGCGAGGCGACGGCGCCGAGCAATCAAAACCTTACCAAGCTGACGGCGATCTTCCGCGCGATCGTAGACAATATGGGTGAGCCCCGGCTGATCCCGACTGGAACGACGTAGGGCGGAATGAAGTAGCAGGGAGTGTGGTTTTTCAAAGGGCACGGGGAAATCCCCCGTGCCCTTTTTGCTGCCGTGTGTCTTTTGTGGCTTCGTGCAGGAAATCATGACCAACGTAACCACTCGATAGCACGAAAGTGCAATAGTCGGTAACCACGCAAGGCAAGATGATGGCAACAGTTACCCCTTCCCCAAGAGGTCGCAGGAGTGTCCGCGAGTGCGCACGGTGGCATCGCAGAAGGACAAATCCGCTGACCTCTTCGCGCTGACCGCGCGATCCAGGAATTGTCTCTCGAGTGATCGCGAGCCGGCTGGCGCGGCGCAACTCCCCCAAGATCAAAAGCAAAAAATGGCCGAGATCACGACCGGCCGAGCTGATAGAACTGTGCGCCGACAGACAGCCGCGGCGTGCCCTGTATCTCCGTGGAAGAAATTTGAGAGCGCTCGAGTTTGCCTTGACGCCGCCGATGGCGCTTCAAGGGCGTCGTGCGAATCCACGTTCCACAAAATTCAAATTCAACCCATCCAGCAACCGAGCGCTGAAGATTTCGGCGACGAGGCTGCATGAAAGGAGGAATTTGCAAATGAAACGGTTTAGAGTTCCGTTCTTACGCAGGTTCCTTAGGAGTCAACGGGGCCAGTCGGCAGTTCTGGTGATGATCACGGCATCCACAATGATGGCCCTTTCCGCAGCGTCGATTGAGACGGGGCATGTGTACTACGCGTACCAGGAACTCGTGGCGTCGACGAATTCGGCGGTGCTGGCCGGGGCGGAAGCCATGCCCAACACAACCATGGCGACCACCTACGTGACCACCTACAGCGCGCAGACCAACGGGATGAACGCGACCCCAATGTTGACGAACGCTGTGGCGACGCCGTCATTCCTCTGCCTGAGCACTGTGTCAAATTCGCTGAATGTGCCGTGCCAGACCTCCACGGGCGGCAGTGGGGGTTACAACGCAATGTCGGTGACGCAGACCGCAACGATTCCTCTCTGGTTTGGGGGATTGGTTGGGATGAAGCAGATGAACGTGTCCTACACCGCGAAGGCGGCCGTGGCGGGTGGGCAGAATGCACCGTGGAACATTGCCGTGATCGTGGACACGACTTCGTCGATGAACACCTCGGATGGCGGCGACCAATGCAGCGGAACGCGAATTCAGTGCGCGCTGCTGGGAGTTCAGGCGCTGCTGAACGATCTGTATCCCTGCGGGCTGGGGCAAACCTGCACCACCAGCACGACGTATGTGGATAGCGTGAGCCTGTTTGTGTTCCCCGCGGTGACCGGCTCGACAGCGTCGAAGGATACCAGTTGCCCGACCAGCAATCCGACGATCGTGGCATACACGTTCCCAGATCCGCCCTCGAATACGACGCTGCCAACGGCGGACACTTACGAGGTGACCAGCTTTGCGAACAACTACAAGACGACGGACGCAGCGACGGCCCTGAACCAGGCCGCGCCTATCGTGATCGCGGCGGGAGACTCGGGACAAAGCAACTGCGCCGGGATCCAGGCGCCGGGCGGCGAGGCGACTTATTACGCGCAGGTGATCTACGCGGCGCAGTCGGCACTGCTGGCGCAGCAAGCGAAGAATCCGGGCTCGCAGAACGCAATCATTCTGCTGACCGACGGCGACGCGACAGCGTGCGCGTCGAACGCCAATACCACGGCCGGTGCGTGCAACACAAAGAGCGAACTTGTGGCGTCGGAAGGAACGCTGAACGGAACAGGAACCAAGACCAGCAATCCCACAGGCTACCAGGCCTATGCCTACCCTTCGGCACTTGGCGAATGTGGCCAGGCGGTGCTGGCGGCACAGGCTGCGGCAACTGCCGGCACAACGGTGTACACGATCGGTTACGGCTCGCCGACGTCAGGAGGCTGCCTGTCCGATAAGACCTACAGCCAGACGGTTACGACGAACGGAGGAAGCTGGGGTCCAGGTAAACAGCCTTGCCAGGCATTAGCGGCGATGGCTTCGTCCTCAGTGAACTTCTACTCCGATGATGGCTCGGGTTGCGAAGCGACGGCTCCAACGAACCAAAACCTGACGAAGCTGACGGCGATCTTCCGCGCGATTGTAGACAATATGAGCTCTCCGCGGCTGATTCCGAACGGCACTACATAGAATGTGGGCTTGACTTTAGGCAGAGAATCCGGTAACAACGTCTGAGAAAACCGGGTAACGACGCGACTCGATCGAACGAAGGGAGTTCCCCCCGTGCGTATTTCCTGGACGATTGTACTGGCAACGTGTGTTCTCATGATTTCCGGCTGCTCCGGAGTGCCGGGAACATCGCCGAATCAGACGGCGGGCAGCTCCGTTCCAGGAGCTGCGCTGCACGGAATGGTGCATGGTGGTCAACAGCCGATTGTCGGGGCGCACGTGTACCTCTATGCGGCCAACACGACCGGCTACGGCAACGCGGCTGTTTCGCTGCTGCAAAGCGCCGGTGGCACCGTCTCTGACGGCCACGGCAGCTACTATTACCCAACAGGATCCGGCGGCACATTCAGCATCACGGGCGACTTCACCTGCCCCAGCCCGGGCTCGCAGGTGTACCTCTATGCGGTGGGCGGCGATCCGGGATTGGGAGATGGGGCAAATTCGGCCATTGGCTTGATGGCAGCCCTCGGTACCTGCGGCTCGCTTTCGTCTGCGCCGTACGTCGTCATCAATGAGATTTCAACGATTGCCACGGCTTATTCCATCGCCGGATTTGCGGTGGACTCAACGCATGTGTCGAGTTCGAGCTCCCCGCTGGCGACGGCGACGGATGTGCCCAACGCGTTTGCAACCGTTACGAACCTCGAGTCGCTGGGCCGAGGCGTAGCACTGCCCACAACGCCCAACGGCAACGGAGTGGTTCCGCAAGCCACGATCGATACACTCGCAGACATTTTGGGGGCATGCGTGAATTCGGCAGGGCCGTCTTCAACGCCGTGCATGACGTTGTTCGCGAATGCGATGAACGGAAATTCGCAGCCTGGGGAAACCGCGACGGCGGCGATCAACATCGCGCATAATCCAGGCGCGAATACGGCGACGCTTTACGGGCTGTTGCCGACGGATCTTGCCTTCCAGCCGACGTTGCTGTTCCAGCCGAATGACTTCACAATCGCGATCACGTACAGTGGATACGGCCTGGATGGAACCGGACTGGCTCCGCAAGGCGTCGCGATCGACGCCGCAGGCAATGTCTGGGTGCCGAACTTCACTTCCAGCAGCCTCAGTGAGTTCAATTCAAACGGAGTTCCCAAGACTGGCTCGCCCTTCTCCGCGGCCGGGCTCGACAATCCTACCAGCGTGGCAATTGATACATACGGGAGCGCGTGGGTTGCAAACTACAACGGAAACGACCTCAGCGAATTCAATGCGCAGGGGCAGAAAATCTCCGGCCCTCCGGGATTCATCGGTGGCGGGCTGAATGAGCCGTATGGAATCGCCATCGACAACGTTGGCAATGCCTGGGCAGCCAACTTTGGCGGCAACAGCCTCAGCGAATTTGAATCCAACGCGTCGGGTGGCCTGGCACTCTCCAGCAGCAGCGGATATGGATCCGATGTGCTTGCCGAACCCGCAGGCATTGCCGCCGACATTAACGGCAATGTTTGGACTGCGAATTATGGCGAGGCCGGGTCGCCCATCGCGGAGGCTGTCCCAAGCAGTCTGCCTGGTCAGCCACCTACGGTCACTCTCTACAAGGGAGGCGGACTGAACGCTCCCTATGGCATCGCGATTGATGGTGCGGGCAATGTGTGGGCCGCAAACCGCGGCGGTTCCGGCAGTGTCAGCGAATTTTCTACCTCAGGAACCACGCCGAAGGCGATCAGCGGGACGGGCGGATTCAGCGGCGGCGGGCTCGACAATCCCTACGGCATCGCCATCGACGGCGCCGGCAACGTGTGGGCCGCCAACAACGGCGGCAACGCCAACAGCATCAGCGAAATCAGTGCAGGCGGCACTGCGATTTCCGGCGTCAATGGATTTGTAAACGTCCTGATGTTCTCACCGTACGGCATCGCGGTCGATGGATCGGGCAACGTGTGGGTCGCAAGCGACGACGACGTTGGCCCGCTTACAGAGTTTGTCGGCGTTGCCGCACCGGTGGTCACACCGATTGCAGCAGGTACCACATATCAGGAACTGGGAACCCGGCCGTAATTGCGGACGAGTTTGGACTTAGGCCTCGAATCTTGATTGAAGATCCGCTTCCGGATTGAGGCTCCGAATCGGCCGCAGACCGCGGCCGACAGTTCGGAGAAGACTACTCAAGCTGCTCTGGAATAATCAAAAGCACTTCAACCTTGGCAGACTGGCCCTGCTGCGTGGCGGGGCGGAACTGCCATTTCTCAAGCGCAGCGAGGACAAACTGAGCTTGAGGAAAGGCCTGCGGGAAGACGATGGAGAGGGTTTCGAAGCGTCCCGACTGATTCACGTATCCGTGGATCATCAGCGCGTCGGCGTCGATTGATCCAGGATCGAGATTAGGGCGCACGATGTTGTAAGGCCAGGGAGCTTCAAGAGTTGCCTTGGCGCCAGCTTGCAGGGCGTCAGCAGAGCGCGGAAGCGAATACTGCAAAACCCAACTGCGTGACAAGCCAACGTGCAGGTAAACCGTGTACGCCATTCTGCCGTTCCATACGCCGGAGGTTTCGGGATACTGGTCCTGAATCGAGTTTCCGACGATGATGGCGTTGAAGTGGCCGTCCCTCGGTACGGATATAGCGGTCATCGAAGCCTGAGCGTCGTCAAGGCTGTCGGGCCCATTTCCCGCTTCGGGTTCAGGTGTTTCCCGGCTGCCATTGGGAGCTACGCCGGGGCCGGAGATCTTGAACGCCAGGCCTTGGCCTGGGCCGGCGCCTTGATTGTTCAGATTGCCGCCTGGACCCGGGCTCGATCCTCCCTGACCCGGTTTGGCTGAAGAGTTGGGAGTACCGGGCGAGGCCTCTTTACCCTCAGCCGCGAGAACTCCTGGGCCACGCACCACCACACTCTCATTCACCGGTGGCAGGGTCGCGGTTCCTTCCTTCATGCGTAGGTTGGACAAAGACAGGATCGTGGCAGGCGTGGGCCGCGTGATCGATTTCGAGGACATCGCCGGCGGCAGCTGGACCTGTTGTTGCGTTTGGACCCTGACGGGCGAAGTCGTAGATGCATTCACGATCGGATGGGAAGTGGGATGAAAGCTGGATGCAACGTTAACGTCTGCCAGGGTGAGCTCTTCATTGGGACGCTCGACAGATGGCTGCACGTCGGCAGAGGTGGGCTTCTGCGGCAAAGGCGGAGTGACCTTCTTGACCGTGACTTTGCTGGGTGACCAGATGGCTACTTGAGGGACGGGAATTGGAACCGGGAGCGTAATCGGCTTTTCTAGGTCAGGTTGGAGGAGCGTCTGCGGCCCGGGCGGAGCTTGCGCAACGTCGCGTAAAGCAGGGACACTGAGCGACGGCTTGCCTGCGGAGGCAGGGGCGTGGGCGCCTGGACTCGACGCAGGCTTTGGAATGTGCGGCGGATAAAAGCGCGCCTGCTCGTCAGGCATATCCAGATCGAGCTCCCTCACGCGATAGTGGTCCGTAGAAATCCTCGCGTAGGGCGGCTTGTACGCAATGCCGAACAAGATGACGGCTAAAGCCACGACATGAAGAAGGGCGGAGGCCGCAATGGTGGTGGGGCGCGGGCCGTGATCAGAACGCTCGTTGAATAGCGAAATTGTGTACGCAGGCGTCATCAAAGGCTGGGGCCCCCCCTTGAGATTCTCCGGACGAGTGATGACTTTCGGACCGCGCGCAGGAAAGATTTTCTCCGGGGACCATCCCACTTTGGCACATGAAAACTAGCGCGGATATAACACGGAAGATGCAAACGGGACCTCAAATTGCCGAGTAGAATCACGATAAACTTATCGACGAACGGCCCCTAAAAACGAGTGCGGCGTAAAGCCGGAAGGTTCCGTTCCGGGAGTACATGATTGTCCATTTCAGAATCGCTCATTGAGGCATTTTCCCCCATAGCACTTTTGGTACCTCATCGAAAGATCTGAGAGATTCTGATGCGATTTTGAAGGCTTTGAAGGAATACACTGAAACCGCACTGCGAGCCGAACTCGATCAGTATGAACGGAGTGGGCGCGATGTGCGCGGCATTTTCGGAAATGGGAATCGAATCTGGAAACCATTCTCAGCGGCCCGGTCCCGACACGAGGTTGGATGACAAAGGGCTCCTGATTTCCGAAAGCGGCGGACGAGATGAATATAAAGGCGGCCTTGCCGGACGGAACGGGAAAGGCAAGGAATGAAGGACGGAGTCGGCGAGAGCCGGCTCCATCGGAGCAGCAATGAATCGAAGACTCATGACGATCTTTCTCGTCGCAGCGGTGATTGCCGGCGGGTGCTGCTGGCTGGTGTATCGCCTTGTGAGCAAGGGGATGGCAGCGTCAAAGCCTGTGTCAACGACGCAGGTAATTGCGGCGGCGAAGGACATTCCGCTGGGCGCGGTGTTGACGACGGCGGACCTGACTACGATGACGTTGGGGGGCACGCCACCCAAGGGCGCGATTCTGAAGCAGGAAGATGCGATTGGCCGGGGCGTGATTACGCAGATCTCCCAGGGTGAGCCGATTCTGGAGAGCCAGTTGGCCGGTATTGGCTCTGGCGGCGGGTTGGCGCCGACGATTCCAAAGGGTATGCGGGCGTGCGCAGTGAGAGTGGATGAAGTGGTTGGTGTAGCCGGATTCGTTATTCCGGGCATGCGCGTGGACGTGCTGGTTTCGGGCAATCCGCCGGGCGAAGGGAACCAGGGCGTGGTGACAGAGACGATTCTGCAGGATATTCAGGTTCTCTCAGCAGGCACCGACATTCAGAGGGACGCCGAAGGCAAACCGCAACAAGTGCAAGTAGTGAATCTGCTGGTGACACCGGAGCAGGCCCAACTGCTGAGCCTGGCAGCCAATTCGCTGAAGATTCAGCTTGTGCTGCGCAATCCGTTGGATACGCAGACGACGAAGGTACCGGAGACTGCGATGAGCAACCTATTCGGCACCCCAACCCCGCCGCCGGGACATGAGAAGGCTGCCAGGGGTCCCCGCAAACCCGCGGCGAAACCGTATTCGATGACCATCATCAACGGCAACCACACCACAGACGAGAAGTTTGGATCACCTGAGGGACAGCATTGAAACCGAAGGCAGGGGTCACCATCGTATCTTGGAGCGCGCTGGCCTTGGCATTGTTGTTCGCCGGACAAGCCGGAAGGGCTCAAAGCGCCCCAGCTCAGGCGCCGCCGGCTGCCCAGCCGCCGGCAGCAGAATCCACCTATGAGGACTCCACAAACGAGCTCTCTGTGACGGTGGGAAAATCGGTGCTCGTCGATTGCGCACAGCCAATCCAGCGGGTTGCCATCGGACTTGGAGACATTGCGGAAGCCAGCGCGATCAGCCCCACGGAGATCATGGTGGACGGGAAAGCCCCGGGCGAAACGAGCCTGATCATCTGGGACATTCATGGCGGGCGGCAGTTTTTCAACGTGACGGTGAGACAGCAGGCGACAGTAACCGGCGACAGCCTGGATGCGATCCGGCGCGAGCTGAGGACGGAGCTGCCGGGCCAGTCAATCCGGGTGAGTTACAGCAACAACGCCATTTTCTTGCGCGGCACGGTGAACGATCTGACGAGCTCATCGCGCGCGGTGCAGATTGCGTCGTCGGCAGGGAAAGTGGTGAACCTGCTGGATGTGGATGTCCCGAAATCCGATGCGCAAATTCTGCTGAAGGTGCGTTTTGCCAGCGTGGACCGAAGCCGGGCGCGCCAGCTGGGCATCAACCTTTTCAACCTTGGTCTGGGGAATGCGGTGGGTGGAGTGACCACCACGGAATTCTCGCCACCAACGATTGCAAGCGGCAGCGGTGGCAGTGCAGCCGGATCCGGGACCGGAGGAGTCACGGGAGTCGGTGGGTCGGCAATGTTCTCAAATGAGTTAAACCTGCTGGCCTTCTTCCCGGGCCTCGGCACAGGCGCGGACATTTCGGCGCTGGAGACCAAGGGCGTGGTACAGGCGCTGGCGGAACCGAACCTGATGGCGACCGACGGCAAAGAAGCAAGCTTTCTGGCTGGCGGAGAGTATCCGTATCCGGTGGCGCAGGGTTCAAGCGGCGGTTTGACGACGGTGACCATCGAGTTCAAGGAGTATGGCATCCGGCTGAACTTTATTCCGACGATCACGCCGCGGGGAACGATCCGGCTGCAAGTGGCGCCGGAAGTGAGCGCTCTTGACTACACCAATCAGGTGAACATCTCGGGGTTCGAAGTGCCGGGAATCACGTCGCGCAAGGTGAATACGGAAGTGGAGCTGGCCGACGGCGAGAGCTTTATGATCGGCGGCCTACTGGATAAGAGCACGAACGATACCTTCAATAAGATTCCCTTTATCGGCGACATTCCGATCATCGGGAAGCTGTTCCAATCGGAGCAGAAGACCAAGAATGACGCCGAGCTGATCGTGATTGTGACGCCGGAGATTGTGTCGCCGATGGCGGCAGGCCAGCCGCTGCCTTCCCTGCATTATCCGGAGGCGTTCATCCCGGCGAACTCGAATATCGAGATGCACCAGCCGGACGCGAAGACTCCGGCCAACACAATGCCTCCTGCCCCGGCATCGTTACCGGTGGAGACGCTGATCCAAAGCATGAAGCCGGAGAAGCCGTTGGTGATCGAGAACGCAACGGGTGGATTCGGCACGAATGGAGGAGCGCCGATTAACTCGGGCGCCAGCTCCGGTGGCGGCTACAGCGGTGGTGCAGCAGCGCCGCAGCAGTAGAGCCCGCGCAGCGCACACTCAGAGGCAAGCGGATGAATCCGTTTGAGAGGTTCGCCAAGGGCGTGGTGGATTTTGTATCGCCGCCCGTGCAAGCCGGGCCGCAGGGACCGCTGCTCGTTAGGAACGTAACGCGCGGAACAGTGCTGGCGACACGGCTTGAGGCCGCACACACAGGAGCAAAACGCAGAAAAGGGTTGCTGGGCCGGGATGGCCTTGCGGCCGCCGAAGGGTTGTGGATTGCGCCGTGCGAATCGGTGCATACGTTCTTCATGCGATTCCCCATCGACCTTGTCTACCTGGACCGCGATAAGAAGATCAAGAAGGCGCGCAGCGCAGTAGGACCGTGGCGCCTGTCGGCGTGCCTGTCGGCGCACAGCATTCTGGAACTGCCTGCCGGAACGATCGAGAAGACGCAGAGCGAACAAGGAGACACACTGGAGATTGCGGAAGCGGAAGAGCCGCCAGTCAGCGAGCCAGCAAGTTAGCGAGTCGGCAGGCAGTGGACAGTGCGGTGCCGTTGTCCGTTGGAGGACCACAGCCGGTTTATTTGATCGGCGCGCAGAAGCAGAGGCCGTTGCCGTCGGGATCAGTTACGGCGAATTCGCGAAGCCCCCAGGTTTGATCGACGGGCGCAGTGTGGATGGGAGATTCAGGCCGTCGAGTCGTGTCGAGGCCCCGCGCCCGAAACGTCATGTAACGCTCATCTACATCATCAACAAAGACGCGATTGACAGAGCCGAAGACACCGTCTCCAGCATGGCGTGAAAGCAGCAGTTCGGCGCCGTCCTTTATGAGATGAGCCACTCCATTGGCATTCTCGCGATCTTCTTCGCCGGGCCACTTGCGCTCGAAGTCGAGCACTCGCGTGTAGAAAAGCACGGAGCGCTCGAGATTGCTCGATTTGATGACAGGAACGATTTTCATGAGATCCTCTTGGGGGCGGCAGAGCAACAGCATAGCTGATTGTCTCAGAGCCGTTGTTGGCGCGCCGCTATTCTTCAAGCTCGCTCTCTTCGGGTGCGTCGGTGGGGCTTGAGAACTCAAGGCGGTAGCCGTCGGGGTCAGTGAGCGGCACAACCCAGAGCCGGTTTCCCACAAATGGCCGTGCGCGCGTCTCGATTCCGCGGCTTTTGAACTGGCGATAAAGGGCGAGCGCATCTTCGCATTGAAAACAGACTGTTACTCCGCTCCCGAGCTTTTCGCTGGGTCGGCGTTCCGGTAAGAACTCCTGAAGCATGATGGCGGCGTCGTCAAGCTCGAGCCAGCACCAACGAATTCTGCCGTCGGGTTTGTCTTCAGCGCGATCCGGAACCCACTGGTACTTCATCTGGAAGCCGAGCCCATCCATATAGAAGCGCAGGGACGACTCCATGTTGGTGACTCCGAAGAACGGCACCGCCTGCTTGACGTTGACGCTTGGAGTGGATGCGATGGTCATGGTGCACCTCAGCGGGGATCACTCCATATCGTAATGGTGAACAGTGAACAGCGGAAGGCGGTCAGTCGTGTGCCGGTGAGGATTGGGCGCGCCATTGCTTCCAGAGGGCGTAGATGGCGAGGGCGATCGTCAAAGCGGCGAAGGAACGCGTGACGAATGGGTGCGCGATCAGGATGAAGGAGGCGAAGCGCATGGCGAGTGACCAAGCGAGAACGGTAGAGAGGAAGAGCGAGGCCTGCTTGAGATCTCTTGAACCGACAGCGGCGGCGAAGGCGCCGAAGGCAAGGCCGGGGATGAGATCGATGACGTAGTGCTCGCCGGTGGAGATCGTAGCGAGACACGTGAGGGCGAGGAAGGCGAAGGCGACGGCCTTCCAGAGCTTGCCCGGAGCCAAGAGGAGGAAGAGAAACGCCGTGCCGACATGGAGAGATGGAAATGCGTTGGGCATTCCAGCGAGGCGAATGGCGACGGGCTGGACGGCTGGCGGTGAGAGCCAGTGCTTGCCGAATGCATAGAGGGGACCGCAGGCGGGGAAGAGAGCGTAGAGGAGCGGACCAGTGACGAGTTCGGCGACATAGGCAAGAACGACGGATGCGCGCAGCTTGCGGTAGCTGGTAACGAGAAACCAGACGATCATCATGGGGACCATCAGCTGGTAGACGACCCAGAGGGGAACGCGCATGAAGCCCTGCAAGGGGCGCGCGATGGCGGCTGCCTGAATGCCAAGCGATTGGTCGACACAAAAGAGGATGTGGTCGAACTTCCAGGGAAAGAGTCCGCCTTCGCCGCTCATTAGAGTGGTGAGAAGAAATCCATAAAAGAGATTCAAGACCAGGGCAAAGACAAGAAGGGGACGCGTTTTGTCTTTGGTGTCGCGGAGCATCCAGATGGCGGAGAGGAAGAGGGCGATGACGCCCAGGACCGGCGGGCTCAAGAGGATGTTCAGCAGGCGCATGTTGGTCTCCGGACTGAAGGAGTCATGAGGTCAGGACGGCCGGGACAACATCGGAAGCAGGGATGTGACGGGCAGAGGCGCGCGCAAAGAGATACCAGATTAGCCACGCGGGCGCTACCCAGATATAGAGAGCCGAGTGAAGGCCGTAGGGCGAGATGATCTGAATCTCGATGAGGACATAGATGAGCGCGAGAAGAGAAAGCATGGTCTGCGAGGCGTGGCGCGAGACAGCGTAGAGGACGGCGGGAAGAGCGAGGGACTGATCGAAGATCCATCCGAACGGGGCGACCAGAAGAGAGACGAGCATCAGCAGGCTGCCGTGCTCGAGCCAATCCCATGAATGACGGCGAGGCCAGAAGTACGCGAGGGCCCAGATGCAACCGATGACAGCGGGTATGAAGGCGATCCACTCGGCTGAGGGGTTGATGCGGTCGCGAAGGAGGTCGCCGATGCACGGAGTGAATTCGCGCGTGATGAGCGAGGTGCGCATGTAGTACGCGTATTGGCTCCAGGCTGCTGGATCGATGAGAGAGGTGATGACGGTGCCGAGCGCGAATGCGGCTAGAGATCCCGCGAGGATGCGGTAGCTGCGCGAGACGAAGATCCAGACGAGCAGGACAAGCGCGAAGGGAAGAAACAGATGCGGCTTGAGGGTGCAAAGCCAGAGCGCTGCGCCGGCTGCGAAGGGACGCGACTTGTGGAGGCGGAGAAAGAGGGCGAGGCCGCAAAGCATGAGGATGGAGGTTTGGCCGAGGATGACGCAGAAGAGGGCGGGAGGGAAACAATAGCCGAGCCAGTCGAGATGGTTGCCGGAATGGCCGAAGAGGGTCCACAAAATGCGCACCGAGGCGATGAGGAGGGCGAGCATCACGAGCGACCAGGGAAGCGCGGAAGCCGTAGGCGAGAAGTAGCCGAGCGGGTAGGCGAGCGGCAAGGCCCAGGGAGTGTTCCGCATATAGAAGGAGCCGGGACCGCGGAAGCCGGCAGCGCGCTCAATGCGGCTGATGGTATCGGGGTCATAAGGATTCCCGTGCTGAACGAGCTGGTGGCCGGTGGCCCAGTAGACGATGAAGTCGCGGCGGGCGACGATGGCGGGACTGAAGGACATGATGGAGAGAAAGAGGGTGGTGAAGACGACTCCGAGCGCGCATGCAATGGCGATAAAGAGTGCGGTGAAGTCGCGCTGGCTGGCCACGGATGATGTGCCTTTCTGGAGCAGGTCATGGCAATTATAGGTGCGGCATGGGTGGGGCTTGTGGGGAAGCAGCGCAGGTGCCGATGAGCGCGAACCAAGGGGTTCAATAGTGAGAGTGAAAGCCAAGAAGCGCGTGCCTATGCGGGTGGAGCGGTTGCGGGCGTGGACTCTTTTGCGGAGGTCGCGCGGGCGATGAGATACCAAAGGAGCCAAGCGGGGATGGTCCAGAGGAAGAGGGTTGAGGTGATGACTTTGACGATGACGAGTTCGATATCGGTGGCGAGGATGAGGAGGGCTAGAGCGGCGAGGACTTTGCGCGAGCGGGTGGCGTAGGCGCCACTGAGCAGCGCGGGTATGGCGAGGCACTGGTCGTAGAACCACAAATAGGGCGCGGCGAGAAGCGAGACAAGGATGAGTGGGCTGGAATTGGAGAGCCAGTCCCAATGAGCGCGGCGGCGCCAGAAGTAGGCGAGAGCCCAGAGGCAGGCGAGGGCGACGGGAAGGTACTGCATCCAGACGGCGTGAGGACGGAGCCAGTGACGCAAGGCACCGGCGAGGCAGGGAATGAACTGGTTTTCGACGGAGGGCGAACGCATGAGGCGCGCGTAATCGGACCAGGCCGAGGGGTCGATGAGGGTGGCAAGTGCGCTGGTGAAGGCGAGAGCGACGGTGAATCCGGCGAGGAGCTTCCAGGCGCGCGTGAGGACGATCCAGGCGGCAAGCACGACAGCGAAAGGCAGGAGGAGATGTGGTTTGAGGGCGCAAAGCCAGAGCGCGGCACCAGCCAGGAACGCGTGGCAGCGATGGAAGCGGAGAAAAAGCACCAGGCCGAGAAGGGCGAGGAGCGACGTCTGGCCCATGGTGAGACAGATGATGGCGGGGGTGAAGGCGAACCCGAGCCAGTGGATGCGACTGGGCGGTGAGCCGTGGAGCTGGTGAAGGATGCGGATGGAGGCGAGGAGGCAGGCGAGGAGCAGGAGGGTCCAGAGGATTCCGGCTGCGCGAAGGCCGAGAAGGCCGAGGGGATAGGCGATGGGGAGGGCCCAGGGCGGGTTGCGCATGATGAGCACGGTGCGGGGGTCAAGACCGGCGGAGTGCTCGATGGCCCAGATGGCGTCGCGGTCGTAGGGATTGTGGTGGTAGACGAGCTGGCGGCCAGTGGCCCAGTAAGAAAGGAAGTCGCGACTGGCAGCCAACTTGCCTGCAACAGGGACGGCAAAGATGTAAAGGATGGTGACTGCAAGCGCGAGGCCCGCGACAGTGGCAATCGCAACCTGGGCAAAGTCGCGGGAATCCTCAACAGGAGGGAGGTCCGGCTTGCTGGCCATGGTAGCTATTTTATGGCAGCCGCAAAGGTTGCGGATGAGTGCGAAAACATTAGGGGTTTTTGGGAATTCGTGAAGATGTGGCGAAGGGAATGGAAAGGCACGAAAGTACTGCGCAATTGCTGGGGTTGGAGAGGGATCTGGTAGGAGTTTGTGGGGCAAGGTGGACGGGAAATGTAAACGCAGCAGGCCGGTGGACGGGCGTTTGTAAACGCAGGTAGACAGTGTCCACGGTCACCATTAGGGGAATCTCTCGTAAGATATTGAATCTAAAACGGTGGTGTAGTTGTCCGAGATTGGCACGCTAGATGCTATTTAAAGTGCGCCCGGCTGAGGCTGGGAAAATCTAGCTCTCGGAGAGAAAAAACAAATGAACAATCTATTTCTTTCACTCTATGTGAAGTTGCAGACCCTGACGGCTCGTGAGGAAGGTCAGGATCTGGTCGAGTACGCCCTTCTGGTCGCCCTGATTGCTCTTGTGTGCATCGGCGGTGTCAAGCAGGTCGCGTCGGCTGTCAACACCGTGTTCAGCAACATCAGCGGATCGCTGTAAATAGTCTCAGCGACCGCGAACACCCAGAACCTCAGCCCCTTTGCGAGAAGGCGCGCAGCCGGCAAGACGCCGAACGCGCTCTTTCGCGCAGAGGATCGACCTCACGTAAGCAGGAAGCAACCGGGCAAAAACGAACAACCCACGCACGCAATCTTGTCCGAAGTGCCATGGGTGATTGCGGCGGCCCGACTTCCCCCGGCGCGGGCCGGAAAATCACATAGGAGAACAAAAATGCGGAATTCACTTCTGAACCTGTGCGCGAAATTCCAGGGCCTGAAGAACAACGAGGAAGGCCAGGACTTGGTTGAATATGCGTTGCTGGTTGCCCTGATTGCACTGGTTTGCATCTCGGGCGTCAACGGCGTAGCCTCGGCCGTGAACTCGGTCTTCAGCAGCATCAGCGGCTCGCTCTAACGGTTGCCGGCCACAGAACGCATCCGGTGAATTGAGCTTTGGATCTTTGCGGGGAGAGCACGCGCCCAGCTAAACCCTGGACGCGTGTTCTCCCCGCAAGGTTTGTGGGTGCCTCCTCTGACGTAGCCGAGTACCCGCACAAGCCGCCCAGTATGAAGGTCCCAGAGCATGAAGTATCGTCAACCTGCCGGGCGCCAAAGACGAGACTCCTTTCGCTAAGTTGGGCGGAGACGGTCCTTAGAGTTCGGCCGGGGTCCTGAGCGGCCGGAATGACTTGAGTAATGAGGCTGAACCTCACATCGACGCAGCGGACCGCCCTGCTTTGCCTGCTGGTCAGTAGCGGCATTTTCATTCTCTGGGGATTTCATCGTGCGTCACAGCGCCCAGTGGGCAAGTGTGACTTCACAGCGATCTACTACGGCGCGCGCTGCCTCATCGACCACCGCGATCCCTACAAGCCAATCGAATTCGAGAGCGAGTATAAGGCAGAAGGAGGGGAAATGCCCTCTGACTTGCCCACCTTGGGCATGTTCCGGAACGCGATATTCCGGTGCATCAATCTCCCAAGCTCGCTGTTGCTGGTCGCTCCCCTGGCAATGTTGCCATGGGGGCTTGCGTCCGTGCTGTGGCTGATGTTGATCGCGGGATGCTTTACGCTTGCTGCCTTCCTGATGTGGAACGCCGCGGGGAGCTTTGCGCCCAGGTTCGCGCCTCTGCTCATCTGCTTTGTGCTTGTCAACGGGGTGTTTCTGCTTGAACTGAGCAACGCCGCAGGAGTCGCGGTAGGTCTCTGCATTGTGGCGGCGTGGTGTTTCCTCAAGGAGCGGTTTGTGTCGGCGGGCATTCTCTGCATGGCGGTCGCCCTTGCACTGAAGCCCCATGACGCAGGGCTGGTCTGGCTTTACTTCCTGCTGGCCGGTGGCGCCTGCCGGAAGCGTGCGCTGCAGACTCTGCTGGTGGTTGGCGTACTGATTCTGCCATCGGTCCTTTGGGTTTCTCATGTCGCGCCGCAATGGGCGCAGGAGCTGCACGCGAATGTGCAGGCGGGCGCAGCCCGAGGCGGCGTCAACGACCCCGGGCCGTCGGCCGAGACTTTCCGCGGCACCGCTATGGTGATCAACCTCCAATCGCCGATCGCCATTTTCCGTGACGATCCCCGCGTCTACAACACCGCCGCCTATTTCGTGTGCGGTGCGCTTTTGTTGCTCGGCGCAGTGCGAACTCTCCGAGCACGGTTCTCGCAATCGAACGCGTGGTTCGCGGTTGCGGCCATAGCGGCCCTTTCGATGCTGCCGGTCTACCATCGGCAGTACGACGCCAAGCTCCTGCTTCTCACCCTGCCCGCATGCGCAATGCTCTGGGCCGGCGGCGGGCCTTTGAAGTGGCCTGCGGGATTGCTGAATACTGCCGCAATCGTGGTTACCGCAGACATCCCATCGACGATTCTCATGATGATTGACAAAAGTTTGAGCGGGAATGTGACCGGGTTCACGGGAAGACTGCTCGACTTAATTCTGCTGCGGCCCGCCGCGCCCATCCTTCTGGCGACAGGAATTCTCTATCTTTGGGTATACCTTCGGAGCACGGCCCCTAATCGAGAGTGGAAGGAAGCGGGGAATTTGGCTGAAACGCCAAAACATGAAGCAGATCGAGCAGTTTCATTGGCAAGCGCATGAAGGCGTGGCGCCTCTTCCAAGCTTTAGAGATGCTGGCAGCTCGACCCCTCCGCCGCAAGAACTTCTCGCCGTTCGAGAATTGAAAACTCTGCCCGTTCCCGGGAGAGATGAGCTGGCAATATCTTCCATTGCCAAGCTTGGCTCTCCCGTGTTCTTCAAGCGCCGATAGCGGCGAGAGGGGCCGCTAAAATGAGGCGGGAGGACTAGCATGGGAAATCTGCGTCGCCAAGGCTTGATCTGGGTCCTTGTGAGCATCGGGATCTCGGTCATATGGGGTATCGCCATTGGGCGCCGAATCGACGCATGGATTGATTTCCGGGCCGTGTACGCCGGCACTCGCTGCCTGATTCACGAACATAATCCATACAACGTAGGCGACCTCGAACGCGAGTACCGATCAGAGGACGGGCAACGTCCCAAAGACTCTCCGTCCACCTTCCAGGCCATAACGCTCTTTGTGAATGTACCCACCACATTTGTTTTTGTGGCGCCATTCGCACTGCTTTCGTGGGGGCCCGCGCACATTCTTTGGGTGCTGCTGACGGGGTGTGCTTTCATTCTCGCCATTCTGCTGATGTGGAGCGCGGGCGCGAACCACGCACCGAAGGTTTCGACCCTCTTGGCCTGCATTCTTGCGGTCAATTGCGAATCGATTTTTTCGGAGGGCAACACCGCAGGAATTGTAGTGGGGCTTTGCGGGATCGCTGTGTGGTGTTTTCTCGAGAATCGATTTGTGTGGGCCGGAATTCTATGCCTCGCGCTCAGCCTTGCGGTGAAGCCGCATGATTCAGGCTTTGTGTGGCTCTATTTCCTTCTGGCGGGCGGAATCCATCGCAAGCGGGCATTGCGGAGCGTCGTCATCACGGCTGTCATTGGCCTGATGGCGTGCCTGTGGCTTTCGCACGTGGCGCCAGGGTGGATGCACGATTGGCACGCTAATCTTGCCACAATCTCGGCGCGCGGCGGCATCAATGAGCCTGGTCCCGATTCTGTCTCTGGCCGTTCCCTTTTTATGGTTGTCGATCTCCAGGCTGCCATCAGCATTTTCCGCGACGACCCAGCGTTTTATAACGCCGTAAGCTACGCGATTTGCGGGGCCTTTTTGCTGGCGTGGGCCGCCTGGACGCTGCGAACGCGGGTTACGGTCGAAAAGGCGTGGCTGGCAATGGGAGCGGCGGCAGCGTTCACGTTGTTAATCACCTATCACCGGCCGTGGGACGCCAAGCTGGTAATGCTTGCTATTCCTGCCTGTTGCCTATTGTGGACTCGGCGCGGACGGGTGGGGAAGATTGGATTCCTGATCACGGCCGCAGCGGTTCTGTTCGCAGGCGATGTTCCACTGTCGGCTGTCACAATCCTGGCTAGTTCCCTGAAGCTGAGCACGGCTGGGCTTGGCGGACAGCTACTGGCTCTTGTGCTGATACGTCCGGAATCGATTGCATTGCTGGCGATGGGGATTTTCTATCTTTGGGTGTATCTACGGCGCGTCCATGGGTTAAGCACGGGCGCATCCGTGATCCAGGAGATACACGGTGTTTCGGAATAGCGGACTTCTTTGCCCATGGAGACGGGAGGGATGAGCGTCTACGATGAATCAGAGGAGACTGGGGAATGATTAACGGAAAGCGGATCGCGGTGGTGATGCCGGCGTACAACGCCGAGAAGACGCTGGAGCAGACCGTGCGCGAGCTTTCCGACGTGGTGGACATCAAGATCCTGGTCGATGACTCAAGCAAGGACAAGACGGCTGAGCTTTCGCGCGGGCTGGGCGTGACAACGTTTGTGCACGATGCGAACTACGGATACGGACGCAACCAGCAGACTTGCTACCGCGAGGCGCTTGCGGCTGGGGCAGACATCGTGGTGATGGTGCATCCCGACTACCAGTACACACCGGCACTTGTTCCGGCGATGGCGGGGATGATCGCCAGCGGCGTGTACGACATGGTGCTGGGGTCGCGGATTCTGGGCGCTGGAGCATTGAAGGGCGGGATGCCGCTTTACAAATACGTTGCCAACCGCCTGCTGACTGCTTTTCAGAATGTGTTTTTGGGCGTGAAGCTTTCGGAGTACCACACCGGATTCAGGGCTTTCTCGCGGGAACTGCTGGAAACGCTGCCGCTGCTTGAGAACTCAGACGATTTTGTCTTCGACAATCAAATGATTGCGCAAGCGGTGATGTTTGGCTTTCGCATCGGCGAGATTTCGTGCCCGACGAAGTATTTCGAGGAGGCCTCGTCGATCAACTTCAAGCGCAGCGTGGGGTATGGGTTCGGAGTTCTGGCAACGACGATCAGCTTTCGCGCGCACAAGTTGGGTTTGATCCACGCGGCACGATTCGGGAAGACGGGTCGGAAGGTAACCCGGCAGTACTACGCGTAGGCGCGGCGAGAGCCCCGTCGAGATGTTCAGGCGGTCGAACCGCCCGAATCTGCCTGCGTGGGAGAGAACGCGGCTTTGCCGGTCGCGTAGAGAAACCATCCCAACCACGCAGGCGCGGTCCAGAGATAATACGGGGAAATGATCGCGACGTTGGAAAAGACTTCGGCCAGCGCAATTGTATCGATGATGATGAGTAACACAAACGCGCGTCCCGGCTCGATGGCGCGATACAGGCCTGCCAGGACCAGTGGAAGCAGGATGCATTCATCCGGAAAAAAGCCATATGGGGCGCACACGTCAGAAACCAAGAGAAGCAGTAAACCGTGTTCTGTCCAGTCCCACCGTGTTCTGCGCGTCCAGAAATACCAGATTGCCCAAATGCCTCCGATGACTTCCGGCACGAACTGCAATCCCACAGCATTGCGGTCGATAAGAAACCGGAGCGCTTCACCGAATGTGGGGATGAACACCTTCAATATGCGGGTACCGTTCATCATGTGAGCGTATTGGGACCAAGCATGAATATCGATGGCGAGCGTCATGGCGCAACTTGCCAGCAACGCTGTGACAGCCGAGAAGAGAATTCGGAATGTTCTTCGGTAAATTGCCCAAAGAATCAGCACGCACCCAAACAGAATAAAGAGGTGCGGCTTAAGCGCACAGGGCAGCAGGGCTGCGCCGGCAAGTCCGGGCCGTGTTCGGTGTAGGTCGAAAAACAGGACGAGGCCGAGCAGAAGAAAAATGCTGAGTTGCCCCGCCATCAAGCAAACGCTCACGGGAGCAAAGGCAAATCCGAACAGGTGAACGAGATTGTGTGGGCATCCATTGAGTCGCCAGAGCAGCCACACAGACCACGCAAGGCAACCAATTAGAAGAAACGTCCACAAGATAAAGCCGATCTTGGGGCTGACCAAGCCCAATGGAAGCATGGGCCAAAAGACCGCGGGCGGGCTCAAGGAGATTTTGGGCTGCGATACGCCGAGCCCCTCCGATCGCTCAAGCTGCACTATGGCGGTCACGTCGTATGGGTCTGCGCCGTGCGCGAGTTGCTGCCCGATTGCCCAGTATTGAATAAAGTCCTTCTGGGTTATGTCTTGATCGCTCAATCCGAAAAACAGAACGCAGGCGACAAAAGCAGCTCCAGCCGCGGTGATGAGCACAAGCGCAACGATTCGCGATAGGCCCTTTTGCGATGAAGTGTTCTGCATTGGCTTAGGACCGCTCCATGGCTTGTCCATTCGAAACAGGCCGAAGAATTCCTGACTTCTTCTCAGGTTGATGTCGATCGTTGTCGACCCTGAGCCGAAGGCGGGCGAAGCTACAAATGAGAGCTAACACCTGGTATTGCCCAGGCTTTTCGGGTCCGTTCATCGTTTTTTTCCACTCTATCACTCAATTGTTGGAGCGCGCATGCGAGCCGCCTTCTGCCAAGTAAAGTCCTCCAGTGTCCCTGATTGGCCGCAAGCTGCTGAAAACACGCCGCAAAAATTTCCGCCGGAGATTGCAGGGGATTTCCCCCATTCGGCGCACAATTGATCTATAAGCGTTCATCCGAACTTTTCGGCGTGGCGGATGCCCCGCCGCATTTGCGTTCCTGCGCCAATTCTAAGGTGAGATTGACGCCGCCAGCGCCTGAATGCCCGGAAGAGCGCCGCTAACTCATTTGTCAGCAGGATTCTGCCGGTAACTTCAACGGATTCATCGATCTAGCCCGGATCGATCGCGTAACCCAAAGGGTTTCAGGAACTTGCCGGGGCACCGGGGATGACAAACGGGGCAATGGAGCAAGAGGTCGGAGATGAACGGAGTCCCGCTCACTCCCGAAGCGCAGCCATTGTGCTTCGCCGCGCAGGGCCAATGTTTTGGGCAAGAATCCCGGCTGCACTTCCATGGGGCGCTATACTTTCGGCAAGGCGGAACGCGTCGAGCAGGTTCCGATTCGTCATCAATGCCGCGATTTGAATGCGCCGGGTGGGCTTTCTGTGGTCTGCTATTCCTTGTCTGCGCCGTGATCGCGGGCGGCCAATCCTCAACCAATCCCGCCTCGGTAACCGTCACGGTCGTGGACGAAAACGGCCAGGCGGTCGAAGGCGCACAGGTAACGATTGCCGAACCGGGGGCGGAGCCAGCACAACTTTGGACCGATTACGCCGGAAACTGCGAGTACGCGCTGCGGCAAGGTGAGCCGTACCGGATCACCGTAGAAAAGGCTGGATTCTATAAGGCCGATGAGAGCGGCGTCGGACCCGATCAAAACAGCGTGAGAGTGGTGATGGCGCATGAGCAGATTGTGCGCCAGCAGGTGAATGTGACGGCGTCGGCGCCAGGCATCGACACGCAACAAGTCTCCGACCAGAGCGTGATGAATACGGCGGAGATTGTGAATATTCCCTATCCGACTTCGCGTGACATCCGCAATTTGCTGCCCTTCAATCCCGGCGTGGTGCAGGATGAGACGGGACAGGTGCATGTGGCCGGGTCGGAGACATGGGAGACGCTGGACACGATGGATGGATTCGACATCCGCTCGCCGGTTGGCGGCTCGCTGAGCCTGCGGGTGAGCACGGATGCGGTGCGCACGATTGACTCGGAGACGACGCGATATCCGGTGGAGTTCGGGCGGGCGACGGGCGGCGTAATTGCGTTCTACACGGGAATGGGCGACAACAAATTTCGCTTCAATGCGACGGATTTCATCCCGTCATTCCGCGAGCTGAATGGACTTCACTTCGACAAATTTGTTCCGCGATTCACGTTCAGCGGGCCGCTGAAGCGCGACCATGCGTGGTGGTACGACGGCGTGGAAACAGAGTGGGACAACATCTATATCTCCGAGCTGCCGGCGAACGCCAATACCGACGAGCTGGTGCGCGGAAGCAACCTGATCAAGGCGCAGGTGAACGCGACCCAAGCGAACATCCTGACCGGCGGGCTGCTCTATAACAACTACCATTCGCCGTACGACGGCATCTCATCGCTCATGCCGCAAGAAAGTACGGTGAAACGCAACACGATTGCGTGGATGCCATACGCGCGGGACCAGCAGAGCTTCGGTCATGGCGCCCTGCTCGATTTGGGTGCGGGGTTCGTGAGCATTCGCGATGGTTACGAGCCGCACGGGAGCGCGCCGTATGAGTACACGCCCGAGCAGACAGAGGGCAGCTATTTTGAAAATCTGAGCGGGCGATCGCAGAGATTGGAAGGGACCGCGACGTTGTATTTGCCTCCGCGCCAGTGGATGGGGCGGCACGATGTAAAGGCGGGGCTGGACGTTGACCACATCGCCTATGACCAGAGACAGACGCGGACGCCGGTGAGCTATCTGGGTGAGGGTTCGGCCCCCGGTAAGGATGATGGGCCTGTCGAACGGTTGAGCACGTTTGTGCCGGCGCCGGCGTTCACAATGCACAACGGCGAGATTGGGGTATACGTGCAGGACCGGTGGCAGCCGGGAAAGGGATGGCTGGTTGAGCCGGGCCTGCGATTCGACTGGGATGAGATTGTGCGGAAGTCGGTCGTTGCGCCGCGACTGGCTCTCGTGTATGCGCCGCCGGGAGACAAGAAATCGACGAAGATTTCGGCGGGGATCGGACTCTATTACGAGCACACCTACCTCTACGATCTGGCACAGACGTATGCGGGCATTCGCTATGACACGTGTTTCGACTTCGCCGAGTGCGGACAGACGGGGCAGGCGGAGGAGTCGACATTCGCCGTGAATGGGAGCACCCTGAAGGCGCCGCGAGCGTTGAACTGGAGCGTGGGCGTGGAGAGGAAACTGCCGTGGTCCATTAATGCGGGCGCGAACTTTATGGAGAAGCGAACGACGGACGTGTTTACATTTGCGTTGACGCGCCCGACGGCGCAAGCGGGAGCTTATCTGCTGAACAATGAACGGGATGATCGCTACAGCTCGGAGGAGTTTGACGCGCGGAAACTGTTTGGGAACGACTACACAGTGTATGTGTCGTACACACATTCGTCGGCACGGACGAACGCGGCGCTCGACTATCTGCCGACTCCGTCGCCGCTGGGCCCACAACAAAGCGGGCCGCTGCCGTGGGACGTGCCGAACCGGGTGATTTCGTGGGGATGGCTGCCGGTGCCTTTCAAGATGCTGAGGAAGCGGTGGGATTTTGTGTATCTGCTCGACGAGCATACGGGGTTTCTGTACACGGCGGTGAATGCGGCGCAGCAGGTGGTGGGCGCGGCGGGAGGGCAGCGCTTTCCGGATTTCGTAAACTTCAGCCCAGGGCTGGAGTGGAAATTTCATTTTCGCGGACAATACTGGGGGCTGCGCGGCATTCTGCAGAATGCGACGAATTGCGCGGATCCGGCGGTGGTGAATAACGTAGTGGATTCGCCGGAGTTTGCAACCTTCAGCGAGTTGCAGGGGCGAGCGTTCACGGCGAGGATCCGACTCATCGGGACGAAGTGAGGAAGACAGCTTTTAGCTCTTAGCTTTTAGCCTTTAGCTCGTCGTGCACGAGGAAGTTCTTCGGGTTCTTCCGGAAGTAGGCGAAGGAGATACGAGGGAACAAAGGAAAGGGATAGCCTGATTGGAACGGTGGCTGGGAATGCTGGATCTGGGGAAAATGCTGCTGGGACTCGGGTTGCTGCTTGCGTTGATTGGCGGGGCGATCCTGCTGGCGGGGCGCATAGGGCTGCCGTTGGGGCGATTGCCTGGCGACATTTCCTACAAGGGCAAAAACGTTTCGTTTTATTTTCCGCTGGGCACGTCGATACTGATCAGCGTTGTGCTGTCGGTGGTGTTGTATTTGCTGTCGCGGTTTCGGCGATAAAGCTGGTTGTGTGAATCAACCCCGGTGACAGAAGAAGATCCCTCAGGGGTTAAAACCCCATATTTTGCTCTATTTTCGGCCCGGCTAAAGCCGTGCCCTTGTTACAAAGCTGATTTTTGAAACAGACTCTCGATAAAGTTTGCATTGGACGACAAACGCAAACATGCCGCCCGAGGGCGGCATGTTTTAGAAAGGTTCTCGCGCCAGGCGCATGATGCTGGCGCCGAACGCTAGATGCCGACTCCAAATTCGCTGGCCTGTTGCGAGCCGGCGTTGGAATAGAAGTCATAGGGCGTGCGCTTCTTGAATCGGTAGCGGTTGCGCAGCTCGGCGCCGACATAGATGCCCACGGCAGCAACAGCGATACCGACAGAGAACCAGGTAATGACACGGAGAGCAGTTGATCCGGATTTTTCCGGTTCGGAGGAGTCTGGAACAAGCAATTCGGATTCAGAATCGGCGGACATCGAACTTAGCCTCCCACGCTCACATGATAGCGCAGGTGGGGTCGAGCCGAGGCGGGGAGCGGTGCGGAAAACACGGAAGTACCTTACGCGAAAGTGTTAATTTGGGCCAGCCATGCGGCTTTTTCTGTTTCGGGAAGGAAGCTTGCACGGAAGGAGTTGGCGGCCAACTGGCGGAGCTCGTCGCGCGTAAATCCTTGCTCAGTATGGGCGAGGAGGAACTCATTTGCGAGGTCGGAGGCAAAGAAGGCAGGATCGTCGGAGTTGAGCGTGACCAGGAGGCCGCGATCGAAATAGCGGCGGAGGGGATGGGCGGCGAAGGAAGGACAGACGCCGGTGCGGACATTGGAGGTGGGATTGAGCTCGAGGGCTGCTCGCGCGCTCCGCGCTTTAAGCTCTTGGAGAAGTCTTTCGTCCTGGATTGCGGAAAGGGCATGACCGATGCGCTCGGACCCGATGGAGAGGGCTTCCCAGATGGCCTCGGGACCGGTGGTTTCGCCGGCGTGGTTGGTGAGGCGGAGGCCAGCGGACTGAGCTCGCGCGTAGAGGTGGCGGAACGGCTCGGAGCCGGAACGCCGCTCATCGCCGCCGAGACCGATAGCGACGATGGAGGGGTAATGTTTGCGCATCTCGGCGGCTTTGCGGAAGACGCGATCGGCTTCCTCGACGGTGAAGTGGCGGACAGCGTCGAAGATCCAGAAGAGGGAGAGGCCTAGCTCGCGCGCAGCGCGCTCGCGGGAGCGTTCGAGGCCGGCGAAGATGGGCTCGAAGCAGCGGGGATCGAAGTTGCGCCACATATAGATGACGCCGACCGAAATGAAGACCTCGGCGTGGACGACGCCTTGCGCGGCGAGGTGCTCCATCATGCGCCAGGCGACTATCTCGTAGTCTTCCGGGTCGCGGAGGCGGCGCGTTACTGCCTTAAAAGACTCAATGAATTCGGTGAAGTCGGAGAAACGGTAGAGGGCTTCCGCGTCGTGATGCGTGAGGGGCACGGTGTCGTGACGGGCGCTGAGCTCAACCAGGGTGGCAGGCGCGATTGTGCCTTCGAGATGCAGGTGCAGCTCGGCCTTGGGCAGGCGGCGGATGAAGTCTTCAATGCCCGACATTTAACCAGTTTAGCGGGTCAGCGAGTCAGTGAGTCGCGAAGTCAGCGGGTCAGCTAGTTGATCTTAATCGCGGTTGCACGGTTATCAACGAAGGTGATGGTCCACTTCTTGCCCGCTTGATTGTAGGTGATGGTGCGGGTGCCTTCGCCGGCACTTTCGACATGCTGATCCTGGCCGATGGACATGCGGGTTTGCAGCTCATTCATTCCCGGGATGACCTGATGGGCGTCGACGGCGGCCCAGATGTTTTTTGGCCAGTTGTCGTAGATGGTATGCGGGTCGTCGTAATAGAAAAGGACGTCGCAGAAATATTCTTCCTGGCTGCCGTCGATTGCTCCGATGACGATTGCGTAGAGGTCGGGGCTCTGTGGCAGGGAGAAGATGGCAAAGGCTTGCCGGGTGCCGTGGGAAATACCGTCGTCAACCTGATCGGGTGGCACGGCCTTAATGACTTTCTTGATGTCGAGCTGCTGGGCCGAGGGGATGAGGCCGGCGCGCTTTGCGAAGACGATGTGCCCGGCTTCGTACGGAAAATAGGGCATGGTGTAGCCGTTCTTCATCCAGACGCTTGTGCCCTCGAGTTTGACGGCATCGTCGAACGAAGTCATAAACTTCATGCGCACGATGGCGACATCGTCGGGCGTGAGGGCCTGATCGGGAGCGGTTTCGGGGAGGACGCCGGGATTGCGGCGGTGCTCGAAAACAAAAAGGAGATAGATGCCGCCGATGGCGACGGTGACGAGCGTCATGAGTCCGGCTTTTTGCCAGGTCTTCATGCAGACTCCAATTTTAGTACGAGCTACGGTCGCGGCTTGGCGAACTCGGAGCGGTGACGGCTATAGAAGAAATAAATGAAGAGGCCGATGACGAGCCAGATAAGGAAGCGGTACCAGGTGATGATGGGCAGCCCGGCCATGAGGAGGAAGCAGAAGATGACGCTGAGAGCGGGGATGATGGGCCCGAAGGGAACAACGAAACCGCGGCGGCGTCCAGGATCGCGATAACGCAGGACGATGACACCGATGGAGACGAGGACGAAGGCGAAGAGGGTGCCGATGTTGGATAGGTCGGCGAGAGTGCCGATGTCGAAGAGGCCGGAGGGAATGGCGACGACGATGCCGGCAACCCAGGTGGAGAATGCGGGCGTGCGGAAGAGGGGATGAACGTTGGAGAAGACTTTCGGCAAAAGGCCGTCGCGGGACATGGAAAACCAGACGCGTGACTGGCCGATCTGGTAGACGAGGATGGAGGAGATCATGCCCATGAGCGCGCCGAGCAGGACGATCAGGCGGATCCAATAGAGGGGGTGACCGCCAGGCAGGATCGAGAGCTTTTTAAGAGCGTTGACGACGGGCGCGGCGTCGCCGACCATCGATTGCCAGGGAACGAGGCCCGTGAGGCAGACGGCGACGGCGACATAGAGCACGGTGCAGACGACGAGCGTGGCGATGATGCCGATGGGAAGATCGCGCTGGGGATTGCGGCATTCTTCGGCTGCGGTGGAGACGGAATCGAAACCGATGTAGGTGAAGAAGATGATAGAGCCGCCAGTGAGCACGCCCGACCAGCCGTTGGGCATGAAGGGATGCCAGTTGGAAGGATGGATGAAGCTGATGACGGCGAAGACAAAGATGAGGATGGCAACGAGCTTGAAGCCCACCATCGTGTTGTTGGTGGAGGCGGACTCGCGGATGCCGCGCACCAGGATGACGGTGAGGAACATGACGATGAGGAAGGCAGGGATGTTGAAGCCGAAATGCCAGCCGGGGTTGTAAATACTGTTGCCGGCAAGATCCTGGAGGCCGTCGGGGAGATAGGCGGGCGAGATCCATCGCGCGCCGGGATGGAGGCCGAACCAGTCGAGCAGATCGACGATATGGGCGGCGAAGCCAACGCTGACGCTCATGTTGGAGCCGGCGTATTCGAGGATGAGATCCCAGCCGATAATCCATGCGATGAGCTCGCCGAGCGTGGCATAGGTATAGGTGTAGGCGGAGCCAGCGATGGGAATCATCGAGGCCAGCTCGGCGTAGCAGAGGCCGGTGAGCGCGCACACGAAGGCCACGAGCACCATGGAGAGCGCAATGGCGGGACCGGCGCCGGGGCGGCCGGCGAGCGCCGTGTGGGTGATGACGTAGTGGACGAGCGGCGTGTCGGTGATGGTGGCGTTGGGAAGCTGCTCGCCGGAGATGGCGGTGCCGATGACGGTGAAGATGCCCGAGCCGATGACCGCGCCGATGCCGAGCGCGGTGAGCGACCACGGACCAAGGCTCTTCTTCAGCGCGTGCTCGGGTTCTTCCGAGTCGCTGATGAGCTTGTCAATCGACTTACGGGCGAAGAACTGGCTGGGCAGTGCAGGACTCCTTCACAGCAGCTTCTAGCTACTAGCCTCTAGCTGCTAGATCTTCGTGCCGAAGGGGGACTTTGGCGCCAATCGGATGAAGCTAGAAGCCAGCAGCTAAAGGCTGTTCTTAACGCTTCGACTGGCCGCGTACCATCTTCTTGACTTTTTTCTTGAGCGAGCCGCGGGGGGTGGTGCGCTTGGCCTTGGGCGCAGCTTTCTTGCGCGCCGCGCGCTTGAGTTTCTTGCGTTCGGACTTGTCTTTGATCTTTGTGGTGTCGGCCACGTTAACCTCTTTCCATCGAATGTGTTCTGGAATCCCGCAGCGCGGGCTTTCAAGAGATCAATGTTAACAGGCAGGTCGGGGCGAACGAAAGCATGATGCGCGCATTGCGCTGCAATGCGAGGCGGATGCGCTGGAGCAGCGATTGCAGAGTACAATGAAGACAGACCGACATAGTGCCTGGCCTGCTCGGCTCCGGCTGACTAAACGCTTCTGACGAGCTTCGCACCTCCACGCAACAATCACGGGGTTTGTACGTTGTTCGCAGGAGCTCATCATGCGTTCCGATCAGGTACATCGCGCGCTGGCGCGGGGAATGAACCGCTTTGAAGTTTGTCGACTGGTCTCGAAGGGCGTAAGAGTCACACACAAATCCGGCTCACGCTTCGAGGACTCCATTAATAGCGTTCTGCTCTACCTTGGGGATCACGAATTACCCAAGGGAGGTCTGCATCCGGCCAAAGCAGCAGAGAAACTGGCGCCGGCGGCGTAAAGACAGTTCACAGTTCGTAGTTCGCCGGTAACAGGTTCTCATGCGGCGCAAAGACAGGGACCAGGGACTGAGGGACTCGAGGCCAGGGAATAGAAATGCAAAAGAGGGACGGCAGTTTCGCCGTCCCCCTTGGTCTTTCTGGTTCTGAACTTTTTCTGGTTCCGGATCTGTCTTCAGCTCCGGTCCGTTTCAGGCGTCTGTCTTAGAGGACCTGAACGTTCTCGGCTTGCCATCCCTTGGGACCCTTGGTCACGTCGAACTGGACGCGCTGGCCCTCCTGCAGGGACCGGAAACCGGTGGACTTGATGGCGGTGTGATGAACGAAGACGTCCTCGCCGTTTTCACGGCTCAAAAACCCAAAACCTTTTGCATCATTGAACCACTTGACTGTGCCTTGTTCCATTGTGTTGCTCCTCAAATTACTGAATTACCGCTGAATACAATGTGGAGTGTTGCGTGTAGGCGGTAACCGGAACAGGCAAGAACTTCAAATCGAATTCTACGATTACACTCAGTGTAGCACGGAATGGGTTCGAAGACGGGAAAATCATTTGGATTCAATGGCGAAGGCAATTGGATTGAGGGGTTTAAGGGGGCTGGCGGAGGGCACAGCGCGAGGACCGGAGGGCAAGGTACACTCAATGTCGCCTGGGATCGACAGGGAGGCGAAGTGTGAGCGGCGAGAACGAGAGGGTGCTGGTCCTGAACCCCGGAACGACGTCGACGAAGTTCGGCATCTTTACGCGCGCGGGCGAGGAGATGTCGCGCAACATTCACCACGGGGACGATGAGATTGAGCGGTTCCGCGGGAGGCCGATGCTGGACCGGCTGGAGTATCGCGCAGCAAAGGTCGAGGCGGCGCTTTCCGAGGCAGGATTTACTCCAAAAGGCAAAGGCACGGAGTGCTGGGCGGCGGTGGCCGGACGCGGAGGCCTTTTGCCGCCGATGGAATGCGGGACGTATCTGGTGGACGACGCGATGGTGGCAGCGCTGAAGCGCGCGCGGCGCGGAGAGCATGCGTCGAATCTGGGCGCAGTGCTGGCGCTGGGCTTTGCGCGGGCAGCAGGAGTGAATGCGTACATCGTGGATCCGGTAACGGTGGATCAGTGGCAGGATTGCGCACGGTTCTCCGGCTCGCCGCTGGTGAAGCGGTCGTTTATCGGCCATGCGCTGAACACCAAGGCCGTGGCGCGGCGCCATGCGCGCGTGCTGGGGCGGCGCTACGAGGAGATGCGGTTGATCGTGGTGCATATGGGCAGCGGGATTACGGTGTCGGCGCATCGCGGCGGCCGCATGATCGACAGCAATTCGATTGAAGAAGGGCCGTTCGGCCCCGATCGCACGGGATCGCTGCCGGTGCGAGAGCTGATCAAGCTGTGCTTCAGCGGGAAGATGACGGAGATGGAGCTGGACCGGCAGGCCTTTGGCGATGGCGGGCTGTTCGCGTACCTCGGCACGCGCGACCTGAGGGAAGTGGAGCGGAGAATTGACGCGGGGGACGAGGGGGCAGCGGCTGTGGTTGAAGCCATGATCTACCAAATTGGAAAAGAAACGGGCGCGATGGCGGCGGTGTTGCGGGGAGGGGTGAACGGGGGCAAGGTGGACACGGTGCTCGTGACCGGCGGAATGGCGCACTCGGAGCGGATGGTACGGAAGCTCGGCGGCTATGTGGAGTGGATCGCGCCGATGGCGGTGTATCCGGGCGAAGACGAGCTGCGGGCGCTGGCCGAGGGCGTGTTTCGCGTGCTGGACGGCGAGGAAGAAGCGAAGCGGATGAAGGCCAGCATCTAGCCATCAGATCTCAGCTTTCAGTTGGGACGTGCGGAATGATGCCCGAAGCCGCGATTTCGATTGGTTGCGGGAACCACCGCTTTCTTGGAGCGTGCGGCGGGGCACGGGGAGATGAGGGCTCATCGCTGAAGGCTGATAGCTGACAGCTGAACACTGCATTAGAATTCGAGAGAGAATCCAGGACAAACGGGGGCAAAGGTTTGGCGGTTCTGGCGGTGCAGCAGATCCGGCGCATGCGGGGCGGCGCGCAGGGCCAGTTGATGCTGGGTGCGGACGGCCATGTGTACGTAGTCAAATTCCAGAACAACCCGCAGCATACGCGTGTGCTGGCCAACGAGCTGATGGCCTCGCGGCTGGCAGCGGCGGCCGGACTGACGGTGCCCGAGACCGAGCTGGTGGAGGTTTCAAGCTGGCTCATCGAGAATACGCCGGAGCTGGAGATCGACCTGGGATCGACGCAGGTGCGCTGCCAGGCGGGACTGCAGTTCGGGTCGCGCTTTGCCGGAGGCACGATGCCGGGCCAGGTGATGGATTTCTTGCCCGAGGAGCAGATGGCAGAGCTCAAGAACCCGGGCGAGTTCGCCGGCATTCTGGCGCTGGATAAGTGGACAGGCAATGCCAACGGGCGGCAGGCGGTGTTCACGCGGAAGCAGAGGGAGCGGCGCTATAAGGCGGTGTTCATTGACTTCGGCTACTGCTTTCATGCCGGAGAGTGGCGCTTTGAGGATGCTCCCCTGCGGGGTGTGTACTACCGCAACGATGTTTACCGCGAGATCGCGGGATGGGAATCCTTTGAGCCCTGGCTGACGCGGCTGGAGACGATGCCGGCGGAGACGATCTGGGAAGTGGCGAATGTTGTGCCTCCCGAATGGTACGGGGGCGACCAGGCTGAGCTGGAGACACTGGTGGAGAAACTGCTCAGGCGGCAGAGCCGGATCCGGGAGCTGGTTGAGGCGTTTGGGAACTCGGATCGGAGGCCGTTTCCGAAATGGGGTGTGGGGGGTGAGGAGGGGGAGGAAAATGCTTGGAAGGGGGGAAGATGGGGGGATACGATGAGGGTGAATTGAGGGACAGGAACAGGGAACAGGAAACAGGGAACGTGGGACAGGGGAACCTCCGCGGAGTGGTGCAGAACAGATGGATTCTTTCTGACATCTGAAAACCCGACACACGAAACCTTGAAGATGAACGCTTCCGGCTAGGCGCAGCGAACGAAGAACTACGAACTGCGAACTGAGAGCTGAAGAGTATGGCGATTGGAAACCAACGGCGTGCGTGCGAGTTTCGGCTGCTCCGGTATGTGCCGGATGCGGTGCGGAACGAGTGCGTGCACATAGGGGTGATCCTGCGCGAGGGTGCAGCGGCGGTCGAGTCAGAAAAGGCCGAGACTGGGAAGATTGGGCCTGGAAGGGTTGATGTGCGCTTTACGCGCGACTGGCGTCGTGTGCGCTGCCTCGATCCGGATGCCGACACGGCATTGCTGGAGGGCATGGAAGGCGAACTGCGGCGGCGGCTGGAGGCAGAACCGGAAGGGCGGTTGATGAGGCTTCTCGAGGAGTCGCTCTCGCTGAACGTGCAGATGACCGAGCCCAAGGCCTATCTGGCCGAAAGCCTGCCCGCGGGAATGGAAGAGCTGATGCGGCTCTACGTAGAGGCTCCGGCGCGGGAGCGGACGCCGAGGCTGAGCGGCCGCGCGGCGATCCAGTCGCGCATGCGCGCGGAGTTCGAGCATGCTGGAGTATGGGATTTGTTACGCAAAAGAATCGCGGCATCGGAGTACACGCGGCCGGGCGACCCGCTGCGCATCGACATGGGGTACCGGCCCAACGGGATCGTGCGCATGTTTCACGCGGTGAGCTTCGATCCGGGTCTGGAGATGGCCAAGGTGCTGGCGTTTTCGGCGAGAGCCTTGCGCGCCGGCGTGGAACGCGTGGAGAAAGCCGAGCTGGAACTGACAGCGGTGATCGAGCCCGCGGCGCAGGTGGGAGCGACCGACGAAGAGCCGGAACGGCTGGAGCTTTATCGGTTTGGGGTGGAGACGATGGAGGAGCACCGGATCCGCGTGCTGACTACCTCGGACATGGGCCGCGTGGCGGATACGGCGCGGCGCGAGTTGGAGTAAAAGCGCGGGACAAGCGGCAAGCATGGCGCGGGAGGGTTACCGAGCATTGAATGGCGCGGTCACGGTTACATCGATACAGTCCACGGTTCATCCCCTGAACGAAACCGACGGCAGCCTAGACCTGGGAAATCTGGCTTTCACCGGAAGCGTGGAGCATGCGCTGGCGAACGACGTTACTGTGTGCGGCGAGAATGAGCCGGTGGCCTTTGTAACGGAGTATTTTCTCGGTGACGGAGCGATGACGGAATTCACCCTGGCTGCCGACCCGCACTTTCCCGCAGCTTCACAATTCACAATCATCAGCGAACTGTTCAATGAGCCGCAGATCAACGAGACCGTATGGGGCGATGCGGGCGGTTCGGGTTACGTGACGATCGGCCCAGCCGGCCTGACAATGAACGGCGGCGATGGAATCGACGGTGAAACGCTGCTGAAATGGCTCGATCCGATTGAGATGGCCGGGACGCTGTTGCTCGAAGCAGTGGGTGTGACGCTTGCTCCGGGCAGTACAGGCATTCTGGCTGGACTGTTTTCCAGTCTATTGACCGCGGGGAATTGCATTGCGGGTTTACAGGCCACGGCCCAACAAGGATCTGGAACGGTGACTCTGCAGCCCATTGTGCAGGGCACGCCCGCGGGGGTGCCATTTACCTTGAACGCGGCCAACCAATACACCCTTCGCGTTCGAGTGCATTGCCCGGAGTGGAACCGCATGGGGGCTGTCTATTACTCCTATGGAGATTCGGGACTTATCTCTGCCGGTGGCGTTTGGTCCATCGCTCCGGGCAAGATCCAGATGGAGATCCAGGAGTTCGTCGACGGCGTTGGAGCGACTCCGGTGACGGTTTATGACGGGGGAGTTACCTACTTGCCCGGTATCTGCTTTGTGGTACCTGTAAGCAGCATCAGTTTATTCGGAACCATGCGCGCAATGAATCTGACAAATCTGGGGTCGGGTTGGGTGGTGAGTACTCCGCCGAACGGCGGCGCGTATACGCGAAGGGTCGGGACAACGGCAGAAGCTGCAGAGTGCTACCTGGACCGCTCCGGCAAGCTGACGTTCTACACCGGATGCGTACCGTTAGCCGGCGAGCGGATTGCGGTGAGTTACCGCACGGTCGGCCGGGCCGTGGGGCGCGCGGTCAACTCCGCCAGCCAACAGGCATTGGCACAAGCTGGATCCCCGGCCGTCGCTGCGTGGATCGGCTCGGTCACGCGTCCGCCGGCACGCTGCTCCGCGGATTGCCGCAGCGCCGCCCAGGTGATGGAGCAAGCGGCAGCCAGCGTAAGCGCGCTTTGGAGCGGGACCTACAAAGGAACTCGGACAAGCTTTGCCTCTGATGTTTGGCCGGGCGATGCGCTGCTTCTCAATGCGCCCTCGACCAACCTGAACGCGCAAGTTGTGGTGCGGACAGTTAAAGTGACTTATAGCGCCAGTTATCCAGACTTAGTGGAATACGAGATCGCATTTGCGAATGACTGGGCCGATGACCTGGCCATTAAGACGAATGCCATAGTTCCGGCAAATGCCTGGTTACCTGCGGCGATCGCTCCCGCAGTACTGGCGAATCTGGAATGGCTGACTGTGACAGCACTTAGCGGAAACACAGTGACGGTGAACACCGGCGTGGCTCCGCCGAGCGGTGGCGGATTCGAGATTCGGCGGCGGGATTTCGTCTTTATGCCCGGTGAGGATCCAACCTTGGTCCTGCGCGGCTCGCAACCGAATCTCATATTCTCGCGCGTTTCAGCAAGCGACCGGTTCTACATCCGGATGTACGACGGATTGACGCCGCCGAACTACTCGGAATTCTCAGCGGCATTGTTTATCAATCTGCCGTTGGAAAGTGACCAGTAGAGAGTAAACAAGCGTAGAAGTGAAAGAGTGAAAGAACGAACGAGGATCGGCTATGAATCGCTTGTTGTTCGATCCTGCCGGGGCGACCGATGATCGACCACTTGGAGTCGGGTAAATGCGCATGATGAATGAATTCGAGGCCCAGGTACTGAGCGATCTAAGCGTGCTGAAATCGCAGATGGGCGGCCTTTTGGGCGATGGCGGCGGGGGCAGGCTCGCGGAGCTGGAGCGGCGCATGGATCGTCACGAGCAGAACTGGCAGCGCGCGAAGGGATTTCTTGCTGCCATAAGCGTGGTGTTCGCAGTGATAGAGGTAGCTGTGGAGGCTTGGCACCGGCACTAAAGCGTATGGACCTTCGTATAATGACTCCATGAGCGAACAACCGCTGGTGGGCGTCGTGATGGGCAGCAAGAGCGACTACGAAGTGCTCTCGGCGGCCGTGGAGATTTTGCGGGCACTCAAGATTCCGCATGAAGAGCGCATCGTGAGCGCGCATCGCACGCCGGATTGGCTTTTCAAGTACGCAGAGACGGTGCGCGAGCGAGGGCTGCGGGTTATTATCGCGGGCGCAGGCGGCGCGGCGCATCTGCCGGGAATGCTGGCTGCCAAAACGCTCGTCCCGGTGCTCGGAGTTCCCGTTCCCTCCACGCAACTGAATGGCCTGGACTCACTGCTCTCGATTGTGCAGATGCCCAAGGGCGTGCCGGTGGGGACTCTGGCCATCGGCAAGGCCGGCGCGACCAACGCTGCATTACTGGCAGCAGAGATTCTGGCAGGAACCGATGCTGCTCTCTACGAGCGGCTCGCCGCATGGCGTGTGGCGCGTACCCAGGAAGTGCTCGATCAGAAACTCGGCGAGGAGCAGCCCGGGTGAGCTCTGCCCCTACTCCAAAATCAGAAAAGATTCTGTTCGGCGGGCTGCTCGCTATTCTTGGCGGCGGCCAATTGGGACGCATGACGGCGATGGCCGCGCGCACCATGGGCTATCGCGTACGCGTAATGGACCCTGAAGCGAAGTGCCCGGCCAGTTTTGTTGCGGATGAGACGATTGTGGGCCGCTGGAGCGACGTGGATGCTGCGCGGCGGCTGGCGACAGGCGCGGATGCGGTAACACTGGAGATCGAGCAGATCGGCGTAGACGCGCTGCGCGAAGTGGCGGCCCTTGCGCCGTTACGACCCGGCGCGGAGGCGGTGAGGATTATTCAGGACAAGACACTGCAAAAAGTCTGGTTGGAGGAGCACGGGTTTCCCGTGGGCCCGTTTCGCGTGGTCCGCAGCGAAGCGGAGCTGCAAGAGGCAGTCGCTGCGCTCGGCGGAAGCGTGTACTTAAAGATTGGTTACGGTGGCTATGATGGCCGGGGACAGGCGCGCATTGGCACTTCGTGCGGTTCTGGTCCTGGAGAAGTTTGGCGTCAACTTGGCGAGCGGCCAGCTGTAGCTGAACAAGCTCTCGACCTCGAATGCGAGATCAGCGTGTTGGCCGCGCGGAATCCATCGGGCGAGGTTCGCGTGTATCCCGCCGCGCGCAACCACCACGAGAATCAGATTCTGGCGTGGAGCGTGCTTCCGGCGGGTGTGCCAGGCGAACTCGAAGCGCGCGCCGAAAAGCTGGCTGCTGAACTCGTGGAGAAACTGGGAATCGAGGGGCTGCTCTGCGCTGAGATCTTCATCACGCGCAAAGGCGAGCTCTTCGTCAATGAACTCGCGCCGCGGCCACACAACAGCTATCACCAGAGCGAACGCGGATGCGTGACCAGCCAATTCGAGCAGCTTGTGAGGGCGGTTTGCAATTTACCGCTGGGCGACACATCGCTCGTTTCGCCCGCGGCGATTGTGAATTTGCTGGGCGATGTGTGGCTGAAGGCCGAGCCGAATTTTGCAGCGGCGCTGACAGTTCCAGGCGTGCGGCTTCACCTCTATGAGAAACACACGCCACGCGTAGGACGGAAGATGGGGCATTTGTCGGCGACGGGAGCAACGGCGGAAGAGGCGCTGGAGCGGGTGCTGGAAGCGAAGAGGAGACTCTAACGCGCCAGCCGGTAGAGCACGTGGCGGCGTAATGGATGGCCTTCGGATAAACGCGGATGATCGAAGTCGTCGCACGGATCGTGGGTCATTCCGATTTTTTCCATCACGCGTCGTGAGCGCAAGTTTTCCGGGACCGTGAACGAAACGAGACTGTCGAGGCCAAGTTCGCCGAACGCGTAATGGACAGCGGCGCGGGCGCCTTCGGTCGCTAGTCCATGACCCCAGTACTCGAATGCGAGCCTCCAGCCAACTTCGACCGCGGGCATGAAAGGCACATCGAAATTCGGAATCGACAGTCCGATGAACCCGATGAACGAGTGATTCTCAAGCAGCTCGGCGGCGAATGGTCCATAGCCGTGGCGATCGAAGTGGGCCTGAGCGCGATCGACGAGCGCATCGGATTCGTCGGGCGAGAGGAGTGAGGGCATGAACTCCATCACCCGCGGATCGGCATTCATCGCTTGAAACGGAAGGCGGTCGGCGTCGCGCCAGCGGCGAAGGAGGAGGCGGTCGGTTTGCAAGGATGGCTGCATTTGAATGCGAAAAGCAACCGCAGATCCTTCGGCTCCCTTCGTCCGCCCCGGCAGACCGAGGTCGCTCAGGATGACAGCAGTCGTTAGACTGAAGCGGCCTGTTCGGCCTTTTCCCAGCGCTTGGGGCGCTTGTTCTGCTGCAGAACTTTCTTGCGCAGGCGCAGCGACTTGGGCGTGACCTCGACGAACTCGTCATCAGCGATGAACTCGATGGCCTGTTCGAGGTTCAGCGTCTTGTAGGGAACAAGGCGGATGGCATCATCGGCGGTGGACGCGCGCATGTTGGTCATCTTCTTTTCGCGCACAACATTCACGTCGAGATCGTTGTCGCGCGAGTGCTCGCCTACGATCATGCCTTCGTAGACTTCCACGCCCGCCCCAACAAAGAGAATTCCGCGCTCCTGCAAACCGTTGAGAGCGTAGGTCGTAGTCGGACCCTGACGATCGGCGATGAGCGCGCCCGTGGGCCGCTGCGGAATCTCGCCCTGGTAGGGAATGTAGCCGTCGAAGAGTGTATTCATGACGATGGTTCCGCGCGTCTCAGTGAGCATTTCGCTGCGTAGGCCGATGAGGCCGCGGCTGGGAACGCGGAACTCGAGGCGCACGCGACCCGAGCCGTGATTATGCATCTTGGTCATCTCGCCCTTGCGCGGGCCCAGCTTTTCGATGACCGTGCCGGTGAATTGCTCGGGCACGTCGATGGTGAGGTGTTCAACCGGCTCCATGCGCACGCCGTCGACGACCTTGGTGACGATCTCCGGGCGGCCGGCCATCAGCTCGTAACCCTCGCGCCGCATCATTTCGATCAGGATGGCAAGCTGCAGCTCGCCGCGGCCGAGGACCTTGAAGCTGTCGGGCGATCCGGTTTCTTCCACGCGAATCGACACGTTGGTGAGCAATTCTTTTTCCAGGCGCTCACGCAAATTGCGGCTGGTAACGTATTGTCCTTCACGCCCAGCGAACGGCGAGGTATTCACGCTGAATTGAACGGCAATCGTCGGCTCGTCGATGACGATGAGCGGCAACGGAGCCGGATTCTCCACGCTGGTGATGGTCTCGCCGATGGTGATGCCTTCAACGCCGGCCACGGCCACAATATCGCCCGTCGCGGTTTCCTGAGTTTCGATGCGCTTGAGGCCTGAAAACGTGAACAGCTTGGTGATGCGGGTCTTATAGAGTGAACCGTCGCGGCGGGAGATGTTGACTTCGTCACCGGCGTGGAGCGTGCCCTGAAAGACGCGGCAAATGGCAATGCGGCCAAGGTAGTCGGAGTAATCGAGATTGGCGACCAGAATTTGCAGCGCGCCAACGGGATCGCCCGTGGCTTCAGGGATCGTGTCGACAATCGCCCGGAACAGGGGCTGCAAATCAACGCCGGGCTTGGTTGGATCGGTGGTCGCTGTACCGTCCTTGGCGATGGCGTACAAGACCGGAAAGTCCAATTGCGATTCATCCGCGTCGAGGTCGATGAACAAGTCGTAAATCTCGTTCAGCACTTCCTGAGGGCGCGCATCGGGCCGATCGATCTTGTTAATGACCACGATGGGCGGTAGCTTGGCCTCGAGCGCCTTCGACAGCACGTAGCGCGTCTGCGGCAATGGCCCCTCGGCCGCATCGACCAGCAACATGACGCCGTCGACCATTTTGAGCGCGCGCTCGACCTCGCCGCCAAAATCGGCGTGGCCGGGAGTATCGACGATGTTGATCTTTCCGACGCCGAAATTAATGGCTGTGTTCTTGGCGAGAATCGTGATGCCGCGCTCGCGCTCCAACTCGTTTGAATCCATTACGCGCTCGGCGACCTGCTCATTGGCGCGAAAGGTGCCGGCCTGGCGCAACATGCCGTCCACAAGGGTCGTCTTTCCATGGTCAACGTGGGCGATGATGGCGATATTGCGTATCGTCTGGCTCACAAGTACGTTTGTCCTTTGCGTGTGGCCGGCTACGCGGGCTGCGCGACGGCGGAGGGAGTGAAAATCAGTTGGTGCGCCGCACAGCACGGCACTTCTTCATTCTACCAGCAGCCGCGATCAGCCGCCGTTTGCCTTGGTGATTGACCGCCGGGGCGAGGCCATGACGCTGCGATGATTGCTCCTTTCGGCGCGCGTGCGGAGCCGCTTGCCGGTTTCCAGAAAGAATGCGGCGCTGACCAGAGCAATGTGCGAAAAGGCCTGGGGAAAGTTTCCGACCATGCGCCGGTGTTCGACATCGTACTCCTCGGAAAGCAGGCCAAGGTCGTTGCGCAGGCGCAGAAGTTTCTCAAAGAGTGCTCGCGCATCGCGTTTGCGGCCGACGGCGCGCAAGGCGCTCACCATCCAGAAGCTGCAGGCGAGAAACATGCCTTCGCACGGCGGCAGGCCATCATCGACCTTTGTGGTGTTGTGCCGCGCGACAAGACCATCGGACATCAGCTCCCGCTCGATGGCCTTTAGTGTTCCTTTGACGCGTGGATCGCGGCCGGGCAGGAAGCCGACTGCCGGAATGAGCAGGAGGGCGGCGTCGAGCTGGTCGGAGCCGTAGGCCTGCGTAAAGCTGTTTTTCCCTTGGTCGAATGCTTTGGAGCAAACCTCGCGATGAATCTCATCGCGGATTGCCTTCCACTTTTCCACGGGAGCGTCGTATTTGAATTTCTCCGCGAGCAACACTGCGCGGTCGAAGGCGACCCAGGCCATCATCTTGGAGTAAGTGAAGTGCCGGGGCTCTCCGCGAATCTCCCAAATTCCGTGGTCGGGATCTTTCCAGATGGTCTCCAGATGTTCCAGCAACAGAACCAGCACACGGAAGTCGTCCTCGGAATGGTGGCGCATGCTCTGCTGGGCGTGAAAGAAGGAGTCGAGCATCTCACCGTAGATATCGAGCTGCACCTGCTGGGAGGCGGCGTTGCCGATGCGGACGGGGCGCGAGTTTTCGTAGCCGGGGAGCCAATCGACCGTCGATTCCACAAGGCTGCGCTCGCCCCTGAGCCCGTACATGATCTGCACCTGGTCTGGGCTGCCGGCAAGGGCGCGCAAAAGCCAATCCTGCCAGGCAGTGGCTTCATCGAAGTATCCGGCGTTCATGAGCGCAAGCAAGGTGAAGGTGGTGTCACGCAGCCAGCAATAGCGATAGTCCCAATTGCGCACGCCGCCAATTGACTCGGGAAGAGAAGTGGTGACAGCGGCGACGATGCCTCCCGTGGCCCTGAAGGTCATGGCCTTGAGAGTGATCAGCGAGCGCTCGACGGCATCGCGATACTTGCCCTTGTACTTGAGACGCCTGCTCCATTGTCGCCAGATGCGCAAGGAATCGTTGAGGGCGCGCTGGGAGTCGATTTGTTTGGGGTCGGGCTCGTAGGACGCGCCGTAGGTGAGCGTGAACCAGACTTTTTGGCCTTTGCGCACGGTGAAATCCGCAACGGTCTTGAGGTTCTCACCGTGAACGGGCACGGAAGCATGCAGGACGGCAAGAGCCGGGCCTGCGACCGCGCGGACACCATCGCGAGTGCCGGTGACCCAGGGCACGGTGCGACCGTAATCGAAGCGCAGGGCCAACTCCATGCGAAGATTGACGTTGCCGCGCACGCCTTCGACGATACGAACCACATCGGAATGGTTGCCGCGCGGCGGCATGAAATCAATCAAGCGCACGGCTCCATGGGGTTGTTGAAACGTGGTTTCAAGAATCGGAGTATGGTCGCAATAACGGCGCGAGGCCGTCCATTCACTTCCTGCCGGAGCGATTTTCCAGCAGCCGTTCTCTTCACTGCCAAGGAGCGCGGCAAAACACGCCTGGGAAGAAAAGTCGGGCCAGCAGAGCCAATCAATGGAGCCGCTGTTATCAACCAGAGCAGCAGTCTCGCAGTCGCCGATGAGGGCATAATTTTCGATTTTTGAAGACATCGTTTGTCTTTATTGCTCGTGATAACTGCGCATCAAACCGCCATCAATGACAAAGGTTGAGCCGGTTACATAGGCGGCGTCGTCCGATACGAGAAAGGCCACGAGACCGGCGACATCGTCTGGGCTGCCCAGACGGCCGAGCGGAATGTTGGCCAGCAACGCCTGGAGCTTGGGCTTATCGTTGAGCAGCGCGGTGTTGATGGGCGTGGCCACGGCACCGGGCGCGACGTTGTTGACCGTAATTCCCAGCGGTCCCAGTTCGACGGCCAGATCGCGCATCAACATGCGCAATCCGCCCTTGCTGCAACAGTAGGTGGCGAAACCGGGGAAGGCCATGTCCTCGTGCACCGAGCTGATGTTCACGATGCGGCCCGGGCGCTTCGCGCTGCGGAGCTTTTGGACGAAAGCTTGCGTGAGGAAGAACGGCCCGCGCAAATTCACCGCCATGATTTTGTCGTAATCGGCTTCCGAAGTATCCCAAAAGTCCGACTTGAGCTCCATCCCTGCGTTGTTCACAAGGAAATCCGCCGCGCCAAAGCGCTTCCAGGCTTCATCCACCAGACAACGGTCATCGCCTATGTTGGTCACATCCGCCCGAACAATCTCGCCTTCACCGCCAGCCTGTTCGATGGCGCGCTGTGTCTGCTCGGCGCCGGCTGGGTCGCCGACGTAATCGACGATGACCTTGGCCCCCTCGCAGCCGAGCCGCTTCGCAATCCCTTGTCCGATGCCCGAACCTGCCCCGGTCACAATCGCGACCTTTCCCGCCAATCGCTGCATGGATCACTCCAGCGTGCCAACGTTTGAGTGTCCCTTTTGCATTGGATGCATGGCTGAGGCGGAGCGCTCACAAGTGGAGCGATGGCACGCGATCTTGAGCCGCGCCGACGTGGCGTCCACTTCTCGATGGATTCAACCGGCGTTCACACTTCAACGGCTATCGGCCCGATACGATGAGCTCAAAACGTGCGTGAAGACGCACTCCCGGCAACGCGAATGCGGATTGCTTGCAAACCAATGATATTACTTAAGATATGCATGCACGAGGTCGATCAGATCCTCGGCCAATTCCGGCGCAATCTGCTCTTTAGCGCCGTCCGCCAAGTGAAAGCGGATATGCGTTTCAAGCACCTCACCCATCAGGCCGTTGATCCCGCCTCGGACGGCGGCGAGCTGCATCAGCTGACCGCCACAATCCTCGTCGGCGGTCAACGAACGCTCGACCGCGTCGAGTTGCCCGCGCAATCTCCGAACGCGTTGCAGGAGTTTCAATTGTTCCCGCTCATGAAGAGCCATCGAGATTCTCCTTCGCTTGACAGTACCTAACTGGGGTATAGTATATACCGATCAGGGGTATAGTCATCCTGTAATTATCTTGTGCCTTTTCGGATCGCCAACTCGTTCGTTTACTCGTTGTGTGGACTTGCCTGCGCTTTTCTATTTGCTGCCGCTTTTGCGGGTGCTCAGGTCCCGAGCGAGACGCCTTCCGCCCCCGGGCCGACTTCCGTCCCCGAGCCGGCGGCACCCGCTGAAGCAGAAACCCTGACCACGTTTCCGCACCCTGACGCGGCTCGCTACTGGGTTTCGGGGCAAGCGAACAGCATTTTCCAGATGCATGGACATTTTCACTCGCTCTACGAGGGACCAAACAGCCTCATCGACGATTTCGAGACCAAGGCCTCCGAGGTCGCAACCCTTTACCTTGGCTATCAACTGTGGCCGAACCGTCGGTTCAACACGGATCTGATCGTCGACTTTGAGAATGCGGGTGGACGCGGGATCTCCCAGGCGCTGGGGCTGGCGGGCGAAACAAATGTTGACGTTGTTCGCGACCCCAGCCTGGGAATTGGGCCCTATCTTGCGCGCGGCGAGGTTCACCAGATTATTGGCTTGACTGGCGAGATGAGTGATCAGGACCGCGGGCCGTTCGCGCTGGCGAACAAAGTTCCCGCGAAGCGGCTCGACATACGGGTCGGAAAGATGAGTCTCGCGGACGTTTTCGACGTTAACTCCGTTGGCTCCGACAGCCATCTACAATTCACGAACTGGACAATCGTCAACAACGGCGCATGGGACTACGCGGCGGATACGCGCGGCTACACGTATGCCGGAATTCTGGAGTACGACGACAAGGTGTGGTCGGCGCGCTATGCGATCGCCGCGATGCCAACTGTCGCGAACGGCACCGACCTTGATTGGGACTTCAGACGCGCCAGTGGGCAGAATTGGGAATTCGAACTGCGCAAAGGGCTCTTCTCGAGCTGGCTCAATCCGAAGCGGGAAGGCGCCGTTCGCGTGCTGAGCTACGTGAATCACGCGCATATGGGCAACTACCGGGAGTCGGTCGACCAATATTTCGGGGGCAATGTAGCAACACCCGAGATCACCAACACCGAACGCTTTGGCGCGGTGAAATATGGTTTTGGACTGAACACCGAACAGGAAGTGACGGAAAGCCTGCGACTCTTTGGGCGGTTTGGCTGGAACGATGACCGGAACGAGTCATTCGCATATACCGAAGTAGCGCAGACGATTGAATTCGGAGGCGACTACAACGGCCAGAGCTGGCATCGCTCGAATGACAAGGTTGGCGTGGCGTATGTTTCGAACGCTATCAAGCGCGACCACCAGAATTATTTACACTACGGCGGGCTGGGCTTCCTGCTGGGCGACGGCAACCTGCGCTATGGACGCGAGGACATTATGGAGTGGTATTACAACGCCCACATCTGGCAAGGACTTTACGGCATGATTGGCGGAACGCAGATCGCCCATCCGGGCTACAACACTGACCGCGGCCCGGTGTATGTAGCCACGGTGCGGGCGCACATAGACTTTTAGGCGAGGTGAGCGGAAATTAAGAGCGTGCGACCTCATTCAATCGAAGGGCTGGCAAGATTGTCTCGCTCAGAACCCTGAGCCGGCGTTCAAGCATTTCTGCGGATTCAGGCGTAGCCGGCGCGTTCACGGGAATTACATCCTCCGACGAGCGCCCGTCTTTTGCCAGCTTTACCCACTCCGACATCTCGTCGATGTATCGCTCAAGCGTCTGCGAGGGAGTCTTGCAATTGTCGGTTACGAGATAAGCGGACGGCAGATCGCCGACCACCACCCACAGCCACTCATCCACTTCGGGCCGGGACGGCTCGATGTGGATGAAGAAGACGGCGACGATTCTTCCGTAGCCATCTCCAAAGTAGACTTCCCGAACCGATTGGCACCACGAGAATCTTGAAATGTAGTCTTGAGCTTTGGAAGCCATCTCCAGCAGAAGCCGGGTATCTTCCGCGTCGTCGCCAAACATTTGGTCGACTGGTATGACGCCGCTAACGGGTAACTCGCTGCTTTTCTGTGACATGAATCGCCCCACTCCAAGGATTTAACGGAGGCCCAGTGACGAGGACTGAAACTGGTGGTAACAAGGTGCGAGAGGCGAAGGGCTCACTTTCCCGGAGGGTTCTGCTGCTGCGGCTTGTCGGATAAATTGACGATGACTTCGCCGGGCTTGGCGTAGTGCAGCTTCTCGCGCGCCTCGCGCTCAATGGCATCGGGGTCCGAATTCAGATGATCGATGTGCTTGCGCATCTGCGAATTCTCTTGCTGCAGATCCTTGATCTCCTGCTGGAGGGCGCGATCCTCGACGCGCTTCTGCTGCCATATTGACAAACCATGATTGCCGTAGACAACGTGCCACGTGACCAGCAGCGCCAGCACGATGGCAATGACGGTGCCTGCCGGCCGCCAAAGGCGTTCTGTCGAGTCAAGCGCCCACGCGCGCAACGAAACGCGTTTGGCGGCTGGTGCTTTCGTCTTCCCTTGCACAATCTCTTCTGGCATCGAATCCCAATCCGTGGTTCCGGCCCGTGAATGGCCTCAGCTCAACACAAACTTTTCGGCCGCCGAGCGCAGAGCCTTGGTGTCCTGCTCGTTGCGCGCTTCAGTGTAGGCGCGCACCACCGGTTCGGTGCCCGAAAGGCGGTAGCAAACCCACGAGCCATCGTCCAGAATGAGCTTGAGCCCGTCGGTCCTGACGACGGAGACGACTTTGCGTCCGCTCAACTCCTTCGGATCAGCCTTCAACTTCTCAGTGAACGCGGCTTTCTGCTCCGCGGTCAAGTGGAAGTTCTCTCGAACCGGGAAATAGGAACCAACCTTGGCAAAAAGCGCCTTTAATTGCACGCCGAGGCTGGTGCCGCGGGTGGCCACCATCTCCGCCACGAGCAGCCCGGCAATGATGCCGTCTTTCTCGGGAACGTGGCCGCGGATGGTGAGCCCGGCCGACTCCTCGCCGCCAATCGCGATCTTATCCTGATCGATAAGCGCACCGATGTATTTGAAACCCACCGGAGTTTCGTAGAGCGGAACTTTGTAATATTCGGCCAGTGCATTGATCAGGTTGGTTGTGGCCACGCTCTTGGCCACGCCATTTTTCCAACCGCGCGTTTCAACAAGATAGTCGAACAGCAGCGCGATGACGTAGTTCGGCTGGATGAACGTGCCGTCGCCATCCACGATGCCGAATCGGTCCGCGTCGCCGTCGGTTGCGATGGCCAGTGCTGCGCCAATCTCCTTCATTTTTTCCTTTGCAGCGCCGAGCAGTTCGTCGGAAGGCTCCGGAGCGTGGCCGCCGAACAGCACGTCGCGATAGTCGTGGACGGTTTCGACGGTGACGCCGGCCTGACGGAGCAGATGGCAAGGATAGCCGCGTCCCGCGCCCCAGAACGGATCGTAGACCACCTTGATGCCCGATTTGGCGATGGCCTTCAGATCGACGAGCTCAGCGAGCCGGTTTAGAAACGCCGGCTTCACGTCTACGTTCTCGAAGTTTTCCACGATGGGGCTGGGAACGCTTCCGCCCCCACCGCTCGCGATCTTGTCGATCGCGGCTTCAATCTGCTTTGTGGCTTCAGGCAGAGCCGGCGCTCCATCGGGCGTGGAGTACTTGATGCCGTTGTACTCCGGCGGATTGTGCGATGCAGTGAAGTTTATGGACCCCGAAGTCTTGAGCGTGCGCACGGCGTAGGCGATGGCCGGAGTGGGAGCTGCATCGGGAATCACAATAGGCGTGACGCCTGCCGCGGCCAGCACGCGCGCTGCTTCGGAGACAAAGGTCTCGCCAAGGAAGCGCGGATCGCGGCCGACGAGCACGCGATGCGGGGCAGGGAGGGTTTTGACATAAGCGGCGATTCCCGCAACCGCAAGCCTGATATTGGCCACCGTAAAATCGTCGGCCACAATCGCTCGCCATCCCGAGGTGCCAAATTTGATCGTAGTGCTCATTGGTTTCTCCACGCGCGGTCGTTGGCCGCAAAGTCCATACTGCAACACCGGAGCGCGATGGGCAAGCCGCATCGCGATTTTTAACCAGAGGTTGACTCGAGGACCGAGACGTAGAAGCAGCAGTTACCGGCGATGTGGGTTATTTGGATAGGCGCCAGCCGTCCGGATTGCGACACACTACCGGATAAATTGTCGAGCGGAATCCTCGGCGTGGCGTCTGTGTGCATAGAAGATGTCCGGACCCGAATCAGGAAACAGACAGCGTTGTTCTTCGGAACAGCCTTGAGGAGGAGACTATGCAGTTGAACAGAATCGCAGCCTGTACGCACAGGTTTACCCCGGTCGTTTTGATGGCCGCTGTCGCACTGGCTACGGCATGGATGCCGCCAATCGCAGGCGCGCAAACCAAACCGGAAGAGACACAACCGAGCGAAGCCAAACCCAATGCGCAGACCGCCCCGGAAACTGTTCGGACGTTTTTCCTGACCAATGCCTCCGAGCAAAACGACTTTAACGACATTCAAACCGATCTACGCAATGTGCTGCCGAAGGCGAAGATCTATGCCCTTCAGACGCAGAACGCGATCATACTTCGTGCCACACCCGAGGACATGGAGACCGCGCAAAAGCTCATTGCGGATCTCGACAAGGCGCGAAAGCTCTATCGCCTGACCTACACAATCACCGACATCGATGGCGGCAAGCGCAGCGTGTCGCAGCAATTCACAATGCTAGTGACGTCGGGTGAAAAGTCGACGTTCAAGCAAGGTAGGCGCGTGCCCATCGTGACCGGGACGACCGACGGCCAGACAGCGAACACACAGATGCAGTACATGGACGTTGGACTTAGCATTGAAGCTCGCACGAGCGTGTCGCCGGATTCTCTCAATGTGCACACGAAGATCGAGGAATCGAGCCTCGGAGACGAGAAGCCCGTGGGCGCCGCACAGGATCCGGTCGTTCGGCAGACGCTCTTTGACGAAGCGTCGGTATTGTCGCAGGGCAAGCCACTGGTCCTCGGGTCGCTCGACCTTCCGGGCACCACGCGGAGCCAGGAAATCGCAGTGATTGCGGAACTGGTCCGCTAGGGCTATCGACGAACCTGAATTGCCGCTGCCCAAGCGGAGCCTGGCCGTTCCCGGCTCCGCTTCGGCAAGGCTTCTCCGAGATTGAAGAAAACGACGTCCGCTTTCGAGTGTGGACTGTCGCGCCCGGCGCTCCCGCGTAGAGTGGAGGCAGGATCGTATCCAATCAGGAGGGCCAATGATCGAAGCTACGTCGACCGCCCGCATCGTGATGACCACGGTGGTCAGCCCTGAAGAAGCCGCGCGTCTGGGCCGGACGCTCGTGGAGGAACGCTTGGCTGCGTGCGCCACACTCCTTCCTCCGGTTCACTCGATTTACAGCTGGCAGGGAAAGATTGAATCGTCAGCGGAGACTCTGCTTTTGCTCAAGACAGCCAGTGACCAATTGCCCGCTCTCGAGGCGCGGCTCCAAGAGCTTCACAGTTATCAAACCCCTGAGTTTCTGGTGCTTGAGATCGAGGCAGGCAGTTATTCCTATCTTCAATGGCTGCGCGCTAGTCTGGGCCCGCCACGGAGCACGAAAGTGTAATCGAACGACATAGGCGCAAACCGGCCCTCTGGTATCCTTGTTGGGGTTTGTCCTCATGCGCTGGCTCCTTATCGTCTTTCTCGTTTCGCTCGGGGCGCTGCTGATTGCGGCCGCGGGAGCAGCCCGTCATGTCTGGCGGCACCGCGCAAAACCTGGGAACAGACCGTCGGCAGCCGTTGAGGCGGCTGAGGAGCCGGACCTCGAACTGAAACCCTGATAGTTTTGTAATGAGATGAATTGACCGACGGTTTCGCCGGAAAGAGTCAGTCTCAATGTGTCGTCATACACTAAGTACTGCCGCAATATTGAAGCACGTTAAATGATTTGTTGCCGAAAGGACCTCCCCAGACGTGAGCACAAAGACCCCTGACCTCGCAAACGCGAAGACTCCAGTCGATATTTCTATCGCTCATAGCCCCGATTCCGACGATGCCTTTATGTTTTATGGCTTGGCGACGCAGAAGATTCGTGTGCCCGGCTACCGCTTTAGCCACACGCTCAGCGACATTGAAACGCTCAACCGCCGCGCGCGCGATGAAGCTTTCTACGATATCACCGCAGTTAGTTTTCACGCGTATCCGTATTTGCAGCAGAACTACGCGCTGATGGGCTGCGGCGGCAGCGTGGGCGAGGGTTACGGGCCGATGGTGGTTTCCAATCGCATGCTCGACGTGAACGAATTGGGCCGCATTCAGGTCGCCGTTCCGGGCACGCTGACCACGGCCTATCTTGCGCTCAAGATCCTGAATCCGGAGATCAAGACGGTTACTGTTCCGTTCGACCGCATCATTCCCGAGATTCTGGCGGGCAAATATGAAGCCGGGCTCATCATTCACGAGGGCCAGCTGACCTATTCCACCAGCGGTCTTTTCAGGGTGATTGATCTGGGAGCCTGGTGGCGCGAGACCACGGGTTTGGTGCTGCCGCTGGGCGGCAACGCCATTCGCCGCTCGCTGGGGGCTAAGACACACAAAGTCCTGTCCAAGGCGCTGCGCGACTCGATCCGGTATGCTCTGGACCACCGCGAGCCGGCGCTCGAGTATGCCATGCAGTTCGCGCGCGACCTGGACACGACGATGACCAGCCAGTTTGTGAGCATGTATGTGAACGAGCGCACGCTCGACTACGGCGCCGACGGGCGCGAAGCGATCCGCAAGCTGCTTGCGATGGGGCACGAACGCGGGATTATTCCGATCGTCCCGCAAGTGGACTTTGTGGATTAGCGGAGATCCCCGATTGCGGCGCCGATGTTGCCGCAGACGGATTGTGGTTTTGTTCAGGCGCGGACACAGTACTGATGGGGTCACGAATCCGCGCAGAAGTCATTGTTCCGTCCCAATCATTTTTGCCTCGTTTCTAAATGTTTTCTAATCTCTGCCGATGCTTCCAAACAGGAGCATTGTCCGGATGCCATCGCACGAATCTCCGGCTCTACTGCTTGCATCGCCCGATCCGGCTCTTCTTGGCGCGGTTGAACCACTCCTCCAGGCGGCAGGGGCGCGCGTCGAAGTGGTTCTCTCGGCTGAGGCGGCGCTCGCATTTCTCGTCGGCGGAAATCCACCGGCCCTTTTCGTTGTGGATGCGAGGCTGCCTGACATGCCGATTGGCCAGTTGCTGGCCGCGGCGCGAGCCATTGGCGACGGCCCACACGTCCCAATCTTGCTGGTCGCGGACACCGTGGCGCAGGAATGGATCGACCGCCTCGCCGACGGAGTCATCGATGACCTCATCTTGCGCTCGTCCGAATATGCCTACTGGCAGCTTCGGATCGATCTGCTGCTGCGCAACGGCCGACTGTCGCTCGAGCTCGAGACCCTGTGCGAGGCGGCCATTCGCAACGCTCAATTCGACCGTCTCACCGGGGTCTACAACCGGGAAACGATGCTCTCCATGCTATTCCGCGAGACCGACCGCGCGCAGCGCATGAACAGCTCCTTATGCCTGGTGCTCTTCGATATTGACGACTTCGGCCATTGGAACTCGCGCCTTGGCGTGGACTCCTGCGATGACCTGTTGTGCCCTGTGGCGAGCCGTACCGGAGCGCTCTTGCGCAGCTACGACCTGCTGGGGCGGCCAGGGATGGACGAATTTCTGATCGCGCTGCCGGCTTGCAGCCTCGCGAGCGGGATGATCCTGGCCGAGCGTCTTCGCGTCGACGTTTTCTCAGTGCCCGTCCGCATCGCAGGCGAAGCCATCCGACTTTCCGCATGCTTCGGCATCGCCAACAGTCGCGGACGATCACCGGTTGTGGTTTTGCGCGAGGCTGAGAAGGCTCTTGAATGGGCCAAGGCCGCCGGGTCGGAGTCGATCCAGTGTTTCGGATGCCCGCCTGAACCCGCGCCGTCGCCGGTAAAATTCCTCTCCGCGAGTTCAGGCGACGAATTGCTGGCGTGGTAGCGGTGGTTTCTCCCAGTTCGCCGATTTCGCTCGTTGTCTAGCGCGGCAGGCGAAAACGGGTGGGAGACTCCGGCAGAGGCCTATCAGTCGCGGGTTGCCGTGGCGACTTCCGGCGCAACTTCCGGTCGAAGGAATTCCTGGAACACATCGTTGGAGAGGAGCCTCCCGCGCGAATTGAGGCGAACGTGCGTGCCATCGGCAACCAAAAGGCCATCGTCGATGAGCCGCTCGACTGTTTGCATTGCCGGCTCAAGCATTTCAAAGCCGAATTCCTTTCTGAGCGCGGTGAGGTCGACGCCGTCGTTCATGCGCAACCCGAGAAACCATGCTTCCTCGAATTGCTGCGCTGGCGAGAGGCGCGTCATCGTGGGCGTTGCAGGGCCTGCGAGGAACTCCTTCAGGTCGTCAGTTGTCGTGAAGCGAAGCACATCGGGAAGTCTTTCTTGACCGCCAGGGACATTCCACGAGGCTTCTGCATGCGAGGCCAGCATGGACGATGCATCCAGGCCAAAGCCCAGGTATGGCCGCCGCTGCCAGTAGCGCAAATTGTGCCTCGATTCGAATGCGGGCCGCGCGAAGTTCGAGATTTCGTATTGGCGCAGGCCCACGCTCTCAAGCAGTTCGATGGCGCGGTCATACATGTTAGCGATCGCGTCGTCGGATGGCACCAAATCCGCTCGATAGCGAACGCCGCCCTTGAGCATTTCGCGTCCCAGCCTCGAATCCTCGTCCACTTCCAGCATGTAGACGCTGGCATGCGGCACTCGTGAGTCGATCAGCGCCTCCAGCGACTCTTCCCAAGAGGCGAATGTCTGTCCGGCGAGGCCCGCGATCAAATCCACATTCAGGCTCGCGATCCCCGCCGCGCGCAACCGCTGCAAATCAGCCTCAACAATTTGGCGGCTGTGCGATCGCCCGCTTGCGTGCGCTTCGGAATCAACAAAGGACTGCACGCCGAGGCTCACGCGGTTCACTCCAGCCGCTGCCATCGCTTTCAGGGTCGCGTCCGCAATTTGGCCGGGCGCGCACTCTATGGTGATCTCGGCGTCGGCGTCGAGATCGAATTGCATTCGGATCGAGTGAAAGAGCCGTAGCAGCAGATCGGGCGCCAAGAGACTGGGCGTTCCGCCGCCGAGATAGACCGTGTCCACGCGTCGAGGGAACTCCGTTCCTTCACTCTCGGTCCAGGATTTTGCTTCAGAAAGATCTTCGATCAGCCGGTTGACATAGCGCTCGTGGTCCGCCGCCGGGTAGACACCCGAAGCAAAGTTGCAGTAGGTACACTTCGACCGGCAAAAGGGAATGGAAACGTAGATCCCGAGCGCGTTGCCGGTCATGAAAGGATTGTTTCACGTGCCGTTAGTTCTTTTGGTCAGGAAATCTCTGCCGGGGCACATGCAAGAATTGAAAGAAGGAGATACGCTTGAAAGCCTGGCCTGTCGTTGCCATCCTCGTCATCCAGGCCATCCTTTTTCTTGGGCATTGGTTCGTTTACTCCACCTTCATCGCGTTCAATCCCGGTGTTGCTCCCGCTGCGGCTGGCGACCTGCGCATCGCGTTGATTGTTCTGGCCTTCAGCTTTGTTGCTGCCTCGCTTCTTTCGTTCCGCTATTCGAATCCCGTCGTTCGAATCATTTATTGGGCCGCGGCTGTCTGGCTTGGTTTCCTCAATTTCTTTTTCTGGGGGTCGATTGTCCTTCGGCTGGCGTGGCTGGCGATTAAGTTTTCGCATTTAGCCATGAATCCCGGCGCTTTCCGTGCGCCGCTGGCGGCTGCCATTTACATGATTGCGGCGCTCACCGGAGTCTACGGCCTGATCAATGCCCGAATCATTCGCATCCGACACATTCCGGTGAAAATCGCTAACCTCCCCGCGTCGTGGCGCGGACGCAGAGCTGTTCTGATGAGCGACTTGCATCTTGGGCCCATTAACGGCGTGCGTTTTTGCCGGCGCATGGTCGTACTGGCTTCGCAACTCCGTACCGACGCGGTTTTCATTCCCGGCGACCTCTTTGACGGTACGAAAGGCGATCTCGATCAACTGCTCGTGCCCTTCCACGCGCTTAAGCCGCCGCTCGGCATCTTCTTCTCCACCGGCAATCATGAAGAATTCACTTCCCCGACGCACTACATCGAGGCGATTACGCGGGCAGGCATTCGCGTCCTGGCCAACGAACAGGTTGTGGTGGATGGCCTGCGGATCGCGGGCGTGTTCTACCACGACTCTTCATCGCCCTTGCACATGAAGGCCGCGCTCAGCAGCATGAACCCGGCGGGTCCGCAAATTGACGGCCCACTGCCGGGCATTCTGCTCAACCATGCGCCTGTGCGCCTGCCTATCGTGGAACAGGCTGGCTTCAGTCTGCAACTCTCCGGGCACACACACGGCGGACAGTTTTTGCCTTTTACCTGGATTACACGCCGCGTCTACGGCCGCTTCACAAGCGGCCTGCACAGCTTTGGATCGCTCGAGGTCTACACTTCGACTGGGGTCGGGACCTGGGGCCCTCCCATGCGCGTCGGCACGCGGCCGGAGATCGTTTTGCTCGAATTCGAATAGAAGCTTTTATCCTGTTGGCACACAATTTTGCGAACCCGGAGAACTCTGTTTTGAGCACTGAATCGAACACGCCAGGATCGACCGCACCCAGACAGCCCGTGATTCGCACCCACCTTACCGGGTTCAATCTGCTCATGAGTCCGCGTCTCAACAAGGGGACGGCGTTCACGGAGGCGGAACGCGACACGTTCGCTCTCCACGGTTTGCTGCCGCCGCATATCGGAACCCTCGCAAGCCAGCGCGAGCGCCGCAAACGCGTGCTCGACAGCCACCCCACCGCGTTTGACAAGTACAGTTCCATGCGTGACCTGCAGGACAACAACGAGACGCTGTTCTACTCGCTCATCGCCAACAATATTGAGGAACTGCTGCCGATCGTCTACACGCCGGCTGTGGGTGAGGGCTGCCAGCGCTTCTCCGAGATCTGGAGGAAGCCACGCGGCCTATTCCTCAGCTTCCCCAACAAAGATCGAATGGAACAGATGTTTTCGAGCTCCCACTTCGATCCGATACGCTGCATTGTGGTCAGCGACGGCGAGCGCATTCTCGGGCTCGGCGATCAAGGCGCCGGCGGCATGGGCATTCCGATTGGCAAGATGGCGCTCTATACGACGTTGGGTGGCATTCCGCCCGAGCATTGCCTGCCGGTGCTGCTTGACGTGGGCACAGACAATGAGGCGCGGCTCAACGATCCCATTTACGTCGGTTGGGAGCACAAGCGCGTTCGCGGGCAGGAGTATGACGATTTTATCGAAGCCTTTGTATCGGCGGTCGAGCGCCGGTGGCCGCACGTTCTCTTACAGTGGGAGGATTTCGCCGGCGCGAATGCAGCGCGCCTGCTAGAGCGCTACCGCGATCGGCTGTGCACCTTCAACGACGACATTCAGGGAACCGCGGCCGTGACGACAGCCACGCTGCTCGCGGCTGTAAACGCGACTGGAATTCCGCTACGTGAACATACGATCGCCATGTTCGGCACGGGATCGGCGGGCGCGGGAATTCTCGATCTTCTGATTGCCGAAATGAAGCGGGAGGGCCTGAGCGATGAGCAAGCCCGCCGGCGCATTTACGCCTTCAACCACCTTGGCCTGCTCGTCGAGGGTTGTGAGGGCATCCGTCCCGCACAGCAACCGTTCGTGCGCAAGCGTGAGGACGTTGCTGGGTGGAAGCTGTCGGCGCCGGGCACAGGCGTCATATCGCTGTTCGATGTCGCGCGCAACGCAGACATCACGGTTCTGGTTGGCGTGAGCGCTCAGCCCGGAGCGTTCACCGAAGAAATTGTGCGCGAGATGGCTCGCCAAACTCCGCGCCCGGTCATCTTTCCGTTGTCGAACCCCACCTCGCAATGTGAGGCTGCACCCGCAGATCTGCTGCGCTGGACGGAAGGCCGCGCGCTGGTGGGTACGGGCAGTCCATTTGCTCCGGTTGAGGTCAACGGCAAACTTGTCCACATCGCGCAGGTCAACAATTCTTATATCTTCCCCGGTCTTTCGCTCGGCATTCTGGTCAGCCGCGCCCGGCGCGTGACCGACGGCATGATTATGGCGGCCGCCAAAGCGCTGGCTTCGCTCTCGCCAGCGCGCACTGACAAGAGTGCGCCGCTGCTGCCGCCCATCGCCGACTCCCGCAAAACGAGTGCGGCGGTCGCTGCGGCCGTTGGCAGGCAGGCGATTGCGGAGGGAGTCGCCGATGGTTGCGATGAAGCCGAATTCGCAGAAAGAATTCGCGATTACGTGTGGGAGCCGGAATACCAGCAGTATGAACGGATCATGATTTCTCGCTAGGGTTGCTATTCCCCGGCTGGTACTTCTTCCAGCAATCGCTTCCACGTCTTCTGATTTTTGCGAAAGCTTTTCTTCAGATCCTCGAGGATCCGCTCAAAGTCCGCGTTGGTGCGAAGGTTATTCCACGCGGGATTCTTCTGGAACCAGGGATAGTTTTCGTTGCCGAGATAGATGGCGCGGCGCAGCCAGTGCAGGGCCTCGCTGGAGTCGCCATCGACGGCGAAGTAAGTGGCGAGCCGGTAAGCCATTTCGCTGTCGGCCTCGGCGGCGGCCAGCGTGTCGTCCTTGAGCAGAGCAACGCCACGCTCTCGCGCATTAGCCTGCACGTAGCAGATGGCCAGCGTAGGTACGGCGATGCGCAGCGAGGAATCATCGGCGATCACGCCCTCGAGAATCTCGATGGCCTTGGCGAGATTTCCCAGGCGCATTTCCTGATAGCCTGACGACGTTCGGAGCAGCGGATGGCGCGGTTCCAGCGCTAACCCTTTCTCCAACTCGTCGCCGGCCAGTTCGATTTGATTCTGATAATGGTACACGCGGGCGCGATGGTTATAGAGAATGGCGGCGTTGGCCGGATTGAGTTTGAGCGCACGGCTGAATTCGCCCAATGCCTCGTCGTACATGCCGTCGCCGCGCAGCGCCAAGCCAGCCACCATGTGAACGTTCCAGTCATTGGCGGCGCTCGCGAGCAGGTTGGCAATCCCGTGCCGCGCAGACTCCTTTTCGCCGCGCGACAGCAACATATAGATGCGGTAGAGATTAGTTTCGGTCGACGCCGGATCGAGCTTCAGCGCCTCATCAAAGGCGCGCCGCGCGCGCATCACGTGGATCTGCCCGCCGAAGCCGTGGCGCGCGTATTGCAGCTCGGCGATGCCAAGCCCGCTCCATCCCGCGGCGAAGCCCGGATCGGCTTCGGTGACGCGCGTAAACAACTGATGAGCGCGATCGAGATCAGCGAGCGAACCTGTGCGCACCATGAAGGAGCTCAACAGAGCGCGTGCCTGCAGATACCTTTCGCTGACCAGTCCGCGCAGCGATGCTTCGCGGGCAGGGCCGCGCGCCGGCGCACGAGTCGCGTCGGCGCCTTGCCCGGTACGCGACAATTCGATTCCTTCCGCAGCCCCCATTCCCTGCAGCGTGGCGAACACTTCGTTTGAAATCTCAGACTGCACGGCAATCAAATCCAGCGACGCGACGCGAATGGAGCCGCCAGTGCGCACACTCTGCGACGCCACGTCGAGCAGCTGCCAGTTCAGATCGAATCCATTCTCGGATCGAACAAAGTTACCAGCGAGCACGAACTTCACAAGCAGCTTTTGTCCCACGGCAAGGGGATCCATCTGTGCCCAGGGTTGCGCGCCCGCCAGCGGCATCAGCGCGCTCGATGGCCGCACGACCAGCGAGGGGATCCGAGCCAGGCGGGCAGCAATCGCATCAGCGAGCGCATATCCGTAAAGCGGAGCTGCCTCTGTTGCGCCCAAATTGGCGAATGGCAGCACAACCAGGGAATTCTGTGTCTTTTGCTCTCCAGCGGACTCGCGAAATCGCTCGGCCAGCATGGAGAGCAAGCCCGTAGTGCGCTTTTCGGCTTCGGGGCCCGTCGCCGGCAGGTTGGCTGCCGCGTCGCCAGGAAGGATCCCGGTTTCAATGCGTAGCGCCTTTATTATCGTCTTGAGCCCCTCGCGGACATCGGCCGCCGATGCTGTGCGCGCGCCGGGATTTTTTTCAAGGCAAGCAGCGATCACACTCTTGAGCTCAACAGAAATATCCGGGACGATTGCGCTCAAGTCGTCCGGCTCCAGAAACTGAATGGCGCGAATGGCCTGAAAGTCTTCGGCGTCGGCGCGAGCGAATGGGTGGCGGCCACCGGCCAGCTCATAGAGAATCACGCCCAGCGCCCATACGTCCGATTGCACGCTCGAATGTCCAGTGACAAACTGCTCAGGCGCCATGTAACGGATGGTTCCTCCGCGTGCAGTGAATGTGGACACGACAGACTTGTCTTTTGCCAGCGCAGGCTTTGCGGGGTCGAACCGCGCATCTTCGGGAGCGATCCGCCGCGCCAGGCCGAAATCCAGAATCTTGACCAGACCGCCATCGGTCAGCATCACGTTCTGCGGTTTCAGATCGCGGTGAAAAATTCCGAGCGCGTGCGCCGCCTGCAGTCCATCGGCAATCTGAATCCCCACCGAGAGCACAAGCTGCAGATTCGCCGGGCCGCGGGCGATCAATTCGTCCAGCGGCTGGCCGGGGACAAATTGCATGGCGATATAAGCTTCGTCAGCGCTCTCACCGACCTCATAAATCGCGCACACGTTTGGATGTTCGATGGCGGAAGCCAGGCGCGCTTCGCGCAACACCGTGGACCGCATCTGCTCGGCTGTGAGCAGCCCGGTGTGGAGTATTTTAAGCACTACGGGACGCTGAAGCAGCGTGTCATTGGCTGCGTACACAACACCGCTGCCTCCGGCGCCAAGACGCCGCAGAATCTCGTAATGGGCAATTGTCTTGCGTTTCATCGCTTATCTCAAGTCTAGCGGTTTTTGCGTAAAGACTGTCTCAAGACGAAGCTCTTCTCCGCGCGGTTGTCGATCTGTTAACGTCGAATTGACAATGAGCGATGGGAGAGGATTCGCGGGCCGTATCAACCGGCGCCCGGCGCAAGCAAATGGAAGCGCGCGACTGCCTCTGGGAAGGCTGGCGCTCGCCTTGGCGTTTGTCGTGCCATTCTCTTCTCTCGTTGCACAGCAGAACGCGGAGCAACCGCCGCAGCAAGAGACAAGACAGAATGCGCCCGCAACGCCGGGTCCGGAAAGCGAACCTTCCTCCGCGGCGCAGCAACCGGGCGCTGGCGCACAACTTCACACTGGGACAAGCAGCGGCCTAGATACCGACGCGCGCTTGCAAAATCTTCTCGCCGATCACCAGTACCTTCGTATTCAGGCACAGCTCGATCAGCTACCACCGGAGCAGGCACAGTTCTATCGCGGAATTCTGGCGAATCGCTCAAATCAGCTGGAACAGTCGGTGAAGCTGCTCGAGCCGCTTATCGACAATGTGAGTGCGAGCGGTGACACAGTTCGCGAAAAGCTGCTGCGCATGACGCTCGCCGAAGATTACCTGCGCCTCGGCGATTGGACCAAGGCCGGTCAGGCTTACCAGACTCTCGACGATCGACTTCACGCCAAGCTAAGCTCAGGCGAGCAAGACGAAATTGAAATGCCGCTCAAGATGCTGCCGCTGGTCAAGGACAATCCGCCCATTACAGTGGACCCCTGCGAACCCTTCAGGCTTCAGGTCAGCAACGATCCTCTGGGCCTCATCGACGTGCCGGTTTTTATCGACGCGCGGTCTCACAGCTGGATGCTCGATCCGACCGCGCCGTTCAACTTGATCTCGCGTTCGATTGCGCGCGACGTCGGCCTCGAAATCTCAGAGAAGTCCGCCACGATTCGCACGCTCACCGGGCGTCCCATCCAAGTTCACTCGACCGTAATCCCGCGCTTCACGATTGGCGGTCGCCTGACGCTGCACAATGTGACGGCCTTCGTATTCGAAGACGCGGATTATGCGTTTCCTGACTCCGGCTATCGGGTCGAAGGCGTCCTCGGGTTTCCCGCGCTGGCTGCGATGGGAAGGATCACGGTCTCCGATAACACGATCCTGGTGGACCCCGCGAAGGAAGTCGATCCGGCCGCCGACCAGGATCGCCTGACCACGGGTGCCCGTTTCTATCTCGACGGCGATGAAATCATCGTGGCTCTCGGGCGGACGCGGGATTCCGGCGCCGATTCGACTTCGCGAGAGGCCTCAAGCGGCAGCCGCGGCGACTCCGGCGAAAGCGACGACCGGATGTTCGCCATCGACGTGGGAGGCCAGCAGACTTATCTGACCTCGCGCTGGTTCGACGAGCAATCCGCCGAATTTAATGGCAAGAAGATGGAGCCGTTCTCGTTTCCCGGGATGGATTCTGGGCCGAGGTCAGCGTATGTTGCCGACGATGTACCACTGGCGGTCGGCAATAAAACAGTCGACCTTCATTACATCCCGGTCCTCACCCAGCCGCTTGGATCAGCCGCTCACGACGACGTTTACGGCGTGATCGGCATTGACGGACTCGACCAGCTGAATAGCTACACTTTCGACTACCGGACCATGCGGTTCAGCGCGAAAGGCGAGTGAGAAGCGAGGGAACGCAGGGACCGGACGTTGATAGCTATTTCTTCTCTTTCTCCAACTTCGCCTGACCGCGGCGGCCAAGGGTGAGAATTGCGATTCCAAATACGAGCAGCACCAATCCCCACCACAAATTGGCGTCGATCCCGAGGCTCTTTGCATACACGTCCGCGTTGGAGCGCGTGGACAGGCCAAAGGCTGTCAGAATGGTTCCGATCAATGTGAACAGCATACCCATCGAGATGCGCGGATCGTAGAACATGGTTTTCCTTCCTGCTCAAATGAAGATCAAGTTGACGGCGATCGCAATCAGCAAAATGACAGCAGCCATTGCTTCCGGGCGCCTCCACCAATTCGCGATCGCTGCGGGCCGCGGCACCATTGAGTAAACAAGCCCTTCGAGGTTTTCTTGCGGACGCGGCTGTGTAAACGCGCTTACGGCCACAGAAGTCAGGAGACTGAAGAGGAACGCCAGGATCGCTGTCCCCAGGCCCAGCACCATTTCGCTCGAAGGATGGATCAGCGCGGCGATCCAGCCGCCGTGAATGCCCGGTTGTTCACCGAGAGGCAGCGCCAGGCCATGATGCAGAAGAGCCGCGGCTGCTCCCGCAATCAATCCTGCAAACGCGCCGTGCCCGGTCGCGCGCTTCCAGAAGACTCCCACTAATAAAACCGCAAACAGCGGAGCATTCACAAAAGCGAAGACCAGCATCATGGCGTCGAGAATGCTGTCGAAACGCATTTCGGCGCAGGCCGCGCCGAAGGCAAGCAGCATGCCGCCCACGACGGCCCATCGAGCCACAGCAAGCAGCCGCTTGTCGGCGGCTTTTCTGGCGAGCAGCACCTGGAAAATGTCGCAGGTAAAGACGGTGCTGAACGATGTTATGCTCGCTGCCACGCCGCCCATCAGGCAGGCTAGCAGAGCGGTTACTCCCAACCCCAGCAGTCCCGTGGGCAGGAACTCAAGGAGCACGTTCGGCGTTGCCATCGTGTAGTCGAGTTCTGCGTGGCCATTGGACATGATTGGCTTTCCGTCCGCATCCGCTCTTGCTGGAACCAAGCCGCTCCCCGCTTCCACTGCCGGAGGCACAACGGTGATTTCGTGATAGATCACACCGTTGTCGTTGTGAATCACGATTGACGTGTGCGGGGTTGGCAACGCTATGGCGATCAGCCCCGGAACGACCGCGACGAAAGGCACAAATACGCGCACTGCGGCGGCGATGATCGGACTTCTTTGTGCCGACTCAACATTCTTCGCCGCCATCGCGGTCTGCAACAGCCTGAAGTCCGTGCACCACGTTCCGCCTCCCAGCACAAGGCCCACGCCGAGTGCGAGCACAATCGCGCTTGCTCCCATGGGATGTGTGCCTGCGTGAGCCGCACCGGGCCACGCTTGTGTCAGGCCGTGCAATGCGCTGGCCGAAGCAGAGGCCTTCAACCCGCTCCAGCCGCCTACTTTCTTCAACCCCAGAAGTACCACAGGCAGCAGCCCGGCAAGGGCAAGGCAAAACTGCATCGCCTGGTTGTACATCGCGGCGCCAAGTCCGCCCAGCAGAACATAGGCCAGCACCAAGACCGCCGGCAGCCCCATTGCGAGAAGCAGAACTCCCGTTGGCGACAAGTTCAGAGTGCTTGCGACCCGATCGAAGACGTGGAGCGCCACAAAGACGCGCGCCATGGCGTAGAGTGCGATCCCTGCGCTGAATGAGGACATCGCTGTAAAAAGAAATGCATTCAGCAGGCGTGTCTTCCGGTCGAAGCGGAGGCCAAGATATTCCGGAATCGAGCGAATCGGCTTTTCGCTCGATGCGGCAGCCGAATTCGAGCCATAGAGGATGGGCATGAGGTATAGGCCCGTGAAGAGCATCGCCGGAATTGAGCCGAGCGCGAAAAATCCAACGCTGTCCAACCCGTACCGCGCTCCGGCCGCGCCCATGCCCAGAACTTCCTGGGAGCCGAGGCCAGCGCCCAGCATCGCCATGGCGCATAGCCAGCCGGGTAACGCGCGCCCTGCCTGCATGAACTCTCGGCTTCCCGTCATTGCCGGCTTGAGCGAGAATCCAGCTGCCAGGACAAAGAAGGCGTAGATCAGCAGGATCAAAGAGTCAGTCGGAGCGAGGTTGGGCACGAACGTTCCTTCCATCCTGATGGTACAGAATCTGCGCCGCCCGCTGTCCGGCGTCACACGCAATTTCGTGTCTCGGCGGCTCGAAGTTCACCGTTCGCCGCGCAAAAAAAAGGGCGGCAAGGGGATTCCCATGCCGCCTCCCGAATTCCTGTCAACTATCGTTGCCTGGTAAGTGGAACACTTGTGTTTCTGCCGCGTTTAGTTTTAGGTGTTAATGCTTCCGAGCAGCGCCGCGTGAAAATCGCAGTGCGGTGCTCTGTTATTGCTCCTGGCCCGGTCCCGGAGCCGGTGCTGTTTGCGGAGCACCATCGGGTGGTGGCGGTGGCGCCTGAGGCCTGTGGAACTGTCCGTCTGGCCCGCCCATGCTCGGTCCGCGCCTGTCTTGTCCCCATTGACCACCGCCATGCTCGCGCATTCCGTCGTGTTGCATCCGGTTCTGGTGCACGATTTGGAGTTGTTTCCACTGGTCTGGCTTCAACTGCAACCGGATGTCCAGAAGAAAACGCGCATTCGCTTTTTCAAGATCCGCACGTGCGCTCACAACTTTGTCGATTTGGGCCTCGATTGCCGCACGGTCCGGAGAGTCGGCCTTCATCAGCGGAATCATCTCCACCTCGGCCTTGCGCAGCGTGGCCTGCATATCGATCAGCTTCATGCGATGGTCCTGCAGAATTCCATCCATCGCTTTTCGCTGATCGTCAGTCAGGCTCAACTGCTTTACGACGTCCGGATTGTTCCAGAATTGCCCGTTTGCGAATCCGAACGCGCGTTCCATAGGAGGCCGATGCTGCCCGAAACCAGGTCCCATACCTGGCCCACCGGGCCCTTGCGCGCAGGCCCAACCTCCCGCCGTCAACACTCCCACTACCGCCAAAACCAGTCGCACAATCTTCAACATCCTCATCGATTTCTCCTGCCTTGGGTCCCAAAGGACCTTTTCTCGCCTTCTCTTCTGGAATTCTCTTGTATTTTCAACGAGTCCTTCAATTTGCTCCGGTGCTTTCCATCATTTGCGCCAGCGGCTCCATGGCCGCCGGAACCTGCCGCGATACATCGCTGTCTACCGTTGCCAGCAGATCTTCATTTTCATTTGCTGCACGTTTTACCGCAGTCGGTTGCCGCCTGGTTACGATTGTGGCCGTGACAGGCTGTACGGTGGCTCTGCGCTCCACCGCGGCCTTTTGCTGTGCGGCCTTGATTGCCGCTTTCGTTGCTTCGATCCGCGCCGATTCTTGCCGTGCGTGACGTTGATACAACGTGCCCGCGAGGCTTCCAGCCGCCAGCAAGCAACCGAGAGCCCAGCTTCCTGCCAAGCGCCAGGTGTGCCGAGTCTTCATAACCGCTGACCGCGGCTGGCGGTACGCCGCCTCGCTCCAGGCATCCACGCTGGCCTTGAAGTGCTTCAACGCACCGGCCACCATCGGATCATCGATCTCTCCCGCCAATTTGTTTCTGCCGCTCATCGTTTTCCTCTCAGCTCCGCGCGTACTCTCCCAAGCGCCCGCGACAAGTGTGCTTTTACCGTGCCTTCGCTCAATCCCGTTGCTCGGGCAATCTCACTCAACTCCCGCTCTTCGACATAGCGCAGCAAGAACACCGTCCGCTGCCGTTGGCTCAGTCCTTCGACGGCCTTCCAAACCTGCTTGACCTGCTCCCGCGCCAATATCTGCTGCTCCGCGTTTCGTTCGCCGTTCGGCAGCCAGTCGCTGGCTTCGTCCACGTCCACTGCGTTCGACTGAGTATGCCGCCAGAACTGGAGGCGCCGGTTTCTCCAGTGATCCTTCTGTAAATTGATGGCGATCCGCATCAGCCACGTCATGGCGCTGGAATCGCCGCGAAAGTGTTTCCAATTCCGATGCGCCTTCAGGAAACACTCTTGCGTCAGTGTTTCCGCCAGATCCACGTCCCTCAGCGACGCCAGCAGGAAGCGAAAAATCTGCGGCCGGTGGCTTTCGACGATGCTCGCAAACTCGCGCGCGGCGAGTTCCTCCGCTGCGTCCGCGGTCATCGGCTTAACGGCTGTCCCAGCTGCCATCGATTTGGTAGACGTCACCATGCGGCGCAAGTTTACAACCCTCACGTCCATTTTCGCCCCAAAGTGCCTGAAAGCCCAAAGGTGGAAAGGCCGCAAGAGCGGCGCAAGCCCTTTGGTGCTATCAATGGTTCACAGTCGTGGCTCCGCCGGTTTGCCCCGCACCGCAAGCTCGCGAATTTGGCCGTTGTTTCCGCTTGCCAAGGCGCTCTCGCTACTCAAAGGTATAATTCGTTGCGGCGGAGTGAGCATCTCGCCGCGAACGATGTTGCAAGAGGACGCAGGCTGCCGCAGAGAACTGTGAACTACGCCTACTTGGAGAAACAGATGATTTCCCGTCGAAAATTTGTCAATGGTCTTGCCGCGGGAGCAGCAACCTCAGCCTTCGCATCCACGGCGAAGAGCTATGCGCAGATCCTGGGCGCCAACGATCGGTTGAACATTGCCATCAACGGCCTGAATGGCCGCGGTCACGCGCATCTCGATGCAATGGTCGCGAACAGCAATGCAGCGCGACTGGCCTATATCTGTGACGTCGATTCCGGCATCCTAGGGAAATTCGCGGCTGAAGCGGAGCAAAAGCTCGGCTATGCACCCAAAGCAGAGGCCGACTTCCGGCATGCGCTGGAAGCGAAAGAAGTCGACGCCATTACGATTGCCACTCCCGACCACTGGCACACGCCCATGGCGGTGCTCGGCCTCAAGGCCGGCAAGCACATTTACGTTGAAAAGCCGTCCAGTCAGAATCCGCGCGAGGGTGAGCTGCTGGTCGCCGCGCAGAAGAAATATAGGAAGCTCGTGCAGGTGGGCGATCAGCAGCGATCCTCTGACTACACCATCCGCATGATCCAAAAGATTCACGACGGCCTCATCGGTGACACATACATGGCCAAGTCCTGGTACGCCAATACGCGCGGCTCCATGGGCATCGGCAAGCCCGCGCCGGTGCCTTCCTCGCTCAACTGGGATTTGTGGCAGGGTCCGGCGCCGCGCAGTGAGTACAAAGACAACATTCAACCCTACAACTGGCACTGGCTGCGGCGTTACGGCACCGGCGAAACTCTCAATAACGGCACGCACGAGGTGGACATTTGCAGATGGGCACTGCAGGCTGAGATTCCCAATGCCGTGACCGCCAGCGGCGGACGCTACCAGTACAAAGACGACTGGCAGTTCCCGGATACAACCATCACCAATTTCGAGTATCCCGGCAAACTCATCTCGTGGGAGGGTCGTTCGTGCCAGGGCATGCGACTCTACGAGCGCGATCGTGGTTCGGTCATCATGGGAACCAAGGGCTCGGTGGTGATCGATCGCGCGGGCTACGACGTCTTCGACTGGAAAGGCAAGCAGACCGATTCGTATCGAACCGGCCACGAAAGCTCAACCGGCGATCTGCTGAGCGCCGACTCCATGACCGACGGTCATTTTGCCAACTTTATCGCGGCCATTCGCGGCCAGCAGAAACTTAATTCACCTGTCACGGTTGCCAATGTCACCGTGACCATGCTGCTGCTCTCGAACATCGCTTGGTTTGTCGATAGGCTTTTACGGATCGACAGTGAAACCGCGCACATCCTCAACGATCCCGAGGCCATGAAGTACTGGGCCCGCACCTACGAACCGGGTTGGGAAGTAACGGTTTAAGGAGACACCAGAATGACGGCCGGAACCGAAACTTCACCTGCAGCCCAAGCCGGAACCATTACGTTGGGCGGAGATTTGACTGTGAACCGCATGGGCTACGGCGCCATGCGCATCACCGGGAAGGGCATCTGGGGTCCGCCTGACGATGTCGACGCGGCGCTCGCCACGCTGCGCCGAGCAGTCGAACTCGGCGTGAACTTCATTGATACTGCCGACTCTTACGGTCCGGATGTTTCTGAAGAACTGATCGCCCAGGCGCTCCGTCCCTATCCTTCCGGCCTCGTCATCGCGACCAAAGCCGGATGGACGCGCCACGGACCCGGCGTTTGGCAGCACGATGCCAGCCCCTCGCACATCCAAAAGGCCATTGAAGGCAGCTTGAAGCGCCTCCGCCTGGATCGCATCGACGTTTATCAACTGCATGTTCCCGACCCGGCTGTCTCCTTTGACGCCTCAATGGAAACCCTGGCGCGGCTCAAAGAACAAGGAAAGATTCGCCACGTGGGGCTCTCCAACGTTACGCTCGAGCACATCAAGCGCGCCCAGAGAATTGTCCCCATCGTCAGCGTTCAGAATCGCTACAGCTTCTCGGATCGCGAGTGGGATTTTGTGGTGGACTATTGCGAGGCCAACGGGATGGCGTTTCTGCCCTGGGGGCCAATGGCGCAAGGCCGCAAGGCCAACGAGGTTGTGGGAAAGATTGCGGCGGCGCGAAACGTTTCGACGGCGGTTGTCTCGCTGGCGTGGCTGCTGCGCCGCTCGGCGGTTGTGCTGCCCATCCCCGGAACGGGGTCGGTGAAGCACTTGGAAGAGAATGTCAGCGCGGCTGCTTTCCGGCTGACCGACTCTGAGTTCGCGGAGCTTGCCGCGGTTATTCCCAAGCCCTACTGGCTTCGCGGCTGAGATGCTGGCGCGCTTCGTGCCACCTCTGGCCCATGCACCTCACGGTTCTTGCGATGGTGCCGGTTGTGCTCTGCGCCGCGCATCAGCAGCACCAGCGGGATGTTGGCCAGGAAGACGATCCCCATCAGGTAAAACGCGTCGGAATAGCTCAGCAACGCCGCCTGCTGCTGGAGCCGCTGATAGATAAGCCCGCCGGCTTTGTGCGCCGCCGTCACTTGGTCTAAACCTTGATGAGCCAGGAAAGGCGTCAACTGTGCAAATGCCCGCTGGCTCATCGGACTCGAAGCGGTAAGGTGGTCGCCGAGCGTCTGCTGGTGAAACTGCTCGCGGCGCGCCACCAGCGTGGTCACAAAGGAGATGCCTGCGCTCGAGCCGATGTTGCGCATGGTGTTGTAGAGACTCGTGCCATAGCTCGTCTCCGCCTTGGGAATCGGGCTCATGGTCAGGGTGGTCAGCGGCACAAAGAGAAACCCCAGGGCAAATCCCTGGATGATTTGAATCCAGAAGATGTCCCAAGTGCCGGAGTCGAGCGTCATCCGCGCGTAGCCGAAGAAGCAAAGACTGGCAAGCGCAAATGCGAAGATCAGCATCCAGCGCGCGTCCCATCCTTTGCCCAGCAAATAGCCCACCAGGGGCATGCAAAGCGCGGTTCCGATTCCCCGGGGACTGTTCCAGATTCCCGCGGTCGTCGCTGTCCATCCCAGCAGGGTTTGCATAAACAGCGGCAGGAGCACGAGGCTGCCGTAGAGAACGAAGCCCATCATGGTGGCCAACGCGACACCGGAAGAGAAGGTGCGGGAGCGCAGCAGACTGAAGTGCACGATCGGATCCTTCGCGCGCAGCTCGCGCACTACGAAAACGGAAAGGCAAACCAGCGCGATCACACACAGGACGCAAATCAGGTTTGACCCAAACCAATCCTTCTCCTGTCCCTTGTCGAGCATGATCTGCAAAGCGCCCATGCCGACGGCCAGCATTCCGATGCCCCATGCATCCACGCCCAGCGAACGGCGCCTGAGGTAGTGCGGATCGACGACGTACTGCGAGATCAAGAGCAGGCTCAAGACGCCCACCGGCAGGTTGATAAAGAAGACCCAGCGCCATGACCATGTGTCGGTAATCCATCCGCCCAGCGTGGGGCCCAGAATCGGCGCTGCAATGATCCCCAGGCTCCAGAAGGCCATGGCCTTACCCTGCTCTTTTCCCGGGAATTCTTCGAGCAGCACGGCCTGTGAAAGTGGCTGCAGCCCGCCGCCAGTTAAGCCTTGCACAACGCGAAAGACAATCAGCATAGGCAGATTGGGCGCTAGTCCGCACAGCAAACTCGACAACGTGAAGCCTGTCACGGCAAGCAGCAGCAGCCGCTTGCGGCCAAACACTCCGGCCAACCATCCTGTGATGGGCAGAATAATGGCGTTGGCGACCAAGTAGGAAGTAAGCACCCACGTGGCCTCATCCACGCTCGACGAGAGCGAGCCTGCGATGTGAGGTAGGCTGACATTGACGACCGACGTGTCAAGCAACTGCATGACGGCGCACGACATGACGGCGATGGCCGTCATCCAGCGGTTCGGGGAGATTGTCTGGATGTCGAACGAGGGAGGAATCGGCTTCGCGCGAGGGCTGTGGTCAGTCGCGAGTGAGCCTGGACTCGACGAGGCGTCCACCAGGCCGGGAATGGTGAGGTTAGCCACAATTGCCCGCATTCTTCCGCGGGTGCGGCAAGACGCCGGACGCCGCAGCCGAGGAGTCGGCTCCGTCTGCTAGAGGAGCGGCGGCAATGCAGTTTGCTCGCACAGCCAAGCCTTTGCGCTCTCGCGTCATCTGTCCGGCGCGAGGGGCCCTAATCAATCGAAATGCAAAAAAGGTCGAAGATTAGACCCAGTTTACTGCACAGCGAATTCACGCGCCATGCCGCACAGGGTAGCGAAGGTATGGGCCGCGCGCTGCTCCCGTCCCGACCGTAGATTCTTCGTCCCGCGCTCTCCAGGAGGATTTACTCTAAATCGAGAGACGTTATGCTGCTCGAATCGCTTCGCCAACAAGTCCTTCGCGCCAATCAGGAGATCGCCCGCCGCGGACTTGCGCCGCACACCTTCGGGAACGCCAGCGGCGTCGACCGGTCCGGACCCAAACCCCTCATGGTGATCAAACCAAGCGGAGTCGATTACACGGCCTTAACCGCCGCTGAGCTTGTCGTCACCGATCTCGATGGCAATACTGTCGAGGGCTCGCTGCGCCCTTCGAGCGATCTCGATACGCACACGTTGCTCTACCGGGAATTTCCCCAGATCGGAGGCATCGTTCATACGCACTCCGAATTCGCCACGGCCTGGGCTCAGGCGAACCGCCCGATCCCTTGCCTTGGCACGACACACGCCGACTACTTTCACGGCCCGGTTCCCGTGACTCAGGCGCTCTCCGCTGAAGAAGTTGCCTCAGGCTACGTTCGGTCGACCGGCGCGGTCATTGTTCGCTGCTTTCGATCAGCAAAACTCGATCCGGTTGCTGTTCCCGGAGTGCTGGTGGCTGGTCACGCCCCGTTCGCCTGGGGCAAGGACCCGGCCGAGGCCGTCGAGCACGCAGACGTACTTGAGTACATCGCCCGGCTGGCATACCACAGCGTGCTGCTGGGAGCGCCGGAGGCAGGCATTCCTGGGCACGTCTCGGAATTTCATTACCTTCGCAAGCACGGTTCGAAGGCGACCTACGGCCAGCACTGACCGTCCGGCGGAGTCGAAGCCCGACCAAGGTTTCTCGCGACTCCAACCGACCCCAGGGCGCAGGATGTGGTCAAATTGACACACTCGGACTTCTCGGAACTCCTGTGTTTTAGCTCAGTTGACTAGTGACTAGTGGGCAGGCCTTCTCCTACAATTTTCCATAGGCGCATTCGGTTCTGTGGATGCGTGCTCTTGTTTTTTGCACCGGCGTTGTGATTTACTTCACTTCAGGTTGACATTTCCAAGCGTTTGAAAGTCCATATCACAATTGTTCTCAGACGATTGACCTGACACCTCTGGCGCAATGCCGCATCCCCACTGCATGGCAACCGACGTGCTTGTAAAGCGATTGATGTAGAAAACTCCCTCTCATGGAGACAAGCCTCCTTAACCGCGTACAGGCTACGCTGCTGGCCCTGGCCACAGCGGCGCTGTTCGTGTTGGCAGTGCTGAATGTCCTTGAGCAGAGGCAGTATCCGCAGCCCGACGACGGCGTATGGTGGGGCGAAGCGCCCGGTGGGCTCCAAGCCGAAAAGGTCCTCCCGGACAAGCCCGGTGAGCGTGCGGGAATTCAGGTGGGAGACCTGCTGACGGGGGTCAGTGAATCGCCCACCGCCGATGTAACGCCAGTGACGCTGGTTGCCAATCTGGAGCGCGCCCTTTACGCCACAGGGCCTTACGGACAGGTCTACTACACCATTACGCGCGACGGCATTCCCCTCGAAGCTCCCATCAAAGTCATTCCTGACCCGATGGATCACAGCCTCGAATTCGGCCTGCGCGTGATCGGCCTGATCTACCTCATCATCGGCTTCTACGTGCTGTTCCGCCGCTGGGGCGCCCCGCGGGCCACGCATTTTTACCTCTTCTGCCTGGTTTCATTTGCGTTCTACGCACTGAAATACACGGGGAAATTCGACACGCTGGATTGGGGCGTCTTCTGGACGAATGTGGTGGCCGAAGCGCTGCAGCCGGCGCTCTTCCTGCACTTTGCGCTCAGTTTCCCTGAAGAGCGCTTCAAGAATCTCCGCCGCCGCTGGCTGCTGCCCCTGGTGTACGCCCCGGGCGCGGGGCTGCTTGCTTTATGGCTCTGGTCAATTGGCACCCGCGAGGCTACCAAGCTTCTTCTCGACCGGCTGGACCAGATCGCCACTGCGTACGATGCCCTCTTCTACGTGTGCGCCGCGCTGCTCTTCCTGCGCAGCTACAGCCGCGCCACGACGCCGCTGCTACGTCAGCAGTTGAAGTGGGTCACGCGCGGCACCCTTCTCGCGGTTCTTCCGTTCACGTTCTTCTATGCCATCCCCTATCTACTTCATCTGAATCCGCCGCAACTCTTGACGAATCTGGCTGGCCTATCGCTGGTGTTTTTGCCACTCACATTCGCGTGGGCCATCGTCCGCTACCGCTTGATGGATACGGACCTGATCTTCAAGCGCGGTGTCGCTTACACGCTGGCCACGGCTCTTATTCTCGGCGGATATTTCGGCATCATCGCGCTCATCGCTGAGATTGTGCACCAGCGGCTGCCGGAAACGATGCGTGAGTGGGCTCTGGTCATCGCCATTCTGGTAACGGCCGCGGTCTTCGATCCCCTCAAACGCCGCATTCAAAGTTGGGTTGACCGCGCCTTCGACCGTCATCGCTACGACTATCGCAGGGCGCTGGTTGAATTCGGCCGCGGCCTCGGCTCCCAAACCGACCTTCAGACGCTGCTCAACTCCATCGTCGAGCAGTTGCCTCAAACGCTTCTGGTTGCCCGCGTCGCCATTTTCCTGGCGGAAGACGGCGGGCGCTTGCGTTTGGCTGCTTCGCACGGCTTACCGGCCGACGTGAGCGCAGGGCCAGGCAATCTCTCGCTGGGGTTTCTTGACTTCGACCACACCAAGGACCATTCGCACATTTTCTTTGAAAACGCTCAGGCAGCCCTTCACCTGCCGCCTGATCAGCAACGCGCAGCCGCCCTGCTCGACCTCAACTACTATCTGCCTTGCCGCGTGGCCCCGGTGCAATTGGACAACGGCCAGGCCGCCAGCCGCACGATTGCAGTCATCGGCCTCGGCCGCACGCTGGGCGGCGACTTCCTGTCGAGCGAAGATGTGGAGCTTCTCGAATCTCTGGCCGGTTATATCGGCATCGCCATCCAGAACGCAAGCCTCTACGCGCGCCTGGAAGAGAAGATTGTCGAGTTTGAGCGGCTCAAGGAGTTCAACGAGAACATCGTCGAATCTATCAACGTCGGCATCTTCGCCATCGACCTCAACGATCGCATCGAAAGCTGGAACGCGCAGATGGAGGCGATGTACGCTTTCAGCCGCGCCGAAGCGCTCGGCCAGCCGCTGAGCTCAGTGTTTCCTTTGGAGTTTATTGAGGCTCTCGAGGGCTTCCGCAACGACCAGGGAGTGCACCACCTCTACAAATTCCGCCTGACCACGCGCGCCGGCGAGTTGCGTACCGCCAACATTGCCATTGCGCCGCTGCTCTCGCGCGATTTTGTTCCCGTGGGCCGCATCATCCTGGTCGACGACATCACCGAGCGCGTCACGCTGGAAACGCAGCTTGCCCAGGCCGACAAGCTCAGCTCCATTGGGCTGCTCGCCGCCGGCGTTGCCCACGAGATCAATACTCCGCTCGCCGTTATCTCCTCCTACGCACAGATGCTGGCCAAGCAACTGCGCGGCGACGCGCGCCTCGGCCCGGTGCTCGACAAGATCACGCAGCAAAGCTTCCGCGCTGCCGAAATCGCCAACGGATTGCTGAACTTTTCCCGCACTTCAACAACCGAATTTCGCTCCACCGACCTCAATCAGGTGGTTCGCGACACTCTGTCGCTCCTTGAGCACCAGTTTAAAACGGCGCAGATTCTTGTCGATCTCGATCTGGCCGAAGAGTTGCCACCGATCCATGGCAATCCCGGCAAACTGCAGCAGGTCTTTCTAAATTTGCTGCTGAACGCCAAGGATGCGATGCCCGGCGGCGGGCGTCTGACCATCGCTACCCTGGTTAACAGCCACGTCGAGGCCGTCATCTCCGACTCCGGCTCGGGCATTGCGCCCGAGAACCTGAAGCGCATCTACGATCCCTTCTTCACCACCAAGAACATGCCTGGCGACCGGCGCGGCACCGGCCTTGGCCTCTCTGTTTCCTACGGCATCATTCAGGAGCATGCCGGCAAAATCCACGTCGAAAGCGCGGTTGGCTCCGGCACAACGTTTCATCTCGAGTTTCCCCTCTTAAGGAATTCTGTCCATGCCTGAGCCCACCACTGAGGACGCACGGCCAATGAATGCGACTCTCTCCGCGCCCGCTTTCGAAAGCAATTCGCCCATTGCTTCGATCCTGGTTGTCGACGACGAGGCCGGAATCCAGGAATCGCTCGAAGTGTTGCTCTCCCTCGAGAACTACGCCGTGAAGACCGCGGCCAATGGCGAGGAAGGCCTGCGCATGCTCGACCAGTCGAGCTTCGACCTCGTCCTGCTGGACCTTGCCTTGCCCGGCCAGAGCGGTCTTGAGCTCCTGCCGCAATTCAAGGAGCGCCAGCCCGACGTCCCCATCATCATGATCACCGCGTATGGCACGGTCGACAACGTTGTCGAGGCCATTCGCGCCGGTGCGGAAAACTTCGTCCAGAAGCCATGGGACAACGAAAAGCTGCTCGCCGACATTCGCTCGGCCGTGGCACGCCACCGCGCCGAGGAAGAGAATCTTCAGCTCAAGCGCACCCTGAAGCAGCGCTATAACTTCGCCAATATTGTGGGCAAAAGCGATACCATGCTTCGCGTCTTCGATCTTGTGGCGCAGGTTGCTCCCAGCCGGTCAACGGTACTCATTCAGGGCGAAAGCGGCACCGGCAAGGAGATCATCGCCAAGGCGATCCACGCCAACTCGCCCCGGAAGGACAAGCCGTTCGTCCCCATCAACACTGGCGCCATGCCTTCAGAGCTGCTTGAGTCCACGCTCTTCGGGCACGTCAAGGGCGCGTTCACTTCTGCTGTCGCATCCAAGAAAGGCCTTTTCGAAGTCGCCAACGGCGGCACGCTTTTCCTCGACGAAATCGCCACCATGGGCCTTGACACGCAGTCCAAGATTCTGCGCGTGCTGCAGGACAAGCGCTTCATGCACCTCGGCGGTATTCAGGAGATCCAGGTAGATGTGCGCATTCTCGCCGCCACCAACGTCGATCTCCGCCAGGCGGTGCGCGATGGCCACTTCCGCGAGGATCTTTTCTACCGCCTCAACGTAATCACCGTCGATCTACCGCCGCTGCGCGCTCGCCGCGAAGACATTCCGCTTCTCGCCCAACACTTCCTCGATCTCTACGCCAGCGAGAACAACTTCGGCCCGCGCAAGCTGTCCGCCGACGCCATGCGCGCTCTTATCGATTACGACTGGCCCGGCAATGTCCGCGAGCTTGAAAACGCCATCGAACGCGGCGTCGTGCTCTCGTCCGGTCCGGTCATCGGCGCCGAGCTTCTCCCCGGCCACATCACCGGCCGCAGCTTCCAGGACGCGCTCCTCGAGCACAACCCCAACTCCTCGCTCTTCGACATCCTCGAAGTCATCGAGCGCCGCATCATCATAGAGAAGCTTGAGCGCTGTAACTGGAACCAAACCGAAGCCGCCGAGCAATTTCGCATCCCGCTCTCCACGCTGAACCAGAAGATCAAGCGCCTCAACATCGAGATCCGCAAAAAGGGCAGGGAATAGAAAGACGGGGACCAGGGACTAGGGAAAAAGAAGCTTGGATGGCGTTTTGCTGGTCTGCTGAAGACTCAGCATCAACCCCGGACAACGGCGAATTGAGAACTGCGAACCATGAACTAAGAACTGTGAACTGTTTATGCCCTACTTTCTCTTCAAGTCCGAGCCCGGTGTTTATTCCTTCGACGATCTGTTGCGCAATGGCGAGACCGTGTGGGATGGCGTTACAAATCCAACCGCCGTGAAGAACCTGCGCGAGATGAAGTCTGGAACGAAGTGGATTTTCTACCACACAGGCGACGAGCGGACAGCCGTTGGCACGGGTACTGTCGTCAGTGTCGACCCGACGGATCCAAAAGTCCCCATCGTGCGCGTCAAAGCCGGTAAACGCCTCAAGCACCCGAAGACCCTCCCGCAAATCAAAGCGGAAAAGCTCTTTGCTCGGTCGCCGCTGCTGCTGATTGGACGACTGTCAGTTGTCCCACTTACGAAAGAGCAGTGGGATTGGTTTGTGGCGTAAATTGCACCAAGCAACTTTTCAAGGGACTCGTGGTGTGAGCGCTCCCTCAATGGGCCACGACGCCAAGCTATCCGCGCGCCACTGGCCCGAGCGGCCATACGGTTTTGCCATTCACCTCGTTCAATACCTGCGCCAGGCCGGTGTAGATGGCGGCCGCACCACAGAGCAGGCCGACCCAACCGGCAGCCTTGCCGATAGCCGCGCTGCCGATCGCATCGCCCGCAGCCAGCATAAAGAACAAGATGGTCAGCGTTGCGAAGACAACTTGCAGCGCACGATTCAGGCGCAGCGTTCCAATGAATAGAACCAGCGTGAAGACACCCCACGCGGCGAGGTAAGCAGGAATCGAATACCCGGAGGGGCCGGCGAGGCCAAGCCCAGCGTGCGGCAGAGCAATAAGCGCCACCAGCGACAGCCAGAACATGCCGTAACTGATGAAGGCTGTGCAGGCAAACGTGTTGCCTTTTTTCCATTCCATGATGCCGGCGACGACCTGCGCGAGGCCACCATAAAAAATTCCCATGGAAAGGATCATCGTATCCAGCGCGATGAATCCTACGTTGTGGAGATTGAGCAGGACCGTAGTCATTCCGAAGCCCATCAGGCCGAGGGGCGCGGGGTTTCCTGTCTTGTCAGGGACAATCGTGTCGGGCATGAACTTTCTCCTTGAAAAGGGAAAGGGAAGCAATCTGGACACAACAGGGCCGGGGAATAAGAGCGTGTTCAGAAAGATCCCGTTGAATCGGAGGGAATTCTAGCACGGGCTTTACGGAGCGCGCATTAACCTTCTATTCACTTTTTCCCTCGAGCCACGCCTTCGTATTCAGAAGCTGTCGCTGATCGAGCGCCCACACTTTGCCCGTCAACTCGTCCGGCGCCCGGCCTTCGCGCGCTGATCGCTCGAATTCGCTAGCCATGGCCTGCATCTTCGCGTCCAGGTCATCGACAAAGTTAAGCACCAGCGCCTCTGGAATCATGGGCAGCTTGGGAGAGCCGAACTCCAGTTTGCCATGGTGCGACAGGATCATGTGCAGCACGAGAGTGCGCAGCCGGTCAGGGAATCCGGGTAAGCCTGCAATCGTCTTCTCTGCCAGGTCAACTCCCATCTGGATGTGGCCGAGCAGCACACCCTCTACGGTGTAATCGAATCCCGTGTCCCAGCTCAGTTCGCGAATTTTTCCGATGTCGTGCAGAATCACGCCGGTGACAAGCAGGTCACGATCGAGCATGGGATAGTGCGAGGCGACGCGGTCGGCAAGACCAAGCAGGCTGACCACGTGCTCCAGCAGCCCGCCCAGCCACGCGTGATGTAGTTGCCGCGCGGCAGGCGCTATGCGATATGCCTGTGCAATCGCCGGGTCGTCGAGCAGCGCTTCGAGCAGTCGCTTGAGATCGAGATTGGTTACGCTTGCGACGACGGCTTCAAGTGCGGTCCACAACACAGCTACATCGCACGTGGTGGCGGGCAACATATCCATTTTGTTCGCCTCGCCATCAAGCGCCTTGCGAAGCTGATCGATCTTCACCTGCGCGCGATCGTCATAGCGCGAGACGCTTCCGCGCACCTTAACGATGTCGCCACGCTCAAAATCCTTGGCGATCCGCGGATCGCCTAATTCCCACACGCGCCCCTCGATCGGGCCCGTTTTATCGCCAAGCGTCAGGCTCAGATATGGCTTGTTTTGCTTTGTGGTTCGTTGCTGCTTGGCAAGAACGAGAAAGAAGCTGTCGAAGCCCTTGCCCTCGTCAAAGCCCATGAGATCGGCAATATAGATGTCTTTCATTCTGCCGAGAAGATTAACGCAATTCTCCCGCTCTGCCAAAGTCACCGCTTGAACGAGAAGCTCTTTGTGCCGAAAAACAACGCGAGCCCGGGTGTGATTTCCCGGGCCCGCTCAATTGGCTCGCTGAACCTAAGCGCTTTTGCTGATTCTATCGCTGCGGTTGAGGCGCCTCCGGATGGTCCGAGGGAGCCGGCGCGCCCGCCACGGGAGCAATGGGAGTCGGCTGCGGCGCAGGCTTCGGCTGCGATTCTTCTTCGCTCTTCTTCTTGTTGGCGAGACGAGTCTTGTCGCCTGTTGCCGTCGACGTCTTTTTCTTCTTCTTCGACGAAGTGTCGCCCGACAGACCCAGGGGAGCCGACTGCGTTTGCTGGTCGGCGACCTCCGCAGCACTTGGCGGAGCCGGCCCGGCCGCACCACCCTCCCCACCGTTGCCCTGCAGCTTCGGGGTCTTCGGCGCGCGCGCTCGTGCGCTGAAGCGAGTTCTCTGCGTAGGGGCCGTTGGCTCCAGCGGATTGGCTGGCTGGTCCGTGTTCGAAGCTGTCTCGGGCAGCGCGCCCGCATTCTCGGTGGCCGAATTTACCTTTGCGGAGGGAAGCGTTTCGCGCGGTGCCTGACCGAAGCGGATTTTCTCCTTCTTGCCGGGCTTCTCTGTTGATGCTTCTTCCTTCTTGCCACTCTTTTTCTTCTTTGTGGTCGCAGGTGTTGCCGGCGGTGCGCTGGTCTGCGCCTGGTTGGCCGAGTCGGCCGGTGGCGCCTGCGAACCCGATTTGTCGCGGAAAGTGTGAGTGCTTTCGCGGAAACGAGTTCTTTCCACTTTGGCCTTCTTCTTCGGCGCCGGCGGCACATACGCGCTGAAGCTTATGCTGGGATGCGACTCTGCGTAGGTAGAAGCGGTGTCTACATAGCCCGGCTTAATCCATATTGCTGCCTCATTGCGCATCTTGCTCAGATAATCGCGAATAGCCGGGTCCATCAGGCTCATGTAATACGCCTGTTCCACGTCTTCCTCAACGTCCTTGTATGGCCGTGGTCCACCTGGCACATGCTGCACAACCTTCAGAATGATGTATCCCTGTCGCGTCAGAATCGGGTCCGTGTATTGGCCCGATTGCAAATCGAATGTCTTGTCTTCAAGCACCTTACCGAGCTGGCCCCGCTTGTACTGGCCAAGGTCACCACCCGAAGCCGCCGTTGATCCGTCGCTAAAGCTCCGCGCCAACTGCGCAAAGTCACCGCCGGCATGCAGTCGAGCTTCAAGGTCGTCGGCCTTCGCTTTGGCCGCCGCAACCTTCGCTAGATCATTGGCGCCATCCGGTCCCGTCGAAAGCAGAATCTCGCTAAGCCGCTCGCTCTCCGGCTGGACGTAATCCTGTTTGTGCTCCTCGTAGTAGCGCTCCACTTCGCCGGGGGTCATCTGGATATGTGCGCCAACTTCCTGACGCATCACTTCCTGGGTGATGATTTGGTTGCGGATGTTGGCCTTGAAGTCCTCGAAAGAGACGCCCTGCTCTTTTGCTGCTTTCTCCAGGTCTTCAATCGAATCCAGGTTGTACTGCTTACGGATCTCGTCCAGACGCTTCACCAGTTCCGTTTCGCCGGTGATATCCAGTTCCTTGCCCTTCGACAGCCACAGTTGCTGGTCGATCAGATTGCGCAGCAAGTCTTTCCTTTGCGTCGCCATCTCCTGCATCGATGCGCCGTTCTTCTGTCCTTCCTGGTCCAGCTCGTTTTCGGCGCGATCGTAGTCCGACTTGGTTATGATTTCGTCGTTGACGCGGGCGATAATGTCCTCGACCACGGACCCGCCGTAGGGACTTTCCGGTTCGTTTACCTGGCTGAGCGCCAAGGTGGGCCACGCCGCCAGCAACGACCCAAACGCGATCAATGCAACTGCTCGATAAATTCTCAAATTCATAGAATCGGCGTCCGGCCGGGTGGCTGGCGCCTGCTTTCCTGCCGCCTGATGCATAGACGTCATTGTAAATCCCGGGAGAGCAAAAACGGAAAGCGGAGGCTCGGAATCCGCCCGCAGCCGGGGCTTCAAATTGCGCCAATCTGCACCCGCACTGCAGTAACCCCGCTACCGGCCTCGTTCCGCTCGCGTCAAATGCTTGAGTGCTATACTTTAGCCGAAGACGGCCTCGCGGCCTCAGTGCGAGCGGCTCTTCCATTTCCCTGGCCTTGCCAGTACCGGGCAAGGTCAATTTTTCTCGGGCGGACATCCAGCAAGAACCGGATTCGCTCGCAGGTGATGGAGATTCCGCTCTCAGGCGCCTGCCGCACGCGCAGTCTGGAGGTTCGGTTTGCCCATGAGTCCCCGCGCCCGTCGCGCATTCTTCGCAGTGATTCTTTTCTTCACTGTCTGTGCCGTCGCCGGCACTGTCCTTGAACGCCGCGTCGGCGCTCAATCTTCGCAAGATGAAAGCCAGCTTCGCGACAGCTTGAAGCAGTTTACAGACGTGTACGCCGTCGTTGAGCAGAATTACGCCGAGCCCATCACCCCCGACAAAGCCGACGACGTCATTTACGACGGGGCCATCCCCGGCATGTTGCAGGTCCTTGACCCACACTCCCATTTTTACGATCCCAAGGCCTACGCTCGCCTGCGCGAAGATCAGACCGGCCACTACTACGGTGTGGGCATGGTCATCCAGCAACAGAATGACAACAGTGGCAAGAGCAATGTCTACGTTGTCACCCCCTACGAGGACACGCCCTCATTCAGAGCCGGTATCCATCCTGGTGACAAAGTGGTCGCTGTCGACGGCAAATCGACCGACGGCTGGTCCTCCGACCAGGTTGCGAAAGCGCTCAAAGGACCGAAGGGCACGCACGTTCAGGTCACCATGGTCCGCTATGGCCAGACCAAGCCCCTCGTTTTCGACCTCGTTCGGGATGAGATTCCGCATCCCTCCATCGATCTGAAATTCGAGATCCGTCCCGGCATCGGCTACATCCATCTGACCCAATTCCAGGAGACCACCGGCCAGGAGATGGAAGACGCCATTAATGGCTTCGGCGACCTGAAGGGCCTGGTTCTTGATCTTCGCGAGAATCCGGGGGGTCTTTTGAGTCAGGCAGTCGATGTCTGTGACCACCTACTCACCAAGGGCCAGACCATTGTTTCCCAGCGCGGCCGCGCCTACTCGGATCAGAATTACCTGGCGACGCATGGCAACGACGGCAAGACGTTCCCCATCGTCGTGCTGGTGAACCGCGACACTGCTTCCGCCGCCGAGATCGTTTCCGGAGCGCTCCAGGACCACGATCGCGCCCTCATCGTGGGCGAAACCACCTTTGGCAAGGGGCTGGTGCAGACTGTCTACAACCTCAGCGAAGACTCCGGCCTTGCGCTGACCACGTATCACTACTACACGCCGTCCGGTCGACTCATTCAGCGCAACTACGCGGGTGTATCGCTCTACGACTACTACAACCATGCAGGATCGGGTCCCAGTCCGGATTCCTCAAGCCGTGAGGTGAAGCTCACTGACTCCGGCCGCACGGTTTATGGCGGTGGTGGCATCACTCCCGACGAGAAAATCGAGGCGCCCACAACCAACCGCTTTCAAGACGAGCTCGTTTACAAAGACGTCTTCTTCCACTTTGCGCCGGTATACGTGGCTACCCACACGGTGGACAAGAACTTCCAGGTCGACGACGCCGTTCTCAGCGACTTCAAGAAATATCTCACCAGCCAGGATGTCGACTGGACAGACGCCGATATCAATGGCGTTTCCGACTGGGTGAAGGCGCAAATCAAGAAGGACATTTACACCATTCAATTCGGCCAACTCACCGGCCTGCGGGTGATCGCCGATTGGGATCCAATGATTCAGAAGGCGCTCACCTACATGCCCGAGGCCCAGGCACTTGAAAATAATGTGCACAAGGTTCTGGCGGAAAAGGCGCAGGCTCGCGCCGATGGTAATCCGGCAGTCGCTACCCAGCCTTGAGCAGTGCTCACGCTTTCAACGAAATAAAAAGGCCATCCCATCAGGATGGCCTTTCGCTTTTGTAAACTCGTCGCGAGAAATTACGCTGCGATCCATCGGCAGTGTTTCGCAAGGCAAATCGGTTTGACGCTGAGACACGTTCCCGGGCCGGCTCTTGAGCCGGGTGCGAATCGGGCCCTGAGCTTGGGCTACTTCGGCGGTGGCGGCGTGAAGATTTCGCGCTTGCGCCCTGGTTCCGGTTTCGGCTTCGGCTTGGGAGCCTTCTTTGTTTCTTTCTTACCCCTGTCTTTGTTTCCCATGCAAGCAAGCATGACACAGAAGGTCCGCTTCTGAAAAGAGCCAAACCAGCCGAAACTCGCACGCCGTGAGGAAGATTGTGCGATTGGACGCGATTCCCGTCCGTCAAGTGGCGCTTGATTTGAGTTGGGCAGGAACCGGAGCTCCCACAAGGGTCACGAATCGCTCCGGCCGGCAGCAGGCGTGGTCCAGTTGTGCGCGATCGGCCTGCATCTCACGGTCGGCGCTAAACGACGCGAGCGTTGTATTCAGAATTGCAGCCGCTGCCGGGTCGGCAGGACGCTCGATGCTGTAGTGCATCCATTTTCCCTCGCGCCGCGCGCGCACAATTCCCGCCCTGCGCAGGTACGCCAGGTGCCGTGACACCTTTGGCTGGCTTTGCTTCAGGATCTCAACAAAATAGCAGACGCAAACCTCGCGCCCGTTCATCAGGTTCAGCAAGCGCAGCCGAGTGCGGTCTGCGAGGGCGGCAAACAGGCGAGGAAGGTCAACGGTTTTGGGGCTTCGACTCATCCTTTTTAAATATACGCCTTGACAAATATGAAAGCCAGCCATATATTTGCGTAAGCATATACGAAAGAAGGCTCAAATGGCAGCCCCGACAGAAGTGAAAGAGCAGGTGAAGCAAAAGTATGGCAGCGCGGCGCGTGCCGTGGCGGAATCGGGCAGCTTGCAGGCCTGCTGCGATCCCGGCCTTCGCTGCTGCGACCCGATTACAACAAACCTCTACAGCGAAAGTGAAAAGGGCCTCATCCCTGAGAAGGCAGTGCTGGCGTCGCTCGGCTGCGGCAATCCTACCGCGCTCATTGAGCTCAAGCCTGGCGAGGTTGTACTCGACCTTGGCTCAGGCGGCGGTATCGACGTGCTGCTCTCGGCGCGCCGCGTAGCTCCCGGCGGGAAAGCGTATGGCCTCGATATGACCGACGACATGCTTGCCCTGGCCCGCGAGAATCAGCGCAAGGCGGGCATCGAAAATGTTGAGTTTCTTAAAGGAGAAATCGAAAACATTCCGCTCGGCGACAACTCGGTCGACGTCATCATCTCGAACTGCGTCATTAATCTCTCCGCCGACAAGGACCGTGTGTTGCGCGAGGCGTTTCGTGTGCTCAAGCCCGGCGGCCGCTTCGCAGTCTCCGACGTAATCGTGCGCGGGACTGTGCCCGACGCCATTCGCCAGAGCATGCTGCTTTGGGTCGGCTGCATGGCGGGCGCGCTCGAAGAGCAGGACTATCGCGCGCGGCTCGTGGCTGCCGGATTTGCCGATGTTTCCTTCGAGCCAACGCGCGTCTACAACGTCGAGGACGCCCGGCAGTTTCTTGCCGAGGCGGGTGTCGATGTGGATGCCATCGCTCCCGCAGTCGATGGCAAGTTTCTCAGCGCCTTCATCCGCGCCGTCAAGCCTCAATCAACCTGTTGCGCGCCGGGCTGCTGCGGCGCCGCCGCATAGGAGCCACGCCATGCCCAACCACTACAACGTTCTCTTTCTCTGCACAGGGAACTCCGCCCGGTCGATTCTTGCCGAAGCCATCCTGAATCGTAAGGGCAAAGGCGTATTCACCGCCTACAGTGCCGGCAGCCATCGCTCGGGAACGGTCCGTCCCGAGGCGCTCCGGCAGCTTGATTTTGCGCACATACCCACCGCGGGCCTGCGCAGCAAATCGTGGGACGAGTTCGCCGCACCGAGCGCACCCAAAATGGACTTCGTCTTCACCGTCTGCGATAACGCAGCGAAGGAGCAGTGTCCGTACTGGCCCGGCCAGCCCATGACCGCGCACTGGGGAGTTCCCGATCCAGCCGCAGTGACCGGCACGCCTGAGCAAATTGAACGCGCTTTCCGCGACGCATTTTCCATCCTCGACCGGCGAATCAGCCTGTTCCTTTCGTTGCCGCTTGGGTCGCTCGAGCAGCTCGCGATCCAGCGCGAGATCGACAAGATCGGCCAATCCTGAACGGCGCGCGCCGCACGCCAGCACACTGATTTCTTTGTTTGAGGTCTGTTTATGAAGGTCACCGGCCGGCTCTCTTTTCTCGATCGCTATCTCACCGCTTGGATTTTTGCGGCCATGGTTGCCGGCATCGCGCTCGGATGGCTCGTCCCCGGCATGGTTCCGTTCCTCAACCGCTTCAGCATCGGCACAACGTCCATTCCCATCGCCGTCGGCCTCATCGTGATGATGTACCCGCCCTTCACCAAGGTGCGCTACGAGGAGCTGCACGAAGTCTTTCGCAACAAGAAAGTGCTGGGACTTTCGCTGGTCCAAAACTGGGTGATCGGGCCGATCCTCATGTTCGTTCTGGCCGTCGTATTCCTGCGCGGATATCCGGAGTACATGGCCGGTCTCATCATGATTGGTTTGGCGCGTTGCATCGCGATGGTCATCGTGTGGAACGAGCTGGCCAAGGGCGACACCGAATACGCAGCCGGGCTCGTGGCCTTCAACTCTCTCTTTCAGGTCTTCTTCTATTCGCTTTACGCGTGGATCTTCATCACCGTTCTGCCGGCAAAGCTGGGGCTGCAGGGCGCGGTCGTCCATGTCTCCATCGGTCAAATTGCCCAGAGCGTCTTCATCTACCTGGGCATACCCTGTCTCGCCGGATTCCTCACGCGCGCCGTGCTGGTCCGTGCCAGGGGCCGCGATTGGTACGACCGCAACTTCGTTCCGCGCGTCGGCCCGCTCACTCTCGTGGCCCTGCTCTTCACCATTGTTGTCATGTTCTCGCTCAAGGGGGCCTACATCGTTCGTCTCCCGCTTGATGTCCTCAGGATTGCCGCGCCGCTTCTGGTTTACTTCGTCGTCATGTTCCTGGTCTCGTTCTACATGGGCCGAAAGCTTGGCGCGGACTACTCCAAAACAACAACGCTCTCTTTCACCGCGGCTTCCAACAACTTCGAGCTGGCCATCGCTGTTGCCGTCTCTGTCTTCGGCATCAATTCGGGCGCCGCCTTTGCCGCCGTCATCGGTCCCTTGGTCGAGGTGCCTGTGATGATCGCTCTGGTCAACGTGTCTCTGTTCTTTCAGCGCCGATATTTTCCCGATCCTCAGTCCTTGGAAATCGACCCCGTCTGCGCCATCGCCCGGAAATAGGCACCCCTTGCCCGTTATTCTGAAAGAACAATGACCTGCACAGCCAAGCCGCTTCGTCGCGTTGCCGTCTTCTGCGGATCGGCATTCGGGAATGAACCTGCTTTTCGCGCTGAAGCGACAGCGCTCGGCACAGCGATTGCTAAAGCCGGCATCGGATTGGTTTATGGCGGAGCTTGCCGCGGCCTGATGGGCGCGGTTGCCGATGCGGCGCTGGCCGCAGGCGGAGAAGTGATTGGCGTGCTGCCCGAGGCGCTCAGCGGCCGCGAGATTGCACACAACGGTCTCACTTCTCTTGAACTCGTTTCCACCATGCACGAGCGCAAGGCCCGCATTCATGAGCTCTCCGACGCCATCCTCGCACTGCCGGGCGGCTACGGAACACTCGACGAGTTGCTCGAGGCGATCACCTGGGCTCAAATCGGTCTGCACGCCAAACCGTGCATCCTGATTAATACGCTGGACTACTGGAACGGCTTGCTGGCCTTCATTGACACTGCTGTTGCAGCAGGCTTCATCGAGTCGAAGAATCGGGCTCTCGTTCAAGTGGCCTCCAACGCAGCCGAGGCACTCGCCATGGCTGTCAACAACGCTTAATTTGCACCCTCGCTGCCCGGCGTTATCATGCGGTTATGTCGACGAAGCTTCGTTTCGGCGTGCTCAGCACAGCAAACATCGGCCTGAAAAAAGTGATCCCTGCCATGCAGCAGGGCGAGCTCACAACCGTGACCGCCATTGCGTCGCGCGATCTCGCGAAGGCACGCGAGACGGCCACGAAACTCGATATTCCCATGGCGTACGGCTCCTACGAGGAACTGCTCGCGGACCCTAGTATTGACGCCATCTACAATCCGCTGCCCAATCAGCTCCATGTTCCCTGGACCACCAAGGCCGCAGAAGCGGGCAAGCACGTGCTCTGCGAAAAACCGCTCAGCATGACCGTGGCGGAGGCCAAAACGCTGCTCGACGTTCGAGCCCGCACGGGCGTCAAAATCTGCGAAGCCTTCATGATTCGTAGCGCGCCGCAATGGCTGCGCGTGCGCCAGCTTCTCGACGAGGGCCGCATTGGCGAACTGCGCGCGGTGGCCGGCATTTTCAGCTTCTTCAACATCGATCCCGCCAACATCCGGAACCAGGTGGAAACCGGCGGCGGCGCGCTTTACGACATCGGCTGCTACTGCATTCAAGCTTCGCGTTTTGCATTCGGCCGGCAGCCCAGCAGGGTGGTTGCTCTCGTCGATCGCGACTCGCAAACGGGCACCGACCGGCTGACTTCGGCGTTGCTCGATTTTGGCGCCGGCCACGCCGTGTTCACGTGCAGCACGCAGCAGATTCCCTGCCAGAAGATCCAGATTCTCGGCTCGCGGGGCCGCATTGAACTTGAGATTCCGTTCAACGCGCCGAATGACCGGCCAACTCGGCTCTTCATCGACTCAACGGGCGATCTCACTTTCAGCGGCATCACCATGGAGAGTTTCCCAACTTCGGATCAATACACACTGCAGGGCGACGCCTTTGCGCGGGCCGTACGCGAGAACACCGAGGTCCCCGTGCCGCTTGAAGACTCGATCGGCAACATGGCCGTGATCGAGGCGATCTTCAGATCCGGAGAAACAGGCCAGTGGGAGACGGTGGAGGGGTAGTGGCGCCGCCTGCGCTCTAAGAGCCGTGTTTACTATTGGATACGCCGCTAATGGCGCGTTGTGCATTTTCGTGCAAGCTCGCGTTGATTCCAGGGCAGTTATGGGTCATAAACTCGATGTAATTCCACGTCATTTATCGATGTTCTTGGAATTGGTTTGTTGATTCCAAAGGAGTTAGATGGCGAAAAATAGGCGAAACGTCCCAAATTTTTTCTTTATTTAATCTCTCCCGACAAAACAGTGATGCTAGCGGAGCCCGCGCAAGGCGCGGCGCGACTCTGGATTCATATTGCTGCAGATGAATTCGCATACAACTTCAAGGATAGCGATTTACAGGAAATAACCGGCAAACTTGGAGAGACAGGGCCTAAGGGGCTACGGACTAGGGAAATAAGGAGTTAGGGAAGACCCGCGGATTTATTTTGGGTCAAGGGGCTTGACATCAAATGAACCGACGGACGGGGCCGGCCATCCGGCCCTCCGGCCCTCCGGTCCAGATGTTCCGTGGGCGCCGTTGAGGTATCCGACTTTTCTCTCGATCTATTCGCACTGGCTTGACGACTTGTTAACTTTTCGACCGGACACTAAGGCTGTCGTGATCACGGCGACCAGCGATTGACTTTCCCAAAAATCCGATTCCATCGAGAGGTCATTTCCCATGTTGAGGAAACTAGCATCAGTGTGTCTCGCCGCCGGCATCGTGTCGACGGCCGCGTTCGCGCAGGAATCCAGGCCCAAAGGAATTCCGCATCTTGACCATGTTTTCGTCATCATGATGGAAAACCACGGTTACCAACAAGTGGTGGGCAATCCGAACGATCCTTATCTGAACAATCTGATCTCGACCAAGCAGGTTAACCTTGCGACGAACTATTTCGCCGTCGGGCATCCGAGCCTGACGAATTACCTGGAGATCGTGGGCGGTTCAAACTTTGGTATTCGCAGCGACAATTCCCCGGACTGGGGCAATACGACGTGCAGCCCGAATATCGCGACCGGGGTGGTGAACGCGGATGACGACGACAGCAGCGCCGGACCAGCTACAGTCGATACCGGGAATATCTGCCCCATCTCTGGCACGGGCACAGACGCCGAGACCCCGGCGGTAGACACATGGAATGAGGTCGCGGGTCCCTTTGTGGCGTTGGCGGACCTCGACGGCGTCAAGTCAGTTCCCGCGGCGAGCACGGTTGGAGAAACCATCGGCGACCAACTCGATGCGGCTGGATTGACGTGGAAGTCGTACCAGGAAAGCTTGCCGCTGGGGCCGGTTTTCGGAGTGAACTACAGTAACAGCACGGTAAGCAATCTGACCGATTTCACCGACCTGGCGCCGCTTACCACCTCCAGCGTGGTGCAGCTCTATGCTGTGAAGCACAACCCTTTCGCATACTTCAAGAGCGTCCAGGACGGAAGCGACCGGCATAATAGCCTGGCTGATGTGACGGGATTCGATGGGCCACGCGGCCTATACGCAGATCTGGCTAGCGGCAAGCTGCCGTCCCTTGCATTCATCGCGCCGAACCAATGCGACGACCAGCATGGACGGTCGAACGGCGACGCATTCTGCGCATTCGATTATGGAGTGAACGACAGCGGATATACCTACGGCACGACGGTGGGGCTTAATCCCGGGCTGAATCAGCAGGGAGACTTGACGATCGAACGCCTGGTGAAGGCAATACAAGCCTCGGAGGTTTGGCACTCAAGCCGCAGCGCGATCGTGATTGTGTGGGACGAGAACGACTACAGCGGCAGCACGACGCTATTAGCCGGGGCGTATCCGTCGCAAAACCAGAACCGGGTGGTTTTGACGGTCCAGACAAACTATGACAACCGCCCGGGAATTCAAAGCGATCAGTACTACACCAGCTACTCGATCCTGAAGTCACTGGAGGCAGGTTTTGGGCTGCCTTGTCTCAACCACGCGTGCGATTCCGATGTGCAGGTGATGTCGGATCTATTCGGTGATAGCGACCGCGATCGCTTCCATTACTAAGCCGGATGTGAAAGCCGCCGCAAACTGCGCGCGATGTGCCCTTAAACGGCACACGCGCGCAGGTCGCGAGTGAGCGCCTCAATGCGAGCCGGTTGGCTGTCCCAGGCGAACATGAATCGCGCCGCGCCGCCGATGAAGGTGTAGAAGCTCCATCCGCGCGCGCGAAGATGGTCGAGCACTTTTTCGGAAGCCTCGACAAAGACGGCATTGGCTTCAACGGGCTGCGCGAGGCGCACGCCGGGAATGCCGGCGATTTGTTGAGCGAACTGGCGTGCACAGCGGTTGGCGTGCTCGGCGTTGCGCAGCCAGGCTCCGCTCTCAAGCATTCCCACCCACGGCGCCGATAGAAATCGCATCTTAGATGCGAGTTGACCGGCCTGCTTGCATCGGTAGTCGAAATCCGTAGCTAAAGATCGATCAAAGAACAAAACGGCTTCCCCCATCGCCATGCCGTTTTTCGCACCGCCAAAGCAGAGCACGTCCACGCCGCTCTTCCAGCTCATTTCTGCAGGCGAACAACCGAGGCTGGCGCAGGCGTTGGCAAAGCGCGCGCCGTCCATGTGAAGCGAGAGCCCGCGCGACCGGCATTCCTCTGAGATCGCGCGCACCTCTTTGAGAGAGTAAACGCGGCCGGTTTCAGTGGATTGCGTGATCGACACGACGCGTGGCTTGGGATAGTGAATGTCGCTGCGCTTCGTCGCCAGTTCGCGAATCGCGTGTGGCGTGAGCTTGCCTTCCGGGCTGGAAGCGACCAGCAATTTGGAACCATTCGAAAAGAACTCGGGTGCGCCGCACTCGTCCGTTTCTACGTGCGACTGATCGGAGCATATGACGCTGTGATAGGACTGGCAGAGCGACGCCAGGGCCAGCGAGTTGGCCGCGGTGCCGTTGAAAACGAGGTACACTTCGCACTCGGTCTCAAACAAGTTGCGAAATGCGTCGGATGCCTTGGCAGTCCAGGGATCGTCACCATATGAGGTGGCGTGACCGCGATTGGCCGCCTCCATCGCCTGCCACGCCTCGGGGCAAATTCCAGCGTAGTTGTCGCTGCCAAACTGTTGGTGCAAGTCGTTGTTTTCGATTTCCGCCATGACACAATTCTCGCTCATTCAGGGCGCAGTGCGTCTCATGCGTCAAGCCAATGTTGCCGCCGCGAGGCGTCTATTCACCACAATTCCAGCCATGATCACGATGAGGATGACCGCCGCGAACGCGAGCAACCAACCCCAGTATTCGACGGGATGACGCAGAACACGGATAAAATGGCGGCCGTAGTGATCGGCGACGATGGCGATGAGTGAATAACGCGCGCCCCGGCTGATGGCCACGACCGTCAGAAACTTTCCGACGCGATAATTCGAAGCGCCTGCCGACGCGAAAAACAAGCTTGTCGGAAACGGAAACGGAATCGCCGTTGAGGCGACAAGAGCACCGGTACCCCATTTCTTGAACAAACGGAGCAGGGAATCAACCTTGCGACTTCCAAACTTGCTGTGCAAATACGCTTCACCGGCTTTCCAGGCGATTCTGAATGTGAGGTAGGCTCCGATCACTGATCCTGCCGTAGCGAAAGCCACATATTCGTACCACGGATTGCGTTGCTGGGCAGCGAGAATCGCCGTCAGAATGTCGGGCCCGCCAAACGTTGGCAGTGGAGAGCTATCAATGATGGCGACAAAGAAGAGTCCGAGTGCTCCCAAGTGGAGGAACATCGACGTTACGCTACGGCTCGGAGACTTTGAAGCACTTTGGATAAAGACGTCGAGCATGATCGGACTATATCAACTCCAGGGTAGTCACAGAGGTGCGAGCAGTCAGCTGTCTCCGGAAGGTTTCCTGTACTGGTGGTATTCGAGTGGGAGAGCAGAACAGGCCGTCTTGCTCAATTCATGCCGACCGAGAAGAAAAGATGGAGGATGGCATGAAGGGGAAAAGTGAGCTAGCCGCTGGAGAAAAAGTTGGAAGCGCGGGCCGGGATCGAACCGGCGCATAAAGGTTTTGCAGACCTACCAAGGCCATTTGTGCGGTTTTGTTGATTGCTGTAAGTGTTTGGAAACGCTAACTAATTGGCAAGGGGCGTACTGGTCCTAACAAGGCCCTGCAAGCAAGTACTCCCCACAAAAGTCCCCACAGTTGCTACGTTCTGTCCCTCTCAGATCTTGACCGATTCTCGCACTCCAAAGCGCGATGCGGCGCTGAAGCACATCTAACATCAATCCCGGCCGCTGACGCAACTGAGCCAAGCAGAGTCCGACAGCTCGCCTAAAGAAATCATCGTGTAAAACTCCCGACATTGATCGACGCGGCGCCTACCAGGACCGATGCGAGCTCGGGACTGGCATAGACGGCAAACTGCCGACAACGAGAACACCTCCTGTTTTCGCTGATTCGGCCCCGATGGATGCAGCTGACTCATCCGCTCCGGCTCCTCCAGGCAGCAATGGCCCGCATCTGCGATTCGATGCCAGTAATGCGTAGTCGGTACTGCACGAGCGGTTCGGTTATGCCGTATTGCAATGCGTCTGCCCCCGTTGGTGATATGCGCCCTTGGGGCGCACGATGAGATGGGTTCTAGCTCCAGCTCAAAGAGCTCGAAGGTCCGTAGAGCAGATAGAGCTCCGTGCGGCTCGCGCTTGTCTGAAGAAGGATATGACGATTGAAACAGCGAACCCTGCTTTGCTGCATTGCCTCAGCGGACTGACCCTCTCGGCCTTATCAACTCACAGGAAATCGCCAGTCCTCTCGCGCTTCGTGCCAGCGTGACCGAGGTAACGCCGCGCTCGCTTTATTCACATTACTTTTTTGCCCATCCTCGGCACCTTTGGAATTGATAGCGACTTGTTTTAAGTTTCGCTTTTTTCCCCATCCCGTTATCTTCATCAGTACAAGTATTCGAGTTTACGGTTGTAGGTGAGCTGCCCGGCCATCACAATGTCTAAACAAAAGCCGGCAGCAATTAGACTGCGGGAGTCTTAACTAAAACCCCCATTAGTTAATATTTCTGGCGCCCGACTTTTAAGCACAATTGCATTACGAATCTGCGGAAATCAGCGGCCGTTTGCTCGCCCATTGGGCCCGAACGCAACGGTTCTGTGATTAACGTGTCCCCGTTTTCCACGGAGTAAATTTATGAATCGCAAAGTATGGTTTCTGTTGGTTTTCAGCCTGCTGATTTCCGGCGTATTTGCTCCCCAAGGGCAGAGCCAAACCCTGTTAACCAATACGTGGTCCTCTGCGGGGCACATGACCGAAGCCCGCACTGGTGCGGCCGCGGTTCAGCTCACCGACGGGCGGATTCTGATTACCGGCGGCTCCGATAGCAATGGAGTTCCCCAAGCCACGGCCGAAGTGTACGACCCCGCGACCGGGGCCTTTGCGGCTGTTCCCGACATGACCGTACCCAGGGTCAATCATGCTGCCATTGTTCTGAAAACTGGAGACGTTCTCGTAACGGGCGGTTTGACCACGGGCGGGGCCTACAGCGATTCAGCGGAGATTTATAAAGTCAGCAGCCAGCAATGGACGCTTGTGCCGTCGTCAATTGGCACTGGCCTGGCAGGCCACGCCATGGCTCTGTTATCCGACGGCAACGTCCTGATTGCCGGTGGTACCAGCACGACCAAAGTAGTCAGCTCTATCGTTCTCTTCAACGTAACGACTGAGACCTTCACACCCATTGGCACGCTGCTCACGCCGCGTACCGGCGCCGCAGCAGCTGCCACACCGGATGGCCGAGTTCTTATCGTCGGCGGCACCGACATTAACGGTGCGGTACTGGCTTCGACCGAGATTTTTGTTTACAGCGCGGAAACGATGACCGGGACCTTATCGTACGGTCCAACCATGGCGTCTGCCCGTGTGGGCGCCACGGCCACCAGCACATATGACGGTGTGGCCGTCATTGGTGGCAACAATGGGCAAAATGATCTTGGAACGGCTGAGATCTTCAGCCAGTGGACCAACACTTTCACGGTGGTGAGCGGCGGCACGCCGCGCAGCTATCACTTTGCCACGATGCTGCCGAAGAACGGCAGCATTCTGGCCATGGGCGGCACGGGCGGAACTGCGGTGGACTTACTGGAACCATGGGCGAACAACAAGGCAGGGGCCTTTGTCTCGGCAACCGATTCGCTTTTCAATCAGGATGGAGGTTTTGCCTCTCCGTTCGTTCTGGGTTCAGTGTTGGCTGGCGGCGGGATGGGCAGTCTAGCAAACTCGGCCGAACTCTATTGGTTCCCGACGATCTCTACCGATAAGTCTGACTACGCGCCCGGCACTCCAGTGCAAATGAGTGGTACCGGCTTTCAACCCTCCGAGATGGTCGACCTGCACTTGCACTTGTGGGTCGATCAGTCCACTGAAGATGCTCCTGATGCTACGGTCGACGCCGATGCACTGGGCAATCTCTCTTATTCCGGATATGCGCCGAACACCACGGACATAGGGGCAAGATACCATCTGACGGCCATTGGCAGGGGCTCCGGCTATCAGGCCCAGACGATATTCACGGACGGCATTACCTACATCGACTTCAGCAACATCCCGCTCGATCAGCCGGCGGCGCCGGCCAGCGGCACGGCGACCGCTGCTGAGTGCGGTGAACTGATTTTTACTGTCGGCGGAAGCGCGCCTTACGGCACGATCGACCTTACCGACAGCACAAGCACTGGCACGCTTTACTCGAGCCTGTCAAGCTGCGAATCCGGCGCCAATCCCATCACATCCTTTACGCCGACGGGCCCGACGACCGACATCTATTACAGAAACAGCGCGACAGGCACCCCGCAGCTTACGGCGTGCGACGGGATCGATTTTTTCGGCTTTTGCTTTGGTGGGGATACCACGAGTCAGTATGAGTCGATCTATGGGACGGCGACGCAAATTACGTTCCAGCAACAGCCCGGCGGCGGCGCCCCAGGCGCGGTATGGTTGCAACAGCCGATCGTGGCGGTTCAGGATGCGAGCTATAACACGATCCCAACCAATTCGGACCCGATCCAACTGACGATCTCGACGAATCCGGGCGGCGGCTCGCTTGCCTGCAAGACAGATCCATTGAATGCATCCTCCGGCGTAGCCATGTTCTCTGGCTGCTCGATCACTCCCAATACCAGCTCAAGTTCGTGTTATTACCTCCAGGCGAAGGACCAGACCCTCGGCTTTGTCGTTACCAGCAGTTGCTTCTACATCGGCAACTCAGCGAGCGCGAGCAACTCGACGGTGGTGGCGAACCCGACCACGGTTGCGAACAACGGGAACGCGACCTCGACGATCACGGTGACGCTGAAGGACGCAAACGGCAACCTTCTGGTCAATAAGACGGTGACGCTGTCAGCAGGCAGCGGCAGTTCGCAAATCTGCCAGGGAGGGACCTGCCCGGCGTACTCGGGGACCACGAATGCGAGCGGCGTAGTCACCTTTACGGTGAGCGACGCGGTGTCAGAGTCGGTGACCTACACGGCTACCGACACTACCGACGGCGTCACGATCACGCAAGCTGCCACGGTAACCTTCGCAGCGGGCCCGGTGAGCGCCAGCAGCTCGACGATCAGCGCCAGACCGGGAACTGTCTCGGCGGACGGCGTGACAACCTCGACCATTACGGTCACGCTTGTGGACTCAAGCGGCGACGCGGTGAGCGGCGCGACGGTGACGCTGGCACAGGGCAGCGGCGCTTCGATCATCCATGTCGGCGGCGTGGCAGGGAATACCACAACGACCAATGCCAATGGCGTAGCCACCTTTACGGTGACCGACACGACCGCCCAGTCGGTGACTTACACGGCATCCTACTCGAACTCGAACGGATCAGGTCCGCTCACGCACACTGCCACGGTGACCTTCCAGGCCATCGCGACAACTTTGAATCTTACCGTGACTCCGAATTCCATTTCGGCGGGAAGCTCGGTCGAACTCATAGCCGGGCTGAGCGTGACATCGGGCGGAGCGGCGGTTGGGCCCGGAGCAACGGTGAACTTTTACGAATCAACCACAACCTGCAGCGCCTCTTCCACCTTGATCGCAACGGAGACTACAGACTCGACCGGAACCGCTACGGACCCCAGCTATGGGTCGGCACTCGCGGCCGGCACTTATCATATTTGCGCATATTTTACGGCTGCGACGGTTAACAACTTATCTTATGGCGGCTCCTCGAGTAGCTCTCAGACTCTGACTGTGGCAAGCTCCACCCCGACCCTTTCCTGGAAGACAGCGCCTCCGGCTTCGGAGGTTTACAACGGCACGTTCACCCCCGTGGCGGCCACTCCTGCTTCGGGGCAAGCCGGCTACTCGCCTTGCACGATCAGCTACGGGGTCACGGGTGGCTGCTCTATTGGCAGGAATAGCCTCGTTACCATGACGAGCGGCACCACGTCCTGCGTGGTAACGGCCAGCCTGGCGGCCTGCACGTCCGGAGGAACTACTTACGGCTCCGCCACTCTCACTGCGACGGTTACTGCGACGCTGGCCACGCAGACAGCGCTGGTTCTCCATGGCGTTCCTACAGGGGCGATCGGTGACGGAGCTACGTTCACTGTAAGCACAACCGGTGGCAGCGGAACGGGTGCAGTGACTTATAGCGTCACGGGTGCGTGTACGGTTTCAGGCAACCAGGTGACGATGGACGCCACTGGAAGTGGCCAGACCTGCACGGTGACGGCGACCAAGGCCACCGACGGGGACTACGCAGCAGCAACTGCGTCGGCCACCACGGGCGCTACAAATGGAACCGCAACCGTAACGATTACAAACACGTCGCAGACCTACACGGGATCGCCATTGCCCGTGACGGTGACAACGTCGCCGACGGGCCTGGCGGTATCGGTGACGTACACTGGCACCGGCACCACCTCCTACCCGACGAGCACGACGGCGCCGACGGCGGTGGGCACTTACTCGGTGGCGGCCACGGTCACGACTTCGGGCGTCACCGGTTCGGCTACCGCGACAGAGACCATCAGCCAGGCAGCCGCCGGGCTCACGCTGGAGCCGCAAAGCGGCACCTCGAGCCCCGCTCCGTACGGGACGACGGACTATTTCGTTCTGACTCTCCCGAGTACCTGCGTGGCCCTGAGCGGCCCAACGGGGTCCGCGACGCTTGTTGTGGACGGAACCCCGGTGGCGGGATCGGGGGGGACAGGCACGCTTGACGGCAGTTGCAGCGCGGTCGTCTTCTCTACGGCGACGATCGAGGCGAGCACGACAGCGCACGAAATTTATGTGCAATTTGCCAGCAGCAACTCTAACTACCCTTCAGGTCTATCCAACACGCTGTATTTCATAGTGTCGGCTGACACGACGGGAGTGACGCTGGCTTACTCGGGGAACCCCATCTATGTGGGCCAGTCGGAAACCTTTACCGCGACGATAAACCCGGGGACACTGGCCTCGGGGGCGAATGGGCCGCAGGGGACGGTGGAGTTCTTCGATGGCACCACGGAGCTTGACGTGGCCCCGGGAGAGACGCTGGTAAACAACTCCGGTACGTACACAGCCACCTTCACAACCACGAGTCTGGCTCAGGGATCGCACACGATCACGGCGACCTATGTACCAGCGCCCGGCGACCCGGAGTTTGCGGGAAGCAGCGGGTCGGTGGGGATTACAGTGACCTATGTCGCGCCGCAGATCAATTGGACGGCTCCGCAATCCATCACGTATGGGACACTGCTGGACCAGACCGAGTTGAACGCCACGGCGACGGACCCGAACACCGGCGTTACGCTCCAGGGTACTTTCACCTACACACCGCCGTTGGGCTATGTGCTGGGCGCGGGAACGACGAACCTGCAGGTGAGCTTTGCACCTTCGGACACCTCGACCTACGGGGCAGGGCCTTATACAGCGACCGTTTCGATCACGGTGACGCCGGTGGCGCTGACGGTGACGGCGGACAACCAGACCATGGTCTACGGGGCAGCGGTGCCGCAGCTGACCGCTACGATCACCGGGTTTGTGAACGGAGACGTGCCATCGCAGGTGACCGGCGCGGCCGATTGCGTGACGCCGGCCAATTCGACGAGCACGGTTGCGGGCAGTCCCTATCCGATCACCTGCACGGTGGGATCGCTGGCGGAACCCAACTACACCTTTACTACCTTCGTGGCCGGCCAGCTGACGGTGACAACGGCAACGCCGATGCTGTCGCTGGCCTGCCCCGCGGCGACCTATGACGGCACTGCGCACTCCTGCGCCGGCGTGGCGTTAGGCACAGACGGATCGACACAGGTGTTAGGGACCTGGACATACAGCCCGGGGAGCGAAACAAACGTGGGCAGCTACCCGGAGACGGGCACGTTTACCAGCACCGACCCCGACTATGTCATCAGCGCGCCCAACAACACGGCGACCGCAACGCTGGTCATCAACCAGGCAACGTCTTCTGTGACGCTGACCTGCCCGCCCAGTGTTGCGTATAACGGCGCGGCGCAGACACCGTGCTCGGCGACGTATTCGGGCGCGGGCGGCCTAAGCGGGACGCCGACGATCGCCTACTCCAACAACACCGACGCGGGCACGGCGACAGCCACTGCAAGCTTTTCGGGCGATGCAAATCACACGGCGAGCAGCAACACAGTAACCTTCGCTATCTCGCCGGCGACGCCTACGGTGACGATAACCTGCCCGCTGACCGGCGTTGTGTATAACGGCACGGCGCAGCAACCGTGCACGGCCACGGTGACGGGCCCCGGCCTGAACCAGAACCTGACGACGTCGATCACCTACCAGAACAACCTCAACGTAGACTCGGCGACGGCCAGCGTCACTTATGCGGGTGGTGGGGATTATGCGCCGATCACCACCCAGGTGAACTTCGCGATCACCCCGGCCCCGGTGACGGCGACGGCGGGCGGCTACACCGGCACCTATGACGGGATGACGCATGCGCCTTCGGCTTGCGTAGTGACGGCCACGCCTCCGAACACGTACATAGGCACCCTAAACTGCTCGAATAACCCGCCGACGGTGGGGCCGGATGTGGGCTCGGGATCGGGTTCGGTAACGGGCATTACGCCGGTGGTGAGCGGCGATACGTTGTCGAATTACCAGATTACCTACGTCTATGGAAGCTGGAGTATCACGGGGGCAACGCCAACGGTGAAGGTGAGCTGCCCCGCGAGCGTTGTTTATAGCGGCGCTGCGCAGACGCCGTGCACGGCAGTGGTATCCGGACCGGGCACCCCGCCCCAGACGGTGACATGGGCCTACACGCCCCAAAACACCAACGTGGGCCCGGTGACGGCCACTGCCACCTTCGCGGCCAGTGGCGATTACGGAGCAAGCTTCGGCTCGAATACCTTCCAGATCACGCCGGCGACGGCGACGATGACACTGAACAACCTGACGCAGTACTTCACCGGGTCGCCGGCGACGCCGGTGACGGCAAATACTTTGCCGACCGGGCTGAGTTACTCGGTGCTCTATGGCACCACCGGCAATCCGACCAATCCGACCAGCGCGACGCCGCCGATCGCAACGGGCAGTTACGCTGTGTTGGCCCAGATTACGAATTCGAACTATGTTGGTTCGCAAACGGGAACGCTGGTGATCTCAGCGGCGCCCACCACGATATCGCTGACACTGAGCGGCGCGTCGAATCCCGCGCCGTACGGGACGAATGCGATTTTCGATCTGAGTTTGCCGATTGTGGGCAACACGTGTCCCACCGGGACCGTGCAGTGGATTGTGGACGGCCCGGTGGTGGAAACGGACACGCTGAGCGGCGCTTCGTGTTCCGCTCCACCCTTCTACCAGACAAACACGCTCGCCGTGGGCACGCACACGGTCTCTGCGACTTACAGCGGTGATTCCAACTATGTGGGCGGCAGTGCGTCACTATCTCCGAACTACACGGTGGCGCTCGACACCACGGCGGTGTCGCTGCAAGCCTCGCCGGGCACCGTGAACGTGGGTCAGGGGGTAACCTTCATAGCGACCATAACTCTGGCGGTGGGGCCGGGCACCGGCAACCCAGCCCTTGCGGGGACAGTGAATTTCCTGAATGGCGCCAACACGATCGGCTCCGCCATCACTCTCACGGAGCTTTCCCCCACGCAGTACCTGGCCACCTTTACAGACACGAGCCTGGGGGCGGGAACGTACCAGATCTCCGCGACCTTTGTGCCCAGCACCGGCGACAGCACCGACTATTCCGGAAGTAGTTCGACGGTAACGGTGCAAGTGATTGTGGACAAGGTTACGCCCATCGTCACCTGGAATACTCCGGCGAACATCGTCTACGGCGCGGCGCTGGGTGCGGCGCAGCTGGATGCCACGGCGGCGGATTCCGCGGGTGACAACATACCCGGCACCTTCGCCTACACGCCGGGGACAGGTACGGTGCTGAATGCAGGCCCGAATCAGACCCTGAGCGTAACCTTCACGCCTAACAACCAAACGAACTACTCGACGCAGACGGCGACGGTATTGATAACGGTGCTGCAGGCGACGCCGACGATCAGCATCAGCGATCTTCCGGCGAGTGGGATTTATGGCGGCAGCTTCACGGCGACGTACAGCTACTCGGGCAACGGCACGCCGACGGAGACGGTGTCGTCGAGCACGACCGGCGTGTGCACGGTGAGTGGGAACACGGTGAACTACGTGGGGGTGGGGACGTGCACGCTAAGAGCGAGCGCCACGGCCACGACAGACGACACGGCGGTGACGGGCAGCGCGCAGAGCTTCACGGTGGGCAAGGCCACGCCGACGATTAGCATCAGCGATCTTCCGGCGAGTGGGGCGTACGGAGGCAGCTTCACGGCGACGTACAGCTACTCGGGCAACGGCACGCCGACGGAGACGGTGTCGTCGAGCACGACCGGCGTGTGCACGGTGTCGGGCAATACGGTGAACTACGTGGGGGTTGGCACCTGCACCCTGACGGCCAGCGCCACGGCCACGACAGACGACAC
>JBKQOX010000024.1:0-5731 GCA_052145255.1 Occallatibacter sp.
CACGAGAGGCAGGAGGGGGTCGTGACCGTCGGTTGTCTGGGACCGCCAAATTTCGACGTGTTAAATCCCCAATTTGACCGGCAGCTCTGGCCTCCAGGTACCTGCCGTTCCGCGACGCGATCGGCCAACTCCTGACGGTGGCCGCCCCGAATTGATTGCCTCTTAGCTGTCATTCAGTTCTCAAGGTAGATTGCACGGGCGCATGTTGCCCATGCGCCCAAGCCCCGGAGGGACGCCTGCTTTGCACGAAGTAGACCGCTTCGCCATTCCTGGGGCAACTCACACGGGTGCTATGAAGCCGGGCGCCTAAGCTGTAGCGCCTTGAGCCCACGCCACGCGGTGGGTTGATAGGCCGCTGCGGCCGGCACCACCAGTTCTAACTCCGTGCCCGTGGCTTCACGACTGAAAATCGCAATCTTCGCTTGCAGCTGCCGGGCCCGTTCTCGCATGCCCGTGATGCCGAAATGTTCGTGGCCCGATACCCCGGCCACGGCTCCTGGGTCCATGCCGCGGCCGTCGTCTCTGACACTCAGCCTGAATCGGTCGCGAGCGTAATCGAGTTCAACCTCCACCGAGCTGGCGCGGGCGTGCCGGCGCACATTAGTCAGCGCCTCGCGCGCGATGTAGTACACCTCTTCCGCGCAGGGCGCGCGTAAGGGTTTCGGGCTGCCTGTGCGGACCACGGAGAAGCGCGTTTCGGTGTCCGAGAAGAGTTCAACCGCCGTGCGGCGAATCATCGCCTCGACGTCGAAGTCGTTGCTTGCTTTACGCAGTGAAGTCACCCGGTCGCGCGCCTCGTTCAACAAGCCCTCGGCCCTGGCGAGGGAACTCTCCATCTCCGCGTGCAGAGCGCTGTCGCTGTCAACTTGCTCGGCCAGGCTCTGGAATTTGTAGATTAGACCCTGCGTGCTCTGGAGCAGCGTATCGTGCAGTTCCCGTGCGATGGCTTCGCGTTCTTCCATGCGCACGCGCAGGCGCTTCTCGAGCAGGCTCATTCGAAGGCGCAGCAGTTGCCACACCAGGAATAGTGAGGCCAAGGAGAGCACGGCGTAGAACCAGCGGGTCTGGTAGAACGCCGGCGGGATCACGACGCGGGCCTCGGCGCCGGTGGCATTCCATAGTCCGTCCTCGTTGGAGGCGATGACGCGGAAGCGGTGTTCTCCTGGGGGCACGTTGGTATAGAACGCCTGCCGGCGCGTTCCCGCGCTCTGCCATCCCGGATCGACGCCCTCAAGGAAGTACTTGAAGCGCACCCTGCTCGGCATCGACAGGCTGAGCGCCGAATAGTCGACCTCAAAATTCCGGGTCAAGGCCGGCAGCACGGCCCTGCCCGTCGTACTGTAGTGCCGGTCGCCGACAATAACTGCGTTGATCACGACGGGCGGTGGCAAGGAGTTGCGATGGATGTGCCGGGGATCGATCCAGTAGGCGCCGCCGAGAGTGATGAACCAGATGCGGCCATCGCCGCCCATGGCTGCCGTGGGAATCGGCCTGAGGGCCTGCGCGGCGCCGCCCATCCCGTCCTCATAGTTGTACGTTTCGCTGGACACCTTGTGACGGTGATCCGCCAGGAACGCATTAATCTCCGGCGGAGTGATGTACGTCACCCCGGAGCCACCGTTGGCCCACAGGCCACCATCACGGTCCCGCACCAGCCCGGATACGTTCAGTAGCGACGGGAGGTCCGCTGTTTCCAGATTCCAAAAGCGATCACCACTGTACAGCGCGACGCCGGCGGCACCGCCCACCCAAACGTTGCCGTCGCTCCCGGCCGCGACTACGGTGACGGGTCCCACCTGCAGCCCCTCCGCGGCGCCAAGCAGCCGACCATGCTCCCGTTCGATCAGCCCTAGGCGACCGTCGACATAACCCAGCCACAGGCGGTTTCCGTCCCTGGCCATGGAGAGGGGCGGTTCGGTCGGCAGTCCGCTAATTCCGCCGTTTCGGATCCACTGCTTGCCCTGTTGCTGGAACAACCCAGATCTGATGGCGGAAACCCACAAGGAGCCGGCGGCGTCGCGTGTGACCGTTTGGATACCCCCGCGTTGCAGTGCAGGGTCCATGGCAACGGGGTAAAGCTTGCCGCTAACGTAGTGCACGAGGGGAGCGCCGTAACGAGCCACCAGGAAGCTGCCATCGTTCTCTCGCCACAGGGCAGACACGTCCTTGCCCATCAGCGGAGTAGGGTCGAGCGTGATGGGATCGTTCCGGCCGGGCGCGAATTGCGCCAGGGAACGCCACCCCAGGAGCCAGACGGCACCCGCAGAATCTACGGTCATGGTTGGATTGTCGATGGGAGATGGCAAATCCGGCATGGCCGAATGCAACTTGTTGTTGCGAAAGCGCGAGACACTGCTGGCAGTAGGCACCCAAAGATTGCCTTCCCGGTCTTCGAGGAAGTGAAAGGCGTCATATTCGCAGAGACTGTCCGCCTCGAGGATCTGTATGCCGGTCAGGTTGGGAGCGGCACTGGCCAACTCGTGAGCGGCATTCGGGAAGCGCGCTAACGCGCTTGTGTTGCCCCTGTTGATGCTCACCCACAGGTTGCCGTCGCGGTCGAAAAAACCAGCGTCCGTTCCGGCGTCGCTGCCACCCAGTAGTCGCCCCGAAATGCGGTGTTCCGGCTGCGACAGGTTGATGAGCCCAGATTCGTGATCCGCTGCCCAGGCGTCTCCATTGGGAGCCGAAAACACCCATCCAACGCCACCTGGCACTGCCAGCCGGTCGAACTTGTTAGCGCCACGGCGCAGTACAAAGGCGCCTTCAGGGCCGTATGACCACAGCGCGCCGTTACGGTCCGCTAGCAGCGAGTTCCCCTGTTGCGCCGGATAGCCCCAGTCGGCACCCACGGCCTCCCATTTGTCATCGTTCAGCAGGAACAGGCCCACCGTAGTCTGGATCCAGAAAGTGCCATCGTCGCGTTGCGCGAACTCCCAGATCGTATGGGACGGCAGGCCGTCCTGCGGTCCGTACGCTTTCAGCACTCCATCATGGATCGAATAAGCCTGCCCGAATCGCATGCCGACCCACAGCCAGCCGTCTTTGTTAGCGTAGAGCGCTGAGACGTCTGCAGTGATGGGCGTGGTGCCGTTCGCCAGTGTAAAGGGTTCGAAATGCTCGCCATCAAAGCGAAATAACCCTCTTGCGCTCCCGAGCCACAGATGACCGTCCGCTGTCTGGGCAATGGTGCCGCTGTTGGCGGGCGCCCCCTCACGAGCCGACCAGCACGTGCGGCTCAGCTCCGCCAGATGCTCCGTCGGGTCAATGGCGAATGCGACATTGCCAAGCGCGAGAAGCAGCCAGAGAAAATGCCGCATGGTGAGGCAGAATGTTTGAGTGACTGGCACAGATACTAGTAGATCGTATCGTCTTTGGCCTGGACGGGCATCACGTCGTGCGACCGATCCTAGCATCCGGCTGCAAAGCCGGTTCCCCCCAAAAGAGGGGTGCGCGACTTGAATCCAAAACGCGGGGTGCTGGGGGTATAATTGATCGCCCAGGTAGGGCAATAACACGGATTCCAATGATGGCTCACGCGTTGACTCCGATTAGAATCCTCGCCGTCGATGATCATCCGGTTCTGCGGGAAGGTATCGCGGCCCTGATTGCACGACAGCCGGACATGAGCCTTGTCGCCGAAGCGGCGAGTGCACAGGAAGCCATCAGACAATACCGTTCGGTCCGCCCCGACGTCACGCTCATGGACATTCAAATGCCTGAGGGTAGCGGAATCAATGCCATCGTTGACATACGTAGCGAGTTTCCAGCGGCAAGGATTATTGTCCTAACAACCTACAGCGGCGATGTCCTCGCGAACCGTGCGCTGAAGGCTGGCGCATGTGCGTATCTGCTTAAAGGTGCAGTTCGCAAGGAGCTGATTGAGACGATACGTCAGGTTCATTCCGGCGCGCGGCGCATTGATCCTGACGTCGCGGTGGCGCTGGCAAATCATCTCAATGACGGGGGGCTGTCAGCGAGGGAGGCCGAGGTTCTGACACTGGTCGCTGCTGGAAAATCCAACAAGGTCATTGCCGGTAACCTGGGCTTATCCGAGGAAACCATCAAAGGCTACTTGAAGAGCATTCTAGGCAAGCTCGGTGCAAACGACCGCACGCATGCCGTAACCATGGCGCACCGCCGGGGCATCATAGAACTCTGATTCCCTCGAAATAGGGGAGCCCATACACCCTCGCATTGGGGCTCACCGCGGGCGCATGTCGACCTAGCATGCGCTCGTGGTCATCCAACGCTTATTCTCGAGCTTCCCGGATTCTTGGCCGGGCACGGCACTACTCCTTCTTCGCCTTTGTGTGTCCACGGCGGTCGCGTTTCATGGAATGCACTCCAGCATCCTCACGGGCGCGGCACTTTGCATCTTGATTGCAGCTGCGTGGATCTCGGCTGCACTCATTCTGATCGGGCTCTGGACTCCAATTGCCGGCGGCGTGGCCGCAGTAACCGAAGTGGCCGAAGCGCTCGCAGGGGCGCCCGGGCTTCTTACGCACATCTTCGTCTTTGCGATCGCAGTGACCGTCGTGCTTATCGGGCCCGGAGCATGGTCAATTGATGCGTATATGTATGGTCGTAAACGCGTGATCTAGGTCCCTCAACATCAAAGGAAATAACTTTCATGAACATTCGAACTTCCTCTATTTCCAAGCTGGCCGCTGCAGGCGCACTGGCCGTTGCCAGCACCACCTCGATGGCTGCGGATGCCGTTAAGAACATCGTCCTCGTGCATGGTGCTTGGGCGGATGGGAGCAGCTGGGCAAAGGTCATCCCCTTGCTCGAGGAGCGCGGACTGCACGTCGTAGCGGTGCAGAATCCGCTTAGCAGCCTCGCGGATGATGTAGCTGCAACCAAGCGAATCATCGATGCCCAGGACGGGCCGGTTGTCCTCGTGGGCCATTCCTATGGCGGCGCCGTCATCAGCGAAGCAGGCAACAACCCCAAGGTTGTCCGCCTGGTTTTCGTCGCGGCGTTCGGTCCTGACACTGGTGAATCGGTGGGCACCACCGCGAAGGATTTCGCGCCAGCGCCCGTAGGCTCAGAAGTCAAGCCGATCGAGGACGGATTTTTGGTCTTGACAAGAAAGGGGGTTACTGAAGACTTCGCACAGGATCTGACCGCCGGGGAGAGACAGGTCTTGTTCGCCACGCAGGCACCCACGTCGGGTTCTGTATTCGGTGCATCCATGAGCGACGCAGCGTGGCGACACAAACCATCCTTCTACGTCGTGGCAGAGAATGATCGGATGATCAATCCCGACTACGAGCGCTTCGCCGCGAAGCGCATGGGAGCGAAGACTCTTGCGCTGCCCACGAGCCATGTGCCGATGCTCTCGAAGCCGAAGGAGGTAGCGGCATTTATCGCGGCAGCGGCGGCAGGCAACGGCTCTTAAGCATTCAGTAAATTGACCAAAGAGGTTTCTGCGGGTTCCTAGGCCCGCAGAAACCTTCGTATTTCCACAGGTCACTCGCCCATGAACCGAATCATGGACGCGGCTCGTTCGCGCGACCGACGCATCCGCATCAGACGGTAGCCGTTGGGAAGTCTAACAACTCAAGCGATGCCGGCCGTGAGTCAGTGACTTGAAGAAGTGTGCTGGCCTTCCCTTAAGCGGTCGTTAGCGAACGACGTGTTCGGGTCGACACGCGACCCTTGGTGGCGATCTTGGATTTCTTCGGCTGACTGGCAGGTATCGGGAGAGACATCAGGCAGAGGACGGCCA
>JBKQOX010000025.1:0-87478 GCA_052145255.1 Occallatibacter sp.
GTTGCGTTTCGGCAAGGCCCAGCTCCCAGGGCAGGCCCGCATGCTTGATCGAGCTCAGCGGCGATGCGCCGGTGCCGCCCGAGTCGCCGGATATCAGCACCACGTCGGCATGCGCCTTGCTCACGCCGGCGGCCACCGTGCCCACGCCCACTTCCGAAACCAGCTTCACTGCGATACGCGCCTTCGGGTTCACGTTCTTCAGGTCGTAAATCAACTGCGCCAGATCTTCGATCGAATAGATGTCGTGATGCGGCGGCGGTGAGATCAGCCCCACGCCGGGGATGGAATGGCGCGTTCTGGCGATGATCTCGTCCACCTTGTGCCCGGGAAGTTGACCGCCCTCGCCGGGCTTTGCGCCCTGCGCCATCTTGATCTGCAGCTCGTCCGCGTTCACCAGGTAATTCGTGGTCACGCCGAAGCGCCCGCTCGCCACCTGCTTCACCGCGCTGCGCCGCGAGTCGCCGTTGGCATCGGGCTTGAATCGCTCTTCCTCTTCGCCGCCTTCGCCGGTATTCGACATGCCTCCCAGCCGGTTCATCGCGATCGCCAACGTTTCGTGCGCTTCCTTGCTGATCGAGCCGTAGCTCATCGCGCCCGTGGTGAATCGCTTCACGATTTCCTTCGCCGGCTCGACCTCCTCAATCGGGATGGGCGTCTCAGCGTACCTGAGTTGCAGAAGGCCGCGCAGCGTGCACAGAACGCGGTTCCGGCTGTCGATCAGGTCGGTGTATTCCTGAAACGTCGCCGGGTTGTTCTGACGTACGGAGTTCTGCAGCTTGCTGATAGTCTGCGGATTGATCAGGTGATACTCGCCGTCGATCCGGAATTGATACTCGCCTCCGACGGTCAGTTCGGTTTCAGAATCGGTGAGCGGCTGGAACGCATAGTCATGCTTCATCTGCGCTTCGCGCGCCAGCACGTCGAGGCCGATGCCCTCCACGCGCGATGCCGTGCCGGAAAAGTAGGCGTCCACCAGCGGCCGGCTCAGTCCCACCGCCTCGAAGACCTGCGCGCCGCGATAGCTTTGCAGCGTGCTGATGCCCATCTTGGAGAAAGTTTTGAGCAGGCCCTTGTTGATTGCCTTGATGAAATTTTTCTCGGCGTAATCAGCGGAGATTTTGTCGGGCAACAGGCCGCGGCGCTTGAGATCGTGGATGGTCTCGATGGCGAGATACGGATTGATAGCGCTGGCGCCGTAGCCAATGAGCAGGGCGAAGTGCATCACCTCGCGCGGCTCGCCGCTCTCGATAATGAGCGCGACCTGGGTGCGCTTCTCCTCGCGGACCAGGCGGTTGTGAACGGCGGCCATCGCCAGCAGGCTCGGGACCGGCGCGTAGGTAGGATCAACGCCGCGGTCGGAGAGGATGAGCAGGGAGTAGCCGGAGTCGACAGCATGCGAGGCGCGATTGCTCAGGTCTTCAAGCGCATGGCGCAGACCCTTTTCGCCATCCTCAGCGCGGAAGAGCGCGGGCAGCGTCGTGGCGAGAAGATCGCCTGAAGAAACGCGGCGCAGCTTTTCAAGATCGCGATTGGTGAGGATGGGATGGGGCAGTTTGAGGGTGTGGCAATTCTCAGGCGCCTCATCCAGAATGTTGCGCTCGGTGCCAATGTAGCTGATGAGCGACATCACCAGCTCTTCGCGAATGGGGTCGATGGGCGGATTGGTGACCTGGGCGAAGAGCTGCTTGAAGTAGTTGAACAGAGGCTGCGGGCGGTCGGAAAGACAGGCCAGCGGCACATCGGTACCCATGGAACCCACCGGCTCCTGGCCCTCGGCGCCCATCGGCGCAAGAAGGATGCGAAGATCTTCTTCGGTGTAACCGCAGGCGCGCTGACGGCGTAGCAACGTCTCGGGGTTGAAGGCGATGACGCGCGGCGGTTCGGGCAGCGAGTCGATGGTGACTTGCTGCTCCTTGAGCCAATCGCCGTAAGGTTGGCGAGCAGCGAGAGACTTCTTGATTTCAGCGTCGGAGATGATGCGCTGCTGCACCGTATCGACGAGGAACATGCGGCCGGGCTGCAGGCGGCCTTTCTTGAGGATATCTTCGGGCGGAGCCTCGATGACGCCGGCTTCGGAAGCGAGAACAACGAGGTCGTCTTTGGTTACGATGTATCGGCCGGGACGCAGGCCATTGCGGTCGAGTGTGGCGCCGATGACGCGGCCGTCAGTAAATGCGATGGCGGCTGGACCATCCCACGGCTCCATGAGCGACGCGTGGTACTCGTAGAAGGTGCGCTTGTCCTCGTCCATGTCGGGATTGCCGGCCCAGGCTTCGGGAATCAGCATGGCCATGACATGGGGTAGGGAACGGCCTGATTGGAAGAGGAACTCAACAGCGTTGTCGAGGGAGCCGGAATCGCTGCCGCCGGGAACGACGACGGGATAGAGTTCCTTAATCTTGTCGCCGTGTAGCGCGCTTTCGAGAACCGACTGGCGCGCATTCATCCAACTGACGTTGCCGCGGATGGTGTTGATTTCACCGTTATGCGCGACGTAGCGGTAAGGATGAGCCAGAGGCCAGCTTGGGAATGTGTTGGTGGAAAAACGCTGATGGATGAGGGCGAGGGCACTGGTGACGAGGGGATTTGCGAGCTCGAAGTAAAACTTCTCAATCTGCGGGGCCAGCATGAGGCCCTTGTAGATGATGGTGCGACACGAGCAAGAGGGAACGTAAAAGGTTTCCTTGTCCTCGATCTCGGAGGCGAAGATTTCGTTTTCGGTGCGGCGGCGAACGCGATAGAGAAGGCGCTCGAAGGAATCTTCGTCGAGGCCTTTGGGGCGGCCGATGAAAAGCTGCTCGATGTAGGGTTGGGAGTTGCGGGCTTCGCGGCCGATGGCATCACCGTTGACGGGAGTGTCGCGCCAGCCGAGGACGGTGCAGCCCTCTTCCTGGGCGATACGCTCGAAGACGCCCTCGCACTGCAGGCGATTCTGGCGCTCGACCGGAAGGAAACACATGGCCACGCCGTAAGCGCCGGATTCTGGCAGCTTGATGCCAAGTTCGGCACATTCCTTTATGAAGAATGCGTGGGGAATCTGGATGAGGATGCCCGCGCCGTCGCCCGTCTCAGGGTCGCAACCAGCCGCTCCGCGATGCGTGAGGTTGATGAGAACCTCGAGTCCCTTGCGGATGATTTCGTGACTCTTCTCGCCCTTGATATTCGCGACCAGCCCCATGCCGCAGGCATCGTGCTCATCCCGAGGATGATAGAGGCCTTGTGCTTGCGGCGGGCGAAGACGGCGATTCGAGGATCCCATGGCGTCCTTTGCGAGCAGTTTTTGTGTTGCGACAACTTGAATGCTGTGAAGTACACATCCACTCTGCGATTCTGAGCACGAAAATCGCCTTGCCAACAGATCGAGAGGTTGAGGTGAGCAGAGCCGGCCGCGTCCCGGAGCTGCGCTGCTTTTAATATAACGAAAAACCGTCGTCAATGCAGTAGGTTCTCTCAGAATGGGGGACGGTGGGACAGGAAGGGCAGCGATATCAAGAGGATTCCGGCTGCCACGGTCTCTCGACCGACGCTCACGAGACCTCGCATGGGCCGTGTTTTCTATCGTATACTCGGTGTCAATGAAGCGAATGAGCCAGACGATTTTGGTGACCGGCGGCGCGGGGTTCATCGGTTCAAACTTCGTTTTGGGCTGGATGAAAGCCGGCGCTCGCTCGAAGGCGAGCCCGGTGGTGAATCTTGACCTGCTGACCTACGCCGGAAATGCCGCGAACCTGGCGCCAATCGAGGGCGATGATCGTTACACTTTTGTGCGCGGCGATATTTGCGACGGGGAACTTGTCGGGTCGCTGCTCAGGAAATACCAGCCGCGGGCCATCGTTCATTTTGCGGCGGAAAGCCACGTCGACCGGTCGATTGTTTCGCCGGAAGGTTTCATCCGCACCAATGTGATGGGCACGTTTACGCTGCTGGAACAGGCACGGGTCTATTGGGCGGGGCTGGATGAGGCGGATCGCGTGACCTTCCGGTTTTTACATGTGTCGACGGACGAAGTGTACGGGTCGCTGCGTCCGCACGATCCGGCATTCAATGAGGATACGGCGTATGCGCCGAACAGTCCCTATGCGGCGTCGAAGGCAGGATCGGACCATTTGGCGCGGGCGTACTTTCACACGTTTAAGCTACCGGTGGTGACCACAAACTGCTCGAATAATTATGGTCCGTACCAGTTTCCGGAAAAACTGATCCCGCTGACGATTCTGAATGCGCTGGAGGGCAAGCCGCTGCCGGTGTACGGTGATGGAAGAAATGTGCGCGACTGGCTGTATGTGGAGGATCACTGCGCGGCGATTCGCGCGGTGCTCGCGAACGGGCGGCCAGGACAGACGTATAACATTGGCGGAAACAGCGAACGGACGAACATCGACGTAGTGATGGCGATCTGCGACCTGGTCGACGAGATGAGGCCTGAACCAGGTGCCGCACCGAGGCGAAGGCTTATCACTTTCGTTCAAGACCGGCCGGGCCACGACCGCCGCTACGCGATCAACGCCAAGAAGATTCAGCGCGAATTGGGATGGAAACCGGTGGAGGGATTTGAGCGAGGTCTGGGCAAAACGGTGCGCTGGTATTTGGAAAACGGCGATTGGGTGAAGAACGTACGGACCGGGGCCTATCGCGAGTGGATTGCGAAAAACTATGGGGAGCGGGCCCAGATTTGAGGCTCGCGATGAGGATCGCACGATGAAGGGGATCATTCTGGCCGGCGGATCAGGAACGCGGTTGTATCCCGTGACCCACGTGGTTTCAAAGCAGCTGCTGCCGGTGTACAACAAGCCGATGATTTATTACCCACTGAGCACACTCATGCTGGCCGGGCTGCGCGAGATTCTGATCATCTCAACGCCGCAGGACACGGGGCGCTTCAAGGATTTGCTGGGAGATGGGAAAAAGTGGGGCCTGGAGATCAGCTACGCCGTGCAGCCCAGCCCCGATGGATTGGCGCAGGCGTTTCTGATCGGCAGGGAATTTATCGCCGGGCAGCCGAGTGCGCTGGTGCTGGGGGACAACATTTTCTACGGGCAGGGCTTCTCTCAGCAATTGCAGTCGGCAGCAAGGATCAAGGAGGGCGCGACGATCTTTGCGTACCCGGTGGAGGATCCAGAGCGGTACGGCGTGGTGGAATTCAACGAGCAGGGGCGGGCGATGAGTGTTGAAGAGAAGCCGGCACATCCGAAATCGCGGTATGCGGTAACAGGGCTGTACTTTTACGACCGCGACGTGGTGAAGATTGCCGGGACGCTGAAACCCTCGGCGCGCGGGGAGCTGGAGATTACGGACCTGAACCGGCGCTACCTGGAGGCAGGGAAGCTGAAGGTGGAGATCATGAGCCGGGGCATGGCGTGGCTCGACACAGGAACGCACGATTCGCTGCTTGAAGCAGCGCTTTTTGTACACACCATCGAGCGGCGGCAAGGTTTGAACATCGCGTGCCCGGAGGAGATCGCGTACCGGCAGGGATTCATCGACGCGGGCCAACTGGAAAAGCTGGCAGCGCCGATCGCGAAGAGCGGCTACGGGCAATACTTGCAGGCGCTCTTGCGCGAGCCGTATTTTGCCGCCAGAACCGAGTAACCATGAAGATCGAAGAGACATCGTTGCCGGGCGTGCTGGTGCTGACTCCGAAAATTTATCGTGACGACCGTGGCGCGTTCTCTGAGACCTTCAATTTGCGCCGCATGATGGAGGCGGGACTGCCGACGCAGTGGGTTCAGGACAACTTTTCAGTGTCGCAGAAGAATGTGCTGAGGGGGATTCATTACCAGATCGCGCAGCCGCAAGGGAAACTGGTGCGGGTGACGCACGGAGCTGTGCTGGATGTGGCCGTGGACCTCGGAAGAAGTTCGCCGACATTCGGCAGGCATTTGGCAGTGGAGCTGAGCGGAGAAAATGGCAGGATGTTGTGGATTCCCCCGGGATATGGACACGCATTTCTGGTTCTGAGCGAAATCGCCGGCTTCGCCTACAAGGTAACCGATTATTATTTACCGGCGGGCGAACGGACGATCCTGTGGAACGATCCGGAACTGGGGATCAAGTGGCCGATCGCCGCGGGCGACGCGATCGTATCGGAAAAAGACGCCAGGGGAAAGCTGCTGCACGACGCGGAAGTATTTGCATAGACTGAGCCGGGAAGCAAGCCAACATCAAACCTAAACAGGAGAGACTGCGTGAGAGAGAGTCTGCGTGTGGATGCGCCTGCCGCGGCGTTGCCGGGCTGGATGGAAAGATTGACGAGACGATCGGGCGATGAGACACCGAAAGAAATGACCGCGCCGCATCCTGCCGACGAAGTCTTGGGCAAGGTGCCGGAAGTCGCGATCGGTTTCTGGATTATCAAGATTGCCGCGACCACGCTGGGCGAAACCGGTGGCGACTCGCTCTCCATGTCGCTAAACTTGGGCTACGCAACGAGCACGATTATTTTCTTTGTGCTGTTTGCAGTCGCAGTCGGGGCGCAGATTCGGGCGCGGAAGTTTCATGCGTTTCTGTACTGGGCGGTGATCGTGGCGACGACGTTGACGGGGACGACGATGGCGGATTTCAGCGATCGCTCGTTGAGAATTGGGTATCTCGGGGGATCGATCATTCTCTTCACGCTCGTGATCGCAGTGCTGACAACCTGGCGGCTGAAGATGGGATCGATTTCGGTGGAGTGCATCACCTCGCCGAAGGTGGAGATGTTTTACTGGACGACGATTCTCTTCTCCAACACTCTGGGCACCGCGCTGGGCGATTGGGTTGCGGATTCGGGTCCGGGCTACGAAGGCGGCGCGCTGATCTTTGCTGGAGGCATCGCGATCGTTGCGCTGATTTACTTCTTCACCAAGGCGTCGCGCGCGGTGCTATTCTGGGCGGCTTTTGTGCTGACCCGGCCGCTGGGCGCAACGCTTGGCGACCTGTTGACCAAGCCGATTGCAAGTGGCGGCTTGAATCTGAGCCGGTACACTTCGTCGGCCGCCATTGCCTGCTTCATGGTGGTCTGCATTTTGGCCTTCCCACAGCGGGCGGGGCAGCATCCGGGCGCCAAGCCGTCGAGCTAGAAGGGGCTGGCGTAGCAGGAGAAAGCAAGGGTCGTCCTGGGATATACTTGCATGGTCATAGTGCGGATATCCGCCATCTTTCAAGCCGTTCGAGGTTGTTATGTCAGGCCATTCGAAATGGGCCACCATCAAGCACAAGAAGGGCGCGCTGGATGCCAAGCGCGGCAAGATTTTCACCCGCCTCATTAAGGAAATTGCGGTTGCCGCCAAAGGGGGTGGCGATCCGGATGGGAATGCGCGGCTGCGCACGGCGATTCTGGCGGCCAAGGCAGAAAACATGCCGCAGGAAAATATCAAGCGCGCCATTCAGCGCGGGACGGGAGAACTCGAAGGGGTCAGCTACGAGGAGGCCAGTTTTGAGGGATACGGGCCGGGAGGCGTGGCTGTTCTGGTGGATGTGCTGACCGACAACAGGAACCGCGCGGTGAGCGAGATCCGGCACGCGTTCGCGAAGAATGGTGGAAACCTTGGTGAGACTGGCTCCGTAAGGTTCATGTTCGCGAAGAAGGGCCTGATCGCGGTGGAGAAGTCGGCGGCCAGCGAAGAGAAGCTGATGGACATCGTGCTGGAACACGGCGGCGAAGACCTGAAGGACGAAGGCGACACCTGGGAGATTCTTACCGAGCCGGGATCGCATGAAGCGGTGGCGAGTGCGGTGAAGGCTGCGGGAATTCCGACGGTGATGAGCGAAGTGACCATGGTGGCTTCGATCTACAACAAGCTGGAAGGCACTGCAGCCAGCCAGATGATGCGCCTGCTGGAAGCGCTTGAGGATCTGGACGACGTGCAGAGTGTCCATTCAAACTTCGACATGGATGCCGAGCAGATGGAGCACACTGCTGGATAAGCGAGATCAGGGCAGGCAGAGAAAAGGCCGCCCGGATGTGGCGGTCTTTTTTTGGGTAGAAGTAGGGACCTGAGAGACAGGGACCAGGGATTAGGGAACAGGGAACAGAGAAGCCGGGAAGAAGGAACGAAGGGAGCATCGATTGGGCCGAGGGGAAGAATTGAGACGGATTGCGGGGTTTCTTGTTTTGTTGCTTTTGGTTGGGTCGGTGACCACTTTGGCGCAAACGGGTGGCGAGACGATACCGTCAGACAGATCGGCCTCGAATACCGTGATCAAGCATTCGGCCGCGCAAGATATTGCGGACCCCGTCGCCGAGGTGAGGAACGATCACAGCTGGGAGTACGGGCCCTTTCTCAATTGGGGCACGGGAGTGGGCGACCGGGCCAACTACAAGTTTTTCTGGGATGGATTCCAACTGGCGAAGGTGCTGACGCCGGTGGTGCACGCGGGAATCTTGAGCGGGCAGTTTGAGCTCGGAGGCGAGATCATGCCGCTGTGGCAGGCGTACACCCCGCCGCCGCATTTGCAGGCTTACACCTGCGAAACGCCAACGGGGCAGTTTTACACGTGCAATTTGCCGTTCGGAGGAGGGACATTCTACGGCGTCAGTATCGAGCCGGTGATCTTCCGCTGGAATTTTCTCAGCAAGTCGCGGCGCATCCAGCCGTGGATTCAGGGCGCGGGCGGGGTGATTTATACGACGCACAAATTTCCGCCGAACCTCATGAGCAACAACAACCCGGCCAATGGGCCCATAATCGACGGCGGAACGAGCGTATGGAATTTCACGCCGCAGGGCGGGATTGGAGTGCACTACTTCCTGAAGTCGAAGCGCTCAATCGATCTGAGCGTGAACGCGATGCACATTTCTTCTGCCTCGCTAGGCGATCGCAACCCTGGAGTCAATGCCAGCATTCAGATCCAGGCGGGATATACGTTCTGGAAGTGAAGAAGGCAGCTATTAGCCCTTAACTATCAGCTTCCAGCTCACCCCACCGAGACGACGGCCGCGGATAAAGTGCGGGCCGGGATCCGGAAACTTCGAACCGAGACCGGCGTTCTACGAACCGAGAACTGCGAGCGGACCGGGGCGCGCACATTAAGGGAGCGAGGCAGCCATGAGCGGCGCGATCGTAGAGTGCGTTCCTAACTTTTCAGAGGGCACGGACGTGGGTCGTGTGGAAGCGATCGTCGCCGCCATGCGGATGGATGGAGTGCACCTGCTCGATTGGTCAATGGACGCGGACCATAACCGCTCGGTGGTAACGATTGCCGGAGAGCCGACCGGAGTGGTGGAAGCAGCGGTGCGTGGCGCGGGCAAGGCTGTGGAGCTGATCAACCTCACGCGCCAGCAGGGTGTCCACCCGCGCATCGGGGCCGCCGACGTGATTCCGTTTGTGCCAGTAAGGGGGATCAAGCTGGAGCATTGCGTGATGCTGGCGCGACAGGCCGGCCTCGAGATTTGGAGGCGATTCGGAGTTCCGGTCTACTTCTATGAGGCGGCAGCGGCGCGGCCGGACAGGAAGAACCTGGAAGACATACGCCGGGGGCAGTTCGAAGAGCTGCGGGACGCGGCGCAGAAAGACCCATCGCGGCGGCCGGACCTGGGCGGTCCGGGGCTTCATCCGACAGGCGGCGCCAGCGTGGTGGGAGCCCGTAAGTTCCTTGTTGCGTACAACATCTACTTCGATTCGCCCGACGTGGCCATGGCGCGGGCTATCGCCAGGGAGATTCGTGCAGCCTCCGGCGGCTTGAAGGGCGTGAAGGCCATGGGGGTACTGGCCCACGGGCGGGCGCAACTCTCGATGAACATTACGGATTTTGAGGCTACGCCGCTGTCTGTGGTCCACCGCAAGGTTGTGGCCCTAGCGGCGCGGCACAAGACCAGGGTGGCCGAGGGAGAGGTGATCGGGCTGATTCCCGAGGCCGCATGTGAGCGGGAAAGCGATTGGATGCGTCAATTAAGTGAGTTCGATGAGCAAACCAAGGTCCTGGAACGGCGACTCGAGCACCCACTGGAGTGGCCACAAGAGTAACGTCTCACGGTCCGAGGATGCGGACCGAACGAGTTGCAAATCGGTACAATAGCACCAGGCGCCAGGAAGCAGATGGCGCGAAGGAATTGCGAATTTGGACCCGCGGCGAGCGAATCAGGAGCCGAACGGGATCGAGTTTCGGAGGGTTACGTTGAAGAAATTCGTGGGAATTTGGATTGCAGCGATGATGCTGGCGGCGGTTGTGCCGGCCCCTGCAGCACAGTTGTCAACGGACGCGCGCGGAGCTATTCCGCATGACGTGCAGCAATTGGTCGTGATCGACTATCGCGCGATGCAGAATTCGACGGCGGCGATGAACCTGCGCAACCGCGTGGAGCCGCCTGAGTTGAAGCAGTTCGACGAGGCGTTGAGCAAGTTTACGCTGAAGCCAGTTCTGCCGAACGGAAAACCCAGTCCGAGCCAGGGCGAGCCCATCGATCAGTATGTGGACGAGCTGGCATTTGCGCTCTTCCGGCCGTCACCGACGAGCGATGCGTTGCAGTCAGTGGGGATTGCGCAGGGGCAGTTTCCTACCGATGACATTCTGGCCAGCTTCAAAGCGCAGAAGATGAAGCCCACGATGGTGCGCACCAACAGCTTGTACCCCATGAGCAAGACAGGCATGGTGCTTTGCTTTGTCGATCCATCGACGATGGTCTTCGGCAGCAAAGAGTCCGTGACCAAGGCGCTCGATGCCCGGGATGGAATGGCTGCCAGCATGCTCACCAACAATTCGATGATGGAAGCGATGCAGAGCGTGGACTCGACTTCACTTTGGAGCATTCTGGACAATCAGGGCACGCAGACGATGATGAAACAGCTTCTCGGCGAGGCGGGATCGGTAACCGATTTCGACACCGTGAAGCAGCGGCTGGAGGGTTCGTGGTACGCCATGGACTTCGCCCATGGTGTGCGATTCGATTTGACGATTCAGACAGGTGATTCGTTCGCGGCCGCCACGATTTCTTCGCTGCTGTCGGCGGCGGTGATGGTGAGGAAGATGACGGGATCGGATACGGAGAAACAGGCGCTGAGCGAGACTTCGATCGACTCGAATTCAGGGAAGCTCGAAGTTCATTTTGCAGCCTCGGATACTGAATTCAGCGCGCTGTTGCAGTCACCGTTGTTCCAGTCAATGGTGCATTAAGAACTGGGAACAAGGGACCAAACATACATTGTGAGTAGTTGAACAGGCGGAGCAGCTGTAAACGGGCTCCGCCTTTTTTGCGTTTAGGCCAATCTTGAGGTGGTGGCCCGCTGCGCGGAAGTGTTCCGGTCAGGAAGCAGGGGTGAGCTGAGGGATGAAATGGGCCTTTCCGTCGGGCAGAAGGACGATTTTGAGCTGACCTTGCTGGCGCTCAACGAGCATGGGGCCGGCGATCTGAACTTGTTTGTCGTCCGGGCCTGTGTACGTGATTTTGAGGGGGCCGCTGCCGCGGATCTGGAAACGGTAGTTGTAAATCGCTCCCGATGCGATGTGATCGGCGCCGAAGCTGGCGCTGGGGTAATCAACTTCGAGAAGTTGAATGTCGGAGCCGGTGCGGTTCTCGACCGTGGCGTCGATGTGGTAAGAGTGGCACGCTGTGGCAGCGAGGAGAATGGTGGATAGAAAAGCGGCGAAGATGGCGCGGCGCGCACCGACGATGCGGGTCACTTGCCCGGCTCCTCTTTGGACGGAGCCGGATCTGCTGCGGGAGAATTGTGCGCGACCTGCTTTTCTAGGCGATCGAGGCGCTTGAGGAGTTCCGGAAGGCGCTGGAAGATAGTGACGGCGCGCAGCCAGATGCGATTGTCGAAGCCGGGTGAGCCGGAGATCATCTTGCCGGGCGGAACGTCGTGGGAGACAGCGGATTGGGCAGTGAGAATGACGCCGTCGCCGACCGTGCAGTGGCCGGCGATGCCCACCTGACCAGCAAGAATGACGTTGTTGCCGATGACCGAGGAGCCGGCGAGGCCGGTTTGCGCGCAGATCAGGGAGTCGTTGCCGATGCGCGATCCGTGACCGACCTGGACGAGATTGTCGACTTTGGTGCCGTCGCCGATCTCCGTTGCACCTACTGTCGCGCGGTCAATGGTGGCGTTGGCCTGCACATCAACGTGGCTACCGATGCGAACGGGGCCGGATTGAGGAATCTTTTCCCAGTGCCCCTCTGCGTTCTTGGCGAAGCCGAAGCCGTCGCCGCCGATGATGACGCCATTTTCGAGCGTGACGTGGTCGCCGAGGACGCAATTTTCGCGAACGACGGCGTGGGCGTGGGCGAAGAAGAGGCTGCCGACCTGAACGCCGGAATACAGCACAACGTGCGGCAGGATGGTCGCGTGCGGACCGATGCGGACGCCGGGACCGACGACGGCGTATGCGCCGATGTGCGCGCCTTCGGCGATGACCGCCGTGGGATCGATGACGGCCGTGGGATGAATTCCAGGTGGATAAGCCGGCGGCTGGTAGAAGAAGCCCAGCGCGCGCGAGAAGGCGTGATAGGGATTCTTGATGCGCAGTGTTGCGGCGGAAATCTCCTGAAACTCCGGCTCGACGATGATGGCTGCGGCGTGCGTGGTGCGAGCGAGCGCGGTATAGCGAACATTGGCGACAAAAGTGATTTCAGTGGGGCCGGCTTCTTCAATGCCTTTGACGCCGGTAATTTCGAGGTCTGGGTTGCCGCGGAGTTCCGCACCCAGCTTCGTTGCCAACTCGCCTAGCTTCATTGAGGAAATTGTAATGGACCGGGCGGTAAAGCGCTTTGCGGTGGCGCCTGGAGCGTGTGGGCGGCGGATTGCGCGGCGTCGAGCGTTGCGCCGGGGATGATGCCGAGAACGAGCGTGGCGGCGGCGGCGAGGAACAGCGCGGCGATGACGGCAGCGCCGACTTGAGGCTTGGGAGCCGCGGCGCGCGCGGTTTCCGTATCTTTGTCGGGATCTGGTTTCTGTGCGGCAACGACAGCGAGGCGGAGGTAATACGCGGCTGCTAATCCTGAATTGAGCAAGCCGATGATGGCGAGCCAGATTGCGCCGCCGCCGACGGCCGCCGTGAAGGAGTAAAACTTGCCGAAGAAGCCGCCGGTGAAGGGAATTCCGATGAGCGAGATGAGGAAGAAGATGAGCAGGCTGCCGAGCATGGGGGAACGATAAATGAGGCCGCGGTAGTCGTCGATGAGGGAAAGCTGCTCATCGTAGCCGGCGACGAGCGTGACGACGGCGAAGATGCCGACGTTCATGGCGGCGTACGCCGCGATGTAAAAGGCGGCGGCAGAGATGCCGATCTCTCCAACGCCGGCGAAGGCCGCGAGCAGGTAGCCGGCGTGAGCGATGGCGGAGTAAGCCAGCATGCGCTTGACGTTCTGCTGGCGAAGGGCGGCGAGGTTGCCGACGGTCATGGAAAGAACGGCGACGATCCAGAGCAGCGGCGCCCAGATGGAGCGCAGATTCGGAAGCATCTCATAGACCACGCGCAGCAGCAGCGCGAAGGCCGCGGCTTTGGGCGCGGTGGAGAGAAGAGCGACGACGGGCGAAGGCGCGCCTTCGTAAACGTCGGGCGTCCAGACGTGGAAGGGGGCGGCGGACACCTTGAAGAGAATACCGACGAGCATGAGCGCGAGACCGGCAAGAACGAGGGTTTGATTCTGCGCGGCGGGAGCGAGTGCGGCGACCTGGTAGATCTGCGTGGTTCCGGTGGCGCCAAAGATAAGCGCGATGCCATAGAGCAAAAATGCCGTGGCGAAGGAGCCGAGGAGGAAGTATTTGATGGCGGCTTCAGGGCCGCGGCCGGTGTGCTTGCGCCAGCCGGCAAGAATGTAGGTGGAGATGGAAGAGATTTCAAGAGCGATGAAGACAACGAGCAGCTCGACGGCGGAGGTGAGCAGGCACATGCCGACTGCTCCGAAGACGATGAGCGCGTAGAACTCGCCCTGATGGTGGGTGTTTTCAGGGAGCGTGTCGAGCGAGAGCAGGAGGGCCACGAGAACGATGCCGCAGATGAGGACGTGGAAGAAGACGGTGAATGCGCTGGTTTCGACGGTCGAGAAAAAGCCGGTTCCTTCGGGCAAGGAAAGCTGCCAGAGGCTGGCCCAGAGTGCGACTGTGGTTCCCATGGCAGCGACCCATCCAAGCGAACGGCGCGGCCAGGCGGGCGGAAGCGTAGCGTCAATGAGCATGACGACAACGCCGGTCAGTGTGAGGATAACCTCGGGGAGGATGCGGTAGATGTCGTGCACTGGAGTCACCGCTGGGCCTCCGGAGCTGATGGAGCTGGATTCGGGAGTGGTAACACGGACGAGTGCAATTCGACGATCGGAGGCGGATGGACGCCGGTGCGGATGGTGTTGAGCCAGAGGGACGGCGCGAGGCCCATTACGAGCATGAGGACGACGAGCGGAGTGAGAATGGCGAGCTCGCCGAAGCGGAGATCGCGCGCGGGCCTGGAAGCAGCGATCACTGATTCCGGCCCATAGAAGAGCCGCTGCACGAGCCAGAGCATGTAGGCCGCGCCGAGAATCACGGCGACGGCGGCGGCGACGGCCCAGGGCCGACTGACCCCGGCGAAGGTGCTGGAAAGAATCAGAAACTCGCCGATGAAGCCCGAAAGCATGGGCAGGCCGATCATGGCGAGAGCGGCGATGACGAAATAACTGGTCGTGCGCGAAAGTTTTGCGGCGAGCCCTCCATAAGAATTGATGACGCTGGTGGCGTAGCGCAGCTCGAGTGCACCGAGGAGCAGGAACAGTGCGCCATCGACGACGCCGTGGGAGAGGATCTGATAGACGCCGCCGGCCCAGCCGAGGAATGTGAGGCCGTAGATGGCGAGGACGATAAGGCTCAGATGGCTGAGAGCGGCGAAGGCCATCAAACGCCAGAAATCGCGCTGGACGAGAGCAAGGCATGCGCCATAGAGAATGCCGATGACGGCTAGCGCGATGAGCAAGGGCGCGATGGCGCGGGCCTGGGCAGGGAACAGTCCGACATGGAAGCGAAACATGGAGTAGAGGCCGAGCTTGCCGGCGACCACCATGGCGAGCGCGACGGGCGCTTCGTTGTAGGTGTCGGCGAGCCAGCCGTGGAGCGGGAAGATGGGAACCTTGACCGCGAATGCAAAGAGAAATGCGAGCGCTACCCAGAAGAGAGCGCTTGCGGGAAGAACTCCGCTGGCGGTCTGGTACTGGAGATCAGCGAAGTTGAAGGTGTGGGTCTTCGCGTAGAGCCAGAGGATCGCGACGAGCAACGGCGCCGACGGAATGAAAGTGAAGAGGAAGAATTTGAGCGCGGCGCGCGAGCCTTCCTTACGGCCATACATGGCGATGAGGATGGCCATAGGCACAAGCGATAGCTCCCAGAAGCCGTAGTAAAGCATGAGGTCGAGCGAGACAAAAACGCCGACCATGGCTGTCTGCTGGACGAGGAAGAGCGAGTAGAAGACTTTGCGGCGGGTTTGGATGGTGTTCCAACTGGCGACGACGCCGATGGGCGCGAGCAGGCCGACGAGAACGACAAGCCAGAGGTTGAGGCCGTCGACGCCGACGTGGTAAAAGATCGCCGGGCTCGCAATCCATGGGACATTCTGCTCAAACTGGAAACCGGTCTGGCCGGAGGCGAAATGTGCGGGAAGATGAAGCGTGAGCAGGAAGGTGACAAGGGTTGTAGCGAGGGTGATCCAGTTTGGGAGCTTGGCGCGATCGGGAAGGAGCGCGACGAGCACCGCGCCCGCGAGGGGGACCAGCAGGATGAGGGTGAGAATCACTGGATCGATCGCTCGGATCATCTCAATGCCCCCGTCCAGTGAATATCAATTCCGTAAGCTCCCAACAGCACGGGAATAAGAATGAAAAGTAGAACTGCTGCAGCTCCGGCCGCCAGCCACGCCGCGTAAGAGCGCAGATTGCCTGATTGCCAGCGCTGAAGAATCATTCCGGTCATGCTCGCGATGCCAGCGAGAAGCCAGGCGATGCCGGATAGCAGAAGATCAACTCCGCCCAAAACGTATTTCGAGAAAGCCAGCAACGGCTTGACGAAGATCGCGCCGTAGATTTCATCGACGTAATACTTGTTCAGGAGCAGCTTGTAGCCGTTGGGCAGCGCGGCAGCGACCTGCGCTGGGCGCTCCGGCTTGCGCCGGTAGTATTTGTCGGCGATCAGCCAGCCTTCAAGTGCCACGAGGACCGCAGCGATGCTGAGAAGAAGTTCGAGCGCAGGGTTGCCGGTGGGCATGGGGCGATGCGCATCGGCAACGGGAGCGAGGTATGCGCTGAAGCGCTCGATACCGATCCAGCCTCCGCAGACGGAAAGGATGCCCAGAATTACGAGCGGGACGAGCATGGATAGTGGCGTGGAGTGATGGTGCTTGGCTTCGCTGCGTGGTTCGCCCATGAAGGTGAGGTACCAGAGACGAAACATGTAGAGCGATGTGAGCAGCGCCGTAACCAGGCCGACAAGCCAAAGGAGCTTACCGCCCGTTCCCTGAAGGAATGCAGCGTAAAGGATGGGATCCTTGGAGAAGAAGCCCGCGAACGGCGGAAACCCAGCGATAGCAAGGACAGCCGCGGTCATTGTCCAGAAAGTGACGGGCATTTTGGTGCGCAGGCCACCCATCTTGCGCAGATCCTGTTCGCCGCCCATGGCGTGAATGACGGAGCCCGCGGCGAGGAAGAGCAGCGCCTTGAAGAACGCATGCATGACGAGATGGAAGATGGCCGCGGAGTATGCCGCGACGCCGCAGGCGAGGAACATGTAGCCGAGCTGCGAAATGGTCGAGTAGGCGAGCACGCGCTTGATGTCGTTCTGGACAAGGCCGATGGTGGCGGCGAAGAGAGCGGTTGCAGCGCCTACGATGGCCACGGTCCAAAGCGCAACGGGTGAGCGATCAAAGAGCAGATGGGTGCGGGCGATCATGTAAACGCCCGCAGTGACCATGGTGGCGGCATGGATGAGCGCCGAGACGGGCGTAGGGCCTTCCATGGCGTCGGGCAGCCAAACGTAGAGCGGAAGCTGTGCGCTTTTGCCGGCCGCGCCGACAAGCAGGCAGAGACAAATGACGGTGAGGACCGTTCCGTGCCAATCGGGAGAGAGCGCCAGCCAAACCGCAATCTGGCTGAAACTGAGCGTGCTGAAGGTGGTCAGCACCAGGAAGATTCCTATGAGGAAGCCGAAGTCTCCGATGCGATTGACGATGAAGGCCTTTTTACCTGCATCGGCAGCGGAAGTGCGCTGAAAGTAGAAGCCGATGAGCAGGTAGGAAGCGAGGCCAACACCTTCCCAGCCGACAAACATGAGAAGGAAGTTGCCGGCCAGGACCAGGACCGACATGAAAAAGAGAAAGAGGTTGAGGAAGCTGAAGTAGCGCGCGTAGCCGGACTCATCCTTCATGTAGCCGACGGAATAAACATGGATGAGGAAGCCGACGCCGGTAACGACCAGCAGCATCACCGCCGAAAGCTGGTCGAGGACGAAGGTGAAATCGACGCGCAATGCGCCGATGGCGAGCCATGGATACGAGAGTGTTTCGGAAGCGGGCAAAGCGAGCGCGGCCACCGAGCCGCAGTTTGGACAGCTTGAAGCGGCGGTGATGATGGTCGCTCCGAAGTCGCTGAGAACCACGACGAACGAAACCAGAGGCGCGAGGACGCCGATGGCTGACACAATGCGCCGCGGCAACCGGGAGCCGAGGATTCCGTTGAGCAGAAAGCCCAGGAACGGAAACAGCGGGATCAGCCAAAGATGTGCGGACTCGTTCATAGTTTCATTAAATCGATTCGATCGACGGCCAAAGTGGAACGGGCGCGGAAGACGGCGATGATGATGGCGAGCCCGACAGCGGCTTCAGCGGCGGCGACCATCATGACGAAAAAGACGAAGATCTGACCTCGCACCTCGTGCCATTGGTAGGCAAACGCGACGAAAGAGAGATTGACGGCGTTGAGCATGAGCTCAATGGACATAAAAACCGTGATGAGGTTGCGCTTGATAAGAAAGCCGACGACGCCGAGCGAAAAAAGAATGGCGCTGAGCAGCAAATACCAGGAGATCGGCACATCGTGTTGAAGGAAGGTCACTTTTCGGCCACCCTTTCAGAGTCGGGCACCTTCGAACCTTCGACGTGAGCGAGCGCGACCGCGCCAAGAATGGCGATGAGGATCAGCACCGATGTGACTTCAAAAGGGAGCAGCAGTTCGTGGAAAAGGACCTGGCTGAGAAGGGTAAGATTCGATTGGCCGGGCGCGTTGGAAAGCCCCTCGCCGAGATGCGCAGCGCCGAGGCCCTGAGCATGAAGGAAGATGGTGGCGAGGACGGCGAAGAGTGCGACAACGGCCGGAAAACCAATGCGCGTTGCAGCGCGGCTGCCAAGGGTGCGCTCTTCGCGGCCGGCATTGAGAAGCATCACGACGAAAGTGAACAAGACCATTACCGCGCCGGAGTAGACGATGATCTGTGCGATGGCGAGGAACTCCGCGCCGAGAAGAAGGTAGAGGACGGCGAGCGAGGTCATGACAACGATGAGCGAAAGCGCGCTGTTAATGGGATGGGTCTGCAGCAGGAGATTGATGGCTCCCGCGAGGCAGAATCCGGCAAACAGGAAGAACAGAATCAGGTGCATCGGCGTTCGAGGAAATCCTTCCCGATTGTAAATGAGCGCAATTCAGCCGCGATTCGACATCGGCGTGAAAACACTGTCAGCGATACGCAAGCCACAGGCTTGTTCCCACAATGTTGAGGATGGCAAGTGGAAGCAGAAAGCGCCATCCGAAGTTCATCAGTTGGTCATAGCGGAAGCGAGGCAAGGTGCCGCGCACCCAGACGTAGAGACAAAGAAACAGGAAGACTTTGCCGACGAACCAGATAAGGGGAAGAAATGCGTTGAGGAAGTTGCTCTGGAACGGGCCCATGAGGTCGCCGAGCGGACTGGTCCAGCCGCCAAGAAAAAGCAGCGTGGCGACGCAGCCTACGTTGATCATGTTGCCGTACTCGGCCATGAAAAACATGGCGAACTTCATGGAGCTGTATTCGGTGTGATAGCCGCCGGTCAGCTCACTTTCGGCTTCAGGCAGATCGAAGGGCGAGCGGTTGGTTTCGGCGAATGCGGCCATCAGATAAATAAAGAAGGCCACAATCTGCCCGCCGCCAAGGATGTTCCATGTCGCGGCGCCGAGAGTGGCCTGCTGCTCGACGATAACTCGGAGGTTGAGCGATCCGGCGCGGAGAACAACACCGACGAGCGAAAGGCCAAGCGCCAATTCGTAGCTGATGAGCTGCGCGGAGGAGCGGAGGGAACCGAGCAGGGAGTATTTATTATTCGACGACCAGCCGGCCAGAGCGATGCCATAAACGCCGATGGAAGTGATGCCCAGAATGACGAGCAGGCCGACATTGATATTGGAGATTTGAAAAAGGTCGACACCGTGCGGGCCCAAATTCGCGCCGAAAGGAACCACGGCTATGGCGATGAGCGCGCAGCCGAGAGAGATGATGGGCGCGAGAAGATAGATGGGCCGATAGACCGCCGCCGGAATCAGGTCTTCCTTGAGAAAGGACTTGGCGCCGTCGACGAGCGGCTGCAGCAGACCGAATGGGCCAACGCGACTGGGCCCCCAGCGATTCTGGATGCGGCCGACGAGCTTGCGCTCGAGAAGCACGGTGTATGCGATGCCCATCAGCATCACCACCGTGACCACGGCGACTTTGGCAAGGCTCCAGAGAAAGAATGCGAGAATCGTCACGTGCGTTTGGCCTTCTTCGAAGTGCGAGTCAGCAAGTTAGCGAGTGTGTGGCAACGGAGCGGAATCGCTCAGTCGGCCGCAGATTTTGCGAATTCCTTTGATTGATGTTCTTCGAGTTGCCTGAGCGCCGGGCTGAATCCGCCCAGCGTGCCTGAGGTGAAGAGAGTGTCGTGCGCGGGAACGATGAGCCCCGGTGAGGCCGGCGCGGAAACGGGAACAAGGCCGGACGCAAGTACAGGTGAGGCCGGCTCGGTGTGCACGTCGTTGCCTGCAAAAAGGTTGACGCGATCGAGGGTGTAACCAGGAACGAGGCGCTCGATTTCGTCGAGCGCGGCGAGGGGATCGAAAGGACTGAGCCTGGGCTCGAGGGCGTTCGCTTCAAGCCAAACGGCGTGACGATCGGCCTCACCGGCCTGTGCACCGCGCGACTGGCCAAGATCGCCAGTTGTGCCGCGTTTGCCGAAAGGAACGAGCGTGCTGACGTCGACACCCATTCCGCCAGCAAGGCGAACGAGAATTTCGAAGTCGGGCTTGACGCCCGCGCGGTCGGCCGCTTTGCGAACGATCTGAATGTCGCCGAAGGTATTGGTCACGGTGCCGGATTTTTCGTAGAGGCTTGCGGCGGGAAGAACGACGTCAGCGAGCGCCGCGGTCTCGGTGAGGAACAGATCCTGCACGATGAGGAAAGTTTTGGCGAGGGCGGCAGGCGAGAGCTTCGCGCGAGAGACGGGGTCTGCGCCGACGACAAGGAGCGCGCCAAGATCGCCAGCGGCAGCGGCATCGAGCATTTGCGGCAACGATTTGCCGGGCGCGGAAGGGAGGTTAGGGTACTCGGCGAACGCGCCAGGCGCGCCGACCGGAACATAGCCGGGCAACAGATCGGGGAAGAGGCCCATGTCCGCAGCGCCGCGGGAGTTTGAGTGGTCGCCAAGATAGGCGAATTTTACGTTTCCGCGCTTGATGCCCCAGGCGATGAGATTTTCGACGGCCTCTCCGCGAAATTCTTCGCCGAAGACGAGGACGAGCGATTCTTCGGAGAGGATCGCCTTACTGAAATCTGTTCGCCCGGAGTCGAGAGAAGTCGCGAGCTTGTCATAGTCGCCGGGGCGAAGCTCGCGCGTGGCTTTGGCCTGGCGAGCGAGCTTGATGGTCTTCGAATTTGCGACATAAAGGCGCGCGCGATTGAGTCGCACGTTGGTGCGGAGCAGCCAGGCGAGCAGTGGATGCTCGTCGGTGGGATTGCCTCCGACGAGAAGGACCGCGCAGGCCTCGGCAATGTCGCGCAGGCTGGCGGTTTTTCCAGGGTGGCCTGAGAGTGCGCGTGCAAACGAGGCATAATCGGTCGTCCGCTCGTGATCGATGTTGTTGGTCTGAAGAACCGTGCGCGCAAATTTCTGCAGCAGGTAGTTTTCTTCGTTGGTGGTGCGGTTGGAGCCGATGACGCCGATGGCCGAGCCGCCGCGCGTATCGCGGATTTCCTTCAATTTTCCCGCAGCCACGCGGATGGCGTGTTCCCATGTGGCGGGCTCGAGTTTGCCCTGCGCGTTGCGGACGAGCGGCTGCGTGAGGCGGTCTGGGCTTTCGACGAAGTCGAAGCCGAAGCGGCCCTTGGCGCAGAGAAAATCGCCGTTGATACCACTCTTGTCGCGATTGTCGGCGCGGACGATTTCTGAGCCATCGTTCGACTGGCGCACGCCGAGCGTGACCTTGCAGCCATCGGAGCAGTGCGTACAAACCGTCGAGACGTGATTCATCTCCCACGGCCGCGTCTTGTACCGATAGCTGCCGCTGGTGAGCGCGCCCACGGGACAAACGTCGATGCACATGCCGCATTGCTCGCAATCGAGCTGGTGGCCATCATTCGGCACGATGACGGAGTCTGCGGCGCGATTGTGGATGCCGAGTGCCCACACATCCATGCCCTCGCCGCACATGCGGATGCAGCGGTAGCAGAGAATGCAGCGCGGGCGGTCGTAAAAGACGGCGGGCGACCATTGCTGCTCGTCGCGGTGGTGCTTGACCTCGACGAACTGGCTTTCGCCTGCGCCGTATTTGAAGGTCATGTCCTGAAGCTCACACTCCCCGCCGGCATCGCAGACTGGGCAGTCGAGCGGATGGTTGCCGAGGAGCAGTTCGATGGTGGCCTTCCGAGCCTGCGCGATTTCGGGAGACTCCGTGATGAAGACCTGGCCTTCGGCGACAGTGGTGGTGCAGGCAGTTTGCAGCTTGGGGACCTTTTCCTGGCGCACGACGCACATACGGCAGGCAGCCTGAAGCGAGAGGCCGGGGTAGTAGCAGAAAGCCGGAATCTCGATGCCGGCCTTGCGGCAGGCATCAATGAGAAGCGATCCCGCGGGTGCGGTGAGCTTTTTTCCGTCGACTATGAAGGTTACGTCGGGCATCTTTTTCTGGCCTTGGAGCAGATCCTCGGAAATTTGGCGCCTGTTATACGACGGTGAGTTGCGGCACGCCTTCTTTTGCGAAGGGGCAGGGCTTCCCATTTAGATGATCTTCAAACTCCTTGCGAAATTTCTTGACGAAAGCAATGGTCGGCATGGCCGCCGCGTCGCCGAGCGGACAAAAGGTGCGGCCCAGCATGTTCTCGGCGAGGTACTGGATGTTGTCGATGTCGCTCCCGGTGCCGAAGCCAGCGTGGAAGCGGGTGAGCGATTTCTTGAGCCAGTCGGTTCCTTCGCGGCAGGGAATACACCAGCCGCAACTTTCATGTGCATAAAAACTGATGGTGCGGAGCGCGAATTCAACGATGCAGGTCTGGTCATCGATGACAACCACGCCGCCGGACCCGAGCATGGAGCCGGCCTTGCCCACCTGGTCGAAGTCCATGCCGATGTCGATCTCTTCGGGGAGCAAAACCGGTGTAGAAGATCCGCCGGGAACGACGGCTTTCAACTCGCGGCCGCCGCGAATGCCGCCGGCGACTTCGTAGATCATCTTCTTGAGGTTGTAGCCCATGGGCAGCTCGTAGACGCCGGGGCGCTCGACGTGGCCGCTGATCGAAAAGAGGCGCGTGCCGCCGTTGCGCGGCGTACCGACGCTGGCGTAGGCCGCCGCGCCCATTTGGATGACGTGGGGCACGGTGGCGATGGTTTCTGCGTTGTTGATGACTGTGGGTCCGCCGTAGAGACCAACGACGGCCGGGAAGGGCGGCTTGATGCGGGGCACCCCGCGCTTGCCCTCGAGCGATTCCATCAGCGCGGATTCCTCGCCAACTTCGTAAGCGCCCGCGCCGGTTTGCGTGATGATCTGGAATTCATTTTCGGTTCCGAAGATGTTCTTGCCGAGAAAGCCGCGATCGTATGCGTTGGCGACGGCGCGCTCCATAATCTCGAGAAGATAGCGGTACTCGCCCCGCAGATAAATAAAGCCCATCTTCGCGCCGACGGCGAGGCCGGCGATGATGGTGCCTTCGATGATGGAGTGTGGATCGTACAGGAAGAGGAGGTGATCCTTGCAGGTGCCGGGCTCGCTTTCGTCGCCATTGACGAGGATGTACTTGGGTTTGGCGGCCTGCTTGGGAACGAAAGACCACTTCATGCCGGCGGAGAAGCCCGCACCGCCCCGGCCGCGCAAGCCGCTGGCCTTCATCTCATCGATGATCCAGTCGGAGCCCTGGGCGATGCATTTCTTCACAGCCTCATAGCCGCCCAGCTCGATGTAGCGGTCAATGTTGGTGGCTCCCATGCCGAAGCGGCGCGAGATGATCTTCACTTCATCGGGATGGGAGACGAGCCTAGGCATCTTTATCCGGGTCCTGAAATGGATCCTGAGCTCGATCCTCGACTCGCTGCGCATACGCGCCCAGAATGCCGGGCACGAGATCGGGCTTGAGCTCGTCGTGGAATTCGTAATTCACCTGGATGGCCGGTGCCCAGCAGCAGGCGCCGATGCACTCAACCTCTTCGAGAGAGAAGAGTCCGTCCGCCGTAACGCCATCGGGGCCGACGCCGAGCTCTTCGCGGAAGCGCTCGTAAACTTCGTAGGCGCCGCGAAGCATGCAGCTGATGTTGGTGCAGACCTGAATGTTGTATCTACCGGCGGGCTTAAAGCGGAGCATGGAGTAGTATGTGGCGACGTTGCGCACCTCAAGCTCGGTGATGCCGATGCGGCGGGCAATCTCGGCGACGACTGCGTCGGAGAGATAGCCAACTTCGTCCTGCGCGTAGAGCAGCATGGGAATGAGGGCGGATCGGCTGACGGGATACTTCCTGACGAGCGCGTCAAAGCGCGCGGCCAGTTCGGGCGAGAAGACGGATGCCGGTTCGGATTTGGCGTTTTTCGGGCTCATCCCATAATCTCCCGCGCCCATTGCTCCGCGGCCAGATCCATGGCTTCCTCATGTGTGTCGCTGCGCAAGTTTCCGGACTCAGTCAGCTCCATGGTTCCTATATTTCCATTCTCTCGCGTCCAGGTAAGGATTGCATGACTGCGGACGAGACGCAGCCATTTCTCGCCGTGGCTGACGGTGATTTTTTCCTCGGTCAGCGAGACGTCGGCCTCGCGCTTCAAATGGAGGCCATGCGCTGCGGTATAGCTGCGGAGCAGGGAAGCGAGAGAGGTCCAAAGCTCCGCAAATAATTGCGGATCGGGAGCGACCCGGGAATTTGGGCCCGGCGCTTCAAAAGTGAAAGGAGTCTCTCGCATCAAGCGAATTCACCCATAAGAAGCCCGGAGACAATCTCGGCCGCAATTCTGTGAGGACTGAATCCGACGGCCACCTTCTGCACCTCTTCAATCGGCGAATCCTCGATATCCACTGCTTCAGGATTCAAAAAATAGTCTTTTCTGGCGATTTCATCACGATTTGGCGGACCGAAGATCACAGCCCTGATTCTCCCTTTTGCCTCTTGCAATTCCACTGTGCAAAGAAATCCGGTTCCGAATGTGAGAGAAAGCTTTCCCAGAAAGCTGGGCATGAAGACGCGCTCAATGATCGGCAGATTCCGCTTGCCAAGCTCTTCGTTGGCTTTATCGACTTCCTCTTCAATTTGTTGCTTGACGTACTTGTAAAAAGTGGCTGGCGTGAAACCGTAGTTTGCCTGTTTCTCGCGGCGCGAGTCTCCGGCCTTCTTCTTTCCTTTCAGTTTCGCTTCTAACGCATCGTAATCCGTCACGGACGCCTCTGATCTAGCGGTCAATTTCTCCCAAGACAATATCGATGGAGCCGATGACCGCGACCAGGTCGGCGATCAAACGGCCCTTGCACATTGTTTCAACGGCCTGCAGCGTGGCAAACGACGGATACCGCATGTGCACACGGTACGGTTTGGCGGTGCCGTCGGAGACCACGTAATAGCCCATCTGGCCGTGGCCGCATTCCATGCCCTGATAAACCTCACCCGCCGGAACGTTGAAGCCCTCGGTCACGATTTTGAAGTGATGAATGAGGGCTTCCATTTCGGTTTTCATCTTTTCGCGGTCGGGCAGCACGATCTTTGGCGCGTTGGCCTTAACGGGGCCGCCGGGCATGCCGTCCAGGGCCTGCTGGACGATCTTGGTGCTCTCGCGCATCTCCACAAGGCGCACTTCGTACCGCGCCCATGTGTCGCCGACCGCGGAGATGGGGACCTTGAACTGGAATTTCTCGTAGCTGGAGTAGGGCATGTCGCGGCGGAGGTCGATGTCGACGCCGGAGGCGCGCAGCGGTGGGCCGGTCACTCCGAGCGCAATTGCATCTTCTGGAGAGAGATACCCCACACCCTTCAAGCGATTCATGAAGATTGGATTGCCCGTCAGAAGGTTCGAGTATTCGTCGATCTTCTCGGGAAACATGGAGATGAAGTGCTGCACGCGATCCAGCCAGTCCAGAGGCGGCTCCATGGAGAGGCCGCCGATGCGGAAGTAGCTGGTCATCATGCGCTGACCGGCCACGGCTTCGAACAGCCGCAGAATTTCTTCGCGCTCGCGGAAGGTATAGAGGAAGACGGTGAGGGCACCAATGTCCATGGCGTGCGTGCCCAGCCAGATGAGATGCGAGTTGAGGCGACTCAGTTCGGTGAGAAGAACGCGAATCCACTGCGCTCGTTCGGGAATTTCCAAGCCTAGAAGCTTCTCGACGGCAAGGCAGTAGCAGAGATTGTTCGAAAGGGGATCGAGGTAGTTGATTCGATCGGTGAGCGGGACAACTTGCTGGTAGAACTTTGCTTCGCAGGTTTTTTCGATGCCGGTGTGGAGGTAGCCGATCTCAGGCCGGACGCTGACGATTACTTCGCCGTCCAACTCAACCACGAGGCGCAGCACGCCGTGTGTGGCCGGGTGCTGCGGGCCCATGTTGAGAATCATGCGGCGCTCGCCCGCGCTCTCGGAAGCGGGCAGATCGATGACTGGGGCACCGGGGTTGGAGCTCATCAGCGGTAGCCCTCCACCGGGTAGTCCTTGCGCAGGGGGTGGCCCTTCCAATCATCGGGCATCATGATGCGGCGCAGATCGGGGTGGCCAGCAAAACGAATCCCAAAGAGATCGAAGACTTCGCGTTCGTAGTAGTTGGCACCGGCCCAGACCGGCGTGATGGAGTCGATTGTGGGATCGGGCTCGTCGACCATCGCGCGCAGGCGGATGCGCTCCTTTAAGGTGTGCGACAGGATGTGGTAGCTCAACTGGAAGCGCGGCGAAGCAGGGAACCAATCGACCGCAGTCATATCCTCAAAGAAGTTGTAGCCCGCAGCCTGGACGGCCGCGCAGGCGGCGCAGATCTCGGACGCCGCAACCGTAAGCGTGAGCTCGCCAAAGTCGAAGCGCGCATCGGTGAAGGCATGCGGATCCAAGGATTCCAGAGCCTTGACGGCGGGATGGTCCGGCATGGCTTCGAGAACAGCTTGCTTGCCGGAGAGAGTCGCTGGTTGTTTCGTCATCCTCTGGAGCCTGCCTTATCTTCTCAAGAGCTGCTTCCGGTTGCGCAAAGGCCTGGTGAATCACGGAAGGAGATGGCCACTGATTACCAATCGTTAATCACTACCCACTAACCACTATCCACCAGGTTACAGATCCGCTTTGTCGCGGCTCCAGTTCAAGATGCCTTTGCGCGCTATGTAGTAAAGGCCGACGGCCACGAAGCCGAGGTAGACGAGCATCTCCCAAAAGCCGAAGAAGCGGTCGCCGGTGATGTGAGGAAGCTGGCGGTAGATGACGGCCCAGGGCATCATGAAAACCATTTCCACATCGAAGAGGATGAAGAGAACCGCGACCAGGTAGAAGCGAACGCTGAAGCGGCCGCGAGCATCGCCGACGGCCTGGATGCCGCACTCGTAAGCGTCGAGCTTGACCTTGGAGTTGCGATGGCGGCCGACAAACCACGAGGCCGTGACCATTCCGACCCCAAGGAGAATGGCAGCAAGAATCTGCATCAGCAGAGGGAGATATTGCCAGAAATAAGGGGTCGGATTCATCGCCCAGCCTGAATGAAATGTGGTGCAAACCGATTCAATTGCCGAAGAAACGTTTCGGCAGAAAGAAAAACCTAGTTTGAGCTTAGGTTTTCAGGCTTCATGAGTCAAGGTGAGCAGGTGTGCGCTGCGAAGAAGTGCTTATCGGCGCCAATGATTGGGGAGTTTATTGGCGAGGCGGGTTACCTAAGGAATTGATTCCGAAGGCAGTGTGAGCGTCGTCACTGGTTTTCCCGCAACGATCCTGCATAACTGTGTGTGCACCATTTTGGGACAACGCTTTTGTACTCTGTCCCATCCAATCGACCGGGCCGAAGAACCGGGTTGAGGGTTGATGTATTGGCTCCTGTTCAACGCTGAGTAGTCTCCCGCTTCCCGCTGCGATCCCCGTTCCGCTTGTAAACCAGGGCCGTGCACATTGCAGGCGCATCGCGCCCCAAACGGGCCGCGCCCTGGAAATTCTGGGTCACGCCATCGAGTACCTGAGCGACGAGTTCGCGCACGCCGGCGGCTCTTTGAGCGCGCATAATGCTCAGGTCGAAGCGGTACAACTGCTGATGGCGGTGAACCGGCAGATTTACTTTGCGTGTCCCGAGGTTCCCAGCATGGGTGATCGATGGCGCGCGATGTTGCATGGAAGAGCACCTGTTAGCCATTAGCCTTTAGCTATTAGCTTTGTCGTGCCGCAGCCGGCGAGCTCAACTTTTCCCGAGAGTCTCCTCCTCAAACGTTTGGCGACGTTGCAATGAAGCACCGACTCGCCGAAAAGCCCAACCCCATCATTCCGATTGAGGCTGATCGAGTCCGTAGAGGGCGCGAACGCTCGGCATATTGGATCGGATCTTGTGGCCAACTGCCCGCCCTATGAAGGCTGTCACCTTTTCGAAGCGCTGCAAGGAGGCGGTTCTCTTTTCGAGATCGAGATCGAAGGCGACCAAGAGCTTGTCTTGTTCCTCCGGCGGCCAGTTGGGGCGATCGTTCCATGCTTCAATATTGCCGGCCCTGACCGCTTCGTTGCCGCCATGAGCGAAATGCGACAGAAGGAGCCACTGCCTGGTGAGCGATTGGGCCTGTTCGCTCGCCGGATCCAAATCGATGTTCGCTTCGATCTCGGCGAAGAGCTGGCGGAACGCCTCCAAGTTTTTGTGACGCGCTTCAAGAGGCGTTTCCTTGGCGATCCGTTCCTTATCGAGCCAGGCTTGCTCGGAGTAATACCTCCGCATGAAGTTCTCTTGTGGCTGCATGTCGATCACCTCGATAATCTTTCGCAGAATGGATGAGTCGGTGGTTTGCCCCGATCGAATGACCTTTTCCGCTGCTTCGATAGCCACGACGGCGCGATCGATCAGCCTGCGTTTCTCGGCGAGAGCTTCGCGTTGCACATGCAGGGAGTCGGAGAGCGTGAGCGGCCCGTGCTTGAGGAGCAGCTTGATCTCCTGAAGCGGGATCCCGAGGAACTTGAGTGCGGCAATCTGTTCCAGGCGTTCCAGGTCTTCCATGCGGTAGAGGCGAAAGCCGGATGTTCCGCGCTGCGGCTTGAGCAAACCGATGCGATCGTAGTGGTGCAAGGCCCGAACGGTCACCCCGGCCAATTTCGCGAATTCGCCAATCCGGTAGCTGCTCATGGCTCTTGGATCATAGTGGGGCCTGACGCAGGATCAAGGTCAAGCCGGGGAATGCGAAAGAGTTAAAGAGTTTAAAAGTGAAAGAGTTAGAGAGTGAAAACCCACCGATTGCACCGGAGCGGATTGCGTGATAATTCCAGGGGAGTTACGGGTCATAAATGCGGCGTAATTCGACGCATCATTTGGACATTTCTGAAAGCGGTTTATTGATTCTAAGCCGGTTACAGTCATGTTTTTGCCTCAAAGTGCCCAAACTTTTTATTTAATTAATTTCCAGATCAGTGAAGAAGTGAAACAGTGAGCGGTGAACCGTAGATCGTGAACAGCTGGCAGCCGGGAGCCAAGAGCCCAATGTCTGATCTCTGAAGTCAGTATGCGCCGGAAGGCGGAAATGATCGGCAAACTTGGAGAGACAGAGACTAAGGGACGTAGGGACCAGGGAGATAAGGAGTTAGGGAAGAGCGGGAGGATTTATTTTGACCGCGGGGGCTTGACAACCGGAACAAGTGCTCCGAGGAACTGCCTAAGCGACACTGGCTTCAGAGTGTCTGTCTTGCCGCTCCAGCAGTTCAATCACAAACTGCAAGTTGTGGCAGTCCTTCAGCGCCTTGTACCAAAGGTGAGCGATTGCAGCCTTGTGGCCGTCGGTCAACGTCGAAGCCTTGAGCTCGTTGGCTAAAAAGGAGCAGGTTTTGCGGCTCAGCACCAGTTGGGCGCGGAGAGCTTGGATTTCCATTTTCTGGACTGCAGATTCCATGTGCCCTATTCCGCTCCTCTCTTCAGGAGTTCCAGCGCAAACTGCGAGACATTCCATTCTTTCAATGCTTGAGTCCGCCGGAGAGCCAGGATTCTTTTTTCCTCGGCAGTTTGGGCAATCTCGAGTTCCAGTTCCAGGGTTGCGCATACAAATTGTTGGAGGCCGATCCTCGTCTCAAGATTCTCCACTCGCAATGCTTGAATCATCGGGCCCATAGTTTATTTAGCGATAACGCAGAATAGTGCGCGCCGATCCCGGCAATCTTCTCCGGTTTTACCCCGCTGCCTTGGCGACGGTAAGGTGGCGCGCTTGAATAGACTGTACGCCGTGATTTTCCTCTGTGGATGTGATCTAGGTCACCGGGGGCATTGTGTGGACGGGCGGGATTATCCCCTTCTACGGGAATAATCCGATGTGCCGGGATGAAAACGGGCGGCTTCCGGCGCCGGGAAATGGAATCTCAAGCCGACTGCAAGACGTGGGTTAACAGCCAACGAGGGGTTATTTAACCGGGACCGACGGGTGGGCGACAAACCGTCAACTATCGACCTTTCGCGCTTTCCAGGGCCGTTTAGAGGTAGACTTGTCCGCGTTAAATCTCTGGAGAACGAATCATGAACTTGCTCGAAAAGAGATCAAGGTACTCGCGTTTCCGCGCTTTCACTTCGCTTGCACTTGGCTCGTGCCTTCTGCTCGGGGCATGCGTGTTAAGTGCCAATCTCGGCCTGGAACCTTCAAAGGCGCAGTCTCCGATTCAAACGAACAATGCTCCAGCCGGTTGGTTTCTGGCTGGCAGCAAACCGACAAACTACCTGACGGGCGTTGACAAAATAATGACTCGGAACGGGCTGCCGAGCGCATATCTCGAATCGATCGTGCCGGCGACCGATGGATTCGGCACTCTCATGCAGGAGATCAAAGCCTCGGATTACGTTGGCAAGAGGGTCCGCTTGCGCGCATGGGTCAAGTCGCAGGACGTAAGCGATTGGGCAGGGGTGTGGATGAGGGTTGATAAGGACAAAACGATGGTCGCGTTCGACAATATGCAGAACCGCGCGATCAAAGGAACGGAAGCGTGGAAGCAATTTGATGTGGTTCTGGATGTGCCCGAAGATGCAACCGGCATCTTTTTCGGAATCCTGCTTTCTGGTCCCGGCGAAGTGTGGATGAGCGACGTGAGTTTCGAGGTCGTAGGAGAGGAAGTCCCGATTACAAGCCCAACCCCGCCACAAGAGTCCAGAATGCATGAGCATCCTACTAACCTGAAATTCACCGAATAGTATGTGTTTTCTGTACCAGGCGATCGTTTGGGCAGCAGAACACAATTTTCCGCAGAGACGACTAGCTCGCGTTTGTTTCACGGTGGTATGCTCGGATTTTGGCCCACAATGCCTGAATCAGACGCAATGAGTGGACGTACCATCTCCCACTACAGCAACCTGGAACCGCTGGGCAGCGGCGGAATGGGTGTGGTGTACCGCGCCCGCGACACGCGCCTGGGGCGCAGTGTTGCACTCAAATTTCTCCCCGAGGAGACGGCGAACAGTCCCGCGGCCATCGAGCGCTTCCACCGCGAGGCGCGTTCCGCATCGTCGCTCAACCACCCGAACATCTGCACGATTTACGACATCGGCGAATTCGAAGGCCGTTCGTTCATCGCCATGGAGCTGCTGGAGGGCAAGACTCTTAAGCACCGCATCGCCGAGCGCCGCATCGAGTTGGCAGAATTGCTTGAGATCGGCATTCAGATTGCCAGTGGCCTTGATGCGGCGCACGCCAAAGGCATCGTCCACCGCGACATCAAGCCGGCCAACATTTTTCTGGTCGACCGCGGCCCGGCCAAGATTCTCGATTTTGGGCTCGCCAAGCTCACCGCCGTGATGCGCGAAGCCGAGACGGTCGGTGCTGCCGCCGGCGGCGCGAGTTCCGTCCAAACCGCGCTGGAACTGACCAGCCCCGGCAGTGCCATGGGCACCATCGCATATATGTCCCTGGAGCAGGCGCGCGGCGAAGAACTCGACCACCGATCCGACCTTTTTTCCCTGGGCGTCGTGCTCTACGAGATGGCAACCGGCGAGCTTCCTTTCACCGGCACCACCTCCGCGGTGATCTTCGACGGCATTCTGCACGGCACGCCGCGGCCGGCCAGCGAGGCCAATCCCCAGTTGCCCCTGGCCTTCGAGAAGATCCTGGACAAGCTCCTCGAAAAGGATCGCGATCTGCGCTGCCAGACGGCGGCCGAGCTGCGCGCCGATTTGAAGCGCTTGTCTCGCGATCTGAGTTCAGGAAAGAGTGCGGTTGCCTCCAAAAGCGGTTCGGGACCTACTGCCGTTGCCGCGCCCATCAAGCACAAATCCGTTGCCGTGCTCTACTTCGAAAACCAGAGCGGATCGAAGGAGGACGAGTACTTCCGCGACGGCATCACAGAGGACATTGTCACCGAGATTTCTAAAATCGGGCAGCTCGATATTTTCCCCCGCTCCGAGATGCTTGCCTTCCGCGACAAGCCTGTGACCGCGCAGCAAGTCAGCCAGCAGCTGGGAGCCGCCTACGTTCTGGAGGGCTCGATCCGCCGCTCCGGCAATCGCGTGCGCATCACCGCGCAGTTGGTAGAAGCCTCGACTCGCCATTCCGTCTGGGCCGAGCGCTACGACCGCCAGTTGGAGGATGTTTTCGCCATCCAGGAGGAGATTGCGCGCAGCATCGCACAGGCCCTGCGCATCACCATGACGCCGCAGGAAGAGAAGACCATCGCGATTCGCCCCACTGAGGATGCGCAGGCCTACGACTTTTACCTGCGCGGCAGAAATTACTTGCGGCGTGAAAACCTGGAGTACGCTCTCCAGATGTTCGAGCAGGCCATCCAGCTCGACCCGAATTTCGCGCAAGCGCACACGGCCATCGGCCATGTTTGCGCCATGATCTACGAGTTGCGCGAGCAGAACGTCCGCTGGATCGAACGCGGACTGGCGGCCTGCGACCGCGGCACGGCGCTGGCCCCGGATTTGCCCGAGGTCCTGGTCGCTCGTGCACGCATCGCCTACGTCCAGAAAAAGTACGAGGAAGCGGCGCTGCTCGCCCGGCACGCCATCGAGCGCAAACAAGACTGCGAAGGCTCCTGGAACATTCTTGGGCGCGCCTACTTTGCCTCCGGCCGGCATGAGGAGGCTGTGTCCCTGGTGCAGCAAGCCATTGACGCCAACGGTGACGATTACAACACATACATGCCTTACATCAACGCCCTCGAGCGGCTCGGTCTCAAAAAGGAAGCGGCGCAGTATCGCGAAAAACTGATCGCAGTCTTGCAGCAGCAGTTGGAACGGGTCCCCGAGGACGTGCGCGCGCGGATTCTGCTGGGGGCGATGCTGGCGCTCCAAGGGAACGAAGAGGAGAGCGTTCGCCACCTGCAGACGGCAGTGGCCCTGCGGCCGAATGAGGCCGGTATCCTCTACAACGCTGCCTGCACCTACGGCGCGATGAAGCGGAAGACCGAGACGCTGGAGATGCTGAAGCGTACCATGGCCGCCGGATACGGCAACCTGGACTGGATGCGCAAGGATCCGGACCTCGACTTCGTGCATGACGATCCGGAGTTCAAAAAGCTGGTGGGCCTGGAATAGCGCGGTCCACTCATCTAACCCAATCCTTCGCGCCCTGCGCCTTCACGTCCAACTTATCACCAGATGCAAGCGCAGATTCAGCAGCGCAGTCTTGCGCAGCGCGCGGGTGTATTCCGCCAGCTCGGAAACCACTGTCAGCACGGAAAAAGAGGAGGATCGGCGACGAGACATTCACGCTCAGTTCCTTTGGATGGCCAGCGAGCGCGGAGGCAGGTCCCGGCGATAAGGTATCGCGCAGGGGCAGAATCCCGCGGTCTTTCTTGCGAGGGTTTGTGGCAGTCGTCGATGAGTCCAGGACCTACCAGCGAAGCGCCGATACAACGCGCAGCACTCAGAGATCAGAGAGCGGTGGCCCCGCTATGAGACGCTAACCATATGCACTCAATCGCGTCTTTCGTCCTTACGGCACTCCGCAATGCCTTCATTGCGCACGGAGGAAAATAATGGCGACTGTCTCGCAGCTTGCGCCCAGCCCCACCCGTTCCGCATTCAAGTTCACTCTCTGGCTCGTCCTCGGTCTCACGACCCTCTTTGTCTTCATCACTTCAGAAGTATTCCTGGTCGCGGACTATCCGATGTATCACCGCTATCGTCTGCAGGTCATCGCTGACCGCGATCTGCTGATTCCGCATGTGCTGTCCGGCGCCATCGCTTTGTTGAGCGGCCCGATCCAGTTCTCCTCGCGATTTCGCCAGCGCTACGCGAAATTTCATCGCATCCTCGGCCGCGCATACGTTGCCTCTGTCTTTATTGGCGCGATCACCGGCATTGCCCTCGCCGCGGGCCGCCCAGGATTGCCGGGAACCGCCATGCAGGCGGTCGCCTGGATCGTCTGCACTACCGCCGCTTTTATCACTGCGCGTAATCGCCAAATCACACAGCATCGCCAGTGGATGGCCCGCTCTTACGCCGTCACGTTCACCTTTGTGTCAAGCCGCGTGCTCAACCTCTGGCCTCGTTACTGGAGCCATCTTGGCGACGCCTTCGCCGCCGTCGGCGTCATCGCCTTCACGCTCGTCTCGCTGCTTGTCGTCGAGCTCGGGCTCAATTGGCGCGAGCTCACGACACGGCGCGCGTGATCATTTATTCTTGAAAGGATAACGGACAGTTTGTTCTCGCCGATGCGAATGATCGGGCAACGCACGCCGTCGCTCACCAATCTCGCCTGCACCCCGTCCAACAGTGACACCTGGTCCGAAGATTTCAATTTGAGCCACGACGAAATGCGGGGAAAGCAAGTCAAAAGCTGTTCAACTTGAACGAATTGGATCCGAAAAAGGAGATTCCTGTTACAACGTCTAGTCTGAATCGAATTCCTGTTCCCGATGAAGTTCTTGTCATCGGTGGTGGCGTGGCAGGTTGTGCAGCTTCCATCGCGCTCGCGCGAAGAGGGCGGAGTGTCACCCTGATCGAACGCGAACCCACACCGCGGCATAAGGTCTGCGGAGAGTTTCTGAGCGGTGAGGCCCTTGAGGACCTGTGCACGCTTGGCATCGACGTGGCCTCGCTTGGCGCCGTACCGATCGACTTCGTTCGGCTTGCCGCTCGTCGGCGCGCAGCAGAGGCTCCGTTACCTTTTCCCGCGGCCTCGCTCACGCGCAAGGCGCTTGATACAGCGCTTATTTCCGAAGCCATTGCCGCGGGTGTCCACGTGCAGCGCGGTTGCGGCGTGCAGACGCTGGTTCGCACGACAAGCAACACCTGGCAAGCTACTCTGGACGACGGCAGCACCTGTGAGGCTCCGACGGCCTTTCTCGCGACCGGCAAGCACGATCTACGGGGTTACACGCGACCGGAAGATCCGGAGCGATGGGTCGGCTTCAAGATGTATTTCCGCCTAGCGCGCACGCAGGCTGCTGAGCTGGCGCGCGCCTCAGAGCTAATGCTCTATCCCGGAGGCTATGGCGGCATTCAGCCCGTTGAAGACGGCAATGCAAACCTTTGCTGGGTGATACAACAGAGGCACCTCGCGCGGGTGGGCCATCGATGGGAAAGCCTGCTGGCGAAGATGCAGCAAGATTGTCCGCATCTCGCGATGAGGCTGGACGGCGCGGAGCCGTTGCTCGCCAAGCCGATCGCCATTACGCATATCCCCTATGGCTTTATCCGCCGCACGACGGAGGAGGGGCTCTACTGCATCGGCGATCAGGCAGCCGTCATTCCCTCATTCACGGGCGATGGTATATCCATTGCGCTGCATACCGCGCGCTGTGCGGTCGCTGCCTATCTTGCGTCCGAGGCAGCGCCGCAATTCCAAGCGAAGCTGCGCTCGGGATTGCTGGCCCAGATGCGCCTTGCCGAGTTCGCCGCCGATGGCTTGAACAACGCACTCGCACGCGCTGTATTACCGTTTTGCCTAAGAGTGTGGCCCGGCGTGATGCGCGTAACGGCAAAACTGACACGCGTTGCCCAGCATGGCTCTGTTGCTGCCGAAGCTGTCGCGAGCTAAATCCATCGATGCGAAAAACTACGTGATTTGAATGAGTGAGCCTTCAGGAGAGATGCAATGAAAGCATTCGCAATCTTCGCCCTCGCAGCGATCTCCGGTTCGGCGGCGCTCGCCCAGCATCAGACCTTCGTTGTGAACCCAGATGCCAGCGAGGTCATGATGACGCTGAATACAAGCCACGAAGTCGTCAACGGCACCTTTCACATCCAATCCGGAAGGATCGAGTTTGACCGCAGCGCGCCCAGGATGTCGGGTTCGGTTGTCGTTCTCGCGGGCAGCGGCAAGACGGGCAATGACAGTCGCGACAAAAAAATGAACAGGGACATCCTGGAGGTCGAACAGCACGCAACGGTTTCATTTGAGCCGAAGAGCTATGCCGGCGCCATCGCGCCTTCAGGCGAATCGACCATTCAGGTGACGGGAATTCTCACACTGCTCGGTACTCCTCATGAAATCACCGTCCCCATGCTGGTGCGCCTGGAGGAGGGCAGTGCGACCGCCAAGGCGCACTTCGTGGTGCCTTATGTCGACTGGGGACTCAAGAATCCAAGCTTTCTGATCTGGAAAGCAGAGAATGATGTCATGATCGACCTTCATCTTTCCGGCACGATTTCAAAGTAGCCTGCGAAGGCAGTCGCGGCGACTGAAGGATGGCAAGCCGCGACGCCCGCACATTGAAGGGAATGAGGCGCTAACTCCAAAGGTGCGGACACTCATTCGCCGGCAACAGCAAATCCACGCGCAGTGATTGGTTCAAACGATGAGGTTGGAAAAACTCAACGCGATTCAGTTTGCCTCGGCTTCGGCGAGGGTGGCGACCATGGGGATGAAGGAGTCGACCCTGGTGAGCTTGAAGAGTTGAACGATGCGCGGGTTGGCTCCGACGGCGATGAGGCGGACGCCTTTGCCACGGCAGCGGACATAATGACTGACGAGCATGCCGATGCCCGAGGAGTCCATATAAGGAACCGCGGTGAGGTCGAAGATGTTCGTCATCGGCGCGGCGTCGCCTGGGGTTAGTTCGCAATCGAAGATGTGATGGAAGGCGGTGGGGGCCACGGATCCATACATGTCGCGAGCCGTTAAAGGCCCGGTGAAGCGAAAGATCACAGTGCCGGGGGTCTTGCCCGGGAGACGATCAATACAAAAGGTCGTGCCTTTCCAGATCTGAGCTTGAAGTTCTGGCATATTTTCTTCTCCGTTGGGATTGCGCGGGCTGAGACGGGAAGCCGAGAATGTGCCCCAGTAAAGTGGGTCCCGCTAGCGTGAGCTTAAGCGAGCGGGAGAGATCCAAACAAGGATTAATTGAGCGAAAACTCGTCGGAAGGGATCTGTTGCGGTCAACCCTACTGTCCGAAGACAAGAACCGCAAACAGAATGAGCCAGGCCAAGCCCATGGTGTGCCAGAACCAAGCGGTGGCGTCGACGGCGATCTGACGGGATTCGACGCGCTTGAGATGCGAGAGTGCGATGAGACAGAAGACGAGCGCGAAGACGCCGAGAAGAAGGTGAGCGGCGTGGAGGCCGGTGATGAGGTAGAAGAAGTAGCTGGCGGGACTGGCCCAGCGATCGAATGCGAATCCCTCGGCGGTGAGCTGACGCCAGGTGATGACCTGTCCTGCAAGGAACATAAGTCCCAGAGCAAGCGTGGCGCCGAGCCAGGGCAGAGTGCGGCGCAGGGCTGGGCGGCCGAGGCCAAGCCACTCTTCGAGGACGTCAAATTCGCGAAAGATGTGGCGGCGCGCAAGCTCCATCGTGAGGGTGCTGAGGGCGAGGACCGCGGTGTTCAAGAAGAGGATGCGCGGCAGCAGGATGGGATGCCAGTCGCCGATCTGCTGCATGGTGCGCGGATCCATGTGCGTGGACATTTGGCGCGCGTAAAAGACGGCCACGAGGGCGACGAAGAACATCATGTCGCCGGCGAGGGCGCAGAAGATGAAGGCGCGGGTGCGGTTGAGACTTTCGCGAGGTCCGCGGCGGGGACTGCGCCAGTCGTCGTCGCCACCACCGCCGCCACCGCCGGTGGGACGGCGATCGACGGGAGGCTTTCCACCCTTGCCGGGGGCTTTGCGCTCAACATCGGACGGGATGGGAGTAAAGATTGAGGGCATGGGCGACCCTGTGAGGATGAGGTTACCTCACTTTTGATTGGACGCGCCGAAAATCGGAAGAGGTGGCTGGAGTTTCGAGAAAAGAGAGCCGCTCCGCGCGAGGGGCTGGAGCGAACATCCTATGTTGTTTCGAATGTTTGCGCCGTCCTACGGCGACGAGGTGGATAAAAGCACCCGCGGCGCGGCGGGTGCCTTCCGAGAGAAGAGCTGAGGCAAAGAGGCCGGTGCGAGCGATTAGCGAGGCACCTGCGGTGCGGCAGACGCCTTCGGCGAGTGGAGCCCTGACTTCTGCCGGATCGGCGAGCGCTACCAGCCGCGGGTCTGGAGGAGCTGCGACTCTTCAAGGCCGGCGGCGGCAAGGCCTTTCATAGTGCCCGTGACCTGCTCGGCGACTTCGGCGAGAATCTTGGGATCGTTCCAATGGGTGGTGGCGACGACGATGGCCTTGGCGCGGGAGACAGCTTCTTCGCGCTCCTTGGGTGAGTTCTCGACGTCGAGCGGAGTGGCGCGCTCCTTCATGAAGATTCCCGAACCGACGAAGATGGCTTCGGCGCCTAGCTGCATCATGAGCGCGGCGTCGGCGGGCGTGGCAATACCGCCGGCGGAGAAGTTGGGCACGGGAAGCTTGCCGGCTTTTGCGACCATGCGGACGAGCTCGTAGGGTGCCTGAAGATCCTTGGCCGCGGCGTAGAGCTCCTGTTCGGAGAGGATTGTCAGCGTGCGCATCTCGCGGGTGATGGTGCGCATGTGCTGCACGGCGTGAACCACGTCGCCGGTTCCCGCTTCGCCCTTGGTGCGGATCATGGCAGCGCCTTCGGCAATGCGGCGGAGGGCCTCGCCCAGGTTGCGCGCGCCGCAGACGAAGGGAGTGGTGAAGGCGTGCTTGTCGATGTGATGGGCCTCGTCGGCGGGCGTGAGCACTTCGCTCTCGTCGATGTAGTCGACGCCCAGCTCTTGCAGGATTTGTGCCTCGGCAGTATGGCCGATGCGGGCCTTGGCCATGACCGGAATCGAAACCGCCTGAATGATTTGCTTGATGAGGCTGGGGCGCGCCATGCGTGCTACGCCGCCTTCGGCGCGAATCATGGCGGGAACGCGCTCGAGGGCCATAACGGAAGTGGCGCCGGATTCTTCGGCGATGCGCGCCTGCTCGACCGACATGACGTCCATGATGACGCCGCCCTTGAGCATCTCGGCGAGGCCGATTTTGAGACGCAGGCTGGTGCCGGCGAAACCGTTATTTTCAGTAGATTCAGGCATCTTTTTGGACCTCGACGAGCGGCAGATTCCGCTCGCAGCGGGATGAAAAGCCGCAAAGTCTTTCCAACTCTAAGTGTAACAGCGAAGTGAATGGGGCGCAGGAGCGGGGGCCCCGCGAGGCGTGCGATCATGCGCGCGGGCAGGCGGGCAGAGACAGGCGGGCGGACAAGTTCCGGCAGGTGGGCAACATTCGGCGGGTGCGCAAGCCGGTACGCCGGGATGCTCTCGTCTACTTCAAAGCCTCGTTCGACTGGCATGCCGACCAACTCGTCCAGCTAATGGCTTTCGACGATTACCGGTGGGGCAGAGATCTTTCAAGGGATCCCGGAAACGCGGCACTTTTTGCCCAGATCCGCCAGCGGGTTCGCGAGGTCACCCCGGCCCAACCCACACAGACTCGGGCGAGCCAACGTTTGCCGCAATAATCCACACAATGGGCCTGCAGGGACATTCGATGTGCGGCTCTGCACGGCTACGGCCGGGGCTGGCAGCGGCGAAAGGCCAGAAGACCTCCAGGCCTGCGCTCGATCCAGTGAGATGTGAGGGCGTTTCGACGAAGTGAGTTCCAATCAGGCTTGGTATGCTCGTTGGGAAGGACTGGACATGTTTGCTGCGCTGCGTTTTTTGTGGAATGCGACGCGGGGCCACCGGCTGGCTCCATGGCGGAGCGAGTTTCTGCGCTGGCGTGTTGAGACCTACTCGGGGAAAAAAGCCGAAACGCTGACGGCCGGGGCGGCGCTTGAATTTATGTGGGCCGAGCGCTGGGAGCTGTTGCGTTTTCTGGCATGGACTGGACAACTGGAGCGCGAGGCGCGGACGAAATAGAGAATGGGCAATCGCGAAACCCAAAACAGAGATTAGGGATCGGGATTAGAACATAGATCGAGACTAGCCCGTAGCGAGCGGCGGCTTGCTGAAAGACACATGACCGATTCCGGCGCATCATCGCGATTGACTCGGAGACAGTTTGGCTGGCGCGTTGCGGCGGCGAGTGCCGCGGTATTGGGTGTGGGAGCGGCGGGCACCGGCGAATGGCTGCATGCCAAACACAAGGGGCAATTGAAGTACGCGATGGACCCGAATGTAGCGGGGGCAAATTCTCTCCAAGCGCATGCAGCGGTGAAGGGGCTGGTATATGGCGCGGCGGTGAATCCGCTGCTGCTTGATGTGGAGGGAGTGGCAGAGGGCCATACCGAAGATGGATACACGCAGCTTGTGATGGCGCAGACGGGAATGCTTGTGGACGAGTTCACAACATACTGGAAATGGATGCGGCCTTTGCCATTTGACGATGAATTTGCGGCGAAGCCGGCGTTCTGGGCGATGCGAGACGCGTTCGATGAAGCACTGCCGCGAGGGCTCGCTGCAAGTTTGAGCAGGTGGTAGAAAGCGGACCCGGGGGGACGATGGTGTTGTGCTACCCCACCCTAAAACTCTCCGCTCCGCGTCGAGACTTTAGAATGGGACACCCCGACCGCGCTGGGTCGGGAACAGGAACTGGGCGACCGGGCCGCGCGACTACTTTTGATACTTCCAATTGCGCTGCTTGCCTTCGGCAATCCACTCGATTGCCGTGGCGATACGCTGCGCACGTGTCTCAGGGCGCTTGGCATCCACGATCCACTCAATATATTCGCGGCGGCAACTGGGGCTGAAGCCAGCAAAGGCGATGGCGGCTTTCTTGTTTTTGCCGAGAGCCCGATTAAAATCCGGCGGAGTTCTGAGGGCGGGCTTGGCCGGCTTGACAACGCGAGGGCGAGCCGCGATCGGGCTTCTCTCCTGGCCGCTTTCGATGAGAGCCGCAGCTTGAGCGACCCATTCGATGAGCTTCTTTTCCGGCGGAAGCGTGTCGATGCTGGTGATGCGGCCGAGCGAGCCCATGGCTCCGTCGCGCACCACGCCGGCCCTGCGCAGGACGGCTCCGATTTCAAGCCCCCAGAAGCCCAGGCTGCAGTGCTCCTTGAAAGCCGATATGTTGCAGAGGATGACTCCGCGGCACTCGAAGAAAGGGCGGCCCCACTTGATGGTTTCTTCGACGCCTGGACAGCCGGCGTGGATGGCCTTACGCAGATGGACGAGGATGGGCTGGGCGAAGGGACGCGACTTCTGGATGTAGGCGTCGACTTTGGGATTGCGATTTGGCACGGGCATGCGAGTCTCCGAGACGGCAGAATATCAGGGACCGAAAGAGCAGGGAACAGGGAATTGACGGTAGCCGGTAGATTAAAAGGATGGGTACCTTCCGCGACCGGACGCCAGATTCTTTATGCTGAAGTCTAAGAGCACATGAAGATTCTCTTGTTCTCATATTCATTATTTGTGTGTGCGGTCGTGGCGATGGCCTCCTCAGCGCGGACGCAGCAGCTGCCGCCCATCGAGCCGCCCAAGCAGATGCCTGCCGCGCCGGGCCCCGCGCCGAGTCTGCGCGTAACCACGACCGAGGTTCTTGTGCCGACGCTGGTGGAAGAAAAAGGCGGGGGCATTCTCTACGGGCTGAAGCCGAGCGACTTTATTTTGGAAGACAATGGCGTGCCGCAGAAGATCCGGGTCCAGCCAGAGATGGACGCGGCGCCCGTGGCGCTTGTAGTTGCAGTGGAGCGGGGCGGAGCAAGCGTGCTGGAGTTTAACAAGCTGGCGCAGTTGGGCCCGCTGCTCGATGTGTTCCTTTTCGATCCGCGGAGCCAGGTGGCACTCGTGGGGTTCGATTCTGTGCCGCATCTGATGCAGGACTTTACACACTCGAGCGACAAGGTGAACAAAGAGTTGACCGAACTCAGGCCAGGAAATGGCGGAGCGGCGATTCTGGACACGGTGAACTACGCAGTAACGCTGCTTGAATCTCAGCCCAAGGAATACCGGCGCGTGCTGCTGCTGATCAGCGAAGAGCGCGACCACGGCAGCAAACATACCAGGCCGGTGCAGTTAATCAGGAAGATTGGCGAGTCGGATGTGCTGGTGCTGAGCGTGAGCTTTTCGCCGGCACTGGCGGAGCTTGGGGCCGGAATGAAAGGACCTTACTACCGACAGACGACGGCAGCCCACACGCCGACGCCAGGACTGCCTGAGCAAACCGCCGGAGGCAATTTGCTGGCGCCGCTGGTGATGGCGCTGAATGCGGCGAAAAAGAACGTGACGAAGGAGGTCGCCGAGATGAGCGGCGGCGAGTACACGACGTTCTTCGGCGACAAAGCATTCCAGGCGGAGATCCTGCACGCGGCGCGGGATGCGCGCAACCGGTACTTGATTACCTTCAGCCCATCGGACCCGACGCCGGGATTACACACGATTCGCGTGCGGACGGTCGAGGACTATGGGGCGAGGATTGTGGCGAGGGCAAATTACTGGCGAGACGCGCAAGGCAGCAAATAGGGAACAGCCAATACGGCGTACGCAGACAAGACCCCCTCACCCCGGCGGCAGAGCCGCTGAGGCGCTGGGTTGAGAGAACGCCGCTGGTGTTCCGCGACGGTTTGGAAAAGCAATTCCAGAACCGCAGGCGCTCCAGCGGCGGCCAATGCCAGCTACGCGGGCTTCGCAAGAAGGCGGCGCGCAGCAATTGCCATCGGAAGACGAGTGATTCCTGCGAACAACATGCTGATCCCGATCAAAGTTCCGATGGCCCACTCGCTGCTCCATGGCCAGCTCAGTCCGATCATCGCACCCAGAATCAGGGCGACAACGCCATCGAAGAAAAGCCAGCCGGAGCCTGCGTGCTGGCGGATGCGGAAGGCGAGAATCAACACCAGAATGCCCTTTGCGATAAGGTACCCCGCGAGAAGGAGCGTAAGCGAGGCAAGACCCGCAACCGGCCAAACGAGCATGTAGACCGCAACAGCGAGATAAAGCAGACCAACCAGAAGCTCCCAGACCAAGCCTCCGGTTGAGCGGATATGCCAGGCGATAGCCAGGTGCGCCACGCCGCCGAGCAGCACCAGCCAGGCGACAAGAATCGCCACGCCGATCCCTGCAACTGGCGGAACGACGATTGCCAGAATGCCAGCGACGATTAAAAGAACACTCAGCGCGATTGCCCAGCCAGAGGATAGTTTTGCGATTCCGAGGGGAGATGAATCGGCCATTCTCTTCTCCTTATAGGTGTTGTCGTCCTTGTGCGATTGGCCGGAGTTCTTGCTGATCATTCTCCGGAGGAGCGGGGAAATCGGTCACCCCGGGCGAGAGAATCAATATATATGATGAGGGGGCGGCCAATGAAGAGTCCGGTGGGGGCGAAGCTAGCGAAGGAAGTCCCTCAGGGGCTTAAGCCGTGCCCTTTCAAAACATGCGCAGGTGCGGGCGAGGACGCCGGCGCTACAGGCCGCTGCCGCGGGCTTTGTGGTTGAGGGAGTTCATGTTAATCTTTCAATAGACACTGAAGAGTGGACACGAGAAAAAATGAGGAGTTACCTACGCCGTGCTGGCGATTGAAAAAAAGACCGACCTGATCAAACGCTTCCGAACCCACGAAACGGACACCGGATCGCCGGAAGTCCAGATCGCGATTCTGAGCGAGCGGATCAACGAACTGACCGAGCATTTCAAGACCCACAAGAAGGATCATGCATCCCGCCGTGGACTTTTGATGCTGGTGAGCAAGCGACGCCGCCTGCTGGACTACCTGAAGACGCACGATACGGACCGCTATCGCGACGTAATCGGCAAACTCGGGATCCGGAAGTAACAAGAAGAAAGCCGACATTGAACCGGAAGTATTCAGACCGGACACTGGTCACGGTCCCCATACAACATGGAACACCGGACCAATGCGTGCCGGGCGGCCTGAAAGGGAAGCCTGAGCCTGGGCATCGGTGTTTCTTGCGCGAGAACTCGCGCGATCCCCACACAAGTTTCCCAAGCGAACAAAACGAAACGAGGACAATATGTCTACGAAACACGATGTAGCCGTCGAGCTAGCCGGCGGCAAGCGACTGGTCTTTGAAACCGGCCGCATGGCCAAGCAAGCCTCCGGCGCCGCGCTGGTGACGACGGGCGAAACAGTTGTTCTGGCCACTGCAGTGGCTTCTCCCAATCCCAGGGAAGGGATCGATTTCTTTCCGCTCACGGTGGACTACCGCGAGTACACCTACGCCGGAGGACGCATTCCCGGCGGGTTCATCAAGCGCGAAGGCCGCCCCAGCGAAAAAGAAGTACTGACTTGCCGTCAGATCGATCGGCCGCTGCGCCCGCTATTCCCCGATGGATTTCGCAATGAAACACAGCTGATCGCGCTGGTGCTCTCTGCGGATAAGGAGAACGATCCGGATGTAGTCGCAATCAACGCAGCAGCAGCCGCGGTGGCTCTGTCGGATATTCCCTTTGGCGCGACAGTGGGCGCCGTGCGCGTGGGACGCGTGAACGGCGAGTTCGTGGTGAACCCCACGTACTCTGAGCGCGCAGCAACGACGGTAAATATCATGGTCGTCGGCCACAAAGACGGCATCGTGATGATCGAATCCGGCGCGAAAGAAGAGACCGAAGAGGTGATCCTCGCGGCCATCGAGTTTGCGCATGAAGAGATCAAGAAGATTGTCGCCGCTATTGACGAGCTGGTATCGAAAGCGGGCAAGCCGAAGCGGGCGTTTACCGCGCCGGAGTTCGACGAGGCGTATTACGGCGAGCTGAAGGCGAAGGTCGGTGACCGGCTCAAGGATGCATTGGACACCAAGACGCATGGCAAGATCGAGAGCTATGCGCTGATCGATGAGATCAAGAAGGAGCTGGCCGCGGGGCTGGCTGCCGACGATGCGGACGGGAAGAAGAAGCTGGCGCACTATTACGAGCAGTTGCGCGAGCGGATCTTCCGCGAGCAAGTGACGAAGGAGCGCATCCGGCCCGACCGGCGCGCGTTTGACGAGATCCGGCCCATCACGATCGAGACCGGCGTGCTGCCACGGACGCACGGGTCGGCACTGTTCACGCGCGGCGAAACGCAGGCGCTGGTGACGGCGACTCTGGGCACGGCAGACGACGGGCAGAGGCTGGAGAGCTACGAAGGCGAGCAGCGGAAGAACTTCATGCTGCACTACAACTTTCCGCCGTTCAGCGTTGGCGAAACAGGGCGTATGACCGGCGTGGGCCGGCGCGAAGTGGGCCACGGAGCCTTGGCGGAGCGCGCTATCAGCGCGGTATTGCCGAGCGCAGATGAGTCGCCGTATTCGATTCGCATCGTGAGCGACATTCTGGAGTCGAATGGATCTTCGTCAATGGCTTCAGTGTGCGGAGCCAGCCTGGCGCTGTTCGATTCAGGCATTGCGCTGAAAGGCGCAGTTGCCGGAGTGGCGATGGGCCTAGTGAAGGAGGGCGACGACTACGCCATCCTGACCGATATTGCCGGCGCGGAAGACCACTACGGCGACATGGACTTCAAGGTAGCCGGAACACGCAAGGGAATAACCGCGCTGCAGATGGACATCAAGATCGGCGGCCTGACGCGCGAGATCCTTCAACAGGCGATGGAGCAGGCGCGCCGCGGACGGCTCTTCCTTTTGGACAAGATGGACGCGGAGTTGGACGGGCCTCGTGTGGAACGCTCGAAGTATGCGCCGCGCATCGAGACCGTGATGATTCCGACGGACAAGATTCGCGACCTGATCGGCAAGGGTGGCGCGACGATTCGCGGCATCGTTGAACAGACGGGCGCGAAGATCGACGTGGACGACACGGGAAAGGTGAGCGTGGCGTCGAGCGACGCCGAGGGCCTGCAGAAGGCGCTGGCGATCATCGGCAACCTGACCGCAGTTCCCGAGGTGGGCAAGACCTACCTTGGCAAGGTGGTGCGGCTGGCCGAGTTCGGGGCATTCGTTGAGCTGTTCCCGGGCACGGACGGACTGCTGCACATCTCCGAGATTGCGGAGCATCGCGTGAAGGAAGTGAAGGACGAACTGCGCGAGGGCGATCAGGTGATGGTGAAGGTGCTGGCCATCGAAGGCAATCGCATCAAGCTGAGCCGCAAAGCGCTTATCAAGGAGCAGAAGGCAAAGCTGGGGCAATCCGCTCCGGCGCAGTCTGAAGAGGGTGAATATGCGCCGCCGGTTTCGGCGCCGACTCCGAGCCCCAGAATTTCCGCGCCGCGCAATGAGTTTGACGAGCGCCAACCGAGCTCGAACCAGAGCACGATCCTGATCGAAGGCGGAGACGATTTCGATGAGGATGGTGGCGGCGTGGAGATCGACGAGGCGAACGAGCCAAACTTCAACCGAGTAGATGGGGCCCCGGTGGTTCATGCCGGCGGCTCGCCGTTCAGCGGTGGAGGGCGGCCGGCCGGAAGCGCTGGCGCAGGCGCAAACAACCGGCGCCGGCGTCGTCGCGGGGGACGGAGACCCGGCGGCGGACAGGGATGAGGAGCGCTCCACTTCATTCATCGCAAAAAGACCCGGACTCAATGTCCGGGTCTTTTTTGCACTTGGTGATGTTTGTTGCAGAACCTTCCAGCGCGCAAGTCAGGGTGGAAGATTATTCTGACGCGGTTTGGAGGCCCGGCTCGGGCTTGATGCTGTGAGGCGCTTTCCGCTTAGGCAGCTGGGGTGTCGCATCCGCGCCGTTCTCTTTGGCTGCGGTCTTGCCTGCGTACATGCGAAGGTCGGCCGCAATGCGCAGGGCTTCGGAATCTGCGGCGTCGTCGGGAAAGACGGCGATGCCGACGCTGGCGCCGACGCGCAGTTCCTTGCCGCCAAAAGTCACCGGCTCGTCAAGAAGTTTGGCGAGGGTCTTGCCGACGCGCGTGGCATCGGCGCGGGTCATAGGCTCCTCGAGGATGACGGAGAACTCATCGCCGCCAGTGCGGGCGACCGTATCGGAGCGGCGTACTCGTCCCATGAAAAGGTTGCCGACGTGCTTCAGGAGTTCGTCGCCAGCGTGATGGCCGGCGGTGTCGTTCACCAGCTTGAAGTTGTCCAGGTCGATGAGCAGCAAAGCGACATGCGAACCGGTGCGGCGGGCGCGCTCAATGGCGCTATCGAGGCGATCTTGAAACAGGCGGCGGTTGGGCAGGCCGGTGAGTTCATCGTGCAGAGCAAGATACTTGTTATGCTCGAGCTGATCTTCGAGCAAAAGCATGATCATGCCCACAGCCACAACGTACTTGGGCAGATTCCACACTTCATTTTCGAGATGAAGATGGGGAAAGAAAAACATGATGGAGGGTCCGGCTACGAAGACTCCAGCCCATGCAAAGAAGCCCGCAATAGTGATGAAGGCCCCCGCGGTTGCGCGCCGGTAGGTGTACCAGAAATGGATGGCGCAACCGAGGAAAATGATGAAGAGCACAGACTCGAAGGCCAGCGTTGGCCCGGTGTCAGGGCGATTCTGAATGGCCAATAGAAAAATGGAAAGGCATACGTTCAGGGCAACGAGAGTCCAGCGCAACGGGTGCCGGAACTGGCGGAATGCGAGCGCCAGAATGCTAAGCGGCAAGACGCCGATGAGCATGGCCGCAGGCTTCAAAGCCCAGGATGCGATGGGGTCGATAACAAGGAGACCGAAATAGAGTGTGTAAGTCGTTAGCAGAACGATGAGCATCCAGCGGCTGGAACGTTGCTCCCTGCGGTGCGGCACAGCCGCCCACATAAACAGAACCCCGGCACAAGCAAGAGTGGCAAGACCGATAAACGACGCGAGATCGGCCCAGTGTCCTGGAGCGCCCAGAAACATGAAGGCGGCGAAATGAATTGCGATCAGGAACCAGCCAGTGAGCCAGATGGCCGAGACAGTTGCTCGCGCATGACGTGCGACAGATGCAAAAGCTAATGTAAGGAGCGCGACGGCTCCTAAATCGGGAAGTTTGCTCCAGTCAACCAAGGCACTCCGTTCATGCGCGTGCGTTGCGCCGCGCTTTATCTAAACTCTTTAATGACAGCATCGGCGATTTCTCAAGAAAGGGCGATAGCGCTTTTGTAGGACTCTTTAGGCATTAGCATACACTTTGGTAACCTTACCATCCAACCTAGAACAGATTCAATGAGTTAATTCTTCATAAAAGAAGCGGAAATAGCCCCAAATGGGGTGCAAATCTGGCATGGCAAAGCGAACTCGGCCGGAGTTTTCCTCAGTTTTTTTCAGTCAAGCAAGACAGAATTTTCCGCTATCGATTGAAAATCGTCGTCCGCTTTGTGCTTTTGGACAAGGCGCTCGCCGGCTAAACAAAATTAAATAGCTGCCGATAAAGTTCGATGCGCAGTGTACGCGCAAAGTTGGCGCGACCCGGTCCGCATGAGAGGCGGCAATGATTTCGCTGAAAAAATATCTCGAATCGCAACAAACTGATTCCACCGCGCCTGTGAAGCGCGCAGATGGCGATCTGCTTCCGGCGGTCGTCGCCGGCGGTCTGACGAGTTGCGTCGGGACCCGACAATGGACAACATCTCAGTGGCGGCAAACGGCGGTCATTGGACCGCCGTTCATTTCTTGGGCAAAACCTCAATGAATAGCCCCTTTGCCTCGGCGAGCGCACGCCCGTTTTCATTGAGAATGCGTGCTTCTGCCCAATGCTTGCGCGGCTCGTTGCGAACCACGCGCCCTTCGACGCGAAGCGGCGTTTCACTGGGAACGGGCCGGAGGTAGTCGATTTCGATATTGCGGGTCATTGAGGTACTACCTGTGGCGCGAACTGCTTTGCTCATCGTTTCATCAAGCAGCGTGGCGATGATGCCGCCGTGCAGATAGCCGGGGTGCCCTTCGAAAGTACTGGCGACAACGGGAAAGCTGACGACCGAGCCGTCGTCGGCAAGCAGGAAATCGAGACGAAGGCCGGTTTGATTCGTCTGGCCGCAGCCGAAGCAGCGATTGCCGGCCGAATGGGCGAAATGCTTGAGGTGCTCGTGGCGCTCGGTCATGCCGGCCTCGCTGCCTTGAAATCCCCATTGATAGCCGCGACAAAGAGTTCACGGTTGACGTTGCCTCCCGTCAGAATGATTCCGGCGCGTTTGCCGGCGAGCGACGCTTTCTCCTTGAGCGCGGCGGCCAGCGGAGCCGCTCCGGCGCCTTCGGCCACGTTGTGCGTGTCCTCGTAGTAGATGCGTATGGCTTCCGCGATCTCTGCGTCAGTGACTTCGACGATGCGCGCGACATGGGCCCAGATAATCTCCAACGCATCCTGATTGGGCCTGCGGCAGGCGAGGCCGTCGGCGATTTGCGATGCGGCGGGGGATTCAACCAGTTTGCGCTGCTCAAAGCTGAGCGCGGCGGCTGCGGATGCCGTCGCCGTCACGCCGATAATCTCGGTGGACAGATTAAGGGCATTGCGCGCGGCTACCATGCCGGAGATCGAAGAGCCCAGCCCGATCGGGACGTAGACTCGATCTAACTTCGGCGCCGCTTGAAAAAGTTCTAAAGCATAAGTCGCGGAGCCCCGGACGAGGCGCTCGTGAAACGACTCGACCATCGTGTAGCCGCGCTCTCGCGCCAGGATGCGGGCATACTCAAGCGACTCCTGAAAATCGTGCCCATACTCGACCAACTCCGCTCCCTGCGCCTCGGTAGCACGGTTTTTCTCGACGCTGTTGCCGTGGGGAACGACGATGACAGCTTTCAGTCCGAGCATGCGCGCAGCCGTAGCAACTCCCTGGCCAAAGTTGCCGCGCGTGGCCGCCACAACGCCTTTAAGGTCGGGCTGTGTTTGTTTCAGCCACGTTGCGTAGACCAAACCACCGCGCAGCTTGAATGCTCCTACTGGTGTGTGATTTTCGTGCTTGATCCAGGCCTCGGCGCCAAGCCGCTGGTTAATCAGCGGCCAGCTGTATTGCGGAGTGGGCGGCATGTAGCGATAGATCAGGGACTGAGCTTCGCGGATTTCGTCTAACGAGGGAAGCGCCATGAGTTCAGGATAACTGGCGGACGATGAAGTTTGCTCCCGAAATCAGGCCGCAATTTATCGGATTGCCGTGGCGCTCAGCTTGACCCGGCTCGGCGCTCACGTTCAGACTGAAACCTGACCATTCGGGCTGAGGAGGCCGGCCGATGACCTCGTTTGAAAAAGAGGGACCGCAGGAAAGAAGGCCCGGCCTATTCATATTCGCTATCTTCCTGCTGTTGGGGGCGGTGCTGGCGTTCATTGTTGGACCCCATAACTTTATAATCCGCGCGCTCAGCATTCTGGCAATTCTGGCCAGTGTGTCCCTCGTTCGAGCCTCTAACTTTCACACCCGAACAACCGCGCCGGGCGCTAGCTTGCAAGAGGCGGATCTCAACGCGCCTAGCGGACCAGGGCCTTTGGCGTGGGCCATCAGTGGAGCGCTGATCCCGGTGCTGGTGCTCTCGTATTTTCTACTAAAGAGCGATGCGCTCAATGGAGGGCACGCCGCGTGGCCCGCGGATCTGTTTGGTGGTGTCGCCTTTGCATGCGCTATCGCTTGGAGCTACGTCGCTATGAAATTGACATCGGGGCGCAGGTGACCAGACGATGCGCCTCGCCTGCCGGATCGGCGCGAGAAGCTAATTTGCGCGGAGGGCTTAAAAAGAGTGAGGCTTCGGAACGGTCGGGCGGCGGTTCTTGCCGCGGTGATTGCTGCCGGCGTCACAGGTTGCCGCTCGGCGCCGACATTGACGACGCAACAAGCAGAAGGGAAGCACCTCTACAACGTAGGCTGCGCTCACTGTCATGAACAGAACGACCTGCATCTGAAGAAAGTTCCACCGAGCCTGCACGATCTTTTCAACCGAAGCACATTGCCCGATGGTGAGCCGGCAACGGATGTCCAGGTGGAGCAGGTTTTGAGGTCGGGTAAGGGAATGATGCCTTCATTCGCTTATCAGATGACGAAGGAACAAATGGACGCGGTTGTCGCCTATCTGCACGGCGGGCTGCGTGACCAGCCAGAGCAATAGAGAGGAGAAAGCGATGAAGGTTGGAGTTTTGGGTTCAGGCGATGTGGCGAAGTCGCTCGCGGAGGGCTTCATCAAGCACGGCCACCAGACGATGATCGGCACGCGCGACGCGGCGAAGCTTGCGGAGTGGCAGCGCAACCATCCCAAAGCAAAGGTGGGCAGCTTCAGTGAGACCGCGGCGTTCGGCGAAGTGCTGGCGCTGGCGGTGAAAGGCTCCGTCGCGGCCGATGTTCTGCGCTTGGCGGGAAGCGCCAACCTCGACGGCAAGCTGGTGATGGATGCTTGCAACCCCATCGCCGATGCGCCACCGGTGAACGGCGTACTGAAATTCTTTACTACGCTCGACGACTCGCTGATGGAGCGACTCCAGCGCGAGTTTCCCAAGGTTCATTTCGTCAAGGCGTTCAGTTCGGTGGGAAATCATCAATTTGTGAACCCGCAGTACAAAGCAGGGAAGCCGACGATGTTCATCTGCGGCAACGACGACGAGGCCAAAGTGGTGACGGCGCAGATCCTGGAGCAGTTCGGCTGGGAGACGGCCGATATGGGAAAAGTGGAGTCGGCTCGAGCCATTGAGCCGCTTTGCATGCTGTGGTGCGTGCTCGGATTCACCAAGAACGAGTGGACGCACGCCTTCAAGCTGCTGCACCAGTAAACAAGCGGGGTTAGCGGCGTTAGCGGGGCTAGCAGCCCCAAGGCATCGGGCCGCCGAAGAGGACTTCCCCGTATACTAAAGAAGCCTATGGCGACCGAAAAAACATTCTATTTGGAGACATTCGGCTGCCAGATGAATGCCCATGACTCCGAGAAGGTGATTGGCACACTCTGCCAGCAGGGGTACCGGCAGGTGGAAACCGAGGAAGACGCCGGTCTGATCCTCTACAATACCTGCTCCATTCGAGACAAGGCGGAGCAAAAGGTCTTCAATCGCCTGAACGACTACAAGAAGTTGCACAAGCAGGGGAAGCGCTTTGGCGTCCTGGGCTGCGTGGCGCAGCAGGAGGGCGAGAAGATCTTCGAGCGGGCGCCGTATGTGTCGCTCGTGTCGGGTTCGGCCAGCTACCGCAAGCTGCCGGAGATGCTGACGCGCCTTGAAGCGGGCGAGAACCGCATCACAGGCCTCGACGACCGCCAGACCGACGAAACGTTTGAGACGGAGTTCACCGCGCGGCAGAATCCCTATCGCGGGTACATCACCATCATTGAAGGGTGCGACAAGTTCTGCTCGTATTGCGTGGTGCCGTACACGAGGGGCAAGGAGCGCAGCAGGGGTTCGTTGTCAGTGCTTGCCGAGGCGCGGCGCATCGCCGACCTTGGCTACACGGAGATTCAGCTGCTGGGTCAGAACGTGAATAGCTACCGCGACCCGGAAGGGAAGTCGAGCTTCGCCGAATTGCTGGCGGCAGTGGGCGAGGTTCCGGGGATCCGGCGCGTGCGTTTTACCACCAGCCATCCGCGGGACTTTACGCGCGACATCGTGGAGGCCATCGACCGCGTGCCGACGCTCTGCGACCACGTGCATCTGCCGATTCAGTCGGGGTCGGCAAAAGTGTTGAGGCTGATGGCGCGCGAATACACGCCGGAGTGGTACCTGGAGCGAATTGCGTGGATCAAGGCGGCGCGGCGGCCCATTTCGATCTCGACCGACATTATTGTGGGCTTTCCCGGCGAGACCGACGACGACTTCATCGAAACGATGAACTTGCTGGCCGAGGTCGAATACGATTGCGTCTTCGCCTTCAAGTACTCGGCGCGGCCCAACACCCCTGCGCTGGTCATGATCGACACGGTGCCGGAAGAGGAGAAGGCCAAGCGGCTTCAAGTTCTGCTTGAACGGCAAAGAGAGATTCAGAGGGCCAATTATTCCAAGCAGATCGGCGAGACTCTTGAGGTGATGGTGGAAGGCGCGAATCCGGACCGCGGACAGATTTCCGCTCGCAGCACGCAGAATAAGCCGGTGAACATTGCCTGGACGCAGCCGATCGCTCCGGCGCCGGGAAGTTATCTTCAAGTGCGAATCACGGGAGCGTATCCTAACAGTCTGGTTGGCGTAGCGGTCTAAGAATCCGGGAGCAAAGGAGCGAAAGCGCAAGGGGGCGGGGACCTTACAGATCGAGGAAACTGCAAAAAACTCGTTGGGCCTGATTGCAAAAGGGAATTGCCGGACCATGATCAGGAAAAGAGGGAACGGATGGATATCGAGGTTCGAATTCGCGGGCTGATGATGGACCCCTCCACGAATATGCCTATCGTGGTGCTGAAGGATGTTGGGTCTGAAGCTGTGATGCCGATCTGGGTCGGAATCTTTGAGGCCAACGCGATCGCTCTCGAAATCGAGAAGATGACGGCCGCCCGGCCCATGACCCACGACCTGACCAGAAACCTCGTGCGTCACTTGAATGGCGAGCTGGAACGCGTAGTTATTACAGAACTTAGAGATGATACATTCTATGCAGTCCTGTGGCTTAAACAAGGGGGTGAGCAAGTCGCTGTAGACGCCCGGCCTTCGGATGCCATCGCGCTGGCGCTGCGTGCCGACTGCCCAATCTACGTGGCCGACAAAGTGATGGAGAGCGCCAAGCTGAATACCAGCGGGCCCCCGGAAGGGCCCACCGCAGAACAACTGCGCGGATGGCTCGAGGGCCTGAACGACGAAGACCTCGGCCGCTACAAGATGTGATCCAGCCAGAGCTTCCAGAATTGATCAGCCGTATTGGAGAATGCGGGTGCGTGCCTTTGTGCGTCGATGGATGCTTCATGTTGGGGCTCATGGGAGCTCAGATCCTCGAAGGGAAGGTGCGAGAAGGCGACGGCTTTGAGAGGCCTGACGGGCATAGGGATAGGGTAAGAGCTTCGCGGGTAACTTCAGTTGACAGAATATCTGTTATCAGACATTCGCTGCCTCAGATCAATTGACCTATCCAGAAAGCTGCAATCAGCGCTAATGCCGCCACAATCGGTCCCCCAGACCAAAGGACCCATCGCCCATCGCCTTTTGATTGAAATGCAAAATAGGAAGCCGCCACAGACAATCCCGACGACAGGATCAACAGAAGTATCAAAAATCGCGGGTGCGTATCCCAGATCCACCAAAGTTCCGACGGGTTCGCCGGATTTCTGACGAATGTATCGAGCAACAAAGAGATAAGAATAAGAACGCACGCCGCGGTAAATGAGTATTTCGCACGACGAAGCATTTTACCGCCGCGCGTGATCTCTCCATCCACGAATTCGGGAACGCCAATAGCCCAACATCCGATCAAAGCTATGAAACATGGGACCGAAAGAATCAAGACCGCCACAAAGGCAACTGTTCCCACACTTAGAAACGATCCCATGGTTGCTCACCTCAATTGCGGATTTCGCCCAGGAGCGCTTCAACCTCAGCCTTTTCCGCGCCGGATAGCGGCAGAATTGGGGCGCGGGGATGGCCGCCGTAATAGCCGTTAAAGTCGCACGCGTACTTGATTCCCGCCAGGCCCATGGCGCCGACGATTCGGGTGCCGGCGGCCAGAATCCGCTGCTGCTTTTCTTCTGCAAGCTTCAGGTCATGATCCTTCCAGGCAAGATAAATCTCCTGCGTTACCTGCGGAGCGAATGTGGCAAAGGCGACGATGGCGCCAGAGGCTCCTGCCTCGAGCGACGCGAAGATGGAACGCTCGGAGCCGGTGAGAACCTGAAAGCCGACTTCCCTCGTGCGGGTTTTGACCGGGGCGGCAGGTGGCGCGGCGGCAACGACTACTCCGCCGGCCAGGTCACTGGCCGAAACAAAGGTCGCAGCGGCGTCATTTTGAGGAACCGTCATCATCCGCGCGGTGGCTGCTTCAAAAATCTGCGTGACCGAGACCTTGCGTCGGGGCGCGCTGCCTGTGGCCGCGACGGTCTCGCGAATCCGCTCTACGCTGCCGCTCGAGTCCTTGGTACCGATGATGTTTGGGTGCTGAGCCAGCTCGGCAATGAGCTCGACCGGAATTTCGCATGGGACGAACTTGGGAATGTAGTACAGCACGACCGGAAGTGGCGATCGGTCGGCAATGCTGCGGAAATAGTGAAGAATGGTGGCTGGCGACACTTGCCCGCCATAGTAGCTGGGTGGGCGAACGAGGACTGCGTCGTAATTCAATGTTGCTGCGAACTCCGCCAACTCAAGGGTCGCGCGAACACTCTCGCGTCCCACCCCGGCGATGAGGACCTTCTCCGGCGCGGTAGCTTCGGCGGAAACGCGAAGAACGTCGCGTGTTTCTTCGTCGTTGAGTGCAACAGCTTCGCCCGTCGAGCCCAGAACCACCATTCCCGCCAGCAGGCTGCGCGAGTAGCGCGCCATGTTGGCTTCGATTTTCCTGAAGTAGACGCGTTCGTCCGAATAAAACGGCGTGGTGACCGGGGCAAAGACGCCTTCAAGAAGCATGGTTTTATTGTAGAGCCCGCCGCGGAGCCACAGCGCGCAGTTCCCTGCCGCGGGCCGGTTAGATTGGCCGCGCAGACCGCGCCGGTGTATGTTGGAGTTCACACAGCAAACGAATCGCGCTCAAGGCAAGAATCGGCAATCTAATAAGAAGGGGCGCCGAATCATGGATTCTTCGTTGCACACCGGACAGATGACCCGGAAGGCGCCGACCCTGGCCCGCCAGGCGCTCTCATTCTTTCTGCACACGCTTCTTGCGCTGGCCGCGTGGGTCGCGTTGATGCTCGTTGGCTATGCGGTGAATCCCGCGGGCATCTCGCAAAGTGTGATTCTGGTCTTGTCGATGGCGGTGCCGCTCGTCGTAGGTTTGATTGTCGCCCGCATTCATCCCAGCGAGATGGCGACCGCTGTGTGGCTGGTGGGGCTTATCTGGGCCATGATCGTTGGCCTCTACGTTCTGGATCTGCCCACCGGGCCGGGACGATGCTTTCAATGCGGCGCGATGGATAAGCTTTCGCGCACGTTTTTGAGCCTGCCCGACGCAAGTGGCCTGATGGATGACGATGGGCCGTTCGTTGGCACATGGCCGGCTGCGGCGCTGGTGGGCTACTCAATCGGTGCGTGGCTCGGGATGCGCCGGCGCAGCGATTAGGGCGGCGAATTCCACAAGGATATTTCTTTCGCCCGCTGAAGCGGGCTCATATTCCTACGCTGAACGAGTTCCCCAGGCTTACGCCTGGGGCTATCTTCTTCCGCCCGCCTCGCGGGCTGTTATCGTCCGTTCGCCGAGTGCAGTGCCTGCAACGCGTAGACGTTCACGGAATGCTTCTGCATCGAGGCAATTCCCTCGGCAGCGGCCTGCGCGGCTGCCAGCGTGGTAATCGTCGGAACGCGCTTGAGAACGGCGGCACGGCGAATGGCCTTCTCGTCGAAGATCGCGTCCTGGCCGCGCGGCGTGTTGACGATGAGCTGGATGCGGCCTTCCTTAATGAGGTCCACGGCGTTGGGCCGGCCCTCCTCAACTTTGAAGACGCGCTCGACGATGAGGCCCGCGCCCTCAAGCACGTTGGCCGTGCCCTCGGTGGCGACAATTTTGAACCCGAGATCGACGTAGCGGCGCCCGAGCGGAATGGCCGCTTGCTTGTCGTGATCGTTGACGGTGAAGAACACCGTGCCGCCGGTTGGCAGCAACTGGCCCGCGGAAAGCTGCGCCTTGGCGAATGCCTCGCCAAATGTGGAGGCCACGCCCATCACTTCGCCGGTCGACTTCATCTCCGGGCCAAGAACGGTGTCGACTCCGGCAAACTTTGACCATGGGAAGACGGGTGACTTGACGTAGTAGTAGGTGCCAGTTCCGAGATCTTTTCCGGACTTGAGTTCATTCGGCAGAAGTTCCGACAGCGTGCGGCCAGTCATGAGTCGCGCGGCGATTTTCGCGAGCGGTACGCCGGTGGCTTTTGAGACGTAAGGAACGGTGCGCGAGGCGCGCGGGTTCACCTCGATGACATAGACGTGATCGTTGCCCTGCTGCTCGTCGCGTTGAATTGCAAACTGCAGATTGACGAGGCCGACGACCTTGAGTGCCAGCGCCAGCTTGCGCGTATAGGCGCGCAGCGTTTCAAGCGTCGACTCGCTGATGCCGACGGCTGGCAAAACGCACGACGAATCGCCGGAGTGAATGCCAGCCTCCTCGATATGTTGCATGATGCCGGCGATCAGAACATCTTTCGAGTCGCATAGCGCGTCCACGTCGACTTCAATAGCGTTCTCAAGGAAATGATCGATAAGAACGGGGCGCTCCTGCGAGTACTCAACCGCTTGGCGCATGTAGCGCGTTACGGCCTCGGCGTCATACGCAATCACCATCGCCCGGCCGCCGAGCACGTAGCTGGGCCGCACCAGGACTGGATAGCCGATCTGCTTGCCGACCGCCAGCGCCTGTTCCACACTGGTCGCCGTGCCGCCACGCGGCTGCGGAATGTCCAAATCCTCAAGCAACTTGCCGAACTGCTTGCGGTCTTCGGCAAGGTCGATCGATTCCGGTGACGTGCCGATGATGGGCACGCCTGCCGCACGCAGGCGCTGGGCCAGGTTCAGCGGAGTTTGCCCGCCGAACTGCACGATCATGCCGATCTTCGCGCCGGATTGCGCTTCGTGGTTGTAGATCGCCAGCACGTCTTCCAAAACCAGCGGCTCAAAATACAGGCGGTCGCTGGTGTCGTCGTCGGTGGAGACGGTCTCGGGGTTGCAGTTCACCATGATGGTCTCGTACCCGTCGTCCTTGAGCGCGAAAGCCGCGTGGCAGCAGCAGTAATCGAACTCGATGCCCTGGCCGATGCGATTGGGTCCGGAACCGAGAATGATGATCTTCGGTTTCGAAGTCGGCGGCGCTTCGTCCTCTTCCTCATAGGTGGAGTAGAGGTAGGGCGTCATGGATTCGAATTCGGCGGCGCAGGTGTCAACAAGCTTGAAAACGGGGCGAATTCCCTGCCCTTCGCGGAGTTCCCTCACCTGCTGTGTGCCCGCGTGTCCCGGGAGCTTCCATTCGGTGGCAATGCGCTCGTCGCTGAGGCCGAGCCGCTTGAGCTGGCGCAGGTGCTCCGGACTTATATCTTTTGGAGTTGTTTGTGCGATTGCCATCTGCGCCACGGTAATCTCGCGCAACTGGTGCAGGAACCACGGATCCATTTTGGTGAGGCGCGCAACTTCGCGCACGCTCAGGCCGCGCTCGAAGGCGTAGCGAATGTAGCCCAGGCGCTCGGGCCGTGGCGTGACGAGCATCTGCGTCAGACGGCGCGGCTCCAGCACTTCGGCGCCGGTCTTCTTGCCGGTTTCAAGCGAGCGCCAGGCCTTCATCAGCGACTCTTTGAATGTGCGGCCGATGGCCATCACTTCGCCGACGGACTTCATTTGCGGTCCCAGCGTTTCGTCGGCGCCCGGAAATTTTTCAAACTGCCACTTGGGGATTTTGACGACGACGTAGTCGATGGTCGGCTCGAAGCAGGCAGGCGTTTTGCGCGTAATGTCGTTGGGGATTTCGTCGAGTGTGTAGCCGACGGCGAGCTTGGCCGCGATCTTGGCGATGGGAAAGCCGGTGGCCTTCGACGCGAGCGCAGACGAACGCGAGACACGCGGATTCATCTCGATGACGGTCATGCGGCCATCTTGCGGGTTCACCGCAAATTGCACGTTCGACCCGCCGGTTTCGACGCCGATCTCGCGCATCACGGCGATGGCCGCATCGCGCATCTTCTGGTATTCGCGGTCGGTGAGCGTCTGCGCCGGCGCAACGGTGATGGAGTCGCCGGTGTGTACTCCCATGGGATCGAAATTCTCAATGGAACAGATGATGATGACGTTGTCGGCGAGGTCGCGCATCACCTCAAGCTCGAACTCCTTCCAGCCGAGCACGCTTTCTTCAAGAAGGCACTCGTGGACCGGCGAGAGATCAAGGCCACGGGCCAGGATTTCCATCAATTCTTCGCGGTTGAAGGCGATGCCGCCGCCCGTCCCGCCAAGGGTGAAGCTGGGACGAATGAGGACGGGGAATCCGAGCTTGTTGGCGAAGTCAAGGCCGTCGCGTAGATTGTTGACGAGCGCCGAGCGCGGCACGTCAAGGCCGATGCGAATCATCGCATCTTTAAAGAGCAGCCGGTCTTCGGCCTTTTTGATGGCTTCGAGCTTGGCGCCGATCAGCTCCACGTTGTAGCGGTCGAGAACACCAGTATCGGCGAGATCGACAGCGAGGTTCAGAGCCGTCTGGCCACCGACGGTGGGCAGCAATGCGAACTTGCCATGGCCCGGGTTGGCCGTAAGCATCTCGGTTTCGATACGAATGATTTCTTCGACGTACTCGTGCGTGAGGGGCTCGATATAGGTGCGGTCGGCCAGTTCGGGATCGGTCATGATGGTGGCAGGGTTCGAATTGACCAGCACCACCTCGTAGCCCTCCTGCTTGAGGGCCTTGCATGCCTGCGTGCCGGAGTAGTCGAACTCGGCTGACTGGCCGATGACGATGGGGCCGGAGCCGATCACCAGGATTTTCTGAATGTCATTTCTGCGTGGCATGTTTCCTTATTCTTGTCCGTTTTGCCTTAAATCCATGTGCCGTTCAAAACAATCCAAAAAACAGCGGAGCCAAAAGCCCCGCTGTTTTGAAATGCCGAATCTGTCGCGCATCGCGAGGGTCATCCCTTCCACTCCTCCATCATCTGCCGAAAATCGCGGAACAGGTAATGCGAATCGTGCGGGCCGGGCGCGGCTTCGGGGTGGTATTGCACGCTGAAGAGCGGCAGCGTCTTGTGGCGAAGGCCTTCGAGCGTTTGGTCGTTCAGGTCAACGTGCGTCAGTTCGACCTCGTTGGCGTTGATGGAGTCGGGATCGACTGCGAAGTTGTGGTTGTGGGCGGTGATCTCCACTTTGCCGGTCGAGTTGTTCTTGACCGGATGATTGCCTCCGTGATGGCCGAATTTGAGCTTGTAGGTGCGTCCGCCGAGGGCCAGCCCGCAAAGCTGGTGGCCCAGGCAGATTCCGAAAACTGGAACCCGGCCCAGCATGTTGCGGATAGCGCGGACGGCATAATCGACCGGCTCGGGGTCGCCGGGACCGTTCGAAAGAAACACACCGTCCGGCTTGAGTGCCAGAGCGTCTTCGGCAGTGGTTTCGGCCGGGACCACAGTCACGCGGCACCCGTCACGAGCTAACATACGCAGAATGTTTTGCTTAATGCCAAAATCGTAAGCTACTACATCAAGAATGGGCTTCTTGCCCTGTTCCTTCTGGATGAAGCCCTCTGCCAGCAACGGTTCCCCGCTCTGATTGCGCGGATCCGAGGCGTCGAACTCGTAGCTGGCCTTGGTCGAGACCACCCGCGCTAGGTCGGTTCCTTCCATCTTGCGGATGGCCTTGGCCTTCGCAACCAGCACTTCGGGGTTTAGCTCGGTCGTCGAAATCACCCCACGCATCACGCCGCGGTCGCGCAGGTGGCGCACCAAGGCGCGGGTATCAATTTCAGCGAGTACCGGCACGCTGTAGCGTTCCATGTACTCGTCGGTGACCTGCTCGGAGCGCCAGTTGGAGCTGATGGCGGAGAACTCGCGAACGATCAGGCCCTCGATGTAGGGCCGCGCAGCCTCATTGTCGGCGCGATTGGTGCCGTAATTGCCAATTTGTGGGTTGGTGAGGACGACTATCTGGCCGGCGTAGGAGGGATCGGTGGCAATTTCCTGATAACCGGTGAGAGAAGTATTAAAAACGACCTCGCCCTGACATTCGCCTGGGTGTCCGTGGCCGTGCCCGCGGAAGATGCGCCCGTCTTCGAGCGCGAGGATCGCCTGCATCGCCTCTCCGAGGAGTGGATTCAATCGATTTTAGCAGGTTTATGCGGACAAATTTGGTCCGGTTTTTCCACGGATCAGTGGACCACCCCAGCATCGCGAGCGGGCCAGTAGATAAACACGGCCTTGCCGTAGATGAACGAGCGGTCAACGGGGCCAAAATCGCGACTGTCGGAGGAAATGGTGCGATGGTCGCCCATCACATAGTACTCTTCGGGCGGTAGCGTAATTTCCGCTATGGAGCGGCTGTCGCGATACTCCGGCGGCACGTAGGCCTCGCGGATCGGCTTGCCGTTGACGAAGACGCGGCCGTGATCAACACGAAGTTGGTCGCCGGGCAGCGCAATCACACGCTTGATGTAGCTCTTCTCCGGGTCGCGCGGGTAATGAAAGACCACTACGTCGCCGCGGTTGATGGCCTCGAAATGATAGGCGAACTTGTTGATGAACAAGCGGTCACTGTCTTCGAGCCGCGGCAACATGCTGGTGCCCTCAACGCGGACGGGCTGATAGAGGAAAGTGATGATGAGCGCTGATGCAACGGCGGCAACGGCCAGATCGCGAACCCAAAGCATGACGCCCGCGGATTTCTTCTCCGCTGCGACAGACTTTTCGGTGGGGATCAGGGACAGCCATTCCCCGGAGCCTAGCTCGATGTGCGATCCGTCCGTGGGGGCACCGGATAATGGCCCCTCGGACGCCGATGGGTTTACATGAGCCTCAGACGACAGGCTCTGAGGCGCCAGCAAAGCGGCGCTCTCGGGCGGCAGCTTTAAAGCTGGCGGAAGGCTTGAGCCTGACTCAGGAAGTGTGGGGTCTGTTGAGCCGGTATCCATCTCTATAGCTCCAGATTACTCCTGAACCGCGCCTTCTTGCACTCGCAAGGCACCCTGAGAGTAAAGATGTGTCGAAAATGCGGGACAAACCGAATGGTAGTGAACTTCGCATGGCACTTTGCCCACTGTAAACCGCACTCGTTCCGGCCATGCCAGCAAACCCTTGCGCATGACGATTTAGTAATGCCCCATTCGGAGGATTGTTGAGTACCCGAGGAAATCGTTTAATGACTTCTGTACTCGAGAACCCTTAAAAGAGCCTTTCGGCAACCCGATTCCACGGAGGAATATGGAAACCCTCATCGAATCCCCCCGAGTTGCATTCGTATCCGGATCCAGCCTGCCGGCGTCGTCGCCGTTTTCGCTCTACCGGCTCATCCTGCCAATCCTTTGCATCTCACTTGGCGTCTCGGTAGGCACTGCCACGGGGCTCACACTTGCCCTGGTCAATGCCTCCAGAAATTCTGTAGCTGCGTCGAGCGATTCCGTCCAATCCAGCGCCGCACCCTCAGCCAACCTTGAGGCGAACTCAAGCCCCGCGCAAGCCACTCAACCTGCCGTTGCCGCTTCACCCATTGCCACTCCGACCACCCTTACCGCGAATCCCCCAGCCAACCCAACCGTCGAATTGCGCCCGGCGAAGCTGAGCCACGCCCCTACGAGCGTCTCACGTCCTGCGGCCGCGCCCTCCAAAGTCGAGGTGGCTTTCAACAAAACGCCCGATGCGCTCAAACCCGCGACATTCAAGCTGGAAGGCAAGACCTACCGCGTCGCGAAAATGATGTTCCTGCCCGCTGCCAGGCCGGAGCAGCACGAGCCGGTTGCTGCCCAGCCGGCGCCCCCAACTGCTCTGAATACCGCGCAATGGAGTCTTGATTCGCCAGCCCCGGCGAGCCTTTACACCGAAGGGGTTCTGACGGTTTCGGACTACAGTGCCTCCACTGGGACGATTCAAACCAGCGACGGCAGAACGTTTGCTCTCGGAACAACGGTTGCCGCCGCAAACGCAACATCGTGGGAAACGTACCGTTCCGATGTCCACTACAGGTGCGACCAGAATGGAAGCTGCGTGCTAATGCGCGCCGGTGTGGTCGCGCCCGACGCGAAACTTATTTAGAAACCCAGGAAACAGGCGGGCTGGTTCGCAATCGGATCAACCGGTTCGCACCAGTAGCCTTACTCACAGCCCAGCCCGCCCGGCGGGCAAAGGATCCGTGGGCGGTGGTTGGTGATCGGTTTCTGCTGGTTAGCGACCGGAACCAATGCGGGCGCGGTTCCAGGATCGCCCACTCCGGCCAGATTGTCGTCTTCCAGAATCAGCGGACGCTGCAACACCATCTCCACCTGCGTGCCACGGGGAATATCGACGTCAGCGTTGCGCGTGAAGAGCGAAACAATGCCTACGGTGGCCAGCCCCGCGCCGAGCCCGGCAAGACCGCCCTCAATGGGGTGGCCTGAGGCAGCGCCGCCAATGGTGCCCACGCCCGCACCGGTGGGCAAGGCGATTTCTGCGGCTTGGCCTGCGTTCCGGCCTTTATCTCCATTCTGCTCAATAGTTCCTTCGTCGTCGTTCTTCACGGTCTGGTTTTTTGAGCCGGGAACGCTGTCCACCACTCCTGGAATCTCAACCACGGAGCCGTTGGGGAAGATAATCGACGTAAAGTGCATGTCCAGTTGCGCCTTGGCCCTCATTCCGCCGCGCTGCACCCGGTCGACCACCCCCTGCACGTAAACGCCATTGGGGATCATGACCCGGTTGCCCACCACGACAGGAAACGTGGACGACAGATAGACGCCGTCGCCTGCCTTGGCCGACTTTGTGTTGATGGCGCTGCGCAACTCCAGCAGAATCTTGGTTCCGGCGGGCACCGTGTAAATCTTTCTTGCGGGGGCAGTGTCTGCCAGGCCGGGAGGCTTGGCAGAGGGCGCTGTCGCTTCATTCGGCGCCTCAGGTTGGGCCGGCACGGCTGCCGGTACAGGATTCGATGCTGGCGGCGTTGCGGGCTCAGTGGCTGCCGGCGCGGGTGGGTTCGTGGCGGGCTGGGGCAAGGTAGGGGTCTGAGCGGCGCAGAGGCTCAGGCTGGCTGAGAGAATGCCCATGGCAACCAAAGAGGCCAGAATTGCTGGCCGAGACCACTTCCGTAGCCTTGACATGCCACCCTCCGCGTTCAGTTGGATAGACGAAACTCCCGCACACAAGGATAGCTCTACTTGGTTTGCGGTGCCGGTGAAAAGTGGGAACGGCGCGGCGGAGGGGGTCTGGGCGCGATACCATGCCAGAAAGCGATGGCTCAAGAGTCTCAATCAGCCGCGGCCGGCTCTGGGCAGGCGAAAAGCCGGTTTGCTTCGGCCTATCGCGTGCTGGAAAAGGCGATCACGGCGCGGGCCTTCCCCGGATGCGCGTTCGGGGTGCTGGCCGGCGGCGAAGCGATCCTCAAGGATGCGCTAGGCCGATTTACCTACGAGGCAGATTCGCCGGCGGTCACTCCGGGAACCCGGTTCGACGTGGCCAGCCTGACGAAAGTCGTCGGCACGACGGCGGCGGCAATGCTCCTGGTCGAGCGCCGGCAGATCGACCTGGAAACGCCGCTGGGCGACATTTTGCCCGGGTTTGTCGCCGGCCGGGCGCCGGTAGATGCGGCCCGCCGGGTGACCTTGCGTCACCTGCTGGCGCACAATTCGGGTTTGCCGGGTGACGTGGAGCTGTTCCGCAGCGCATCCACGCCAGAGGCGCTCATGCGCGCTTGCCTGGAATTACCCCTTGAAGCGGCGCCCGGGACCCGGGCCGAATACTCCGATGCCGGCTTCATTCTGCTTGGCAAGGCGCTCGAAGCGCGAATGGGCAAACCGCTCGATGTCTGGCTCAGGAGCGAGGTTTTCGGGCCGCTGGCGATGGACGCGACCGGATTCTGCCCTGCCCCAGCCGAGCGCAGCTCAATTCCTCCTGCGGAACAGGACACATGGTTTCGCAACCGCCTGATTCAGGGCGAGGTGCAGGATGAAAACGCATGGGTACTCGGGGGCGTCTCCGGGCATGCAGGGCTTTTCTCCAATATTGCGGATCTCCTGCGCTTTGCAGGAGCGGTGCACAGAGCCGCATCCGGAAACAGCCCAGATGGAAAGCAGAACCTCTTTGACCCGTCCGCGCTGAAACAATTTAGCCAACGGCAAGAGCCACCGGGAAGCGCGCGCGCACTGGGTTGGGATACGCCTTCGCTTAACTTTTCTTCGGCAGGCGAACATTTCTCGAGCCATTCCGTCGGCCATCTCGGATTCAGCGGCTGTTCACTTTGGATCGATTTGGATGCGGCAGTAACTGTTGTTCTGCTCACCAATCGCACCTGGCCTGATCGAAAGAATCAGTTGATTCGCGAGGTGCGCCCTCTCTTCCATGACGCCCTTCGCGAAGCGCTCTGAAAGTAAGGATCAAGGGTTACCGAAGCGGCCCCGCCCTGACGAAATTTGTGTAGGGGCTTGACCGGATTTATAGATACAATCAATGCTGGGGTCTGACGCGATGTTACCAATTACAACGCTGCAGGAAATGGCCGGCTCCCGATCGAACGGGAATCATAATGACCAGGCCAACCTGCTTCAGCAACTCACCACCGAGGGCCAGAACGAGGCTTCTCAGGGGCTCGATACAAAATCCGCGCTGGAGATCGCTCGCATCATCAATCACGAAGATGCGAAGATCGCCGCCGCCGTCAAGAAGGCCATCCCCGAGATCGCCGCAGTCATCGACCAGGTAGCGCGAAGCCTGCGCGATGGCGGCCGTTTGATCTACGTCGGCGCCGGTTCCAGCGGGCGCATCGCGGCCCTCGATGCATCAGAGTGCCCTCCCACCTACTCCACGGCGCCGGGGCAAGTGCAATACATCATGGCTGGCGGCCCCAAAGCGCTTGCATCCGCCGTCGAAGTGAATGAGGACTCCGAAGAGCTGGGCCAACGCGACATCGCACGCCGCCGCCCCACACGCAAGGATATTGTGGTTGGCGTCTCGGCTTCCGGACGCACGCCTTACGTCGTCGCGGCTGTTGCCTATGCCCGCGCGCGTGGAGCGCACACCGCCGCGGTGACCTGCAATCTGGCAACGCCCTTGTCTGAAGCAGCGGATATCGTAGTCATTGCCGACGTGGGTGCCGAAGTAATCTCGGGATCAACGCGCATGAAGGCCGGCAGTGCACAGAAGATGATTCTGAACATGATCACAACGGGCGCCATGACGCGCCTGGGCTACGTGTACGAAAACCTGATGGTTAACGTGCACATGCAGAACTCGAAACTGGTGGAGCGCGGCATTCGCATTCTCATGTCGGCCTGCAACATCGATCGCGCGACAGCGGTTGACACCATCAAGAGCGCCGGGCGCAGCGTGCCCGTTGCGCTGGTGATGTTGAGAGCCAAAGTGGACAAGCCCGAAGCGGTGCGGCGTCTGGCCAAGTCCGACGGCAACGTCCGGCTGGCAATCGAAGACAACGTGCTGGAGCTGTAACGCTGGCCTGCAACTGGAGGACTCGCGCTGATGTCCGGAACAACCCTTGGAGCGATGTCCCCTTGCTTCATCGTCTCGAATGTCGATCATTCAATCGCCTTCTACTGCGACAAGCTTGGATTTCAAAACCGGTTCCAGGAGCCGGACCCGGATCCCTTCTTCGCCATCGTTGGCCGCGACTCGGCGCAACTCTTCGTTAAGGCTGAGAAAAACGTGTTGCCGCAGCCCAACCATACCCGTCATCCTCACATGCGCCTGGACGCGTTTGTTTACGTGGAAGACCCCGATGCGCTTGCCGCCGAATTGTCCGGCCGCGGCGTAGACTTCAGCGCGCCGCTTAAGGACACGCACGACGGCCTGCGCGGCTTCGAGATTCGCGATCCTGACGGCTACGTGTTGTTTTTCGGACGGCCCAGGTAACCGGAACGCCGGGAACAGCGTCGACGCGCCGGAGCTCGCCTGTTCCCTTTCTCCAGAGGTGCTGCCTGTGGCAATTTACGGTAGAACGCGCTGAATGTGCAGGAACAGAATCAGGTTCAGCACAATGCCGATCACCAGCACGCCGATTCCGATCACTGCAACGACCTTAAGTTTGCCGCTGAATGTCTTCAAATCCTCGAGAAGCTCCTGCTGCTCGAGAGTATTTCGGTCGGTGGCTTCGCGAACCATCTCCAACTGATCTTCGACGCGCTTGAGCGAGGCGTTTTGCTCCGTCACCTGCTCGCGCAGGCCGCGATGCTCGGTCTGGAGCTCGGCCACGCTTGTCTCAAGAGGCGCCAAGTCGACTTTCGGCGCAGGCGGCGGCGCTTGTGGCCGCGGAGCCATCACATTCGAGATAGCAGTGAGTACATTTCCTTCAAGCAGAGGCAGAAGGCGCTGCACGATGGGCATGACCGTACGAAACAAGTTCATGGCGCGCTGCGCACCACTCGGCTCGTCCTCGGTCGTCGATCCCGGAAGCGCGCGACCCGGAGGCATCCGATTCCCAGGGGCCGGGGATCCCATTGGACGCCGGCCGGAGCCCATGGGTAAAGGCGAACCCATGACTCGTGACTGCTGCGCGTCGGATCTTTGAGACGATGAGTCCCGATCGATGGATTCGATGCTGTCGTGCTGATTCATGGAAGTCCTTCTCGAAAACCATTAGGTAATCCTCATATATAGCTCATTTGGCGTCCGTTTGGAACTCCGATTTATCCACTGCTACTGCTCGGCGGGGTTGCCGCAAGCGTATTCTCAAAACGAGGAGAATTGCGTGAAGGCACATGTGAGCCGCACGCTGCGCAGTGTGCAGCGAAGCATCCTGGCCGGAATCATCACCATTGGCCCGCTGTTTGTCACCTACCTGATCTTCAGCTTTCTCCTGGGCGCGTTGGCCAACGCGGGACTGCCCGCAGTGCGTTTGCTGGCCCCGCTGCTTCCCGAAGGCTGGTTCCGCTACACGTGGATTCAGCCGGTGATGGCGATTCTGCTCACGCTTGTGGTGCTTTATATCGTGGGCCGGATCACTTCTCTTGTCATCGGCCGCCAGGCCTTCGGGCTCTTTGAGTCGATCCTTGAGCGGCTGCCCTTCGTGGCCAAGGTTTACACGTCGGTCCGGCAATTGCTGGACACGATGATGGCCAAGAAGGATGCGAGCCAGCGCGTAGTGCTGATTGACTTCCCTATCGCCGGCCAGAAAAGCATAGGATTCCTGACCCGCACCATGACCGATGTGGGCACCGGGCAGCCGCTGGCGGCAGTGCTGGTTCCGAACGCCATCAATCCCACGTCGGCCTTCCTGCAGATTCTTCCCATGGACCGCGTGATCGAAACCGACCTGACCATGGAACAGGCCATGAGCATGGTGATGACCGGCGGCGCTGTGGGACCGGAGACGATTCAGTATTCGAAGACGCCGAGCGGCGGGGCGAAGGCTGCGGGCGCGAGGATTCCTCCGCCAGACTTGAAGTAGGAGCAACACTGGAGACAGTTTGGTTACCGGGGTCCAATCAACAAAGCGTCCAATCACGATCACCATTCTTAGCTGGCTCTATATTGCTATCGGTGTGCTGAGCACGGCCGCGCACTATGCGAATTTCAGCTCGCACAAGCCGATGGTCAATGAATTTGTCTGGATCACTGCGCTCGGCGCGGCTGCGATTCTAGCCGGAGCTTTCATGCTCCATGGCCAAAATTGGGCACGATGGCTTGGGCTCGTGTGGATGGCGACGCACGTGGTTATCAGCGCGCTTCATTTGATGCATGGGTTTCTGATTCACAGCGTACTGCTTGTGCTGATCGCCTATTTCCTCTTCCGGCGAGAGGCGCGAGAGTATTTCAGTGCGGGCTGAAGCGATCGGAGCAAATCGTCATGGCGCGACCGCCGGATCGGATTCGTGTGCGGACGAAATCTCCTCTTCCACGTGCTCGCTCTCAAGCGTAACCTTGCGCAGATTGATGTGCTCGAACTGCGCCCAGATCAGGCCTACCGGCGCAATTCCCAGGAAAGTAATCAGCAGCAGAGTCGTTGCGCAGGCCATCGCCGTTTCCGGCGTCATGCCGAAGAGCGGTCTCAGCATCACCTCCAGCGCCGCAATCTGCGTGAACCATCCAATCACCGGCAACTGAATGATGCTGGCGATTCCGCCTCCGGCCATCAGCGCCAGACACTTCGCCAGTAGACTTCCCTGGCCTTCCGGCACAAAAGCTCCCACGCCTTCAACGTACGCCATCGTAATCATTCCCCACATCACGAGCGACAGCGATAGTGTTACGGCGAAATCCGTGGGCGTGCGCAGCGTATCTAATCCGCCGTGAAACGCGCGGATCTTGTCGCCGGCCGACTGCGCGAGTTTGTGAGACAGCGGAGAGAGAATCTTCTGGCAGAAGGCCGCGACGGCTTTTCCCGACAGGCGCACGGCCACGAGAAAGAGAGCGCCGGCAACCGTAGCGATGAGGCCGCCCTTGCCGAACCTGTTGAAGACATCCTGGTGGGGAAGCGTTCCGGGCGTCGAGGCCAGAATGGCCGTACTGAAGAGAAGCGCCATGGAGCCGCCATCGAAAAGCCGCTCGACAATGTACACTGCAATTTGCGACGTAACGGGCAACCCGGTTTTCTTTGCGACCAGGTAAGGGCGAACCAAATCGGCGATGCGGCCAATCAGCGCAACGGCAGTGAAGCCCATGACCTGCGTGCCCAGCAAAGAAAGGACGGGCACGCGCTTGTTGGGCCGCAGCAACCACGCCCAGCGCACCGCGCGAAACACGAAGGCCATGTAAATCAGGCCCGCGCCAATGCAGACTTTGATCCAGCGCGCCTTGCGGAACTCATCGATGAAAACGTGCCAATTGAAGGGATGCAGACTCTGTTCATAAGTAAAGAGGCCGGCTAGTGCAGCCAGCACAACCAACCCCAGAATCCATTGACTCTTTTTCAAGATTTCTCCGTAACATCGTGGTCCAGGAATATGTTCTCACGCGCTCGCGAGGTCGCGAGCCGGGAGATTGACCGCGCGTCCACGCTGAGTCAATGGCCGTACCAGTGTGAAGGAACTGTAAAGAATCCGCGCTCGGACAGAACTACGGAGTCAGCTGGGAAGCTGGAGCGTTTGCGGCCGTGCCGGTGCGCCTGGCCTCTGCTTCGCGAGCCAGAACACGGCGATTGAATTCGTGAATCACGTACGCCACATACACCTGAGTTTCGTGATAGGGCGGAATGCCGTGATATTTGTCGACAGCTTTGGGACCTGCGTTATAGGCGGCCAGCGCGAGCGCGAGATTGTCGTGATACTTAATGAGCAGCGCGTCGAGATAGGTCGATCCGCCGCGCACATTCTCGCGGGGCTCAAAACTGTCCTTCACGCCGAGTCCGGCGGCGGTTCCGGGCATCAGTTGCATCAGCCCCAGCGCACCAGCACGGCTTACGGCGCGAGCATTGCCGTCGCTCTCGGCTTTGACGACGCTTGCCAGAAGGTCCACGTCCAGATCGTGCTCCTCTCCGGCTCGCGTGAGCATCTCGCGCAGGTCGCCCGGCGTGAGACGCGTCTGCGCATGAGGCTTGGCCAGCGGATCGGGCAAAGCGGGCGTGGGCAGATCGGGAATCGTTTCAAAGGTCACGATCTCCGCGGGATCGAACTCGATGTAGCTATCCTCACCCGTGCTCAAGTAGAGGCGCATGCGGCCATCGACCAGCGCATGATGATCGCACTGCTCGACGAAGCCGTTGCTGAGCGTCACGCGCTCCGCGGCCCGGGCCGTGTGCAGTAAAGCGGCCATGGCGAGAACAATTGCTGCGATGGTTGCTGTTCTGCGCATTTTGAATCGCAATTCCAAACCAATGATCCTCTTAGATTGCCGCCGGCGTCATCTCTCGCAGAGTGCGCTCGAGCACGACGGCCACTCCGTCGTCATCGTTCGACGGCGCCTGCTTCCATCCGTGCGTCTTGGCCAGCGCGCGCAGCTCTTGCGCAGCGTTAGCCATCACAACTCCCTGCCCTGCCCAGTCAAGCATATCCGCGTCATTCCAGTTGTCGCCGATGGCCATGGTCTCGTTGCGATCCACGCCCAGTCGCGCGGCCAGCCGTTCCAGCGCCCATCCCTTTGACACGCCCGGCGGCAGCAGATCGAGAATTGAAATGTCGCGCGCGGGATACTCCGTGCGCACGGCCTCACATTCCGCAGCCCACTCGCTCGCCTTCAATGCTTTTTCAGCCTCTTTCATTTCGAATATGGTTCCCGCCGCCATGCCCTGAATGGGATCGTCGCCATCGACCAGCGCCAACTCCAGCGGCTTCACCACTTCAATTGCATTCCGATTCGTCTCAACCCACATCGCAATGCGCCCATGCGCATGATCAAAGTCTTCGAGCACCAGTTCGCCCCGTCCCGGACGATCGAAGGTGAAGACAACCGTTCCAAACGGCCGAAGCACGCCGCAAAGACCCCGCGCGACTCGCGATTCCATGTGGCAGCGATCAATGACACCACCGCCCAGCGTTGAGAGCACTGCACCATTGGACGCGATGAGGGGCGTATCCGCTCGCAGGCCAAGACCCTCCAGTAACGGCACGGTGTAAGCCGGCCGGCGGCCCGTAGCGATGGCCACCGTGATGCCCGCCTCTTGCGCCGCCCGCAGCGCTTTTGCATTCCGGTCGCTGATCGTCTGCGAATTCGTCGGCAACAGCGTGCCATCCACGTCGATTGCGATGAGCCGCAGGGGAGGGTGCATACATTGAGTTTACCGGGCGGTTGAAGGAGGGCCTGGCCAAGACGCAAAAGCCAGTGCCAATCCGGTAATCTCTTAGCTATGGAACGAATCTGCGGCCAATGCCACGCGGTTCTTGCTGAAGCAACAAAAGCAGACTGGTGCCCGGCCTGCGGAGGCGCGCTGGTGGAGCGGAAACGCTTGCCTGAATCCGACTCCGGCAGGTTGCCCGCCGAAGTGGATCATCGCGGCATCGTCCTGCCGCGCCGCCACGCGTTGGGCGGAATTATTACGCCGCAGTAATTCGCTTACTCATACCGCAGCGCTTCCGCAGGCAGCACCCGCGCCGCCGATGACGACGGATACAACGTTGCCAGCAGCGAAATCCCAATCGACACGATCGACACAATCACGCCATCAATCACGCGCGGCGCGAAGGGTAGCGTGTCGATCGAGTAAACGTCCGCGGACAGATGGATGAAGTGATAGTGGCCACCGGCCCACGAAGCGATGTACCCGAGCGCGAGACCGAAAACAGTTCCAACGACACTGATGAGCAGGCCCTGCAGCAAAAAGATGCGCCGCACCTGCCCCGGATCGACGCCGAAGCTCATCATCACTGCGATATCGCGCGTTTTTTCCATCACCATCATGGTGAGCGCGATCAGAATGTTGAGCGCGGCCACGATCACGATGAGCGCGATGACGATGAAGGTGACCACCTGCTCCAGCCTGAGCGCGCGAAAGAGCTCGCGATTCTCGTCGGTCCAGTTGGTGGTCATGAAGCCAGGGCCCGCGGCTTGCTCGATGGTGTGCGCAATCTGGGGCGCGTTGTTGAGATTGTCGACTTTGAAGCTGATCACCGAAAGCAGGTCGGGCTCATCGAAGAGATGTTGCGCGTCGACCAGGCGCAGAAAGCCCATCTGCGCATCGTATTGATAGAAGCCGGAATGAAAAGTTCCGGCCAGCCGAAAACGCACGTACTTGGGAATCACACCCATCGGAGTCATCTCGCCCTGGGGACTAATAATCAGCACCGAATCGCCAATGGATGCGCCGATGGTTTCGGCCAAGTCGCTGCCCAGAACGATCGGTGGCAGTTCCGGGCTTTGAGTCGACGCGGATTCATGTTGCGGCTCAAGAGCCTGTACCGCGCCGGGCGTGGCTTTCGAAAGCAAGTCGCTGACCGTAAGCTCATCGTCGGGCAGGATGCCTTCAATCATTGCGCCGCCATCGCGCGCGCCGCGAGCCACCAGCACCTGTTCGTACAATCCGGGAGACGCCGCGACGACGTGCGGAACTTTGCGCAGACGGGCCAGCAACTCCTGCCAATCGGAGATCCCGCGCCCATCCATCTGCATCAACTGCACGTGCGCGCTGGAGCCGAGCAATTTATCTTGAAGATCGCGACGCATTCCGTTGGTGATGGCCAGAGCGATGATGAGCGCCGCCACACCCGCGGTCACTCCGGCGATGGAGATGACCGTGACCACGCCGACCACGGCCTGCCGCCGCTTGGCTTTCAGGTATCGCGCCGCCACATAAAGTTCAAATCGCATGGCGCCTACTGTGCCTGCGCGGGAATGATCGTTTTCGCCACGCCCACATTGTCGTAGCGATCGTAGGCGCGCACGGTGATCAAATGCTCGCCAAGCTTGTCATCCACCGCGTCCAGCGAGATGTGGAACTCGTAGTGTTCGCGCTTTGAGTCGGAGATCTTGCCGGCCGGATCAATGGTCTGCCACGGCCCTGCGTTAATCGAGTATTCGGCGTGCGCCACCGGCGAGGCCGGATCCTCGGCGTCGAAGCTGACAATGAATGGCCGCGCACAATTGAGACCCGCGCAAGGCGCCGGCTGTGCATCCGCTTTCAGGTTTGTGATGACCGGGGGCGTGGTATCAATCACGAATCGATCGCTGACTTTCTCGCCCGTGAGCGCGTCGCCCGGCGAGTGAGACGGAGCATCGGATGCGACTACCTTGATGCGGTAGCCGCCGTCGGGAATCAGCGTGGCGTCAAAGCTGTAGGCTTGCTCCTTGATCTTCTTCTTCAGCGGCCACCACGCTTTGTCGCCGTCGCCGCGCAGGAAAAGTGAGTAAGTCAGCGTATCGCCATCGTCGTCGTGCGCCGCCCAGCGAACCGTGACCGCAGTGCGATCCTTTGCAGCCTGCAACGGCTGGCTTGAGGAGTTGGCATCAAAAGTGATCGTCGAGCCCTGATTCGAAGCCGGGAATGTAATGTTCACAGTTTGATTTTGCGAGTAGTTCGCCTGTGGATTGATGCGCGCGCCTGGCACCACCACCAGCTCGTCGACCAAGGGTGCGGAGTTTACAGGCAGATAGTTCACGCCAACGCTGCCCAACATGCCGTCCGCGTGAAGCACGGCTTTCCACTGCAAAAAACGTCCCGGCGGCGAGGCCACGGCACCGTCTGTGAGCGGCTGCCACTCGCTCCAGCCGCGCACCGGCTGCTCCACATTTCCGCTGCGCGTCAGAATGTCGTAGCCCGCTGAGCCCGGCTCAATCTCCACGCGGCCAAAGCGGGCAAAGGCCCCGGCATCGAAAACGTCACTGGCGTACTCGTGTGTTTCCGCCGCGCCAAGTTTAAAAACTTTACCGATATTGCCTGTGCCGACGAATACACTCTCCGAATTCGCTCCCGCGGCCATGCTGAGACCCTGTTGCGCCTGCAAATGAGCGACGTCGGCGTAACCACCGTCGTCCTGGATACGAAAGATTTGTCCGCGATTGCCGCTGAACGCGAGCACGCCGTCGGGCCGTGCAGCGAGCGCGTAGACAATCGAATCCTTGCTCGACCAGAGCAAGCGCGGCGCCTGGCCCTCGCTCAAAGCGTAGATCTCGGTTCCTTCAGGCACGGACGCACTGGCGTTGGCCGCCTGCACCGACTGCGGTTGGACGACCGTGATCGTTATGGAGGCTGTCCCCTGCACCGGCAGCGGAGGCAGTGGATTGCGGCTCTTGTCGCCCACGCAAGCCGCATAGATGGTTCCGTTGGCGCCGATGGCGATCGACGTAATCTCCCGTCGCGGAGCCTCGAAGAGCACGTAACCTTTACCCTGCGCATCGATGCGGTAGACGAGGCCGGAGCCGTCGGAGCCTGCGATGAGATTGCCTTTGGCGTCCCAGGCCAGCGTGCGGATGTGCGCCTCATCGCTCTTGAAGAACAGTTCGGGTGTCGCACCAGGCTTGGCCGGATCAACGCGATAAACCGCTCCGGGATTGCCCGTCGCAATGTAGATCCGGCCCGCGGAATCGAAGGTCAGATTCCAGATGTAGTGCGATTGCGCGCCAGTCGCTGAAGAATTCGTCTTCGAGTCGCCGGTGGCTGCATCCGGCTTAGCCGCGTCGAATACGACCGTCGCATTCGACTCATCCTGCTTGGTGGTCGCGTCCGGGTTGAGCTTATAAACCTTGCCATCAGGCACCGTGGCGGCATAGAGCGAACCATCGGGACCGATGGCGAGCGCCTGGATGCTGAGGCCTCTCGTTTCGAAGAGCGTGATCGGCTTTCCACCGGCTTTCTCGCCGAGCCGTAGCACCGTTGCGGGTGATCCCGTTCCAGCAAACACGTTCCCCTTCTTGTCGACTGCGATCGACCACACGTAGGTCGATGGGGTTGTCACAAATTCGGTGAGTCCCGGTCCCTGACGCAAATGTCCGTCGCTCTCGATAGCAACCCCTTCAGGGGTCCCCTTTTCAAACTCCTCCATCTGTGACTGCTGCCACAGATGGGTGCCCTGCGCGGCCGCGCGAGCGCTGGCTAAGGACGCTCCAGCGGCAACAAAGGCCAGAAGCGCAATAAAAGTTGGTGCGGACGGGGAGCGGTGAAAGACGCGGGAAGACGAAGACATTCTGCCGTTGAGTTTACTAGAGTTGCCCGCTTCGAATCGATCAAGCGGGGCCACCGGTGGCGAGTCAAGCAGGGCAAGGACGCTCAGGGTCACACCTACGGTGGAAGCTGGGTCGAGGGATCATGCGTGGCCGATCAAAGAGTTGGTTGCCCTTCTGGGATCGCTACTGGGCCGCCCTTGGAGATGGCAACAAACCGTGACTGACCCGATAGAGGCTCATCGGCTCGCAAACGTGGGAGGATTCATGGCGACCCAGTTCCCATTCGTGCTGGGCCGTGGCTACCGTCGCCAAACACGCGGTGCAAATTGATTCGTAGGTCCCGTTCGTGTTGCGTCGAATTGGGAAACTTGGTTTCTGCGGTAGAGGCATCTGGCATCCTCCTCCTTTTGCCGGGATTTTTTAGAGGATAGCGGTCTCCAATTGGCTCGTCAGTGCAATTCTGCTCAACTTGAAAGAGGAGTGCGTTCAATCGAACTTGACCGTTGCCGCGCGGTCGACGCCATGCCTCTGGATGGACTGCGCAACCGCCCGCAGCCCTTGTGGAAAACCAAGGTCGGAAATGATCGGCGGGGTTAGAGGCCTAATTTGAGGGAAGAACTCGCCTAGCAATTGGCTGCCCAAAATGCCTCATTTGATTCCCTTATCGTGAGTTGGCGCACAAATTCCATGTGATGAATAGAATTTGTAGCTGAATCAACGCGACTTTTGCACAAGCTGCATCCTCCCCCCATCTTTTCTCTCCGGGGTCTTGCCAGTCGTATTTTCAGAAGACTAGTATCCGGTTTGTTTGGGGGGTCCGGAACCACGGACCAAAAGTCAGTCCTCCACTATGCATGCAGTTGTTCCCAAGTTCACAGAGCTTCATCAACCAGCGGCGCCAGACAGTTTTGGCGTGCGCGGACGGAGTGTCTCGTCATGGCATGGTATGCCTACTGCATCGGTGAAAAACAAGCATTTCCAGCTTTAGCCCGCCATCGCAAACCAGTCGCGATGGAATCGGTTTTCGGAGTCAGTGGCAATCAGGTTTTCCTTTATCCCGCAAGCGATCTGGCAATCATCGTGAGCGAGCATAACCCGCAGGAGAGCTTTAACCAGCGGTCAGGCGTCGACCACGCACGCGTGATCTCCGACTGCTTTCAGCACTCCACCGTACTTCCTTTCCGCTTCGGCACCGTCTTCAACGACGATGAGTCGCTGCGTAAATCCATTCGCAGCAATCAGCGCCAGTTCCAGGGCAACATCGACAAGCTGCGCGGCAAGACGGAGATGCACCTGAAGATCTTCGTCGACGATTGTTGCGGGCGCGAAGTTGAAAAACGCTTGAGCGGCGAGGGCGTGGGGCGCGAGTATTTGAGCAACCTGCGAGAGAATGCTTCCCGGGCGCGCGAGCGGCAGACCCGTGCTCGCGCAGTCAGCTTCCAGATGCACAGGTTGTTCATTCCCCTTGACGAGGAAGTGAGCTGCCGGCTGATGGATAACGGCAAAATGATGCTCGACATTGCCCATCTCATCGACCGCAAATGCGTGGAACGGTACCTGAACAAGTTCGCCACGACCAGCGCCCTGATGCGGGAGTGCCAAATGCAGCTCTCCGGTCCGTGGCCACCCTACCACTTTGTTCACCGCCTTACACGCCCGTTGCATGCGCCATCGCAGCAAGCGCCTGTCCCGATCGTGGCGTCCCCGGTTCCCATGTTGGAGCCCGCGCCTGCTCTGGCGTAGGAACACCAAATTTGGTTCAACAGTTTGCAGAAAGGCTCCAGCTTCGGCTGGAGCTTTTATGTTTCTCCCGCCTCCGCATACCAGTTCTCCGTCGAATGCCCTAATCTAGAAGCATGAGCAAACAGCCGCCCGACGGGATGAAGCGTTCTGACGCGCCCGCCATTGATCTCCTGGTCGTAGGTGCGGGACCCACGGGCTTGGCTACCGCAATCGAGGCGCAAAAGGCTGGTTTCCGGGTTGCGCTGGTGGATAAGGGCTGCCTCTGCAACTCCATCTTTCACTATCCCGCGCACATGACCTTTTTCACCACCTCGGAACGCCTCGAAATCGGCGGCATTCCCTTCCCCAGCGTGAATGCGAAGCCCACGCGCGGCGAGGCGCTTGAATACTACCGCCAGGTGACGGCCTACTACCATCTGGACGTGCGCCAGTACCACCGCGTGGAGAGGGTAACGGGGAGCGATGGCGCCTTCACCGCTCACACTGTGGACCGTTTCGGCCGGCCGGGAGCCATTGAAGCACGCAAACTGGCCATCTCCACCGGCTACTACGACCTTCCCAATTGGATGGGCATTCCCGGCGAGACATTGAGCAAAGTTCTCCACTACTATCACGATCCGCATCCGTTTTACGGCATGGACGTGGTGGTTATTGGCGGCAAGAACTCCGCTGCCATTGCCGCCCTCGAACTGTGGCGAAGCGGCGCCCGCGTCACGCTCGTCTACCGCGGACCCGAGGTTACGCCAAACGTGAAGTACTGGATCAAACCAGACATCGAAAACCGTATCAAAGACGGCGAAATCAAGGCATACTTTTCAACGCAGGTTGTGGAGATCACGCCCGACGCGGTTGTGGTCGAAACTCCGGCCGGCGGCGAGACGCTGCCCAACGATTTCGTCTTTGCCATGACCGGATACCATCCCGATTTTTCATTCCTTGAGCGCCTCGGCGTGCACTTCGACGGCGAGGACCGGTTGCCCGCCTGCAACCCCGAGACGCTCGAAAGCAACGTGCCGGGCATTTACCTGGCCGGCGTGATTGTCGCCGGCTCGCGCACCAGCGAGATCTTTATTGAGAACGGCCGCTTTCATGGAAAACAGATCGCGGATTCGCTGCTCGCCAAAGCGCGGCCAGGAGACTTGGCCCGTGACGCGGTTGCCGCAGCCAATTCGTTAGACTAATTCTTTGTTCCACTTGCAGGGGGTGGATTCTTGCGCATGCGCTGGTGGCCTCGATCCATTCGCTGGCAAATGCTGGCCGGTCTGCTGCTGCTGGAAATCCTCTCCATCGGCCTGTTCGCAGGGTTGTTGACTCGGCAGCAGATTCGACGCACAGACCAACGGGCCCAGTTTTGGCTGGAGTATGAGTCGACAGCCCTTGCCGCGCAGTCCGCTGAAGCCCTTGAGCAGCAGAGGCCCAGTTGGGTGGATCTCGCCGTGCGCACAATCGTTGCTTCGCCGATTGTGCGGTCGGCCAGGATCGTCAGCCCATCTGGAGAGGTGCTCTTTTTCAGGAGCACGCGCCAGGAATCCGCGGAAATGAGCGCCGCAGAAGGTGCTCAGATTCCTCTTGCCAAACGCGATGAATCAAGGATCTTTCAGACAGCCGACGGCGGGTGGGAAGCGATCCGGCCGATCTACACCGGGAATAATCTGCGGGGCTATGCATTTGTAACGTTCGACCGCAGTGCGGCGCGCCAGCAGTTGGGTTCGTTACTAGACGACACTGCCATCTTTGGCGTCATCTGGGTCGTGGCTTCCGCGCTCCTGGTGCTGCTCATGGGACGCACCATTACCCGACCATTGGCGCTATTGCATCACGGCACCACCACTCTCATGACGTCGCCTGAAGACGGCAGTCGTTTTCCGCTTCCCGTGCGGGTACAAAACGAAATTGGCGACTTGATTGAGACGTTCAACCGTATGGTTGCCTCGCTAGCCGAGCAGCGTGCGGGATTGAATGACACGCTTTCGCTGCTCGACTCGATGCTGGCCAACGCGCCTATCGGATTGGCATTTGTTGACCGCAACGGCCGCGTTGTGCGCGTCAACCAAATCTTCGCGGACCTGACGGGCATCGCCGTCAGCCGACATCTCGGCCGCACCTTGACGGACCTGCTGCCGAAGAATGTAGCTTCTGAGATCGAGGGCGCGGTGCATCGCGTATTTAGCACTGAAGAACCGGTGCGGAATCTGGAGCTGAATGGCGAAGGGGGCAAACTGCGCCGGCCCTGGACCTGGCTGATCAGCGCTTACCCCGTGCGCACTATGCCGAATCAGGTGCGCTGGGTTGGAATCATCGCGCTCGACGCCAGCGACCGCAAACTCAGTGAAGAGGCTCTGCGGCGAAGCGAAAAGCTCGCTGTGACCGGCCGTCTGGCTGCATCCATTGCGCACGAGATCAACAACCCTCTCGAAGCGATCACCAACCTGCTCTTCCTGCTCCGCTGTTCCAACGATCTTCCTGATGCGGCGAAGCAATACGTGACCATGGCCGATAACGAAGTTCGCCGCATCGCCGAAATCACGCAACAGACCCTGCGCTTCTACCGTCAGCCGACGCAGCCTGCCAGGGTCGCCGCGCAAGAACTGTTTGAATCAGTGGTCAATCTCTATCAAAGCCGCGTCCATGCGATCGATCTTCACGTGGAGCGACAGTACGAGCCCGGGCTGACCCTCTTCTGCTTTGCCGGCGAGATCCGCCAGGTCTTCGCCAATCTGGTGGCCAATGCAATCGATGCTAGCGGCGCCGGCGGGCGCCTGGTGCTGCGGACGCGGCGCTCGCGCGATTGGAGAAATCCAGCGCAAAACGGAGTCCGGTTCACCGTCGCCGACACCGGCGCTGGCATGGAGCCGGATGTGCGGGAGCACATCTTCGAAGCTTTCTTCACCACAAAGGAAGCCACCGGGACCGGTTTGGGGCTTTGGGTCAGCCAGGAGATCGTCCTGAAACATCATGGGTTATTGCGCGTGCGTAGCCGCACCGCGGCGCCTTCGGGCGGACCGGAACAAAGGGGTTCGGGAACTGTCTTCGAGATCTTCCTTCCCGACGAGCCGCAGTCTGTCTCCGGATCTGATCATTCAGCCGGCAATGGTGCCGCAGCCGCCGGCGCGGCATCGCAGCCCGTCGATCGCGTCAAGGCTTGAAAGACACCTCGGCCCTTATCCCCTAAAAAATTTCGACTGCGCTCTTGACAATTGGCTCGTTCCGTGTGTTACGGTTAGTAACACTATGGCGCGTAACACACAGCCCGATCACGACCCCAGCGAATTGGGAGAGCTCGAACGGGGCGTCCTACTCACCATTTGGCGCAAAGGAACTCTCACCGCGGAACAGGTGCGCGAGGAACTCGGCCGCCCGCTCAAGGACTCGACGATTCGCACCGTTTTGCGGCGACTCGAGGAAAAGGGCTACCTCGCACACACAGTCGAAGACCGCACCTTTCTCTATCGCCCCGCCGAATCCCGCCAGCGCGTAGCCGGCCGTGCCGTCAAACGCATTGTGGATTGGTTCTGCGCGGGATCGGTTGAGGCACTGCTCGTCGGCATGGTCGACTCCAAAGTTCTGGACAGCAACGAGCTGCAGCGCCTCGCGGAGCGCATCGCTCAAGCGGAAGAGACCAGCACATCCAAAGACGCCAACAAGGGCGCCACCAGGAACAGTCGCAAGAAGGAGGGATAATCGTGATTCGATTCGCGCTGCCCGTCTTGTTTGAAGCCGTCTTGCGCGCGTTTGTGGCCGCCTGCATTCTTTGGATTGGTTTGCGCCTCTTGCGCGTAAAGAATGTCCGTGCGCAAAAAGCGGCCTGGAGCATGCTGTTGCTGGCCGGGATCGCCTTGCCGCTGCTCATGCTCTCTCACTGGATCCCTGCTTGGGCCGAAGTCCGGCTGCCTGCGCCTTCGTGGTCCAGAATCATTCCTCACCCGCAATCTCCAGCGAGCACCGCGCACTCGGCGGTGGCCCCGGTTCAAACGCCAGCAGCAGCGCCAGAGCCAAATCCTGCCGCCTCGGAAACCGATTCCCTGCCCCGTGCGCGGGTCGTGAACATCGAAACCGTGCCCGAACCCGCGACTATGAGTCAACCGGTTTCCATCCTGCCGCCCGCTGCCGCGCCGACAGCGCCTGCGGCACAACAAAGCAACCGCCTCTGGCTCGATCCGCTCTCCATCGCCGGGCTTATTTACCTCGCCGTTGTCGCTGCACTCGTGCTTCGCTGGTTCATTGGACTCACTTCGTCCATCCGCCTCTGGATCGAGGCCACGCCCGTCGAGGGCGCGGACTTTGGCGACATGGATTCAGCAATCGCTACCCGTTCGAGCCGCCGCATCTTTTCTCCCGTTAACGTCGGCTCCGGCATCGTCCTTCCAAACGATTACCCGGAATGGCCGCCGGAAAAACTACGCGCTGTCCTGGCTCACGAAGGCTCTCATGTCCGCCAGCGCGATTTCTATTTACAACTGGTTGCAGGCTTATACGCCGCGCTCACCTGGTTCAGTCCGCTGGGATGGTGGCTCAAGCGCAAGCTCTCCGAACTGAGCGAGGCAATCAGCGACCGCGCCGGCCTTGAAGAATCCCGCAGCCGCTCCGCATACGCCCAGCTCTTACTCGAATTCGCGGCACTACCGCGCCCAACTCTCACAGGAGTCGCCATGGCCCGCTCAAACAATCTCTCCCATCGCATCGACCGGCTGCTCAGCGAATCCAGCTTCAAACAGGCCTTCACGGGTAGCCGCCGCGCATTCGTTGCCGCCCTGATCGTTCCGGCGGTGCTCGTTACGGCCACCACTCTGTTTCGCGTGGAGGCCGCCGCCGCGCCAGGACAGGCTAAATTGTCCCAGGTGGCTATGCTCTCAAGAGACCAGATGCCGTCATTCTCAGCCGTGACGGGCGAACCCCGCCCAGCGCCGGCGCAAGCGCCCGATTCGAGTCCTGCGCAAACGCCACCTCCCGCTGCACCGGAAGCTGCGCCCGCACCCCCTGCTGCCCCGAGCCCGAATCCCGCGCCGGAGCCGGCTCCGCCAATGATGGCGTTTCCAGCTCCGGGACAAATTCCAACCATTCCACCCATTCCGCCCATTGACGTCCACGTTGATGTGCCGCCCATCCCTCCCGTCATGGCTTTCATGCACGGCTACGAAGGTCACGCGAACTGCTTTGCCGACGGCGACGCCTATGCTATTGTCGGCGACCCTGGAAGTCCATCAAGATTCTGTGGCAATACGCGCGGTGAAATGGAAGCCGAAGTGGAGAAGGCGCGCGCCATCGCCCATGGGCATTTCCTGCTCTTTCGACACGATGGCAAGTACTATGTCGTCGACGATCCCGCGATCGTGAGCCAGATCGAAGACATGAACAAGAACATGCACGATCAGAGCGAGCAAATGCGTGCGCTGGGTGAACAGTTCCGCGATTCCAGCAGACAGGTCCGCGACGAGGCACGCGACGAAGCGCGCAAAGCGACTGCCAACATTCCCGCACCCGACCTTTCAAAGGAGATGGCCGACTTGAACGCAGCGGTGGCCGGCTTGACGGCCAAGCAAGGCGCCACTGTTTCGCGGGAGGAACTCCAGCAGGTGCAACGCGAGATTTCTGAAATTCAACGGCGCGTGATTGAGGCCGAAGTGAACACGGATATGAAGGAATTCAACTCCGAATTTGACGCCAAGTTCAAGGCCGAAGCGGACAAGTTCAAGGAGCAGATGAGCCAAATGGGCTCGCAACTGGGCCAAACCGTTCAGGCAAATCAGCAGAAAATCGGCTCCATCATCGACGAGAGCTTGAAAAGCGGCAAAGCGAAGCCCGTGAACTGAGAATCGCCGTGGGCTCTAGCTGAAGGGCTCCAACCGGGAAGCGGTTGACGAATCCAAACATCCAAGGAGGCCTGATGGTTCGAAGCGGAATCATTCTAGGCCTGCTGTTCGGGTTCCTACCCTGCTTCGCGCCTGGGCAAGAGCACATCACCGCAATTACTCATGTGAACGTGATTGACGTTATTCACGGCACAGCCAAGCCCGACTGCACGGTCGTGATTCGGGGCAATCGGATAAGCGAAATCGGGACAGCGTCTGCGGTCACGCCGCCCGCGGCCGCGCAGATCGTCGACGGCAGGGGCAAGTTTCTTATCCCGGGCCTGTGGGACATGCACGTGCACCTGGGGAATGCCACCGAAGCGACCCTCCCGGTCCTGGTTTATTACGGCATTACGGGCGTGCGCGACATGGGATCGCCGAGCTTTGAAATCCTGCGGCAATGGAACGTCGAAGCCCTTTCGGGAAAACGGGTTGGACCGCGCATCGTGGCGCCAGGACCGATTCTCGGGATGTCGCCTCCCTACTTCTGGACCTGGCAAGTCCACAACCCTGAAGAAGCCCGGAAAGCGGTCGACTATCTGGCTGGGATCGGTGTTGACTTCATCAAAGTTACGCAAACGTTCGACCGTGAGACCTATTTCGCCGTTGCCGACGAAGCCTCGAGGGTAGGCCTCCCTTTGGCCGGACACCTTCCTCTCAACGACGATAGCAATGGATTTAAGGTGAGCGGCGTTGAGGCGTCGAATGCTGGCCAGAAATGTTTCGAGCACCTGCATGGAATCCCCATTCCGTTCCAGCCGCCGGAGCCCCAGCTCATTCCTACGCTGCTTCGCAACGGCACATGGGTCGATCCCACCCTGACGCCTTATTGGACAAGGGCTCACATGGATCAGCTGATCGCCGCCAAAGATGATCCCCGCTTGAAATACTTGGTTCCGTCATTGCGAGAAGAGCAGTGGGATCCTGTCCTGGGACAAAAGCGAAATCCGTCCTTCGACCGGCAGATGCTGCAGTGGCGGATGGATCAGGTGAGAATGCTGTACCAGAACGGAATTCCTCTCCTGGCCGGAACTGACTTGGGTTCTCCGTACGTGTATCCCGGCGAGATTGACAAGGAGATGGAGCTGTTTGTCGAGGCCGGCCTTTCGCCATTGGACGCCTTGCGCACCGCGACCATCAACCCCGCCCGATATCTCGATCGCGAGAAGGTTCTCGGCTCCGTTGAATATGGAAAGTATGCGGACCTGGTAGTCCTCGACGCGAACCCGCTCGACGACATTCATAACGTCGAGAAGGTGCATGCTGTGGTCCTGAATGGCCGCTACCTGACTCGAAATGAACTGGAAAAGATGCTCCCGGCATTCCAGTAGGGTTGTGAAACGCTGCGATCGAGTAGGCCGATACCCCTAGTCTGCTAATCGAATTCAGAACAGCTTCACGCCGCGCAGCGAGTGCTTCTGGAGCGGATCGAAGTCACTGAATTGATGCGCGACCGGATGCGCCATGCAGTGACTCTGCTGCCGAATCTGCCCGCCCAGGTAGGACCGCGTTACATGTAGCCGGTTCATGATGACGTACCGGGTGCGGAGGCCGTTGATCGTCGCCGGAAGCGTGGCCGGAACCTGCGTGCGGTCGACGTAGATCACCAGCGAGGCTTCCTTCGGATTGTCGAAGCTCTGCCCCACGCCCACGCCGAAGAAGGCCGGGTTCTGTTTCATCAGGCTCTGCGCCACCTGTTCCTTCGAGGCGATGGCCTGGTTGAGCACCGCGGATGCGAGCGGAGGAAGCGCATTCGTCTCCGCCGCGGCTTTTGGAACCAGGCCCGCCACCAAAGCCTGCGTTGTCGTCGGGATCACTTCCGTGCGCACTCCATTCACCATCTGCGGCGCTGTGACATTCATGCTCTGGTCGACGTAAAGAATCACGGCTGCCTGGCCGGCGTGGTCGCTGCTCTTGCCCGCCGCAACGCCCAGGATTCCCGCGGGAGGATTGACCAGCGTGCGCGCCTGCGCCAGCGCCTGCTGAGCAAGCTGGCTCTGCGCGTCTGCGAGTGTGCTGGCCTGCGCTGCTGTCGCCGTGGCGTTGCCGTAGTTCAGGCAGCTCACCGGGTGGTCCGCAGTCCCGACAAATGTGTAGGAGGTTCCCTCCTGAGAGCCCAGCTCCGCCAGTACCGTCGGAGCGGGATTTGCGATGCCCTCGCTGACTCCGGTGTTCGTCTCGCCGCCCGCAAAGAACAATCCGACCGGCTCGGCATCGCTGGCATCAACCACCAGGGATCCGGAATCGCCCGCGTCGCTGAACTGGTCGGCCTCGATGGCGATCTGATTGGTATAGGTCTTGGTCAGATACGGCTCGGTCTCTTCGCAATTCTTGAAATAGCCCACTTGCACGCTGAGATTGACCGCCGTAATGTTGGCGCACGTTAGCCCGGTAGTCCGCCCGCTCTTGGCCACCGCCATGCCAATCGACCCGTTCTCGCCCTTTCCGCTCGTCGAAGAAACTCCTGGAGGCGCGGCCGACAGCACGCCACCAGCGCCGGGCGTTCCCAACTCCATGATCGCGCCGGTCGGGCTCACCGCCCCCGAGTTGACCTGCGCGATGGCCGCATCGGCGTTGGTCGAGGCGGAGCTGAGCGGCAACCACGTTGTCAGAACCCCTACAGGCGTGGTTCCGGAGCCGTCTCCATTCGGTGTGCAGTTATTGTCGATCAGCCCAGGCTGGACAATCATTTCGCCCACCGATGCCTGATCGCTGCGCGCCAGCACATGGTTGCAGCTCAATATGTACTGCGTGTTGCTGCTGTTTTGGATCAACGCTCCGAGCGTGCCGCCGCAACAGTCGAAAATCTGGTTACCCTGCGAGTCGTAGTCGTTGTTGTTGCCGCCGGAACTGCCCAGCAGGATCGGCGTTGCCAGTTGCGTCTGGTGCGTCGCGGGATTGCTCGAGATTCCGGCCGTATTCAACAGCACTTGAGACGCGGTTTTTGAAGACGATGTGCCGATCGTGCCCACTACATAAGTTGCAGCGGTAGCGGAAACCGCTCCCGGCGCCGTGTAGGTAGCGGAGCAATGCGTAAACTCGCTCGAGCTGCGCGTGCAGCTCGTTGAGCCCAGCGAGCCCGCCCCGCCGCCCGACCCCGTCGCCGAGTTTGAAATGGCGTAGTTAATCCCTGTGCTGCCGCCGGCTTCGGCAATGTAGCCCGTGACGGTCACTGTCCCGTTGGCGCCGAGCGCCACGTTTTCGGGCGAGAGCGGTTCCAGGAATCCTGGCGTCACCGTTACAGTGGAGCTTGCAACTGTGCCCATGCCCGTCCCCGATGCGAGCGTCGCCGTCACGATCACTTTTGCGCTATCCGCCGTGAGGTAAGGGGGTGGAGTGTATTGGCCGCTGCTCGAGATGGAACCGGCGCCTGCATTGACATCTCCGCCGCTCACCGTCCAATTGACCGAAGCCGCGCCTCCGTTGTTCAAAGCAGCGGAAAACTGCTCAACAGCCGTGCCTGAATTGTTAACGGTGTTGCAGCCAGTGCAGTTGGTGTCAATGGTGGCCGAACCGGGAGTAATAGTGAACGTGCCGTTCGAGGATGTGCCGGATGCCGTTCCGCCGCAGCCGGCCAGCACAACGAAGATTGGAACCGCGCCCGCGACCAGTACCCGCGTCTGCCAGCGCCCCAGTAACTTCAAACCATGCCGCGGCCTATGGCTTTCCGCGCGCCGCCTTCGAGAAGGCAAGCCTGGCCATTGCGGTTCGGTCGTCGCTGCCGTTCCCTGGCTCAATTTACCCGGCGCCTTTCTGGCTAATGTTCCCGGTCAACCCTTGTTAGACGTCGTGCGCAGTTTATGTTAGACGTCCCGAATTCTCTCCGCCGTAAGCGCCGGAGCTTACGGAAGCCCCCAAAGACACATCTTCCCCCCCCCACCCAATTTTAGACCCTTGCTGCGAAAGAAGAGTTGTCTCCCGATATTCGCACAATTGAAAAATCCAGCGCCCTTCTCGCGCCGCGAAGCAAAGCACGAAAGTACTATGTCACCGAATTGTCAAAATTCCGGTCTGGGACGCCGCCATGACGTGGCCAGTGATTGTGACCGTTCAAGTGCTCGCCGCATCATCCAGGCCAGCACGCCGCACTAAAATCGAGTCAGGAGCCGTTAGCCCTTATGGAATACGTCAATCTCGGCCGCACTGGACTGAAAGTTTCCCGCATCTGCCTTGGATGCATGACCTACGGAAGTCCCGCTCAGGGAACACCGATGCCGGGACGCCATGCGTGGACCTTGAACGAGGCCGACAGCCAGCCGTTTCTCCGCCAGGCGCTCGATCTTGGCATCAATTTCTTCGATACCGCGAATGTTTATTCAAGCGGCGAAAGCGAAGTGGTGGTGGGCCGCTTCCTCAAGGCCAACACGCGCCGCGAGGCGGTCGTGATCGCCACCAAGCTACAGGGCGTGATGCGCGACGAGCCCAACGGCAAGGGCCTATCGCGAAAAGAAATCTTTTTTGAAATCGACCAGAGCCTGAAGCGCCTCGAAACCGACTACGTTGACCTCTACCAGATTCATCGCTGGGACTACGAGACGCCCATCGAAGAAACTCTGGAGGCTTTGCATGATTTGGTCAAAGCGGGAAAGGTGCGCTACATCGGCGCATCGTCGATGTTCGCATGGCAGTTCGCCCAGGCGCTCTATCTCGCCGACCTGCACGGATGGACGCGCTTCGTCTCCATGCAGAACCACTACAACCTGGTCTACCGCGAAGAGGAGCGGGAGATGATCCCGCAGTGCATCGACATGGGCGCCGGGGTGATCCCGTGGAGCCCGTTGGCGCGCGGGTTCCTCACCGGGACGCGGACCCGCGACGGGGGCAAGCACACGGTACGGGCCAACACCGACGCGTTCGGGGACACCCTCTACACCGAGCCGGCCGACTTCGACGTGGCCGGCCGGGTGAACGAGATCGCCGCCGCGCGGGGCGTGCCCCCGGCGCAGGTGGCGCTGGCCTGGCTGCTGCACCGCCCGGGGGTGACCGCGCCGATCGTGGGGGCGACCAAGGTCAGTCACGTGCAGGACGCGCTCGCCGCCGAGTTGCTCGAGCTCAGCACGGAGGAGAGGGCCCGGCTGGAGGAGCCGTACGTGC
>JBKQOX010000026.1:0-110506 GCA_052145255.1 Occallatibacter sp.
GCATCATGGACTTCCTGCGTAACCTCTGAACCAAAAACTTATGTGGCGTTCGCGCGCTGCCAAACACCTGTCCCCACTCACGCCCGACCGCGAACGCCACATAAATCTCTGCGCCACATAAGTGGCATTATGTTGTCGACAACATAATGTCACGAATTCGGTCACGGCATGCTCGTGCGCCGAGCGTGTCTTCTTGCAGCCGCTCTTGGATTCTATGTAGCGCGGCACTTCGACAGAAAGCTTCTTCCGCTCCACGACGTCGGTGGTTGGGTCATGGACTCGGCGATCGCGATTGTTCAGAAACCAGGATTTGTCCTCGGCTTGTGTGATGGCATCGGAAAGGAACGGGAGCTCATTTTCGCTGATGCGGCCTTTGACGTTTCGCCACTGTTTTTGGCGCTGTTCGTACCAGGAGAGTTGGAACGCACCCTGTCGATCGTCCTTGAGATACAAGGTGCCGTTTGCTTTGCGGGGCGGGATTTGAACCCTTTGACGGCGCCACTTCGCGCCGCGCTTTACCCGCTCATAAATGCATACTGTAGTTTCCCGACGCACGCAGTCTCCGGAAACCTAATACTCAAATTTCCGGGAAACTTTAGAGAACAATCGGCGCGAGGAATGCCGAAATGTAGTGCCAAAGTAGTACAACGGGCGAGGGTGGCAGGCTAAACCATTTGGAATGAGAAGGATGAAAATCTCTGGTAGCGCTACCGGGAATCGAACCCGGGTTTTAAGATTGAGAATCTCACGTCCTAACCCCTAGACGATAGCGCCACGCATTGTGTGGAGTCAGCCCGCGGACGCGGGCCACTCCCTTACTTTAGCAAAAACCGGGCCTCAATCCAATGGCGCGTGGAGCCCTGGGGCGCCCCATCAAATTCCCAGCTTCCGCACTTCGTCGTTGTAGTATTTGCGGTACAGAATGTCCCACTCCTGCGAGCCTTCGAGGATGATCTTCCGCTGGTTGGCGATCTTCTGCCGCGCCAGCATGTCGATCTTCGCTTCTTCGGTCAGCAGCAGCTCCAGTTCCTTCCGCGCCTCCTGGCGGATCGTGTTGCGATCCTCCAGGAATCCCACCTGGTCGATCTCGGCCAGCGTGTCCGCCACGGTGTGGGCCAGCTTGTTCAGCTTGTCGCGGCTGATCCTCATAGCACCGCCTTGTATTTCTTGGTCAGCTCGCCCTTCACCTTCTTGAACATCTCGGCATATTGCGCGCCGCTCTTGCGCATCTCCTCGGAGTAGGCGTCCAAAATCACGCGCACCTCTTCGTTGATGCGGTCCTCGAGCGCAAGCTCCTCCAGCAGAGCCGCGTTCACGCGCTCCTCCGTGACCTTCAGGTCACTGGTGGTGATCATCTTGGCGTCGATCAGATGCTTGACCGTGCGGCGGGTGAGGTACCCAATGTAGTCGCGGGAAAAAATCATGAGTTAAGTGTCAGGATACCGCACCCCACCCGTGCCTGTACACCGGGTAACTAGCATAATCGCCTTCATTTTGCGGCTCGCCGACTCGCGCGTCTGTCTCGCCCGCTTCCGCCCTCTTTACGCGCCCCTCCGCACAACCGTGTAGTACGGCTGATTCGAGAGCGTCTCGTTGAATGCCGGCTCCAGCCGCATCGCTCCGCTTTTTCCAGCAAGATCGAAGTAGTATTCCAGCGGGAATTCGGTTGCTGTGTAGTCGGCCGGAATCGCAGCCGTAAAACTCCCGCTGTCCCCCTGCATCTCGACCCGCTTCCACCGTTCCGCCTGGTCTACATGCCGGAAGTGCAGGCGAATCGCGACCACCTCATCCGGCACCAGGGCCGTCACCGCAAGCGCCAGCGACGTACCCGCCTCAAAGCTCAACGGCGGCTTGTGAGCACACGCCAAAACAGGCCGCCCCGGCCTACCCGTCGCTTCGACAGTCGCACGCCGCGTATTCTCGCTCGATACGTCCGGTTGCCCCGCGCTCTTTACGCGCGATGTCAAAGCTGCAATGTCCGCGTCGATCGCGCTGAGCCTATCGCTCCAGTGTCCGCGTCGCATCGGTATGCTTCCGTAGGAAACGTCCTTCTGGTAAACGGCCGCGGCGTGCGTTGTCATGTCGGCCCACGCCTCGCGCGCCATCCCATACAGGTCGATTGCCTTCCGGCCCACCTCCGTTTCCTCCGATTGCTCAAAGACCGCATACAGCACGCCGCTCCGCAGCTTCGACGCGAAGAACCAACCCAGCCCGATCTGGATCTCCACGTCCGCCTCGATTCGCCGAAACGCCGGGGACCGCCGCGAGAGCGTCACGCGCCGCGCCTGGTCCATTGCCGTCGTCGCCACCGTCGCGCAATCCTCCATCCATTGCGCCACCTCGATCGGCGAATATTTTGGATTCGCCGCGCCACCCATCTCGTCCGCGGCGTGCCCGTCGATCGTCGCGAACAAAACCGGGTCGAGCGGCATCACCGTCCCAAAGCATTTCGGCTCCGGCGTATCGCTGTACGGCTCGAACTCGCTGCCGCGCACCACCGGCATGTTGGTATACATCTCCGGCCAGAACGAGTGATTCGACGCCGAAGGCAGATGCGCCGTCGTTAGCAGCGGCAGAATCCGGCTGGCATTCGCCACCGCCGTCTCCACTGCGGTTGCCCCTGCCCCGAATCCTTTGCGCAGCCATCTGCGCCACGCCTCCGGATTTGCATCCGGATCGTAGAGTCGTCGACCCCACACCCGGTAGTAGAGTTCAAATTTCTCCCAATCGGCCTTCGGATTCAGGCTCGCGTCCGCATACGCGCATCGCCCGCCCGCGTGCCCCGAACCTTCCCTTCCCTTGAATGTCAGCGGCTCCATCAAATCCAGTCCAACCGCTCCGCAGAAGTGCGCAGTCCTTCCGTATGCCGCCGCCATCTCCGGGTCGGCGCTCAGCAAATGCCGTTGGGTGCCCGGCCACAGGCGAAACAGCAACTTGTATTTGCTTCCGGATTTCAAAAAATCCGCATACCCATACCGAGTGAATGAGCGCGACCCCGAGCTCAGGCTGAATGGCCCTCCGCTCTCGACTGTCGGCTTCGGAATCTCCAAAGCGCGAATGTCCGCCTGCTGGTACCCAAGGCTCTGGTGCTCGGCCGAATACTTCGCTCCCAGCTTTACCGGCATTCCCGTCGCGTTGGCAATGTCGATCATCTTCTCGTCCACGCCCTTCGCGTGCATATCGATCTCAACCGTTCGCCCGCACCCCTTGATCGCCTCAAACAACGTCTTCCAGAAGTCGTAGCTACCCTCCGGAATCCCGCTTTCGCCGTGCAAGCGCAGCGTCAGCCCTTCGATTTCAGGGCATTGCTTCAGCAGCATTGCCAGTGCGTCGCGGCAGTACGCCGCGTGCGTCTCCTTCGTCAGCCCCTCAATGTTGTGATATGCATGCGGGCTGTCGGTCCACTGGTACGCGTGCGTCCAGATCCCCAATTGGAAGTGCAGTCCACGCGCCGCCGTCTGCGCGGCGATGAACTTCAGCGCCTCCAGGTTCATCTGCCGCTCGTGGTCGCTCAGCTGAACGGGCGCCGGCAGCACCGTTCCATCGGCTGCGGCCAACTGCATCACGCGCACGTTGTATCCAGGAACACTCACCATATATGGATACGGAAAATGCAAGTAATCGCTCGTCACGCCCTTGGGAAAGTCATACTCCAGGCCAAACGCGAGGCAGAACCGGTTGAAACGGCACGCAACCAGCAAATCCAGATATCCCAGCCAGAACTCCCGGTCGTAAAGCCACGGCTTGTCCTCTACCTCGCTGCAGAAATACCGGCCAACACTGCGCACCTCGTTGGCAGGCTTTTCCAGAATTGGCTCTGCCACGCGCAGCGCGGTTCTCGCGTCCGCGCCAAAACGTACTCTCTCCGCCAACTCGAGTAGCCCGTACACATACCCGCGAACATCGCTGCCAGAGACAATCGTGGCCGGCATCCCGGCATACCGGATCGGCGTCAACGCAAAACTTTCCCGCTCGCCATGCCACACCGGCAATCGTGGCGCGTTGGCGGTCGGCGTCAGTCCGGCGGACGTCGGTTCCTCTGAATTCACCAGTACATAGAATGCCGCGCCACGAACCTTCTCGCCGCCCTTAACGATCCAGCACAACGCACCCTTCGCTGCCAGCGCCGCGCGCAGCTGTTCCGCCGCCCACTGCACGGGTGGTGCGCCAGCTACAGGATCGTGTGCATCGATCTTGATCAAACAGCCGCGGCCCGCCTGCGCCAGCGCGCCTTGCGTTACGCTTGCCGCCGAAACCGCTCCCGCCAGCTTTATGAATTCTCTGCGCTTCATCTTGAAATCTCGACTCCTGACTGCTCCTCCTCTGATCCCCAGCCTCTCAGTCCCTAATCCTTCAGTCCCTCAGTTCCCGATCTCTGTTCACTGTCCACTGTCCACTGTTCACTGTTCACTGCATTTAGCTCCTGTGCGGGCACGTCTTCGAGTTGATACACTCCTCGGCAATGCGCAGCCGCTCCACCGGCCGTCCGCCCACCAGGTGCTCCCTCACAATCTCCTCCGCGTCTTCCGGTTGCACGTTCCCGTACCATACAGCCTCCGGATACACCACCACCGTCGGCCCGTGTTCGCACTGATCCAGGCAAAGAGACTTGTTGATCCGCACTTTCCCCGCCAGGCCGGCATCTTTGCTCAGTTGGCTCAGCCGCGTGTGCAGTTCGCTCTTTCCATCCGTAGTGCACGAGGGTCGCGGTGCATCGGCAGGTCGTACATTATGGCAGACAAAGACATGACGTTCAAATAAGGGCAAGCGGAAATCCTCCTCAATTCATTCCAGAGTAACAACTCCCTCCGCCCGGCCTTGCGTGGCCAACCGCTCTTCGTCTCAGTTAAAAGTTTTCCTGATCCTTGCGCCACCCCCATCTGCGAGAATAGGTGTCTGACGATGAGCACCGACAACCTTCTCTCGCTGAAAGACGACATGGTGGCCTTTATTGAGGGCCATGGCCTCCATCGCCTTCCCGGTTACGTCACCGACGACATTCCCTCCGTCCTCTGGGAAGGCCGCGGCAATCCCGACGCATGGAAAGATTTCGTGGAGATGGCCAAGCACGTGGGCGCTCCCTTCGTCACCTTCAGCGAAATGACGCTGGACCGCGAGGAGCTCGACGCCCTCATCGAAGAAGCCGGCGAAATGAACTTCCCTGACGAGGAAGCTGCGGAGCTGGTCGAAGCCAAGTGGCTGCGCAAATATTCCGGCATGCTGGGCTACATTCAGCTCGGCTTCATTTATCAGGGCATCATCTTCCTCCATGAAACCACTACCGAGTGGTACGAACGCTACCAGTCTCTGCTTGAAAACATCGAAAGCTTCCACGACATCGTCATCGACGACGCTCACTCCCGCGACGACGAGGACGAGTAAGCCTTCGTGGCCGAATTAGCCAGCGCCACTGGGGCCCCCAACCGCACCGCTCCAACGCGCACTCCGCCGCCGCAGCGCTGGCTCCTCGCCAAGCCCCACCCCGATGAATCCGCTTCACTTGCTCGCGAAGCGCGTCTCCCTCTCGTTCTCGCCGAGTTGCTTGTCGCGCGCGGCATCAACACTGCCGCAGAGGCCTTCGCTTTTCTCAACCCCGAGCCCGCACATTTCCACGATCCCTTTCTCATGCTCGGCATGTCCGCTGCCGTCGACCGTCTCGGACGCGCTATCGTCGCCCACGAGCCCATCCTCCTCTATGGCGACTACGACGTCGACGGCACCGTCGCCGTAGTCCTTCTCAAAACCGCCATCGAAATGCTCGGCGGTGAAGTCCGCTTTCACGTGCCCCATCGCCTCCGCGACGGCTACGGCATGCAGTCAAGCGTCCTTGAGGCCGCTCATGCCGAAGGCGTACGCGTCGTCGTCACCGTCGATACTGGCATGCGCGCACTCGCTGAAGCCGAAACCGCGCGCCGCCTCGGACTCGACCTCATCATCACCGATCACCACTTAACTGCCGCAAACGACCCGCTCCCCGCTGCCCTCGCCATCTTGAACCCGAATCAACCTGGCTGCCCGTATCCCGAAAAGAGCCTCTGCGGCGCGGCCATCGCGTTCAAGCTTGCACAGGCGCTGCTTGAGAAGTCCGAACGAGTTCGCCGCGATCCCGCTCGCCTGCGCGAGAAAACTCTGCCCAGCTTTCTCAAAATGGCGGCCATCGCCACCATCGCTGATGCCGTCCCGCTTCGCGGCGAAAATCGCACCATCGCCGCACTTGGCCTGCGCGAGCTGCGCCGCCCCGTCGGCGCCGGTCTCCGCGCACTCTTCGCCGCCGCCGCACTCGACCCCGCCTCCAAGCAGCTCACCGGCTTCGATGTCGCTTTCCGCCTCGCCCCGCGCATCAACGCCGCCGGCCGCATGGACGTTGCCTCCGACGTTATCGAGCTCTTCTCCACGAGCGATTCTCACCGCGCTGCCGACCTGGCCACAAAGCTCGAGCGCCTTAATCGCGAGCGCCGCGACGTCGAGGCTGCCGCGCTCACCATCATCGAGGCACGCCTCTGCTCCGACACCGAAAGTGCAGCCGACCGTCTCCTCGTCATCGACGGCGATGGCTGGCATCGCGGCGTCATCGGCATTCTCGCCTCGCGCGTCGTCGAACGCACCGCTAAGCCAGCCATCGTCATCAGCATTGAAGACGGCGTCGCCCACGGCTCCGGCCGCTCGGTCGACGGCTTCCCGCTCCTCGCCGCCATCGAATCCTGCGCCGATCTCTTCACTCGCTTCGGTGGCCACGCCTTCGCTGTTGGATTCGTCCTCCCCGCTGAAAAACTTCCCGACCTCAAGCGCCGCCTGCGCGACTACGCCAGCATGCACCTCGCCGCGCGCGAGCCTGAGCGCCTCCTGCACATTCACGCCGAACTTCCGCTCGACCGCATCACTCCCGTTCTTGCCGGTTGGCTGCGCAAGCTCGAGCCTCTCGGCCACGGAAATCCAGAGCCCATCTTCATCGCCCGCTCCGCCCGCCTGCTAGCCCCGCCTCGCATCATGAAGGCTCAGCACCTCCGCTTGGAACTAGCCCAAGACGCCCTCGCGCAGGATTCCCCCGCACCAGCCAGCTCCGCCTCGCGATCCCTGCCCGCTTCCGCCGCTCCCATTGCATCCATTCGCGCCGTCGGCTGGAACCTCGCCCAGCGCGCCATGGATCTCCGCCTCGTCGAGGGCTCGCTCATCGACCTCGCCTACCGCATCCGTGAAAACGACCACCCCGACTTCGGCGGCCTCGAAATCGAAATCATGGGTATGCAACCCTAGGACGTGTAGGCGGACGGCGGGAAGGTCTCACTGAAGATTCCCAAGCTTCTTGAACTTGGCAGTGCTAACATCGCTGCAGTTTCCACACGCTGGCCAAGTTACTGAGCAACGAGATTTGCACATGCCCGCCTTCGTCCGGGGAGGCTCAATTGCCTGCCTGGATTTCCGAAGCTCGTGACGAGTTTGTCAGCTGAATACAAGTGGGCCGAGATTCTGCAATTCCAAGCTCCCCGAACGAGGAGAAAACCATCATGCCCCGCTCCAGAATTCACCTTTTAATGCCCTTGATCGTTCTTCCCGCTTTTACCCCATGCCTGTGGCCGCAAACGTCCGGCCCACAGGTCTACTCCTATACACAGGACCCCGCCCCCAGCCTCATGGGACCCTCCGTCGTGAAGGTCGCTCGTGACGGCCCCAAAGAGGCGATCGACCAGATCCTTCCCGTCGGCCCCGGCCGCACAAAGGAATTCCACACTCACATTCTCTACGACTTCCACGCACACAAGATCTACACCAACGTCGTAAGCGATCCTTCCGTTCCTTGCTCGGTGATGACCTACACCTCGCCCGCCGTTCCCGACGAATTCGACGTCATCACCGCCTCGGCCGATTCGGTGAAGGACTTCCTCGCTCACGCCACACTCTTGCGCATGGAGACCGTGAACGGCATCCCCGCCAAGGTGATGGAAATGAGCACAGATAAGATGAAAATCACGGCGTGGATTGCCGATCCCGGCGGATTCCCTGTGAAGGAGGTCATGACGGGACAAGACGGAACAGCCACGACGATGCTCGAGGTCAAGAGGCTCAGCTTCGCCAGACCGCCCGCCTCGGCATTTGAGCCCCCCAAAGGCTGCACCGCAATTCAGGGCGAAGCCACGGCGACCGGTGCTCACGCTGAATTCAGCTCAGGAGCGCCCGCTTCCAAACCGGCCGTCAACGTTACCGCCGTCACTCTCCAGTCCGTTCCCGACTACACCGGTCCCTGCCCGGTCAAAATCCGCCTCACGGGAAGCATCACCACCGACGGGCCTGGCACGGTTTTCTACCAGTTCGGCGCGGGTAAGATGGAACCCGGCGATACCGTCACTTTTACCGCGGCCGGTAGCAAAACCGTGAGTCACGTAATCACGTTCAATCATCCCGAGCCGGGCTACGGCAATGAGATCGGCGTCGGTGCAATTCTTGAAGCCATCGGCGAAGACACCTCGGGCAATCACGATGCGTCCATGAAAGGCTCCAACAACGCAAGCTTCTCGATCAACTGCACCGGCATTGCTGCCGCCGCGCCTGCTCGACCCCCATATTCACCACCAACCCCGCAAGCCGCTCAGCCAGCCCCGGCACCCGCGGGCAATGCTCGCGTCACTTCGGTCGCAATCCAGGTCACGCCCCAGCACTACACCGGCGCGTGCCCGGTCGCGGTCAAGCTCGTCGGAACGCTTGAAGCCGATGGCCCCGGCCCCGGGTACTACCAGTTCCAGGCCGGAGCTGTCGGAGCCAGCAGCTCTGGAGCCGTCAATGTGGGAGCCAATGGTACGGCAACGGTCACCAGCGAAGGCCAGGTCCGCCGCACGCCCCAGGTGCAAAGCGTCCGCTTCCTCGCCGGAATGGAGCGGCGAGGTCATCAGGAAAATGCGAAGTTTGCCGACGTCCAACTCGACATTCATTGCACCAACGCACCTTGATTGGCTCAACGCAAAACGGCCCTCCCATTTGGGAGGGCCGTTTTTGTCTGAATCGGATTTACGCCTGAAGCGGCATCGGCGGCAGCTCACCCTACCACTTCAATCCCCATCGATCGCGCCGTTCCCTTGATGCTCTTCACCGCCGCGTCGACCGACGCCGCATTCAAATCCGGCATCTTCTGCGTGGCGATCTCGCGCACCTGCTTCTCGGTCACCTTGCCCTTCTTCTCCTTGTTGGGCGTGCCCGATCCCTTCTCGATCCCCGCAGCCTTCTTCAGCAGCACCGCTGCCGGCGGCGTCTTGGTAATAAAGCTGAACGTGCGGTCGCCGTAAACCGTGATGACGACCGGAATAATCAGCCCGGCCATCTCCTTGTTCTGCGTCTTGGCGTTGAACTGCTTGCAGAACTCCATGATATTGACCTGCGCCTGGCCCAGCGCGGGGCCGACCGGAGGCGCGGGCGTGGCTTTACCCGCCTCAATCTGCAGCTTCACGTAACCGTTAATCTTCTTCGGAGGTGCCATTTTCTGTTCCTTCTCGAACCAGCTCTTGGCTTCTAGCTCTGAGCCTCATGCTGGTTATTGGTTCATGTAAATTTTGGTGTCGAATCCTCAGTGTTCGCTCGCAACCGGCGGCGGCTAGATCGCCTGCCCGGTTAGAAGCTGAAAGCTACTGGCTGAGAGCTTCAACTACTCAATCTTTTCCACTTTGCCGAACTCCAGTTCGACCGGCGTTGAACGCCCGAAGATCGTCACCATCACCTTCAGTGTCTCGCGATCCTCGTTCACTTCGTCCACCACGCCGTTGAAGTTCGCGAACGGCCCATCCGTGATGCGAACCTGTTCGCTCTTCTCAAACTTGATCTTCATCCGCGGCTGGTCTTTGGTCGTCTCCGAGCGGAAGAGAATCGAGCTCACTTCTTCCTCGCTCAGCGCCACGGGCTTGTCGCCTGTGCCCAGGAACCCCGTCACTTTGGGCGTGTCCTTCAGCACGTGCCACAATTCATTGTCCAGTTCCATTTCCACCAGCACATAGCCGGGAAGAAATACCTTCTCCACCGTCCGCTTCTTGCCGTTGACGATCTCCGTCACCGGCTCGGTGGGAATCATCACGCGCCCCACGCGCTCCCTCAATCCAAATGCCTGCACGCGGCTCTCGATCGATTCGCGCACCTTGCGCTCAAACCCCGAGTAAGCGTGCAGAATGTACCACCGGAAATTCTCGTTCTTCACCGGCTGCGGCTCTGCTGCGGCCACGGCCGCTGCGGGCTCTGCCGCAGCTTCTGGCTCCGGTCCTGCCCCTGCAGGTGTCTCCAGCTCCGCCGCGTTGGCTTCTGTTTTCGGTGCCTGCGGTTCTACCGCTTCCGCCGTCTCAGTCGCCGCCGTTTCCGCCTGCGCCTCTGTAGACCCCGTCTCTGTGGGCTCTATCTCTGCGGATTGATCTAAGTCTTCCTTCATTCCACTCTCGATTCTGTGCCGCCCGGCTACTGCAATCCACCACCAAGCCTGCCCAGCAGCCCATACACCGCAACTTTAAAAATGCCGTCCACGACAAAGAAGTACAGCGCAAACAGGAAGGTCGTCACGATCACCACTCCCGTCGTCACTCTCACTTCCTTCCACTGGGGCCAAACTACCTTGCGCATCTCCGCGCGCACATCGCGCAGAAAAGTCGTAAATTCGGTCCACTTGCCCAATGCGCCCCCGCCAAACTCAGCCAATGCTCCTGGCTGCTGCCGTTTCGCCGACCGCTCCGAGCCCTTTTCCATTGCTGTCTTCGTCGCCATGCTGATTCCTGTTCCAGGGTTCAGGTTTTTTCTATTCCCTGTTCCCTATTCCCTGTTCCCTGTATCTCTGGCAGGGGCGGAGGGATTCGAACCCCCAAGTCCGGTTTTGGAGACCGGCAGTTTAGCCGTTGAGCTTACGCCCCTGTGAAGCAGTTCACAGTTCTTAGTTCAGAGTTCACAGTCCTGAATCGTGCACCATTGCCTTGAAACTGTGAACTAAGAATTGCGAACTATGAACTGGTTCCTATTTCGACTCTTTGTGCACCTGGTGCTTGCGGCAGCGCTTGCAGAACTTCTTCAACTCAAGACGGCCCGTTACGGTCTTCTTGTTCTTCGTCGTCGAGTAGTTCCGCTCCTTGCACTCGGTGCATTCCATCGTAATGATTTCCCGCATTGCCTGTTCCTCTCGATGGCCAGGGTCCGGGGCTCTTCTAGTCCCTAAGCCCCTAGTCCCTTAGTCCCTGCTACTTAATAATTTCCGAGATCGTTCCCGCGCCCACGGTCCTGCCGCCTTCGCGGATCGCGAAGCGCAGTCCCTTTTCCATGGCCACAGGCGTAATCAGTTCGATTTGCAGCTCCACGTTGTCGCCCGGCATCACCATCTCCACGCCCGCCGGCAGCTCCGCCACTCCCGTCACGTCCGTCGTGCGGAAGTAGAACTGCGGCCGGTAGCCCTTGAAGAACGGCGTATGACGTCCGCCTTCTTCCTTCGAGAGCACGTACACCGAGCTCTTGAAGTTCGTGTGCGGCGTAATCGACGCCGGCTTGGCCAGCACCATCCCACGCTCCACGTCTTCCTTCGGCGTGCCGCGCAGCAGGATTCCGGCGTTGTCTCCAGCCAGACCCTCGTCCAGCTGCTTCTTGAACATCTCCACGCCCGTGCAAACCGTCTTGCGCGTCTCGCGGAAGCCCACGATCTCCACGTCCTCGCCCACCTTCACCTTGCCGCGCTCGATCCTGCCCGTAACCACGGTTCCGCGTCCAGAGATTGAGAAGATATCTTCTATCGGCATCAGGAACGGCTGCTCCACGTCGCGCTTCGGCTGCGGCACGTTCTTGTCCACCGCATCCATCAGCTCGTCGATCTTCGCTTCCCACTGCGCTTCGCCGTTCAAGGCGCCCAGCGCCGACCCGCGAACCACCGGCACATCGTCGCCCGGGAACTGGTACTTGGTCAGCAACTCGCGCACTTCCATCTCGACCAGGTCGATCAACTCGCCGTCTTCGACCGCGTCGCACTTGTTCAGAAACACCACGATGTACGGCACGCCCACCTGCCGCGCCAGCAACACGTGTTCCTTGGTCTGCGGCATCGGCCCATCGGTCGCCGCGACAACCAGAATCGCTCCGTCCATCTGCGCCGCGCCGGTGATCATGTTCTTGATGTAGTCGGCGTGGCCGGGGCAGTCCACGTGCGCGTAGTGACGATTGGCCGTCTCGTACTCCACGTGCGCCGTCGCGATCGTGATGCCGCGCTCCCGCTCTTCCGGCGCGTTATCAATCGAGTCGAACGAGCGAAACTGGTTCTTCGGGTTGTGCTTCTGCAATACCTTCGTGATGGCCGCCGTCAACGTCGTCTTGCCGTGATCGATGTGCCCGATCGTCCCCACGTTCACGTGCGGCTTCGAACGATCAAACTTTTCCTTCGCCATTTTTGTTCCCTTCCAAGATCTAAAAGTGACCTTTGAACTGCTTTTTCAAAAGACCCCGAACAGTAACTTCATCGAGAATGATTTCCTCGTCCGGCAGGAACCGAGGCTCGATCCTCCGCGTGTAAAGAAACACCGCCATTCCTGCATCCATCGGCGAAACCTTTTTCCTATCTGGCTCTCCCCCTCCAACTCGCCTAAACATGGATTTCAGCGAGTCGTTAATCCGGTCGTTCGCCTCTTGCAATAATCCGAGAGCGCCAGCTGTTACCCGAAAACGCTTCTTCCCAAATTTTGGATCCACCTTACGAACGGGGTTGGGGCCTGATTTGGGCGCAAGGAATTCAACTTCGAGAAGATGATCTCCGTTCTTTGAAGCGCTTTCCTTGGAGATCGTCGCTTCCGGATACTTGGCCATGACGTGCACCACTCCCTGCGTTAGTAATAGGCATACACCTTCAAGTACCTTTGCCTTAACTCCAGCGGCACTTTCTCCACTAGCCGCAAATACCGTTCGCGCGTCAGCGCCTGGTCTGAAACCGGCAACCCCTTGTACAGCCCGATCGATTCCTTGCCCAGCAGCCCGCGCTCCAGGATCCCTTCGTAATCCCTGACCCGCAACTTCGACTTTTTCACCCGGTTCAGGAAAACTTCCACGTCGCGCGCGTCAAACGCCGCATCGATCAACGAATGAAGCTTCGCATATCCCTGCTCATCCGTGACCGCAATCGCTGCCTGCTCAAACATCGTGTCCAACCCTCAATACACACTTCAGATTCCAGCTGAACTTGGAGCGGGAGACGGGGTTCGAACCCGCGACCAACAGCTTGGAAGGCTGTGACTCTACCACTGAGTTACTCCCGCCCACTTCAGCTGACAGTTCGCAGTTCGTAGTTCACAGCATGTTTCACGGCTGATCGGCCCTCTCAACTTTCCTTCTGCACCGAACCCCAACACTGTGAACTGCGAACTAAGAACTGTGAACTGCTCTTCGACTTCTGGAGCTGATGACCGGGTTTGAACCGGTGACCTCTCCCTTACCAAGGGAGTGCTCTACCAACTGAGCTACATCAGCCCTCGAACCACAACTCACAGCCTTCAATTGAGAGCTGTCAGCTGTTTTTCTCCCCCGCCTTGCGAATCTTCTCCGCATGCCGGGCTAAAACTGTTCTCAAAGCCATCCCGCCAATCACAATCAGCGGAATCAACTTCAACTCCACCGGCTTGCCGAATACGAGCACCGAACCGTCGCCCATCGTCAACCAAACCAGCACTGCCAAAACCGCAAACATTCCCAGCGCCACCCAATACTTCCGGTCTAAATCCGCTTCGGCGCTCTTCACTGTTCCCTGACCACTGTTCACTGTCCACTGTCATGGTGCACAGGGGAGGATTCGAACCTCCGTAGCTCGCAAGGAGCGGCAGATTTACAGTCTGCTGCCATTAACCGCTCGGCCACCTGTGCCCAAAGGCCCCACGCACCAAAAATCCGTCCGCGGCACCCCGAAACATCGTCCCCCAACTCCCCGCTCATCCATCTTCCGCGCACGCCGCAACCTCCGGATAAGTCCCGGAACCTCTCTTGCGCTTCGCCTGAAGTGGATTCTCCGAAGGAGTTGAGTTCCGGCGTTCAAAAAACCTGCGTCCGCCGGTCAACTCTTGCCGATTTCGTCTCCCGTTCCGGCTTCTTGTGGAGCTGGCGAAGGGATTTGAACCCCCGACCCTCTGATTACAAATCAGATGCTCTACCAGCTGAGCTACGCCAGCTCTTTAACCCACCCGGAAACCCATCCGGAGGCCGATTCGTTCGCGGACACACTCCAGCTTTCCGCGTACACGGCACAGAACACAAGGTTAGCACAGCGCGGCACCGCGAGCAAACGCGGAACCATCGCCCATATAGCTGCCCCGAAAGTACCCGCCGCCGCCTCCACCAGTCGCTGTCTGCCCGGCCAAAACCGACTGCAGCTCGATCGCTTCGCGCTCCCTCGAGCAGGGCTTTCCCAAGCCCTGATCTCCCGAAATGTTTTTGGCCTTCATCTCCGATTTGCCTTGACAGAAGCGGCAGAAAGAATCGACGCTTCTTTCAGGCCCCTACGTACGCCTCTTGAGGTCCATTACATGAATTTCCAAAAATCCGCTTCTCTACTGGCGGGGCTCTTGGCCTTCGCCGCCGCCTTGGCTGTGTTGCCCGCCTCCGCCCAAACCCCTCCCACGCGCAGACCGCGTGTCGCCGTGCTCGATTTCGACTACGCCACGGTGCAAAGCTACTCCAACGCCATGTTTGGCGCTGATGTCGACATAGGCAAGGGCATCGCCGATTTGCTCATTACCAACCTGGTGAAGGACGGCACATTCGCAGTCTATGAGCGCCAGGCCCTCGACAAGCTCATGACCGAGCAGAATTTCTCCAATTCAAATCGTGCCGACCCCGCCACCGCCGCGCGCCTGGGCAAGCTGGCAGGCGTTGATGCCATCATCATCGGCGGAATTACCGAGTTCGGCAACGAGACCAAGAATCAGAACGTGGGTGGCGGAGGTGGCGGCTGGCATGGCGTCGGCTTCGGCGGCATCGGCCACTCCAACTCCAAGGCCAACGTGGTCATCAATCTCCGCGTCGTCGATGTCGACACTGGCGAAATCTTGGCCGTGGCCGACGGCACGGGCCAGTCCAGCCGCTCTTCCACCTCGCTCCTGGGCGGCGGCGGCAACTGGCACGGCTTTGGCGGCGGAAACGTGGACTTCGGTTCCAGCAACTTCCAGAGCACCATCATCGGCGAGGCCACCAAGGCCGCAGTCGATCAGCTCACCGCCAACCTGCTCGCCGATGCCTCCAAGGTCACCGTGCGCACCATCAAGGTCGATGGCCTCGTCGCCGCGGTCGATGGCGGACAGATCATCCTCAACGTTGGCGCCAAAGCCGGCGTCAAGGTTGGCGATCAGCTTCAAGTCCTCCGCGTCACCAAGGAAATCAAGGACCCCTCCACTGGCCAGGTCATTCGCCGCCTTACCTCCACCATTGGAGTGATCCGCGCCACCGACGTCGACGATGCCTCCTCGGTCTGCGTTCCTGTATCAGGCTCCGGTTTCCAGGAAGGCGATCGCGTCTCCTCCGAGACCCAGTAGCAGCCGTCGCCACCCTCCTTCGCCCGCCGCTCATCATCAACGCGGCGGGCTTTCTCTTGGGCGCCTTTCTCTAGCTCAACCGGGCTTTATAACCCGAAAGTACTGTTGCGAAAAAGCCGCGCCTCAAGGGATCATTTTCTTGGTGTCTTGCAACACATTTCTCGGTCCCGATTGACGACTGGAGGCTGCTTCTATGCGCAAGGCTATATGCGCGGGTCTATTTCTGGTGTTTTGCCCGTTCCTCATCGCCCAGCAGGTGCCGTTCCTCCTCGCCCAGCAGGAGCAGGCGCTGAGCAATGACTCCATCATCAAGATGGCCAACGCTCAGCTCTCAGAAAAAGTCATCATCACCACCATCGATGCTTCGCCGGGCGCCTACGATACCTCGCCTGACGCCCTCATCGCGCTCAAGCAGGCCGGCGTTAGCGACAAAGTGATTGCGGCTATCGCGGCCAAAGGCGAAGGCGCCGCTCCCGACTCCGCCGCGCCATCCGCCACCGATGCATCGGCGCCCTCTGCGCCTCTTCCTTCGGGCGTCGACAATATCGGCGCTTACTACAAAGACAGCGGCGGCAACTGGCAACCGCTCCCTTTTGAAGTCGTCATCTTCCAGTCAGGCGGAGTGATCAAGCATCTTGCCTCCGCCGGCCTCATGAAGCAAGACTTGAACGGCCTCGTCGGCGGCATGCGCAGCCGCCTTGTCGTCAGTACGCCCACTACGTTCATCCTCCACGTGCCGCAGGGTCGCACCGCCAGTGACTACGAGCTCGTTCGTCTTCACGTTGTCGGCAACAACCGGCAATTCCAATCCGTCGCCGGCGGCCTCATCCACGAGTCCTCCACCAGTTCCATCCGTGACGAGATCGATTTCTCGAGCACCCAGATTGGACCATCTACCTACCAGATCGTCCTCAACAACGGATTGGGCAATGGTGAGTTCGGCTTCCTCGAGCCGCAGGACACGTCGTCACCCAAAACTCCAGCCAGCTCCGGTAAAATCTTCACCTTCGCCATCGTCGACTAGCGCAGCCTGGCGCCCTCAGGGGTAAGCTCCTCGCAATTCCCGCCAACAAAAGGCCCATTGCCTAAATCGCCGATCCGGTACATCATTCATGTGCTTCCCTTCAGGCCGTCTTTGTCGTTTTGAAAAACAGGAAGAAACCGAATGAATAGGTGTGGTCTCTCGCTCTCATCCTTGGCAGTTTGCTCCTCGCTGCTCCCAGAACGAGGGAACCGTAAACTATGAACATGAAATCGATCCTTGTCATCATGGCGGCAATGTTGCTCGCGGCAAATAGCCTCGGTTATGCCGAAGATGTGACCTTCGGCAATGTCAAACTCGCCGACGCGAAAGGCCAGCAATCGAATGCCAAACTGACTTTCAGCGATTCGACCAAGAGCGTCGTGATTCAGGTCTCCGATCGAGACCTGGTTTCGATCCCCTACGCAAACCTGGAAAAGCTTTCATACGAGTACACGAAGAAACACCGCATCACCTCCGGGGCGATCACCATGGTTTTTTCGCTTGGAGCCGGCGCTATCGTCATGCTCACCAAGTCCAAGAGCAACTGGCTTTACATCGACTATCACGACCAGGATTCAAAGAGGACCGTGGTGCTCAAGTTGGAGAAAAAGGACCTTCAAAGCATCTTTGAGGCTGCGAAGACACATACCGGCAAGGAAGTCATCGATCTCGGCAACGCTGGCAACGGATAAAGATGGGGTTTCTCGAACTGGAGAACGCGACTGCGCGCCTCGGTCCGACCAGCCCGCCCGACCCTAAGGTATTGCGCTCACTCCTCACTGCCGCTCATCGCCTGGTGCCGGGCGCCTCAGGTCCCGATTTTGCACCTGGGATCGTACGAAACCTAACTCGCCCCCTTGTCGCCATGCTCACCGGCCAACTCCGCTGACCCCGCTTCGTTCTGTTACGCTCATTCCTGTCGGATGCGCCTCCATTACCTGTATGAGCCGGCGCACCCGCATCTTGCCCTCATCAGGTGCGCAGTCCCGCAGTAAAGAAGTGGAGTAGCATCGTGGCCGATTCCTGTTGAGGGGGGAGATTGACTTTGAAACGTTTTGCTCCGTTTTTCATTTTGCTCGCAGCTGCCTTCGCGGCCACGCCGCTGCTAGCCGCGACCAGCGGGTCTTTGTCCTTCAACACCGTCGTTGTCGATCCCTTCACCAATGCCAACGGGATGGCCCAGTCGAAGGACTTCATCCATTATTTTTCCGACTACGTTTGCCAGTGGCTGGCCAAAGACAAGGTTGCCGCTCAGGTCGTGGATCAGGGAACCACCGTTCCCGATGTTGTCGCCGCTAACTCAATGGAGATCGAAGGCAAGTTCCTCTCGCATGAGAACGCCGGCCTCATCAAACCCGGGAAGCTGATCGTGGAAATCAGCATCTACCGGCTCAGCGATCATGCGCTGGTAAAAACGTGGACCGCGGCAACCCACTTCCCGATCAACACCGACCACAAAGACAGGGTCTACGCTTACTACACGGGAGTCGACGCTGCGAACGCCATATGGGATGCGCTCAAAGGCGTGGACTTGTCGAGCATTCCTCCTGCTGCCCCCGGCTCCAGTCCTGCGGCTCCAGGCTCCAGTCCCGCGGCTCCCAGCACAGCACTCGCGCCGTCATCCAATGCAGCACCTGCAACCCCTGACGCTGGCTCAACACCCGCGCCGTCATCCAACGCCGTCGCTCCTGCCGGCTCCGATGCGGTCGCTTCCGTGCAGCTGTCTTCGAACCCCGCCGGTGCTGAGATCACGATCGATGGCAACTATGTGGGCAACACGCCCAGTCTCATCAAGCTCGGGCCAGGTACGCACTCCATCAGAATGACGTTGCCCGGATACGCGCCCTGGGTGCGGTCGATCGAAACCGCGGCTGGCGAATCGCGCAACTTTGCCGCCACGCTCGAAAAGACCACCCCGTAACGTCATCACAGGTGGCCCGTTCAGGTTTTGCCTGGGGGGCTTCGCTCCCAACGCTCGCTGGGTGCCCCATCCAGGCTCCGCTTGGGTGGGGTAACGGTTGCTCGTTGCCCCATCCTTCGCGCGGTCAACGCTCGAAGGGTGGAAAACGCCAACTCCGCTATCTCCGCTGCGCTCTGTTACGCTCATTCCTGACGGTCCCTTTCCGCTTGCCAGGATGAGCCGACGCACCCAGAAAACGCTTCTCATTGTCGCCGCGGTCCTGCTTATGCTGGCCCTCGCCGTCTTCCTGCGCTCCAAGGCCCCGCCCGAGGCCGCGCGCTTGCTCCCCGAGTCCGACGGCATCATCTATTTCAACCTCAAGGCCATACGCACCCTCGCTCACAATAACTTCCAGCCGCCCAATCGCGTCCCCGAATACCAGCAATTCATTGACGCCATCGGCATCGACCCCGAGCGCGACCTCGACCAGGTGGCCATCGCTCTCCATCGCATGCCCGATCCCAACGGCCCCAATGGCCCTGTCGCCTACTCCATGGTCCTCGTCGGCAGAATCACCGGCCCGCGCCTCAACGCATGGCTCGACGCTCACGCCACCTCCCGCGAAACCTACGTCGGCCACACCATTTACAACCTCACTTCCCAGGACCGCACCGTTCGCGTCGCGCAAATCGGCTATGACGTGGTCGCAATCTCCAACACCCCTACCCCCGAGCAAATCCACTCCATCGTTGACCGCCATCGCGCCGCCGCGCTGCCCTTTTCCGGCTCCTCGCTCCTCGAGCGCCATTACCACGATGTGCCTCTGCTATCTCTCGCCTGGGGTGTCGGCCAAATCGGCCTTCCCTTCTCTGAGAGCGGATCCATTCACGTCTTCGGCTTCGCTCTGCCGCTCGAGCCCGATTCCACCATCATCGCCAGCGTCGCTCCCACCCTCCCCGTTCCCGGCTCGCTCGCCGCGCTCCGCGTCAAAATCGAAGAGATTGCTCCCACTCAGGACAAAGCCGCCAGCCAGGCTGCCGACCTGTCCACGCTTGTGACTCTCGCCCGCTCGCTCGCCCAGCCCCTCGCCGATACCAACACTAACGCCGCCTTCAAAGAGCTTCTGAAAACTGCCGAGGTCGAGCAACACGGCGAGCGCGTCGTCATCACCGCCACCATCGCCGCCAGCACCCTCGCACATCTATAGAGGACGGCCTCGCCCTCAGCTAGTCCCCGATCCCTGGAACCGGTTGCATAAATGGTTTTGTGTCAAGGCACGACTTTAGTCGCGCCGCATGAGGCGCATAGACACCGGGGCTTCAGCCCCTGAGGGAAGTTTTAAAGCCGGCTTAGGGATTTATGCAACCAACTCTACGACTCCCAGTCCCCTGAACCCTACTTTTCGGGACGGGGATCCGGCGCCGTAGGCATGAAATTCTCGAAAGCGCTGGGTATGGGCGGCGGGAAGAAGACGGCCAAGTGCTCTCTGGCCGCTACATCCAGTTTCGGATCTATTTTTTCCGAGTGGCCGTGGCAGTGGTTGTAAAGTTCCAGGCCCAGTCTACTGGGCGTAGTATCGAAGCTTTCGATGTCACGATAAGAGGTAAAGTCGAAAAGGTTCTCAACCAATCCCAGGTTGAATAAATAGGCGAGATCGGTAGCATTTCTGCCAAGGTCGTGCACGCCGGTTAAATGGACCATCTCTTGCGTGCTGAGAACGATGGGCGCGGAGGCAGAATTCTCAAGCCCGGGCATCGAGCTTAGGGCCCGCTCGCACGAGGGGATCAAGATCTTGGCCTCGGTAGGTGTGATGTGGACAAGAATGTCGACAAAGATCTGATTGCTGTCGTCCGGTGCATCAACCGAGCAGGAAGACGCGAGAAGGCCCACCCATAGCTTCAGGGTCACTTCATCCGGAGCCCAGGAGCCTTCACGCAGGATGCTTGCCAGCAGCTTTGGATGGGCGCGCATTCGGCTCGCATCGGGCTTCGCGGCAAGCAGGTTCTCCACAGCGAATGCGATTTTGAACAGCGTGGCAGTGCGGTCCGTGTCGAGTCGCCCATCCAGCAGCTGAATCGCTTCGTCGGCCCCGGACTCGCAGAGGCGGTACAGAAAAAGAACCGTCCGCAGGTGACGAAACACATCCACCACTTGATCGCGATCCGTGAGACTGACGATGTCGTGCACCAGCGCTGCGCACAGATCGGGATTCATGCCTGGAGGCAGAACAAACTCGAGCGCGACGCCGTCCTCTCCCTGCCATGCGGCCCGAGTTTTAATGGATATCTGCAGCTCTGAGTTGTCCGCCTGCTCGCTATCCAAGCGGAGTATGAGCGCGACGGTCTGATTGGCGGGGAAACGCTCGTCAGTCAGCAGGTAGACGCCCGTGGCGCTAACGTCCTTGATGCCGGCAGGTTTCGTCGCGGAGTCGATGCCATAAAGAGCCGAAAGACCCGTTGCTGGCCATCGTTCAGCGCGTGGCTGCTCCGGTTCGCCAAACCTCTGCAGCGCACGTCTCAAATTGCTCAGCCGAGACATCGCTAAGAGCCTCTTGCCTCAATGCCCACGGCGCAACCGCTTGATGGGGTCAGGGTCGAAAATCGACGCCGATCCCGCGCGATGGCGAATGAAGCACCCCCGAAAAGGATGAATACTAGACAGCACATTAGCACCACTGCACGAAATGAACCATTGCCCATCCAGGGGACGAACCACGGTTGCCAGCCAGTAAACTCTAGCTCCATTGGCGATTACGCCTGAAACCAACACGGCTCCCGCTGCCTGCCGCTCACGCAATGGAGTTTGCATTTCCAGGTACCTCCGTAATCTTCGGTGCCTCCGGCGCCCCCGCTGACTCCATCCAGCTCGCCGTTGTAGCATGGAATGTGCCCGGAGACCCATGCAAAATCGAGTTGTAGATCCCTGTTCCATTCTTCTTTTCGTCACCGCCCTCGCAACCACTCTCGGACCAGGCGTTGCACTCGCCCAAAATCCCGCCGCCCAGAATGGCGTCACAACCCAAACAGCCGACCGCCCCTGGATGAATCCTGCGCTCTCTCCAGAAGATCGCGCCGACCTTGTCCTCAAGCAGCTCACGCTCGACGAGAAGATCGCCCTCCTGCGCGGCAACGGAATGGCTCACACTCCCAATTGGCAAACGCCGCTCACCGATCTCGCCAACGGTGGCGCTGGATACGTTGAAGGCGTCAAACGCCTCGGAATTCCAGGGCTCGTCATCTCCGACGCCGCCTATGGAGTCCGCGACTCGGGCGCCAACGGAAGATACTCGACCGCCTTGCCTTCCAGCCTGGGAGCCGCGTCAAGCTGGGACACCGCATCCGCTTGCGCATACGGCGCCGTTATCGGCAGCGAGCTGCGCGCGCAGGGTTTCAACATGACCCTCGGCGGCGGAGTCGATCTCGCCCGTGAGCCACGCGACGGCCGCACCTTCGAGTACGCCGGTGAAGATCCGCTCCTCGCCGGAACCATCGTCGGCAATCTGATGAAGTGTGAGCAGGCCCAGCACGTCGTCGGCGACATCAAGCATTACGCGATGAACGACCAGGAAACCGGCCGCAACTTCGTCAACGCAATCATCTCCAAACGCGGCATGCAGGAGTCCGATCTGCTCGCCTTTCACATCGGCATCTCTATCGCCAATCCCGCCGCCGTCATGTGCTCCTATAACCGCGTCAACGGAGACTATGCCTGCGAAAACTCCTACCTCCTCCACGATGTGCTCAAGACTCAGTGGGGCTTCAAGGGCTTCGTTGACTCCGACTGGGGTGGAACGCACTCCACGGAAAAAGCATCCGCCGCCGGTCTCGACCAGGAACAGCCCATGGGGAATCACTTCGGCACCAAGCTGCGAGAAGCAGTCGACGCCGGCCGCGTGCCGCTCTCTGAAATTGACGATCATGCGCGCCGTGTTCTCTATGCCGAGTTTCTCTCCGGCATCGTCGACGATCCACCGCAAAAAGGCGTGGTCGACGTGCAGAAGGGATTGGACGTCGCTCAGCACGTCGAAGAAAACAGCATCGTTCTTTTGAAGAACCGCAACGCCGTGCTTCCCATTCTCCCTGCGCGCGTTCGCAGCATCGCCATTATCGGCGGCCACGCTGACGTCGGTATGATCTCCGGCGGAGGATCGGCGCAGGTTGACCCGCCCGGCGGAAACGCCATCATGCCTCCCGGCAAAGGAGCGGCCCGCTGGCAGGAGCACATCTGGTTCCCCACCTCCCCGCTCGCGGCGCTCCGCGATAAGCTGCCGCACACCAAAATCACATTTGATCCTGGCACTGACCTCAGCTCCGCCGCTAAGCTCGCCCGCAACTCCGATCTCGCCATCGTCTTCGCCTATCAGTGGGAATCGGAAGGCATGGACCTTCCCAATCTCTCGCTCTCAGACAATCAGGACGAATTGATCGAACAGGTCGCAGCCGCCAATCCTCACGCCATCGTCGTCCTCGAAACCGGTTCCGCCGTCACCATGCCGTGGCTCGACAAAGTCTCCGGTGTCGTCGAAGCCTGGTATGCCGGCAGCTCAGGACACAAGGCTCTGGCAAACGTCCTCGTCGGTGACGTCAATCCATCCGGCAAGCTGGCCATCAGTTTTCCAAAGAGTGCTGACGATCTTCCCCATCCCGTCATTCCGCCATTGCCGCCGCACACTCGTGGGCAGGGAGCGGACCCGGTCAATCCGGGCTCGCCGGTCGCGAGCTATTCTGTCACCTACACTGAAGGCGCCGAGGTTGGCTACAAGTGGTACCAGACCGAACACAAGGCGCCGCTCTTCCCCTTCGGCTTCGGCTTGTCCTACACCACGTTCGCGTACTCCGGCCTGAGCGTGGACTCAGCCGCCAGAACTGCCCGCTTCACCGTGCGCAACACCGGCACGCGCGCCGGGACTGAAATCGCGCAGGTCTACGCAACCCTCCCTAAAGGCTCCGACGAATCCTGGGAACGCCTGGCCGGCTTTGCGCGCATCACGCTCGCTCCCGGCAAATCGCAAACCGTCACCGTCGCCATCGATCCGCGCGCGTTGCAAACCTTCCGCGAAGCCGACGAAAGCTGGAACCTCGCGGCCGGCGCCTACAAAATCTTTGTCGGCCCATCGTCAAGCAACACGCCCCTCACTGGCAGCCTCATGATCCACTGAGCCCACTGCCCACCGAATTGTCATCCTGAGCGGAGCGCGTGTGGGGCCCCGGGATCGCGGCGCGATCATGGGGTCGCGGCTTGCCGCGAGGGAAGCCGAAGGATCTGCGGTTGCTTTTCGTTAGCGCCTGGTCGCCGCCGGCTACCTGCTAGAGCTACTGGCTGACTCGATCCCCCCTGTTCGCCACCGCACAGAAACCGCACGCACCTGCCGATAAACTGATTGCAGCGGGAGACGAGGAAGAACATGCCGATTCCGAAAAAACCGTGCGATGGCTTCTTCAGCGAGGAGACCAACAAAATACTTCTCGCCAACATAGATCGAGCACAATGGCTTCTTCATCCGTGTGCGCGTTGCGGGCAGCAGGTTGGCGCGCGCCTCGAGAAGGGCCGTTGGACTCCCGAATCACACTGGCCTTCCGTCCCCCGGCGCCCTCGTCGCGACAAGCAATGATGCCGAGGTGCCCGCTCCCCCACTCCCTCAATCCCTTAGTCCCTAGTCCCTAGTCCCTTAGTCCGTAGTCCCTGGTCCCTAATCCCTGATCCCTGCTTCTCGAACCCCCCGCCCCCTCCGCCGCATCTTAAAATAGTCACTGGATTTTCCAAGGGCGTCCCGCACTTCCCGCAATTCATCCCACAGAGAGGTCTCATGAATCATCTGCCCCGTTTCCTCACCGCTTCGGCCGTCTTCGGCCTTGCCGTGCTCGCTTCAACCCGCATCGCCTCGGCCTCCGATCCCGCTGCTGACTCCGCCACCAAATACACCGTCCTTACCGGCCAGGCCGCTTTCACTGACGCGGCTCACGAATCCCCCGGCACGCGCCGACATCTCACCGTCGCCGATCTGCCCGAGCCCATGCCCGACCAGTCCGTCGACAATGGAGCCAACGTCGTTCCCCGTCCCGCCAACGCCTGGCCCATCGCGCCCAAAGGTTTCAAGGTCGAGCTCTACGCCACCGGCCTCGACAACCCGCGCCTCATCCGTTTCGCGCCCAACGGCGATCTCTTCCTCGCCGAAAGTCAGACCGGCAAAATCAAAATCTTCCGTGGCGTCGACGCCGACGGCAAACCGAAGCAGGTCTCTGTCTTCGCCACAGATCTCCACCAGCCCTTCGGCATTGCCTTCTATCCTCTCGGCCCGAATCCCAAATACCTCTACATCGGCGACACCGATCAAATCGTGCGCTTCCCCTATCACAATGGCGATCTCAAAGCCACCGGCCCCATGGAAAACCTGGCCGATCTTCCAGGCGGCGGCCGTCTGCGCGGCGGTGGCCACTGGACCCGAGACCTTCGCTTTTCACTTGACGGCACAAAGCTCTTCGCCTCCGTCGGGTCGCTCACCAACGTCGACGATGCCGACGTTCATCCTGAAGAATTCCATCGCGCCAATGTGCTCGAATTCACTTCTGAAGGCAAATTCATCGAGGTCTATGCATCGGGCATTCGCAACTGCGTGGGCGAGGCCATTAACCCTACCACCGGCCAGCTCTGGTGCTCCACCAACGAGCGCGATGCGCTCGGCAACAATCTCGTCCCCGACTACATCACTCATGTGCAGGAGCACGGCTTCTACGGCTGGCCCTGGTTCTATATGGGCGGCCATCAGGATCCCCGACTCGAGGGCAAGCACCCCGAGCTCAAGTCCAAGGTCATCACACCCGACATTCTCCTCGAGCCGCACTTCGCTTCGCTTGAGTTGACCTTCTATGAAGGCGCGCAGTTCCCCGCCGAGTTCAAGGGCGACGGCTTCGCCGCCGAGCACGGCTCCTGGAATCGCGCCAACCGCGCCGGCTACGAAGTCGTGCGCCTGCCCATGCACAACGGCCACGCCACCGGCGAATACGAAGACTTCCTCACCGGCTTCACCGTCGGGGGCGCCGACGGCGATGTCTGGGGCCGTCCCGTCGGCGTCGCCGTCGCCCCCGATGGCTCGCTCTTCGTCTCCGACGACGGCTCGCGCTCCATCTGGCACGTCATCTACACCGGCAAGTAACAACGCTTCGGCAAAACAGAACAGGCCCAGCAAAAGGGGCCTGTTCGCTAGCTCCGCTCGCTTTTCTGTTTACCGCTTGATCGCCGCGATCACCGCTCCGGCATCCGCGTCTTCAAGGCACGGAGTTGTCTCGATCGGCAGCAGATCGGATCATTCCGCACACCACGCGTAAAGCGCCTTCGAATCCGTGGTCTCGACAACCGCGAATCCTTTGCCGCTCATCCCGTGCCAGCGTCCAATCATCTTCACGCCGGCTGGCGGCAGACCGCCTGCCTTCAGGAACCTCTCGTTCGCGGCGTTCAATGACGCTTGGGGCAAACTCCAACTCACGATAAATTTCATGTGTCCTCCTGGCTTTTGGGGGGAGGCGTTGGTTGCTGTCATGCGTCAGTCGCGTGCCCCTGGTCTCGCTTCTGAGACCAGGGATCGCACGAACTCAGCTAATTTGCCAACTGGCTATCTGCTGTCTTCTGTTTGCTGTTCACTACGAACTGTGAACTGCGAACTGTGAACTGCTTTTGTTCTACTTGTACGCCCCGTTCCCCTTCAGCAGCTCATCGCGGTGCTGGCTGTAGTCAACGTAGGAATCGAATGCCGCGCTGATGAGCGGATTGTCGTGCCCTGCGCCCCTGATAACCGCGCGAACTGTGTCGATGCCTTCCGGCTGCGGCGTTACGTAGACAATCGCAAACATCCCCGGTGCATCGGTGTGGATAGCCTCGGTGTCCACCTCGTATTCCAGGATCGTCCCGTCGGCCAGCATCTTCTCCATCAGCGGCACAACCGCGCTCTTGCTCAGTGTTTCCACCGCATCATCGTCCGCGTTCGGCTTCAGTTGATACATCGCTACGTTCACATACGCGCCCGTGTAGGCGCCCGGCTTCCAGTTGTAATACCGGCTCACCAGCACCAGGTCCCAGTGCTTCGTTGGATTAAGTGAAATCGGCGTATCGGCAGGGGGCAGTGCTCTCACCTTATCCAGCACCTTCATGAGTCCGGCCAGCGACATCGACGACCACCACGTGTCGTGCGATTCGCCATCCACCGTGTGCACCATGTTCACATCGTAGCCGTAGCCCACCAGAGTTCCATCGCTCAGCGCGGCCTGGAAAATCGTGTTGTCAACACCGTTGATCCTCGCCACGTCGCCCCAGCGGTCCCGTGGAAACTGCCAGTCGGCAACGTACGAGTACATGGCCGGTTTCTCTTTGACCTCTGTCGCCTGCGCGCTCGATGGAATTGCGCTCGGCACGAACGCCGCGACCCCGCACAGACACGCGAGGACACTACACACTCTTGTGTTCATCTGCTTTCTCCTGTCTTGATTTAGTCAGCGCTGGACCCGGGGAATGGCTGACCACGGCAAGTCTACAGCAGCCACAACAGATCGCAACTGTGAATTCTCAGCGCGGGATCTGCGGTTGCTTCTCGCGATCTTCACCCAGCACGAGCATTGGGTGCCCATGTCCCGATTTTGCGACAGGGGATACCGCGAACCTCTACAGCCTTGTATCAGGGCCTGGCTTTAGCCATGCCGAATGAGCAGCAAGATGAACGAGGGCTTTAGCCCCTGAGGGAAACTCCTCAAGATCCCGCCACTAGCCTCGCGTGTACTCCGCTGACTCGCTAACTGGCTGCGTCCCCCGACTCATCGTCCGTGAATATTGCTTCAATCGGTCTCTCGAACAGCCGCGCCAGCTTGAACGCCAGCGGCAAACTGGGATCGAACTTCCCCGTCTCGATCGCATTCACGCTCTGCCGCGACACTTCCAGCCGCTGGGCCAAGTCACCCTGCGACCAGTCCCTTTCCGCACGCAGCACTTTCAGCCGGTTCTTCATCGGTACCTCAGCCTCACCACCGGATACGACACCACAACGAACAGCCAGAAGATCGGACTGACATAGACCAGATCGAGGTGCGGGGCGCGGGCAAGGTCCTCCAGATAACCCCAGATCGTGGTTGTCGCAAGAGTTCCGCCAATGCCGCCCAGGAGACATTGCACCAGCACATTCCGCTGGAACTCGTCTTTCTCCGCGGCCAGGAATCTGCCCATCTCTACCAGCAGCCACAGGATCGGAATCGCGGGCAGCACGGCCACGGCATAAGCCGGTAGACCCTTCAAGTGCCAAAGATGAAACGCGGCGGTGGCGCCAATTGCCAGCACCACAACCAACAATGCGCTTATCACGGAGGAGTGTATCCACCGGCGTTGCGCTGGACTCTTGGTCGTACGGAACATGATTGGTCTCCTTTACAAACTGACAAGGCAACATTACATCCAATCCACAAACCTGTCAAGTGTCATTGACAGATTCTTGGGAAAATCGCGCCCGCGTCTAAGCGTGTCAAGCCCTGCGCCCAAAACTCAGGGATCATTCGGACAGCTAATTCACTGATTCTAAATAATTTTTTCACTCCTTCACTTTTTCTCCAAGTTTGCCGATTAATTCGCAGGCTTGGCTACACTGGTCTCATATGCTCCCAACCTGCCAACATGCCATCACGCGCAAGCTCGGCCAACCCGCCAGGACGCAACGAGTCCCGCGTTTCCTGATCGGTCAGCGTCCCGCTCGCCTGTGCCCCGTCCGGGCTGTCTATCTCGCGATCCAAACCCCTCATCTTCACTGCATGAAAACGCAAAAAATAATTAAATAAAAAGTTTTGACACTTTTCGCTAAATTTTCTCCAGTTAACTCGTTTAGAATCAACAAATCAATCTCTGAAAAGTCGGGAAAATGCATCAAATTACGTCGCATTTAAGGCAAACAACCCCTTTAGAATCAATATGCGACCCGTCAATTTGCGCCATTCCGCTTTCTCTCCATAACGATCTCATTTCTTTACACTTGAATCACTTACTCACTTCTCCACGCCTCCACGTCTCCACTCACCGGCCACCGTGCACCATGCTCTCGCCGTCCAGAACGCACCATCGCGGGCGCACCGTCCACTGTTCACCCTCGACCGTCCACTGTTAGGCTCAATCCGTGGGATTCCAGGACTTCCTCGGCAACGCGGCCACCGTCACGCACCTGCGCGAAAGCATTCGCTCCGGCCGCTTTCCTCACTCCATGATCCTGGCCGGCCCTCGCGGCGCGGGCAAATACACGCTTTCCCTCATGCTCGCCCAGGCCGTCAACTGCCTCAACCCCACCGAATCCGATGGCCTGCCCGACGTCTGTGGCGTCTGCTCGAACTGCCGCCGCATCGCCGCCTCCGCCGACCTCGAAACGCTTGTCGATGAAGCCGTCGAGGCCCGCGACGATCTGCGCGAAACCGACAAGCGCGAGACGCGCATCCTCATCCAGACGCACCCTGACGTGCTTGTCATTCCGCCCGATCCGCCGCAGCTCATGATCAAGCTCGGCCAGGTCCGCCAGGCCATTCACGTCGCCTACTACCGCCCGCCCGCCGAAGCCCGGCGCGCTTTCACCATCTTCACGTCGTCGGCATTCATGAAAGAGGCAGCCAACAGCCTGCTCAAGCTGCTCGAGGAACCACCGGATCACACCTCGCTGATTTTGCTGACGGAGAATCCGCAGGAGCTGCTGCCCACCATTCGCTCTCGCGCGCTCATTCATCGCCTCGGCGCGATTCCGGCCTCCGATCTTGAAACCCTCCTCGCCCGCCGCCGCCCCGAACTCAAATCGCAGGACCGCGCACTTGCCGCGCGCCTCGCCATGGGCGCTGTCGGCCGCGCACTCTCGCTCAATCTCGACGCGTACCTCGCCGGCCGTGAAGACGCGCTGGTCATTCTCCGTACCGCCATTCGAGAGCCTGACTACTCCGCTCTCTTCCACGCCACCGAAAGCTATCGCGCCGGCGCCGACGGCCAAGAGAAGACCGTCAATCTCCTTCGCGCGCTCTCCAGCCTCGTTGAAGACCTTCTCCTGATCGTGGCCGGCACGCCATCTCTCATCCGCAACATCGACATCGCCGCCGAGCTAACCCGTCTGTCTGAAGGCCTCACCGTCGACTGGATCGACTCCGCCGCCCGCGCCCTCGTCCAGGTGGAGCAAGGCATGCGCCGCAACCTTTTGCGTTCACTCTCGCTGGATGCCATGGCCGTCGGCCTCGCCGCCGACAGTGTTCTCTAACCGCTGCCAACTGTTCGCAGCTCACGGTTCACTGGTCACTGTTCGCTGCATCTCTGCTTGACGCTCAAACGGAATGGCCGCAGAATAAAAGAGCAACCCCCAATCGGCACCGCGCATCTTTTTGAGTAACGAGTTCTCCCATTGAGTCCAGGGACAGCGGGAATCGCATATCCCGACATTGCAGGACTGCCCTCTGTTTGGGAGTTGGAACCCGCTCCTTGGGTCTTGATTTGCACCCGGGCCGTATTTGCCGGCTGGTTGATGCAGTTTTCCAGGGTGATTTGTCCCTGCGGATGTTTGAGTTTTCAGCTTGAGTTTTTCGCGGAGGGTTCTTCCCCATGAGTTCGCCATCGATTTTGCCCGAATCGCGCGTCTTGGAGCCCGGCCGGCTCCCGGCGCGGAGAAGGAAGAATCTCCCTGCCCCGCTTCCCTTCCGTTTTCCCGCTCAGACCGTCGACAGCAGCGCGCCCAATCGCCACGCCGAACTCTTCTATCTGCAGAAACAGATCCAGTCGCAGACTCCGATGGAGATTGTGCTTGAAGACGGCGAGCGCGTGGACGGCTGTATCGAATGGTACGATCGCAACTCGCTCAAAGTCCGCGGCAAGACCAAGACTCTCATATTCAAATCCGCCATCAAGTACATGTACAAGCTCGGCGACAACGGCTAGCCAGAGATCATCTCCGCTAGCGAGCCGGGCGTTTCTGATCCCTGCGTCTCTAGTCCCTAGTCCCTACGTCCCTTAGCCCCCCGGTTTCTGCTTTCTCCAGCCGGTCCCGAATCGCCACTCCAATCCCTTCCGCCGCCGGCAGCGGGCACAAAATCACCGTGCATCCCGCAGCATCGAGTGCCCGCAATCCCGCATAGAGCCCATGCGCCAGCGTCTCCGGCGCGTCCCAATTGCCCCATGGATAAACCTGTGCCGCCTTGATTTCCCTCGGCGTCCTCATTCCTTCCGGCAGCATCACACCCACGCGCTCGCCGAGCTCAACGCTCGCTGCCGCGGCCATGCGCTCACCCAACTCTTCGCCGCGCGCCTCCACCAGCACCAGTCGCGCACGCGGCGCATAGTGCTTCAATCCCACTCCCGGCGAAGGCATCCCCTCCCTTGGCTCCTCCCGCAACGGCTCGCGGCCTTTGAAATGCTCCACTGGCCCGGCGATCTCCGCAATCTGCTCCGCCGTCACTGCGCCCGGCCGGTAGATCACCATCGGGGTAGTTGTTGGATCAAGCACCGTCGACTCCACGCCGCGAAACGTTGGTCCCGCATCAAGCACCGCGTCAATGCGCCCATCCAGATCGTCCAGCACGTGTTCGGCCGTCGTCGGGCTCACGTGCCCAAAGCGGTTTGCGCTCGGCGCGGCCACCGGAACTCCCGCGCGCCGGATCAATTCAAGCGCCACGGGGTGCGACGGCATGCGCACGCCAACCAGCGGCCTTCCCGCCGTCACCGCGTCCGGCACGGCGCGCGTCCGCTTCAGCAACAGCGTCAGCGGCCCCGGCCAAAATGCTTCCATCAGTCGCCGCGCCGCATCCGGAATCTCTTCAACCAGCCCGTCGAGCATCGCTCCCGGCGCAACATGAACAATCACCGGGTCCCATGCCGGTCTGGACTTCGCTGCAAAAATCCTTTCCACCGCCGCCCGGTCCAGCGCATTCGCTCCCAGCCCGTAAACAGTCTCCGTCGGAAGCGCCACCAGTCCCCCGCCACGGAGAATCTCCGCCGCGCGCTCCAGAGCTTCCAGCGCTTCCGGGGTTTCCAGATTGTTCGCATCCACCTTGAGCCGCAGCGTTTTCACTTAACTATTGTCGCCGCTGCCATCCACTCTGGCCACTTTCAACGGCGCACGACTCGTCCCTGCACTTCTTCTATACTCACCTTGAACCATGCCCCTCGAAACTGAGATCAAATTCCGCGTCGCCGACCTCTCCGCCCTCGCCGAACGGCTTGAGTCCGCCGGCTTTCGCCTCGAAACTCCGCGCAGCTTCGAATCCAACATCCTCTATGACACGCCCGACCGCCAGATGCGCGCCCGCACCGAAATTCTCCGCATCCGCAGCTACGCCGGCCATTGGACGCTCACCCACAAACGACTTCCCGGCCCCGCAGCCTCTGGCCCCGGTCTCCCGGACAGCGATCGTCATAAGCGTCGCGTCGAAACCGAAACCGCGGTCGCGCAAGGCGCCGCGCTCGCCGAGCTGTTTCTTTCTCTCGGCCTTGTCGCCGCCTTCCGCTATGAAAAATGGCGCACTGAGTGGACCGACGGCGAGGGGCACTGCGTCATCGATGAAACGCCCATCGGCAACTACGCTGAGCTCGAAGGCTCTTCCGATTGGATCGACCGCGCTGCCTCCCGTCTCGGCATCGATTCCACCAGCTACATCACCCTCAGCTACGGCCGCCTCTTTGACCAGTGGCGCATCGATCACCGCAGCACGGTTGAAGATCTCACCTTTTCCGCGATCGCCGCCTCTGCGCGATAGCGCGCCGAGCCGCTTGCCCAGTTTGACCCGCTCAATCCACGCCACTTTGCACGGCTCTCCGCCGAGTCCCCGCTGACGCGCCGCTCCTTTACCCCCATCACCATCAATCGCTTAGCGATTTCCTCCAGTGTCCATCCTTTCGCACTCCCCCGAAAGCGTCATAGCAAGTCCCATATCAGCAATGAGATCGCTTAAAATAGACCTTTGGGAGCCGTTTGTTTGCTATGCTGCAAGCCTCGAGGGAAACTGCCATCCCGGATGTAACCAATCTGAACGTCGCGCTCCTCGGACCGGACGAACAACGGCGAAAAGTTGTCGCCAGCGCTGTCTCCAAGCATCCGGGCCTCAAGCTCCACGAATTCTCGTCTTTCCCGCCCAGGCTTGACGACCTGCCTCAGCGGCTCGCCCAGGCCTACGAAGTTGTCATCATCGACGCGGACAGCGATCCGGATTACGCCTTCGCTCTCGTCGAAAGCCTCTGCGCCAGCGGACGCGCCTACGTCATGGCCTACTCGGCAAACGCCGATATGAAGCGCGCCGTCCAATTCATGCGCGCCGGGGTCCGCGAATTCTTCACTTTGCCGATCGATGCCAACGAAGTTTCCGCCGCTCTCACTCGCGCTTCGGCGCCCCGCACGACGCCCCCACCCCGTGACGACAATAATAAGAAGACCGGCAAATTGTTTGTCTTCCTCGGCTCAAAGGGTGGCTGCGGCGTGACTACGCTGGCGTCAAATTTTGCCTTGGCGCTGGCTCAGGAGAGTGACAGCACCACGCTTCTCATCGATCTCGGCCAGCCACTCGGCGACGTGGCCATCAACCTGGGCATCGTCACCGAATACTCCGTAGTCACTGCCCTCGAAAACCCCAACCGCGTGGATGCGAATCTCCTCTCGACGCTGGTGTCCAAACACAGCTCGGGACTCTCTGTTCTTCCTGCGGCCACGGATCTGTCTGACGTGCGGGCCACTAAGGAGGCCGTTGACAAGCTGCTAACGGTCACGCGGGATATCTACGACTATGTCGTGGTCGATATCGGATCGAGGATCGATCTGATGGACTCGCTGTTGTTTGAGGATTCCTCCACCATTTTTCTCGTCACCCAGGTGGGAATCTCTGAAATGCGTACGGCCAATCGCATGATTCTGAAGTATTTTGCGAAGCGCGACGAGAACCTGCAAATTGTCGTCAATCGCCACAAATCAAGCGACGCGCTCTTTGATGAAGCCCAGGTCGTTAAGGCTCTGACCCGGCAGGCGAACTGGAAAATTCCCGACGACTATGCAGCCGCGCGCAGAACCCGCGAGACAGCGACTCCGATGGTTATGGTCGACTCCACCATCTCGCAAACCATCCGCACCATGGCCAAATCAGCCGCAGGCCTGCTCGCTGAGAAGAACGAAAAAAGAGGCTTCTTCAGCTTCCTGCGCTAAGTCGCTACCCTGCTCATTTTCCGACTCGTGGGCTTGCTGACCCTGTTCCTCAGTCCCTTAGTCCCTACGTCCCTAGTCACTGCCTTTACGCCCCGTGGCACTTCTTGTATTTCTTGCCGCTGCCACACGGGCAAGGATCGTTGCGACCCACTTTTTCGCCCGTCCGCCGCTGCGCAGTTTCGCTTGAATCCCCGCCGCCTTGCCTGCTGGCCACAGCGAGTTCCCGCTCTTTTTTCCGGTGGAACTCCTTCTCCAGCTCGTCGATGGTCGTCGAGGGTTTGCGCGTATGAATCTCGATCTCTCGCGGCGCGCCATCGCCGGTGATCGGCTGTGCGGCGCTCGCTACCGGCGGAGCCTTGGGCACCGTGCCGCGCGGCCGCGGTGCCGCATCCACCGGCTGACCGTCCGGCCCGAGTATCTGCATCCGGAAAAGGAACCGTACCGTGTCTTCCTGGAACTTCAGCATCATGGCTTCGAACAAATCGAAGGACTCGCGCTTGTATTCCACCAGCGGATCGCGCTGCGCATACCCGCGCAGATTGATGCCCTCTTTCAGGTGATCCATCGAGAGCAGGTGATCCTTCCACAGCCCGTCGATGACACTCAGCATCACCATGCGCTCGTGGTGGCGCATCGTGGCCACTCCCAGAATCTTCTCCTTGGCCTCATAACCCTCGGCCAGCTTGGCAAAGATCTCCTCACCCAGCTCGTGCCGGCTCAGTGTCTCCGGCTTAATGCCGGATGCCGCAAGGTTGAATCCAAAATGGTCAACCAGTTTTTCGCCCAGGCCCTTGAGATCCCACTGATCCTGCCGCACGCGCTCGCCGGCAAATTCATCCAGAAGGGTGCTCAGGATTCCGCCGACATAATCCTCCAGAATCATCTCGCGCTGCTCGACGCCTTCCAGCAGTTGCCGGCGCAGGCCATACACCGCCCCGCGCTGCTTGTTCATCACGTCGTCATATTCCAGCAGATGTTTGCGCGCTTCGAAATTCTGCGCTTCCACCGCCTTTTGCGCGCCTTCGATGCGCTTGGTGATCATGCGCGACTCGATCGCCTCGTCCTCGACCATTACCTTCTGCATCACCGTGCCCGCAAATCCGCGCGCGAAAATGCGGATCAGGTCATCCTCGAGCGAAAGATAGAAGCGCGACTCGCCGGGATCGCCCTGGCGTCCGGCGCGTCCACGCAGCTGGTTGTCGATGCGCCGCGATTCGTGCCGTTCCGTGCCCAGAATGAACAACCCTCCGGCTGCGATCACTGCTTCATGCTCCGCCTGCGCTGCGGCCGCGTGCGACGCGTTCGCCTCCACCCAATCGCCATCGGAGACTTCGAACTCCTGTCCCTGGTAGTAGAACCGCTGGAATCCCGCCGGCGCCATGGGATTGATCGCGCCCTCCGCCACGCTGATCGCCCGCGCCTTGTTCTTCTTCACCAGTTCCTGCCGGGTCATGAACTCCGCATTGCCGCCCAGCAGAATATCGGTACCGCGTCCGGCCATGTTGGTGGCGATCGTCACCATCCCCGAGCGGCCCGCCTGCGCCACAATCTCCGCTTCGCGCTCGTGGAACTTCGCATTCAGCACCACATGGCGAACGCCTTTTTTCTGCAAAATTGCCGACAGCCGCTCCGACTTTTCGATGGACACGGTGCCGACAAGCGCCGGCTGCCCCTTTGCGTGCAGCTCGGCGATGTTTTCCGCTACAGCCTTGTACTTTTCCTTCTCCGTGCGGAACACCACATCTGGGTTTTCCAATCGCAGTAGTGGCTTGTTTGTCGGAATCACCACGATCTCGAGCTTGTAGATCTTTTCAAATTCAGCGGCCTCGGTCTCTGCCGTTCCCGTCATGCCGCTCAATTTTTGATAAAGGCGAAAATAATTCTGAAATGTGATTGTGGCCAGCGTCTGGTCTTCCTTGCGGATGCTCACGCCTTCCTTGGCCTCGATCGACTGATGCAGTCCGTCGCTCCAGCGCCGGCCCGGCATCAGCCGGCCCGTGAAGGTATCCACGATAATGACTTCGCCGTCCTTCACCACGTAGTCCACGTCGCGCTTGTAAAGCGCGTGAGCCTTGATCGCCGTCTCCACGTAGTGCTTCAGGTCCCAGTTCTCCGCGTCGGCTATATTTCCAATCCCCAGCGCTTTTTCGATCGTCTCCCATCCGGAGTCCGTCACGCCGATCGTCCGCTGCTTCTCATCGACGAAATAATCGCCGCTCATGTATTTCTCGCCCTCGGCGAGCCGGATACCCAACTCCTGCTGGCGTTGCGTGTCGCTCCATTCAACCTCTTCGCCCATCTCCAGTTGCGGAATGATATGCCGCACGCGCGCGTACTTGTCCGTCGTCTGCTCCGTCGGCCCTGAAATGATGAGAGGCGTCCGCGCCTCGTCGATCAAAATCGAGTCCACTTCGTCCACGACGGCGTAGTAATGCCCGCGCTGCACGCAATCCTTGATCTCGAACTTCATGTTGTCGCGCAGGTAGTCGAATCCAAACTCGTTGTTCGTGCCGTAGGTAATGTCCGCGCCATAAGCTGCGCGGCGCTCGTCGTCGCTCAAGTCGTGAACAATCACGCCGACAGTGAGCCCGAGGAATTCGTAGATCTTGCCCATCCACTCGGCGTCGCGTTTGGCCAGGTAGTCGTTCACCGTAACGACATGAACACCGTGGCCGGCCAATGCATTCAAATAGCAGGCAAGCGTCGCCACAAGCGTCTTGCCCTCGCCGGTCTTCATCTCCGAAATCTTGCCCTGGTGCAGCACCATACCGCCAATCAATTGCACGTCGAAGTGCCGCATCTGCACCGCGCGCCAGCCCGCCTCGCGCACCACCGCGAAAGCCTCGGGAAGAATCTCTTCGAGCGCCTCCTTCTCGGCTTCTTTCTTCTCGTCTGCGTCCGTAATCCCTTCGAGCCGGGTCGCAATCCGCGCCTTGAACTCGGCTGTCTTCGCTCTTAGCTCTTCATCCGAGAGCTTCTTGGTCTCCGGCTCCAGCACGCTGATCTGCCCCACAATGGGCGTCAGGCGCTTGAGGGCACGCTCGTTCGCCGTGCCGAAGATTTTGGCTAACAACTTATCAAGAAACACAGGTATCTCCGCTTTCTAGTGTAAATGGCTGGGGGTAAGCACGATGAGCGCTCGCCGAGGCTCCGAGCCGCATGCAGACCAGCAAAAAGCCCCCGGCAGTTTCGCCGAGGGCTTTTTCTTCTGGTCCTGTTCTTCTGGCCCTGGAAGAGATTAGTTACTGAACAGCAACACGCCCGCCGCCTTCTCGTCGCCAACGGTCTCATCGGCGCTCACCGGCCGATAAAACAGTTGGTTTTGGTCGAGATAGACCTCGAGGAACGCAGGCCGCTCCTGGATCTGCCCCGCGATCAGCGCCTCTGAGAGCGGATCTTCGATGTACCGCTGCAACGCGCGCCGCAACGGACGTGCACCGTAGCTGCGGTCGACCAGCGTCTTGTCGAGAATCCATTTCTTTGCGTCGTCGTTCACTGAAATCGTGATCGACTTCTGCGCCAGGTTGGCGTTCAATAGCTGCACAAGCAGCTCGACAATCTGGATCAGGTCGGCATCGTTGAGCGACTGGAAGAGAATCACCTCATCGAGACGGTTAAGAAACTCGGGGTTGAAGGTCTTCTTCACCTCGTTCCTCACCAGCTCTTCAACTTTTTCGCTTACGATGTCTTCGCGCTCGCTCTGGAAGCCGAGCCCCTGTTTCTTCTGCAGGTGCCGCGCGCCGATGTTCGAGGTCATGATCACGATGGTGTTCTTGAAGTCGACGGTGTTGCCAAGGCCGTCTGTCAATTGCCCATCCTCAAACACCTGCAGCAGAATGTTGAATACATCCGGGTGAGCCTTCTCGATTTCGTCGAGCAGCACGACCGAGTACGGCGAGCGCTTCACTCGCTCCGTTAACTGCCCGCCCTCCTCGTAGCCCACGTAGCCTGGAGGCGAGCCGATCAGCTTCGACACCGAATGCTTCTCCATGAACTCCGACATATCGAAGCGGATTAAAGCCTTATCCGACCCGAAGAGGAAGTTGGCCAGCGTACGCGCCATTTCTGTTTTTCCCACACCCGTTGGTCCAAGAAAAAGAAAAGAACCAATCGGCCGGTGCGGCGACTTCAAGCCCGCTCTCGATCGCCGGATCGCGCGTGCCAACGCAGAAATCGCCTTTTCCTGCGAGATCACGCGTTTGTGCAGCTCTTCTTCCACGCGCAGCAGCTTCTGCGTCTCTTCTTCCTTTATGCTGGTTACGGGTACGCCCGTCCAGCGGCTGACGACATCCTCGATGTCCTCGCGGCCAACAATGCCTGCCGCGGAGTCGTCGAGGTGGTACTTGTCGCGCAGTGCGCGCAGGTTCTCGCGCTCCTTGCGCTCTTCGTCGGAATAAAAACGCGCCTTCTCGAACTCGTGGTTGGCAATCGCCGAATCCATGCGATGCACGATGAACTTGATCCGCTTCTGCACCTCTGTGATCTCTTCGGGCAGCGAGGTCTGGCGCAGCTTCACGCGCGCACCGGCCTCATCGATCAGATCGATGGCCTTGTCGGGCAAAAAGCGATCGGGAATGTAGCGACTCGAGTGCGAGACGGCGAATTCCACCGCGGCATCGGTATAGCTGACCGCGTGAAACTTTTCATAGCGGTCCTTGATGCCCATGATGATCTTGATCGCCTCAGCCTCGTTTGGCGGCGGCACTTTCACCGCCTGGAAGCGCCGCTCCAGCGAGCGATCCTTCTCGATCGACTTGCGGTATTCTGCCGGAGTCGTCGCGCCAATGCATTGAATCTCGCCGCGCGACAGAGCCGGCTTCAAGATGTTCGCTGCATCCAGCGATCCCTCCGCCGACCCCGCGCCGACCAGCGTATGCAACTCGTCGATGAACACAATCGAGTTCTGGCTCTCCATCAGCTCTTTCATGATGGTCTTCAGCCGCTCTTCGAATTGGCCACGATACTTTGTTCCCGCCACGATCAGCGACAGGTCCAGCGCCAGCACGCGCTTGTCGGCCAAAAAGCTCGGCACTTCGCCGTCAGCTATCTTTTGCGCAAGGCCCTCGACGATCGCAGTCTTGCCCACGCCGGGCTCGCCAATCAGCACCGGATTGTTCTTGGTGCGCCGGCACAGAATCTGTATCGAGCGCTCCAGCTCGCCCTCGCGCCCGACCAGCGGATCGAGTTGTCCGTCCATTGCCGCCTGCGTCAAGTCGCGGCTAAACTCCGCCAGCAGGCTTGACTCGCGCTGCCGCTGTTGCGGTGGCGCCTTCTCCTGCGTCACGCGCGCCAGCTCATCGCGAATTTGCGTCAGCTTTAGCCCGCGCTCCTGCAAAATCTCTGAGGCAAAGCACTTCTCTTCCCTCAGCAGTCCCAGCAGCAGATGTTCCGTACCAATATGTTTGTGTCCCAGCCGCTCGGCTTCCTCTGCGGCATATGCGAGCACTCGCTTGCACTCATTCGAAAGCGGCAGGTCGACGCTTGTCGACACCTTCTCGCGGATGGTGGTGTGCGCTTCAATTTGCTTCCGGATCGACTCCACCGAGGCGTGCGAACGCAGGAAGCGGTTGGTTAACGCCTTGTCTTCGCGTAGCAGCCCCAGCAGTAAATGCTCGGTCTCGATATAAGGCGAGCCGAACTGGCTGGCCTCGTACCGCGCGAAGAAGATCACGCGCCGCGCCTTCTCCGTATACCGCTCGAACATGATGTGCTCCCTGATCCAGGTGCCCGCTTGCAGTAGCCGTCCGCTGGTTTCCCGGCCTCGGCCCAACCCGCGCTCACCCTTTCGTTGCTTCGCCGCCGGAGCCTCTTGAAAGATATCGCCGTGCTCCGAACAGCTCTTTTGGATGGTCTCGTGCTCCCATCGAACCCTGCGTCAACCGGCTCTCATTCCGCCCGCCGACTCCCACCCCGACCTCTGAGAGCCTGAACTGGAGAAAGTGTTTCTCAGGCCCCTACTTATAAGACTCAAAACGATGCAAAAATGCTGCTTTTTCTAGTGAATATGTCCAGCTTGCGGTCCTTTTGGCCCCGCGTCTGTGACCTGGAGCAGCCTTCCGTTTTCCAGCTTCAGAGTCCGCCCGCAGCGCACGGCCAGGTCCATGTTATGCGTCACGACAATTGACGTCAGTCCGTGACTCCCATGCAAGCGCTCAATCAGGTCAAATACCCGTCCCGCCGTCACGCCGTCCAGGTCGCCCGTTGGCTCATCGGCCAGCAACAGCCTTGGGCTGCAAACCAACGCTCGTGCCAGTGCCACGCGCTGCTGCTCGCCCCCGGAAAGCTCACCCGGCCGATGGTCGCCGCGATCTTCCAATCCCACCTCGCCCAACCATTTCTCCGCCGTCTTAAGCGCTTCGACTTTCCTCATGTTTCGCGCCAGAAGCGGCATCGCCACATTCTCCAGCGCCGTAAACTCTGGCAGCAAATAATGGAACTGCCAAACGTACCCAATTTCGCGATTTCGAAAAGCTGCCGCCTCTTTCGCGCTCAGCTTCGCCACGTTGGTTGAGGCGCAGTATACAGTTCCCGTGGAAGGCGCATCAAGCGCGCCCAAAATGTGTAAAAGTGTGCTCTTTCCTGCACCCGATTGGCCGACAATCGCTATGATTTCCCCGGCCTTCACTTCGAGGTTGAGATCCTGGAACAAATGCAGCGCGCCACGCGCAGTCTGGTAGGTCTTGCTGAGGCCCTGCACTTGAATGACCGGAGATTTGCCGGCGTCGAATCCGCCCACTCGCGACTCCGGGTCCCGCGTTGCACGGGATGCCTGGGGAGCAGCCGCTGAAGGGGTTTGCATCATCCGGTTAACCTTTATTTTACAGGACTCCGGCCGCCCGTGGCACATCCCCCAAACCGGGCATCGGCGGGGCACCAGCGATGCCACCTCGGGCAGTTACCAGAGTGTTCCGCGCGCTCGATCGGCCTGCTCCAATAGGCAACCGATCGCCAAACGCTACAAAGCGGAAGCCGTTTCGTATCAGCTCCCGCTTCGGTGCTTCATCCTTCTTTCAATCCCGTTAATCGGGAGTCAGCCCCACTTCTTGCCCAGCGCTTCGAGATTCGACTCCCCGAGATCCTGAGGCGTCATCACGACCCTGAACTTCACCTCAACGTTGAAATTCAAGAACCACGGCTCTGCGAGCCTGGGAACGTCGGACGGCTTCGCCACGTCGACAATAAGAATCCCACCGCGCTTGCCGTCTTGCTCGCCAAAGTACGCAGCTTCAGGCTTCGCGTCATCGAGAATCTTCTTCATGATTGAGCTCGCAGTTCCATTGCGAACCACTGTGTTGAATGGTTCAAGTGGGAATTCAACATGCATCATCATCCGCATCTTTCTACCTCCAGGCGCTCGAAATTACCCCAGGGGATGTGTGCGCGCCAATGCCCGAACGCTAAACCACCAAAGCGAGCTCAGTCAAAACAATTTTCGCTTTCATTCTGGCGCCTGATTCACCTGCAAGCCAACGCACCCAAATCTACTCCGTCCATCCCGCCAACTCCCTTGCCCCTCTTGCTATCATCGAATTAACGGCCGCCGCATCCTCGCTCGCGCCGCCATCATTCATCATCCCCATGACCACTGCTTCCCAAGCCGCCTCGCCATCTGACCTTGCCGTCAATCCCGCACCGCACACACTTCATGCACCCGCTCCGGGCGTGACCGCGACACTCATCCACGACCTGCGCGAATTCTTCAAGGTTAAAGTTGTTGGCCTCGTCCTCGTCACCGGTTGGGGCGGCTTTTATCTGGGATCGATGCAGTCCGGCATCTCCACCCTGCAGCGTGGCCTGCTCGACACGCTCCTCGGCATCGGCCTCATCTCTGCCGGCGCGGGCGCCCTCAATCAGGCGCTCGAGCGCGCTTCTGACGCGCGCATGAAGCGCACCGAGGATCGTCCCCTCGCATCGGGCCGTTGGCCGCTCTCCGTCGGAATCCTCGGCGGCCTCGCCACGGTGGCTCTCGGCGCGGTCTGGCTGGCGCTCCGCACCAACCTGCTCACCGTCTCACTGGCCCTGCTCACCGCCTTTACTTACGTCGCCATCTATACGCCGCTCAAGCGCGTCACCAGCATGGCCACCTTTATCGGCGCGTTTCCCGGCGCCATGGGTCCACTTCTCGGCTGGACCGCGGCCCGCGGACGCATCGAGTGGCCCGGCGTCGCTCTGTTCGCAATCCTCTTCGTCTGGCAGTTCCCGCATTTCATGTCGATTGCATGGTTGTACCGCGACGACTACGCCCGCGCCGGCATTCGCATGTTGCCCGTCGTCCAGCCCGACGGATGGTCCACCGTCGTCGAAGCCCTCTTCTACGCCGTGCTCATGATTCCCGTCTCGCTTGCCCCTTGGTGGCTCGGCATGACCGTCTCAATCTACCCCATCATCGCCACGGCGCTCGGCCTCGTCTACCTCGCTTACACCATCCGCTTCGCCCGCATCCTTCGCGCCAAGTCGGAAGACGAAAGCCGCAAGCTAGCCCGCGATCTGCTCAAGGTGAGCGTCATCTACCTGCCCCTGCTCTTCACTACGCTCATGCTCTGCGCCCGCGCGAAAGGTTAGCGCGCATGATCATCGCCGCACCCACCTCCGCTCCGCATTCCTCCACTGGCTCCGCCATCGCAGCCATCATCGCCATCAGCGCCGCTGCCACCATCTTTCTTTTCTGGCTTATCTATATTCATCCGGCCGCTGCCACCAGTTCTCAATATGCCTTCCTTCCCGCAATGAACGCGGTCTTTAACGGGCTCTCCGCGACTGCGCTTCTCATCGGTTACACTTTCGTCCGTGCGCGCAAGATCAAGCAGCACCGCGCCTCGATGATCACGGCTTTTGTCTTCTCCACACTGTTCCTTGTCGGCTATATCGCCCACCACGCGCTGCACGGAGACGTTCGCTATCCGATCCACGCCGCTTACCGCACGTTCTATCTCTCGCTGCTCGCCAGCCACATCGTTCTCGCCGTCGTCGCCTTGCCCCTCATCCTCGTCACGTTTTTCTTCTCGCTCTCCGGCCGCATCCCGCAGCACCGCCACATCGCGCGTTGGACCTTCCCGCTCTGGCTCTACGTTTCTGTCACCGGCGTCGTCACCTACGTCATGCTCCGCCTCGCACTGGGAAGCTGACGTCCGCCGCAACGAAGCATGAATCCGGGTAGCTATGACGGGGTGACCGCAAGCTTGATTTGCAATTCCGGGTTACGGACCAGCTTCGATACTTCGACTTGCAATGAGGACTCGCCGATCTCCGGAACCCCGACCTCCAAAACGTACTTCCCATCTGGCAAGTCGGCTGAGAACCTGCCTCTTGCATCGGTGCGCATCGTAGCCGCTGGCTGACTCTCTTGCGATCCCCCGGCGAAAACATCGACGGTGGCATTCCGGATGGGTGAGCCGGTCCCATCCGAGACGAGCCCAGTAGTGGCCGACTGCTCCACTCCATCGCCGCGTTGAGCTCGCGCCGCGTTCGGGCTCGCCGCGCCAGATAGATTCCAACCAGCAATGCGCAAACGCCAGGCACGCCCGGGAATCCGGCCACTATCAAGCCAAAGCGCGGGCCACCAAGACCCCACCCACCGCTCGGAACGACCGCATCCAGAAAGAAGATTCCGGCGAGCAAAAGCAATCCCGCACCGAGCACAATGAGGATTTTTCCCGCAATTGCCATGGCCCAGAGTCTAGCACCGGTTTCGATCACCTTCCGTTTTCACGTCGTCATCCCACGGGACGGGCGTCAGACCATCACCGTTCCATTAGCATGGAACTAAAGCCATGCCCTCAATCCCGCCGATCTCCGAGCCGAATCACCCCACACGACCCGACGACGGCACGCGGCAGCTTCTTCAATGGGGCGGCTCCATGGTTGGGACGGGCGTCCTGGCCGTCGTCCTGCTGGTCACTGTTCTCGGTGGCTACTCGCGCGCCGGCGCCAGCACCAACACCGGGTGGTTCGCGCTCATCGTCGCCCTCATGTGCATTCCCTTCGGACTGATGCTCCTCGCGCTCGGCCTCGCCAAGTGGTTCAAGAACAGGCGCAAATCCAGCACGGCGCATTAACACTATCCTCGCCAGGGCTCCCGAGTGATAATCAGGTCAGAGCAATCACGATCGCGAGCCAGCCACTCTTCGATCGGGACGAGCGAGGCCTCGTCCATTTGCCGGAAAGGCTCTTTGAAAATCTCACCGTCACTCAGTGCTCCCTTGATCCTCAACCACCCCCAGCTGCTCTCTGGCTCCACGGTCCTCGCACTTTCACTCGCTGCCTTCGCGCCCCACTCATTTGGGCAGTCGCACACGCCTCCACCATCGTCTCTGCCCGAATCTTCGCCCGCACCGCTCGCAATCGATTCGGATCACGACGGCATCAGCGATGACCTCGAGCAATCTTTATTAGTGCAATTCGCTCCAAAGTTTCTCGTGGGCTCAGGTGATTGCTCCAACATTCCCGCTGAATTTCAGCCCGGCAACGCCACTCCGTTGGTGGAATCTGAAAACGGAACTATCTACGGCCAGGTATTTCCCGCAAAGGACCCCATCGACGGCGAGCCCGCTGCGGAGATTCACTACTACCATCTCTGGCGCATCGACTGCGGACCTCACGGCCATCCGCTTGATGCCGAGCACGTCTCCGTCCTCGTCCGCGCCTCCAACTCCGATCTCCGCTCTGCGACCTGGAAGGCCCTTTACTGGTACGCCGCCGCCCATGAGAACACCGTCTGCGATGTGAGTCAGATCGCCCACGCCTCCACTCTTCATGCTGAAGACGCCGGCCCCAGCGTCTGGATCTCTCCCGGCAAGCATGCTTCCTATCTCAATCAAGCGCTCTGTCAAAAAGGTTGCGGAGCCGATCACTGCGAAAACATGGCGCCTCTCCGTCCCGCCAAGCTCGTCAACCTCGGCGAGCCCGGCTACCCCATGAACGGCTCCGTGTTCATCGCCTCATCCGCGTGGCCACTCTCCGCCAAAATGTCCGAAACAAACTTTCCGGCCCCGGCTCTTGCGCGGCTCGGCGAACTTCCCGATTCTGAGATTGCATGGTTCAACCAGGGCAAGCATCCCAGGCAGGGAATCATCGCCATTAGCAGCACAACCGGGCAAGCGATCGCCGGCGGCGGTCGCGACACGATTTCAGGAATCTCCACCGCCGAGGACTCCAGCGGCAACGCGCTCCACAAGAGCTATCGCCACACGCGCCACGCGCTCGGCGCTTCCGCCCAACACGTCGGCAAAGCCCTCGGCATCGAGAATCACCCCGCCCCGCCCAAACCGCCGCCCGCCGCGAACACTCCTTAGCTCTCCGCCTCGCCTTCGCGTCTTGTCGGGACTTGCCAGCGACGCCCCCGCGAAAAACTTCCTTCGGGCCTCTCAGTCCCCCGCCTTGTTCAGCGCCGCAGCCGCGCGAATCAGAGTCTTCAGCGCCTTCTCGTTCACCTTCTCGCCTTCTTTGACGTCGATGGCGCGCCTCAATCTGCCTTCGAGGCTGGAATTGAACAGCCCGTCCGGATCATCCAGAAACGCGCCTTTGGCGAAGGTCATCTTCACCGCCTTCTTGTAGGTCTCGCCGGTGCAAATGATTCCGTCGTGCGACCACACAGGATTCCCCCACTTCCACTCTTCAACCACCTTGGGATCGGCCTGTTTGATCAACGCGCGCAGCCGCGCCAGCATCTCTCCGCGCCAATCGCCCAGCTCCTCGATTCTCAGGTCGATCAGCTTCGAAGCTGACCCGGCCTTTGCAGATCCCACCTTTGCGGAACTCTTCTTTTTCATCGGAACGAAAGACCTCCTTTTCGCGATGCTATCGCAACAAGTTTCAGGCCGTCCGCCCAAGCCGCCGCCCGCCGCGAACACTCCTTAGCTCTCCGTCTTCGCTTCAGCCTCAACTCCCAATCCGCTCCACCCGCTCGCGCAGATATTCTTTCCAACTCTCCGGGAACGCCTCAACCGCGAAAGTCTTCTCAATCGTCGCCACATCGGCGCTGCTATATCGTTTCGCGGTGTACAGGCGAACGATCTCTGAGATAGGCACGCCATTCGGGTCGCGGCTTATCACCTTCATCGCATCGCCCGCGCACACCTCTCCTTCGCGAGTCACGGCCAGGTAGAACCCCGTGCGGCCGCTCGCAAGGAACCGCCTCACCATATCGTCGGATTCAAATCGTATCCCGAGTTTGTAGCAGGGCAGTCGCGGCTGGGTCACCACCACTTCCGCCGAACCGACGAAATACCGATCACCGAGGTGGACCGACTCTTCTGGCGAGCTATCGAGCGTGAAGTTCTCCCCAAACACACCCATCGGTAGCTCTCGATCGGGCAATTCCTTCCTCCAGTAGTCGTAGTGTTCCAGCGGATAGCAGTAAACGGCCTTATACTCGCCGCCGTGAACCATCAGGTCAGCTTGGCCGTCTCCCTCCAGGTTCAGCTTGTGCAGAGCGATCCGTCCCGTCACCGGCTCTTTGAAGATTCCCGTGGACACGCTCGTCCCGTGCCAGGTCACCTCTCGCGGAAGCCCGACGTTCACTGAAATCACTCTCATCTAGCCATCGTACTTGTCTGCCGCGCCCGCGAGCCCTTCGCTTTTCTAATCCCAGGTCGTTATTCCCCGGTCTCTGTCTTCCCCCGCCCACCCATTTTCCGAGGAATAAAGTACGCGGCGAAGCCGCGATCAAATCTTCAGCCCAATTCATCGGCCGTCATCCTGCGCACCCAAATCATCGGCGCCACGACGAGCGAATGGCTCTCGACAGAGCCGACAGTCCCTCCCGCCATCCAGCGTTTCTTGGGCCGCGAGCACCCTGGGCAAGGCTGCGGAGCTGCCGGGATCGACGGGCGCGGGGTCGCCGAAAACGGCCGAGCGGCCCGAGAAACCTTGCCACAAGCCGACTTTTCGTTACCTATTGGCGCGAACTTCAGATGAAGGACAATGGCCCCACCAAACCCGCGTTTCGAATCTATCGCCGCGTTGAGTGATTCACAATGTGCGGATTCGGAAATAGAGATCATTTTGCCTGAGCCGGGTGGGAGAACGCTCCGCAGCTGATGAGGCGAAACGCGCCTCAACGAGTCCAGTAGCGAGGGACCGGATATACCATAATGGAAATACCAGATTAGATCGGCTGGATCAACTATGCCTGAAGCGCCTGTAAAACCGGACCTGGGATCGCTGCGCATCGAAGCCCACAAGCGAGGCTCCCGAAATGCTGGCAAGCGCATCGCGATCATTCTTTTCCCGCTGCTCGCCGCGCTCATAGTCGCAGGAGGAGTCTACGCGTACATACACCAGGCGCCCTCGGTGCAGGTTGCAACCGCAGACGCCCCTGACAACGGGCCACAGGCCCTGCTCAACGCGAGCGGGTATGTCACCCCGCAGCGGCGCGCCACCGTAGCGGCCAAGATCACGGGGCGCGTTACGGGTGTTTTCTTTACCGAAGGGATGTACGTGCACACAGGCTTTGTACTGGCCACCCTTGACGATTCCGATGCGCAACGGACGCTGGCTTCCGCGAAAGCAGATCGCAATGCCACGCAGGCAAGCATTCTCGATTTGCAAGTGCAGTTGAAGAACGCGCAGATAGAGTTGCATCGGGCCCAGGATCTGAGGGCGGCAGGAATTCAAACTCAGGAAGCGCTCGACAATGCGACGATGGCCGTGAACAGCCTGAAAGCGAAAATCGACTACACGCAGGCGCAGGTGCTGTCTGCTGACGCGCGCATCAAAGAGGCGCAGCAGGCGGTGGATAACTGCATCATCACGGCTCCGTTCGACGGCATCATCGTTTCCAAGGACGCGCAGGTGGGAGAAATGGTGTCGCCAATTTCTGCCGGCGGTGGCTTCACGCGCACAGGCATCGCGACGATTGTCGATATGGCCTCGAATGAAATCGAAGTGGATGTCAACGAGAACTACATCGCTCGCGTCAAGAGCGGCCAGGAAGTAACCGCCGTTTTGGATGCATATCCGGACTGGAAGATTCCGTGCCGTGTGCGCACGATCATTCCCACAGCCGATCGTCAGAAGGCGACTGTCGAGGTGCGCATTGCCTTCGACAAGCTGGATCCGCGCATCCTGCCCGATATGGGCGTGAAGGTCACGTTCCTCGGGGAAGAAACAAAGGTCGGGAAAGAAGCGCCGGCGAGCGTAATGGTGCCGCAGAATGCGGTCCGCGACGATGGCGGGCAGAAGATCGTTTTCCTGGTGACAGGCGATCACGTCGAGCGTCACGCCGTGAAGGTCGGCACGACCAACGGAGCGCAAACGCAGATTCTGGCGGGGCTCGTGGCCGGGGACACAGTCGTGGTTGGTGGGCCCTCCAACTTGAAAGATGGCGAAACGGTAGCAATCAAGCGTTAACGCGCCGTTCTTGCAACTCAGTTATCCTTCTGTGATTGGGAATTGCGGAGTGGGACACAGGATGCTGTCCCCGCGAGGAACGGCGCGATTCGGGCTATGGATCGGATATCGCGGAAATCAAGGAGTGTTGATCATGGTACGCGTGGACGGCAATGGAGCAGTGGGCAGTCTGATTCGCGTTCGCGGTTTGGACAAAACTTATCGCCGCGGCAACGAGGAAATCGACGTCTTGCAGGGCTTGAATCTCGATGTCGATAAAGGCGACTTCGTGGCCTTCATGGGGCCGAGCGGCTCGGGCAAGACCACGTTGCTCAATTTGATGGGCGGCCTCGACGTTCCCACGCGCGGCACCATCAGCGTGGCCGGCGATGAAATCACGCACATGTCTGGCAGCAAGCTGACCAACTGGCGGGCGCGCCACGTCGGTTTCATCTTCCAGATGTACAACCTCATTCCCGTGCTTACCGCCTTCGGGAACGTCGAATTGCCCTTGCTGCTGACCAGGCTTTCCAAGGCCGAGCGCCGCAAGCACATTGAAACTGCTCTTTCCATCGTTGGTTTGGGCGATCGCATGAACCACTATCCGCGCCAGCTTTCCGGCGGACAGGAACAGCGTGTTGCCATCGCCCGCGCCATCGTCGCCGATCCCACGTTCCTGCTTTGCGACGAGCCCACCGGCGACCTGGACCGCAAAAGCGCCGACGAAGTGATGGAACTCATCAAGCGGTTAGTGAAGGAGCATGGAAAAACCGTGCTGATGGTAACGCACGACCCGGTGGTTGCGCGCCAGGCCGATACGACACTGCATCTCGAAAAGGGAGTGCTGGTAGAAGCAGGCACGCCGCCGGCAATTGCCGGGGGAGCGCTGTCATGAAATTCAGCAAACTCATTCTCGCCAATCTGCTTCGCAAGAAGGCACGGCTGGTTCTCACCATCGGTTCGTTCGCTGTGGCGCTTTTCCTGTTTGCGCTGCTGGGAGTGGTGAACGACGCCTTCAGCCGCGGGGCAGACGTCGTGAGCGCGAATCGCCTCGTCACCATCAATCGCACGTCAATCATCAACACGGTACCGTTGTCCTACCGGGACGAAATCCTGCGCATTCCGGGCGTGACGTACGTGACACACGACAATTGGTTCGGCGGCGTGTATCAGGATGCTAAGAATTTCTTCCCTCAATTTGTGATCGATCCGGAGAACCAGCGCCAGGTTTACCCAGAGCTCATCGTTCCCGACGATCAGTGGGATACATTCCTGAAAGATCGCCAGGGCGCGATTGTCGGCGCGGTTACCATGAAGCGCTTCGGCTGGAAGGTCGGCGACCGCATTCCCATCACGACAACTATCTATGGGCTGGCTGGCAAGCCCTTCGAGTTCAATATCGATGGCGTTTACCACGGCGCGAAGCCCGAAGATGACGAGACCCAGTTTTGGTTCCAGTGGGAATACTTCAAAGAGAGCGTGCCCGATTCGATCAAAGGCCAGGTTGGTTGGTACACGGTTCGCATCGCTGACCCCGACGACGCCCCGCGTATCGCCAAGACCATCGACAACATGTACATGAATTCGCCCTACGAAACGAAGACCGAGACAGAGTCCGCGTTTGCCGAGGGCTGGGTGAAGCAGTTCGGAAATATCAAATTCCTGATCGTTTCGATCGGGACCGTCGTTTTCTTCACGCTCTTGCTGGTTACCGGAAACACGATGGCCATCTCCGTGCGCGAGCGAACGAATGAGCTGGGCGTGCTCAAGGCTATCGGTTTTCCGGATGGCACGATCCTTGCGTTCATTCTGGGCGAGTCGATGGCGATCGCGCTTGCCGGTTGCGTGGGCTTGCTGCTTGCGCTGGTCGTCATTCCGGTGCTAAGCCGCGCAATGGCCGGTCTCTTGCCGCCGCTTCTGGTTACGGCCAAAACGTTGGTGTTCGGTGTGATCGCTGCTCTCATGGTCGGCTTCGCCAGCGGAATTCTTCCCGCCTACGGTGCGATGCGCATGCGTGTAGTGAATGCCCTTCGGAGGGTGTGAGCATGGTGACAAAACTCTTTTTCGGCGCGGTGATCACCCTTGCGGCCATCGCTGCGCTGCTCCTGATTTTGGTCATCGTTGGCGGGATCGTGGCCGGATTGCTGGCGCCGCTGATCGGTTCCGTACCGATTTCCTACAACCTCCGCAGCATTCGGGCACGCTGGACTTCCACGATCGTGGCCATTCTGGGCATTGCCGGGACGGTCGGCGTATTCGTGGCCATGCTTTCGCTGGCGCGCGGTTTCCGGGCCACGCTGGTGGCCTCAGGCACGCCCGACGATGCGCTGGTGATGCGGGCCGGCTCGACCACGGAAATGATGGGCGGCATCACTCTCGATTCTGTGAAGCTGGTACAAGATAAGCCTGGCGTGGCACGCGATGCGTCGGGGCAGCCGCTGGTCACGCAGGAAGTCGTCGGCGTCGTTCCCATACCACTGATCAGCACAGGCACGGACGCGAATGTGGAAGTCCGCGGCGTTTCGCCCAACGTCCTCGAAATCCGCCAATTCGTGAAGGTCGTGCAAGGGCGGATGTTTCATTCTGGGCTGGACGAGCTTGTGGTGGGCAAGAATGCCTCGAAAACCTACGAGGGCCTGACCGTTGGCAACACGGTGAACTTCGGCGGCGGGCACTGGAAGGTTGTAGGAGTGTTCGACGCGGGCGGATCGTCGTTCGATTCCGAAGTGTGGTGCGACTCGCGCATCCTGAACGAAGTGCTCAAGCGCCCCGAAAACATCTTTCAATCTGCCACTGTTCACCTCACTTCGCCCGCGGCATTCGACAAATTCAAGGATTCGATTACTTCCGACCCGCAGTTGAATTTGGAAGTCGAGCGCGAAGTGGATTACTACGCCAAGCAATCCTCGGCCATGACGCAGCTGATCACCGTGTTGGGCGGTCTGGTGGCTGCCGTCATGGCGATCGGCGCCGTATTTGGCGCTCTCAACACCATGTACTCGGCCGTCTCCGAACGCGGACGTGAGATTGCCACCATGCGCGCGCTCGGCTTTTCCAGCTGGAACGTCATCCTCTCGTTCTTGTTCGAGGCGCTGCTGATTTCTTTCATAGCCGGCATTATCGGCTGTGTGGTCGTGCTTCCGCTGAATGGCATGACCACGCAGACCATGAATTTCTCGACCTTCTCGAACATTGCCTTCGCCTTCAAGATCACATTCAACTTGCTTGTGATGGGGGTGATATTCGCGCTGGCTATGGGCGTTCTCGGCGGCATGCTGCCCGCAGTGCGCGCCGCGCTGCGCCCTGTCGCCGTCGCCCTGCGCGAGTTGTAGGGAACCTGTGACGAAGGCACAGTGATACATAGCAAACCATAATTGGAATCAATGACCATTTTCCGTAGCTAATTACAGGCGTCGGATCTGGCGTGGTCATTGAGCAGGTCTTAGGGTGCAACGATTAGTCCTCGAAAACGCCGATATCGCCCGCAAAAGCCCTCCGACCGACCCCTTCTCGTCGCCCGCGCAAGCCCCTCCCGGCCGGCGATCCATCCCAACCCCGCTGCGCCTGCCTTTCTGTCAAGCTCTCAATCGCCCAAACGCGCCCATCAAACTCACCCTAACCGCTTGCCTTTTCGGTCACTTATTGACTCCCAAATCTTCCTCCCCAAGTTTGCCGATCATTATGCCCGTTTGGCGCACAATAATCCCATGATCGCTATTCCGAGAATCGTTGGCTCCCGGCTTTTCGCAGAAACGCGATCAAGGAGGAAACTTAATTTAAGAAAAAATTTGGGATGTTTCGCCTGATTTTCGCCAAATAACTCGTTTAGAATCAGCGGGCGTATTCCGAAAATGGGCTGAAAATGAGCGCACTTAAGTCGAATCTATGTGCCATAACCCGTTTAGAATCAGCAAGAATATCCCAAGAAATGACGGACGGTTTTAAGAACCGCAAGCAACTCTCCTGAAAGGAGTTATTGGCCAACGCGGGCTATGCTGTCTGCTGTCTCCAGCTTGCTGTCTGAAGCCCGCTCTCCGCTATTCACTTTTCACTGTCCACTGTCTTAAAAACAGTGTGCCTCACCCGTTATGTCCCCCGACTCCCGAGTGAGGCACTTAGTTGTCCCAGGTCTCTAAATCGGAGTCTCCTCCCCCCGAAGCAGACTCCGACTTTTCGAGCCGCCCGACTACTACGGCCTTTTACCTCTGCATCACGAATTCGGCTCCTCGTACCACCTGCCCGTGAAGCATTGGGACAACGGTCCCGGCATTCTCCCGCCGATCTTGCAATTGCTGCAGGCGATGCATTGTAGGAGACGATGGAGGTCGAAGCTTTGTTGCAAAATCGGCGCGACAAAATCAGAGACATCAACGCAGGCATTCGCTGTTAAGGCAAGAAAAAATCCGCATCAGGGAGCAACGGCCGCGCGCAGCGGCCATCGCTCCTCCAATGCCGATCGTTACTCGCCGAACCTCACTCGCCGTTTTGCGAATTCTGATTTGGGTGCACCACGAGGAAGCTCTCGCCACCGTTCGCCCAAACCAGAAGCAGGACGTCTTTCCCTACAGGCTCCGAGTGAAGCTGGTTCACGAAGCTGTCCGCATCCTCGACGGGATGACGGTCGACTCCGAGAATCACATCGCCGGGTGTGAGACCCGCATCTTCAGCCGCGCTGCCCGGACGCACTGATTCGATCACCGCGCCCTTCACCTGATCGGGCACGTTGAACTGCTGGCGCAGATCGGGAGTCAGGTTGGCCACGGCCAGTCCAAGACGGCCGCGCTGCTGGCTGCCCTGTTCGCCGTTGCTCGCCTCTTCATTCGTGTTGTGGAACTCGCCCACTGTCACGTGCAGCGTTTGCGGCTTGCCGTCACGAAGAATGCCCAGTGTGATCGCGGTCCCTGGCGTCATCTCGCTCACCGTAACCTGCAGCATGCTGCCGTTCGGAATCCCCTTGCCGTCAACCTCGCGCAGCACGTCGCCGCTCTCTAAGCCAGCTTTGCTGGCCGGCGAGTCCGGTGTCACCTGGCTGACGATGGCGCCTGTCGCATCGGGCAGGTTGAAGAAGCTCGAGTTGTCGGGCGTCACATCGTTCATGCTGATGCCCAGGTAGCCGTGGTGCACGCTGCCGTTCTTGATGATGGCCTGCGCCGTGGCCTGGGCGATTTGCGACGGAATCGCGAATCCCGCGCCGGCAAACGATCCGCTGCCCGAGATGATGAAGGTGTTGATGCCAATGACTTCGCCGTAAGCATTCACCAGCGGCCCGCCGGAGTTACCGGGATTGATGGCCGCATCGGTCTGGATAAAGGCGCCCGGCTTGCGCGGATCGTCGCGGTAAGGATTCGGGCGATCGAGGCCGCTGATGATGCCGCGCGTCACGGTAAAGGGGAAGTTGCCGAAGGGGTTGCCGAAGGCCAGCACGGTCTCGCCCGGCTTGATTTTCGTCGAGTCGCCCCACGGCACGCTGGTCAGGTCGTGCGCGTCGATTTTGATCACCGCCAGGTCGTTGAGTTTGTCGACACCGATCAATTTCGCGGTGAAGACGCGTCGGTCATTCAATGTGACGCGAATCTGCGTCGCCCCGTCGACCACATGATCGTTGGTGACGATGTATCCATCTGACGTTAGAATCACGCCACTACCGATGCCATGTTCGAACTGGGGCTGCGGTTTCATCTGCTGGCCGCCGGGACCGAAGAAGAACTGACGAAAGCCGGGAGGCAAATCCTGCGGATTGATTCCGCCGGGTCCCTGCCCGCCGTTCTCGGAGTTCTGATCGTCCTCGGAAACGCGCGAAGTGACGGCCACGTTGACGACTGCGGGCGTGACGCGCGCGGCAACGGCTTCCACCGCGTTATCGAGCGCGACCAGCGACGAGACGCTGCTCTCATCGAGCGGCCCGGCGACAGCGGCGTGCGCTCTGCTGTGATCGAAAAAGAACGCAAGCGAAAACAGAACGGTGGCGAGGATACCAGCGGGAACTGCGAGCTTCTTGACGATTGCTACTAATGAATTAGTTGTCAAAGACATTGCTTCATCTCCATGGGTGTGAATTGCATGTTTAGAGTTGGAAGAACAGCCAGCCGCCATCGAATGCAGATGCGGTTGGCCGATGGGAATGTGAACCTGTTGTTCGCGCAGACTTAGTGTCCGTGGTCGCGCCCGTCGGAGATCCTGTCATGGTGTTTGCCGGATACACAAGCAGAATCAGGTGCGTGACGGAAATCTGCGCGACCGGGGACGTGTTGCGCTTGCTGGTTGCGTCGTCGCTTTGTATTTGCGCGTCAGCGCCGGTTTCATAGTCGGCGACTTCTCTGGACGTTGTTGCAGAAGATTGCGGTGCAGACGTCTCCACTTCTTCCCAGGCTGTGAGAACAATAAATTCCTGACCTTGCGTGGAAACCGCCGCCGGCGTGGAGGCTGCTGCATTCACCATCACCTGGTGTGGCGTAGCCTTACGATCTGTCATCGCCGTCTCAGCTGTCTCGTTGCTGCGGGGTGACCGAGCAGCAACGGGCGGCCCTGCCGCGCTGCGCGTTGCAGGAACAATAGACTTCGTCTCAATTGCGCGGTAATCCCTGGAAGGATGGAATACTGCATTGGCGCCCGTCGGGCCTGGCTCACTCATTCGATCATCGGAAATCCGCGCGAGACGCGGAGCATCGGTCTGCTGCGGCGCGAGATCGGCCATCTGCGCGTCGGGCTTCGGCGCGGCAACAAACGCGACCAACTGCGGGCTGCGCGACAGTTCAACCGCTCCAACAAGCAAGCCGCATCCAACCATACCGACCAGCGCCCCCGCCGCCAGCGGATGGAGCGCCCGCCTGCGCCGAAGGATGCTGTCGACGCGGTGAACCAGTTCCGGCCGGCGTTCGAATACGCCCAGCGAAAGCGCCTGCGCACGGCGCAAAAACTCCCGCCGCTCGAATTCGCGGCGTTGCAGTCCGCGCTCTGCAAGGGCAGTCAGGCAGGCCGCATAGGTGCGCGGAGCCTGCGTCCTCTGAACCACTCCTTCGTCGCAGGCCATCTCGCGCTCGCGGCACAGGCGCCGCTCCATCCACGCCAGCGCCGGATTCAATGGAAATAGCACGAGAGCAAGTTTCTGCAGCAGATTCGTCCAGTCATCACGCCGACGCAGATGTTCGGCTTCATGCAAAATCACTTGTTGAAGCTCGCCCGGAGTCAGCCGCGAATAGAGCCACTCGGGAATGAGTATCCGCGGCGCAAAAAAGCCAATAACGCTCGGCCGGTCAAGGTCGGGCGTGGTGCAAATCCCGATGGGCCGCCCAGGCAATCCCGCAAGCAGCGAGTGAAGATTCCCGTCCATTTCGATAGGGGTTGCGCCGCGCCACAGTCTGCGCAGCCGCAACAAATGAAAAACCAGCTCTGCAGCACGAAGTGTTGAAGCAGCCAACCACAAAGCGGCGATGGCGAATCCCCATCGGCTGTCCAGCTGGAGCCAGGGCCTTGCTGTTACTCCACCGGCCTGCGTAGCGGCGATCACAGTGCCGGAATGCTCGAGAAATGGCAAGAACGGCAACAGAGCCGCAACTGCAAATCCCGCTGCCCAAGCCGCAAAGCGATGCGCAGCGGAGATGCGGAGCACGAGTCGCAGGCAAAGGACCAACGCAAGCGCAACCAGCGCGTCCTGCCAAAGCGCCGCCACAGCCGCCGGTGCCGCAGCGTGCGCAAAACCAGCGAATGCCGCTCTCACCGATTCAGCGAGACCCGCCAAAACCGAATCCGCTATCTGCATCAAGGGCATGATTATCTCTCGCCTCGCGCCTTACCGGGCGCCGCGTTCCGGATCGCTTCTTTATCGGGCGACGCGCTGCGAATCGCGTCGCGCAGTCGGTCCAGCTCCTCGGTGGAGATTTCCTTATCGCCCAGCAGGCTTAACAGCAGCTTCTCGCGCGAGTTGCCAAAGAAGCGATTCATCACGTTGCGCACCTCTGAGCGGCCCGCCTCGTTTTCTTTGACGCATGGCCAGTAAACAAAGGCCCGCCCTTCCTGGCGATGTTCGACGTAACCCTTTTGCTCCAGGATTCGGATGGTGGTGAGCACAGAATTGTAGGCCAGTTGTTCGCCTTCCGGCAGGGCTTCAACCAGGTCGGTAACGGCCGACTCGCCGCGCCGCCAGAGGATCTTCATCAGCCTCAGCTCGGCTTCGGTCAACGTATTGGATTTTCTTGGCGGCATCGCTAAGCGACTGATCCTAATAGATGAATCTCTTCCATCCCTGTGTCTTCGTCCGTCTTATAGACGAACAACTAAAGGATTAGTTACCAGAAATGCCGAGATTTTTCAAGAGCCCGCGGCGACCCGTTCATTCTCCGCGCAAACCGCCCTCTCGAAATCTCTGCCCTGTGCTACGATCCGTGCAAGCGTTCACGCAATCGCTTTCTTGCACGAAAATTCTGGACTGAGCCGTTGGTTTCTTCCGGCGCGATCACCCGCGAGGACCGTCCAAAAAACGGCGCGTTACCGGCACAATGAACGCGTCGCAGGCGCATAGAGGATGACATGAACACCCAGCTCAGGCCGATGACCCTTGGCGAGATTCTTGACCGGACCGCCGAACTCTACCGAACTCACTTCCTGCTTTTTGCCGGGATCTCTTCCATCTTCGCCGTGATCATGCTCGCCGTGCAGCTTTTGTATCTGCGCTCGCTCGTCCTGCTCGGATATCCCAACTTGATGGCGCATTGGCAATGGGGAACGGCCTCGGTCGCCATGGTTGAAGCACTCGTCGTCCTGATGCTGGCCGGGCTGTCGATCGCCGCCAACAATCGGGCAGTTGCGTGGGTGTACCTGGACAAGCCTGCGACGATTCGTGCCGCTGCCAAAAGCGTCGTGCCCCGCCTGCGAACCTATTTGTGGCTTATGACGATCACCGCATTCCGCGCGTGGGCGCCCTTCGCCGCGCTTTACGTTGCTTTCATTGGCATCGCATTTGCGGTCCTTCCTCACGGCTTGATCACGAATCCAACGGCGGTGCAGGGCGCGGCTCAGCAAATCCCTGGCGCCATCATGGCTGCGGGCATCGGCATGCTCGTTCTCATGCCGTTTTTTGCATTGGCTTTCGTGTATGGAGTGTGGATGACGCTTCGCTATTCGCTCGCAGTGCCCGCTTGCGTCGTGGAAGATTTGCCGGCGACCCCTGCAATCAAGCGCAGCATTTCACTTAGCGAAGGCTCGCGCGGGCGGATCTTCGTCCTCGGCCTCCTGGTGTATGCGGTGCGTACGGTGCTGGGGATTCTGTTCGGTTTCCCCATGATCGCTCTTGCTTTAAAACATCCCGGCCAGCCGCTCCCTCTGCTCTGGATGGTTGTGGCTCAAATCGGCAGCTTCGTGACCAGCGCATTGATCGGCCCCATCTACTCCACCGGCCTCACGCTCTTTTATTACGACCAGCGCATTCGCAAGGAAGGCTTCGACATCGAGTGGATGATGCAGGCCGCGGGACTCTCACCGCAAACCGAGTTGCCGGCGCCGCAAAATTCCTGAGCCAGCGAGGATTCTCATGAGCGAGACATTTCGACCCTCTACACTCGGGGAGATTCTCGATCGCACGGCGCAGATTTATCGCCGCAACTTCTGGCTCTTTGCCGGCGTGGCGGCTTTGCCCATCGGCGCGATCTTCGCTCTCACGGCGATTGGAGGTGCTTTATTCGGGGCCGCAACAGTGGCATTCAGGGCCAGCAACCTGGCCAATCCTGCTGCCATCGCACTCGTCGTTCTGATCGTTTTGATCGCAGCGCCGGTCTACATTGCAGCGGCCGTTTTCTCCTCCGCAGGGCTCACAGAGGCGGCAGCGAGCACGAGTCGCGACGAAAAGATCACCATCCGCGGCGCGTTCAAGAAGGTGACGCCGCGGTTCTGGCGCTACCTGTGGCTCATCATTCTGCAGGGGATTGTAGTGGGTCTGATCCCGGCGGCGATTGCGGGCGCCGTGATCGGAGTTCTGCTATTTGTTGGAACGCTTGCCGGAGCAGGCACCTCCACCGCCATCGCCGTGGGATTTCTCGTCTTTATCGTTGTGGTCGCGGCGGTGGTCGTCATCATCGAGCTTGTGTTGGGTTATTCGATCAGCCTCCCCGTGTGTGTCCTGGAGAAAAAGCCAGCGTGGGATTCGCTCAAGCGCGGATGGAGTTTAAGCAAGGGCACGCGCGGGCGCATCTTCGTCATGTTTCTGCTGGTCATGGCACTGGCCATGGCCGTGTCGATGATCTCGGCAATTCCATCCATGATCATCATCTTCACTTCCGCGGCCGGCGGATCTCAGCCCGCCACTGGATCGGTTGCATTTATCGTGGCTGAAATTACAAGAGCCGTCCTGGATCTCGTTCTTCAGGTCGCGCTCGCGCCCATCTCCGCGATTGCGCTTGTGCTCTTCTATTACGACCAGCGCATCCGCAAGGAAGGTTTCGATATTGAGTGGATGATGCAGCAGGCCGGGCTTACGCCGACCGCATCCCAGGCGCCGACGGCGCCAGCCCTGGGTATTTCCGGGCCGGTTGCGCCCCCTGATACCGTGGAAGAACCATGAATCTGGGGTGCCCGAGATCAGGTTGGCGCCACGCCGCAGCACGTTCGGTGGTAGCTCTCGCGCTGCTCGTCCCACTCGCTGCCGGGCTAATCTCTGCGCGCGCCCAGGAGCCTACTGCCGAACCCGGCTGGCGCAGTGCGACCGTCGCCGAATACCAGCAGCACCTCAAGGATCTCGACGCGATTGTCGCCGCATGCCAGAAGCAGCGGTCCGGGGCGGCCGCGGCACAGTCCATTTTTCCGGCGTGCAATCCGGCGCAAATCGGTCCCGATGATCGCGTCCAAGGTTTCGCCGCTGCGCCTTCGCAGACGCGCGAGGTGCGATACGACTGGCTGCGCTCCGTTCTCACGCGTGCCGCGAAAAAGGACGGTGCAACGCAGAAGACGATTTTCGGCGCAATTCCCCACCCCAACAACAAACCGGTCTCACTTGATTCGCTGCTGGCCGTATCGCGCCAGCGCCTTCAGGACGACGCAGCGCAAGCGGGAGCGCCACCTGCGTCGACTCCAAACTTCAGCGACGAGCGAAAATCCCTGAACACCATCCTCTCGCAACGCGCGTATCAAGGCGTCACGCAAGTGTCGACCATGGATCGCCTTCGCGAATGGTTTGACAACCTGCTCGACAGATTTTTCTCGGGGCTGGTGCGCTTTGGATCGCACGCGCCGTGGATCGTGTGGCTGCTGCGCATCCTGCTGCTCGTGGCCATTTGCACAGCGCTGGTCTGGTTTCTCCTGCGTATCGAGCGGCGCTCGCGTCTCCGCGTGGTTCCCGAAATCGAGCCCGCGCCTGGCGCGCCTTCTGCGCGCGAATGGCAACTGTGGCTCCGCGATGCTCAAGATATGGCTGCGCGTGGCCAGTGGCGCGAGGCTATTCACTTCATTTATTGGGCAGCGATCGCGCGTTTGGAGTCGAAGCGAATGTGGCCGGCTGATCGCGCACGCACTCCACGCGAGTATCTCGCCCTGCTGGCTGGAACCGACCCGCGCAAAACCAATCTCACAGCCCTCACGCGGAGTTTCGAGCGCACCTGGTACGGCGGCCGCACGGCCCAGGCTTCCGACTTCAACGCCGCTCTGGAACAGGCCGCGGCACTGGGGGTCGCGACGGAATGAAGCTCTTCCCCTCACTCGACGCGAAGGACCGCAGGCTGCTCACCGGTTGCATGATCGCGGTAATCGTTCTCGCATTTGTGACCGCATTCCTGTCGCGCAACGAAAACGACGACAACAATACCGTGCCAAGCTCCTACCTGACTGGCAAGCACGGCGCGCGCGCAGCCTACGAATTGCTGCAGGCAAGCGGATACAACGTGCAGCGATGGGAGCAACCGTTGAGCGATCTGGCCGAACGCGCCGACGGCCAGACGGTCGTCATCTTCGCCGAGCCTGACCAGGGTGACGTCGCGGCGGAAGATCTGAAGGCGGTGCGGGACATCGTCGCCAGGGGCGGCCGCATCTTGGTCACGGGATGGTCGGGCGGAATGATTGCGCCCGACGGCAACGCCCAGCCGCCGACGCAGTTTCAAGTCGCGTGCAAGCTTACTCCGCAGGGACTCGATCCGCTTGCCGGCGCCGGCGAAGTGTGGATGGTTCCTGAAGCCAGTTGGGGATTCGACCACCCGCTCGATCGGGTGCAATACAACTGCGCGGGCACTCCGGCAGTCGTGGAGTACTCCGAAGGCAAAGGCGGGGTGATTTGGTGGGCAAGCTCCACACCCATTGAAAACAGCACCATCAGCCGCGCCGACAACCTGAACCTCTTTCTGAACGCGCTTGGCGCCCGCGAAGAGCACAGGATCTACTGGGATGAGTCGCTGCACGGCGAAACTCGCACGGAGTGGTTCTACGCCAGCGGACCGGCAATCTGGCTTTTGCGAGGTGCGCTTGTCGCGATCGGGCTGCTGATTCTCTTCAGCTTCAGCCGGCGCCGCGGGCCGGTGCGCGACCTGCCGGCCCCGGTGCGCGCTTCTCCAGTCGAATTCCTTGAGGCGCTGGGCTCGCTCTACGCGGAGGCGCGGGCCTCAGCCACTGCGGTTGAGCTCGCTTTTGAGCGCTTCCGCCGCCGCATGGGCGATCTGTGCGGACTAAAGGGCGCAAAGATGAGTGCGGAGGAGTTGGCGAAGGCGTTGCGCCGACGCTTCCCGCAGGCCTCACCGGAGCTGGAGAAAGATCTGGCCGATTGCGAGGTGGCCGCGACGAACGATAAGCTGCCGCCCAAAAGCGCGCTGGCGCTGGTGCAGGCGCTGAACCGGCATAGCGAGTTGCTGACCGCCGCGGCGCGTGCGGGCCCGGCGCATCGATAAAGGTGAATCGGGGAAAATGGAACGTGCCCGAAAGATCAAAAGATCGAAGCAGAAAGCAAGGAGACGGGAATGACCGAGGAAACGAATCTGGGACAGGGCTCGCAATTGACGAGCGCGGCGCTGCCGGCGACGCAGCAGCTTCTCGCCGCCTCGCGCTCGGAACTGGGGCGCGTGATCGCGGGACAAAGCGAAGTGATCGGCGAGGTTCTGGTCGCTGTATTGACGCAGGGTCACGCGCTGCTTGAAGGCGTGCCGGGCATTGCGAAAACGCTCATCGTCAAGTCGGTCGGCCGCCTGCTTGGCCTCGGCTTCCAGCGCGTGCAGGGCACGCCGGACCTGATGCCGGCCGACATTCTGGGCACCACAATGTTTCGGCCGGGCACCGACACCTTCACCTTCCACGCCGGCCCGGTCTTCACCGACCTGCTCCTGGTGGACGAGATCAACCGAATGCCTCCGCGCACGCAGGCCGCGCTGCTTGAATGTATGGAAGAGCGGCAAGTGACAAGCGACGGCGTGCAGCGCCCACTTCCGCCATGGTTCACCGTCTTCGCCACTGAAAATCCCATCGACTTTGAAGGCACCTATCCACTGCCCGAGGCGCAGCTTGATCGCTTTCTGCTCAAAATCAAAGTGGGCTACCCGCCTCCGGACGACGAACGGCTGATGCTCGAGCGCCATCACGGCGCGGCCCAGGGAAACCTGCTCGAAAATGCGAAGATTCAGCCGCTTCCTGCCCAGCTTCTCGCTTCCGCGCGCGATGAGATTCGCGCCATCCGTGTGGAGAACGATCTTTACGGCTACATTCTCGATCTCGTTCGCCGCACGCGCGAGTGGCCCATGCTGGCGCTCGGAGCCAGCCCCCGTGCCGCGATCTGCCTGCTGCGCGTGGCGCAGGCATTCGCGGCCTTTGAAGACCGCGATTACATCATTCCCGACGACGTGAAGCGCGCCGTTCTGCCTGTCCTGCGCCATCGCATTATCCTCAAGCCGGAGGCGGAGCTTGAGGGCTTCGATCCAGACCGAGTCCTCAACGACGTTGTAGCCGCGGTTGCGGTGCCGCGAGGATGATTTCATCGTCCCTCCATCCCGAGCCGGTTCGCGCCGCTTGCAAGCCGCGCGGCCGCTTTGCGTTTGGCCTAACATCGCGCACGATCTGGCTGCTTGTCGCTGGCCTTCTGCTCGCGCTGCCGGGATTCTTCCGGCCTACGTGGGGATACGGCATGCTCGTCTGGGATGCGCTGGTGCTGCTCGCGGTTCTTCTCGACGGATTGCGATTGCCGCTCGCGCACGAGATCACGATCGAGCGCTCCTGGAGCAACGTGCCTTCGCTCGACAGTGAAACCGAAATCCAACTTGCCGTCGAGCACAGCGCAGAGACAATACTCGAGTGCCACCTGGTTGATGACTTGCCCGACGCATTGGTCGCCGCGCCCGCCACGCGCTTCCTGCGCGCATTTCCCCGCGTGCGCGCCGCGCTCCGTTACAAAATCAGGCCGCGCGAGCGCGGCGATGTTCGCGCCGGCCAAGTCTACGTTCGCTATGCTTCGCCGCTCGGGCTGGTGGAGCGCTGGGCCATGGCCCCGCTCGAGCAGCCGGTGCGCGTCTATCCGGCGCTGCGCCAGGGCGAGGATCAGGAGATCTTTCTCGCTCGCGGCCGCCAGATCGATCTTCAGCTACGGCGCGCGCGCGAGCGCGGACTGGGCCGCGACTTCGAGAGCCTCCGCGAATATCTCGAAGGCGACGATCTGCGCGATGTCTGCTGGACAGCGACCGCACGCCGCGGCCAGTTGATCACACGCCGCTACCAGACCGAGCGCAGCCAGGCAGTATGGATCGTACTCGACGCCGGCAGATTGCTGCGCGGCAGAATCCTCAGCGACGACGAAACGGAACGCCGTGGCCATTCCAAACTCGACTACGCGTGCTCCACCGCCGTGGCGCTTGCGCAACTGGCGCTTTTCTCCGGCGATCGCGTAGGCCTCCTTGTCTATGGACAGCATGTGCAGCAGCGAGTGCTTCCCGGCCGCGGCCACGCGCATCTGCGACAAATTGTTGAAGCGCTCGCGCAGGCGCGCGCCGAATTGAGCGAAGCTGATCATCTGCGCGCAACAGCAACGCTGAATCGCTGGCAGCCGCGCCGCGCGCTCATTCTCTGGATCACGGATCTCGCAGAAACCGCCATGCGCCCTGAAGTCATCGACGGCGCCATGCAGTTGCTGCATCGCCACGTGCTGCTTTTTGTCGCCATGGCCCAGCCCGACGTCGTTGCCATCGCCAACGCGCGACCGAAGAATGTCGAAGAAATGTTCCGCGCATCAGCAGCTCAAGAATTGACCACGCGGCGCGAATTGCTGCTCGCGCGCCTGCGCGACCAGGGCGCGCTCACCCTCGATCTCGATCCCGCGCTGCTCACATCGGCCGTGCTGAATCAGTATCTGAAGGTGAAAGAGCGGGCTATGGTGTAAGCGCGATTTTCCGATCCAAACTGTCTGAAATGAGGAAGATCCGAGCCTTTCCGCGCGGGTGCATAATTGCGCTAATCATTGCTCATTCTAAAGGGGTTATTGGCCATCAATTCGACGTAATTTGCGGTCATTTTTCGATGTTTCTACGATCTGTTTGCTGATTCTAAACGAGTTATATGGCGAAAAACAGGCGAAACATCCAAAATTTTTTCTTAATTTATTTTTTGCACTCGAGAAAGACAGCGGAGTTAGCTGGGCGAGCGGAGCTTGCTCGCGCCCCGGCGCGACTGCCGATTCGGAATGTTTCGGATGAATCCCCATACAAGATCAAGTGTAGAGATTTGGCGGAAATAATCGGCAAACTTCGCGAATTTTTTTTGCGCGTGTTTTCAGCGGATTGCGAAGGAGATCGCGAAGAGAGGCCTTGACAGCCGGGGAACCTGATCTTTCTGGATGGCGGGGCCGGACTGCGAACGGCTGAATTACATCTACTGATGGGAATGGCAGTTCATTGACCCAAGTTGAAATCAATGTTGATTGCTTGTCTGTTCAATTCCATATTGTATTGCTGCTTTAAGTACTTCGATTTTGATATCTGCGAGTGTTTTGAATTTGATGCAATACCCCGTGACGCTTGCTTTGCCGAGTTCCTTCCCAAATGTCCGGGCCAGGTACTTCTTGTCATTCACTCCCATAATGTAGACCGAAATGCCTGTTGTATTCGCACTGATACCGATTTGATAGAACTCCCTGGTTTTTCCATTGGCGGATTGAAGGTTTTGAGATCCATATCCAATGTTTGGGTTGGAAACGATTTTTCCTTTCTCGTCTTTTCCATCCAAGAACCACAATTTACATGTTGGCATCAACGCCAAAATCATGGCTTGCAAATGCTGCATTTCGCTACGTTTTGGTTCCGGTTGAGTGGCAATATACTCCTTGATTTGTTTCTGCAAGTTCATGGATATCTCCTTGGCTTAGCGGTACCAATCCAGTGCTGCGGGAACCATCGGATTAGAGTCGGCTTGCCAGGCTCCGTAAATCGATCAGAATGATACCGGATTCTGTTTACTCATTGCCAGCGCTCTGAAATCACGGCTGACGACTTCAGGCGAGGCGCTCATCCAGCCTGCGGCCTTTTCTCAATGCAGGGTCGGCACCGACAAACGCCTCAGCGTCCTAGAATCGAGTTGTGCCTGGATTGTGGCAAATGCGCGCGCTTCCCTTCCTCGTCGTCGCCTGGGCTATCGCTTTAGGCATGACGGCGGCGGCGCAGGCTCAGAACGAGGCTCAGCGTCCATCGTTCGAAATCCTGACGCATCGCATGGATGTCGACGTGGATGGAGCTCCGAACGCCTACGGACCGACGGACAAGGAGACGCTCGACGTCCTTCTGGATGCGCACTACCTTAATCGAGCTGATGAGCCGATCGTCGGTTATTTGACGGACGAGCACAGACGCCCCATTCTGCAAGGGCCAAACGATCCCTTCCCGGGCTACTACATTTCTCAGACCGCCTTTGCCGACATTGAGAATCAAAATGAACGTGACCCTCGGCGCTACGTGGACGCCCGCAACATTAATTACGTGGTTCGCGGCAACAAGGCCCGGCGGCACGGCGTGAAGGTGGGCGACTTTGTGTCGGTCTATTCGAAACGCACGCAGAAGAGCGTGTTTGCGATTGTCGGAGACACGGGCAATCCCACAGGCAACGAAGGCTCGCTTCACTTATTGCAGGATCTGGGATATCCGTTTCACGACGGCAAGAACGAGTCGGTTGAAAAACGCGAGATCGTGATCCGGTTCTACCCAAACTCCAACCCGGAGCAACGATTCTTCTTTACTCAGGCAGAACTGGACGATGCAGCGACAAAGTTTGGGTTGAGCCGGGATTTCTCAGCCTCTCGTGTAGCGAATCGATGAAGCGCACCGACGCTACCGGTTATGGGTGGCGGCGAAGTTTTTAGAGCTGGTTGCATAAATCCCCTAAGCCGGCTTCAAAGACTTCCTCAGGGGCTAAAGCCCCGCTGTTTATGCGCCTTATGCGGCACGACTGAAGTCGTGCCCTGATACAAAGCCATTTATGAAACTGATTGTAGAAGCAACCGCAGATCCTTCGTCCCCGTCGCTACGCTCGGGGCCCTCAGGATGACAGGGCAATAGGGAAGGCGCCAGCGCGGCAGTGGATCTAGGGCGCGATGTCAGGCGTGGGCGTGGGCGCGGGCTTTAACGGCCGGAACAGCCACACCAGCAGCAACGTAAACAGCAGCCCGCCCACCGTGAATTTGAGCGGGATGGGCGCGTTTGACGGCGAGAAAAATCCTTCGAGCGATCCGGCGATGATGAGCAGCGGAATGACGCCGGAGATGAGCCGCGTGGCTTCAACGCCGGCCAGCGCAATGGAGTCGCGCCGGCGATAGAGCCCGGGAAATAAAACTCCATGAGCGAGACGCAATCCGGCCCCGCCGGAAAGAACGATAGATGGCAACTCAAGCGACCCGTGCGGCGCGACGAAACTCCACAGGTCAACCGACATTCCGTGTTGCGCGCAGGCCACCCCGACGACGCCGAGCAAGAGCCCGTTAAAGAACATGGACCACACCGGCCCCAGGCCGAAGACGATGCCGCCGGCAAAGGCGACAAAGCAGACGGTCAGATTGTTGGTCATGATCCGGCTGGCTTCCTTGGGCGCCACTGCAACAATCGACTTCGTCCACATCTCGTGGCGATCAATGGTCTCGACCATCGCCGGCCCCAGCATGTGGCGCATGAACTGCGGACGCGCGAGCGTGAGAACCGACCCGAGCAATGCGCCGGCCAGCGTGAGCACCAACGCCAGCAGCACATAGCGAATCTGGCGCTGCACGGTGGCCGGATACTCGTCGCGCAGGAAATAGAAAATCTTGAGGAAGCCTTTGCGGCGGCTGGAATAGATGATATGGTGGGCGCGAGCCAATAACTGGTTGACGTGCTCGGCATAAGCGCGCGCCGTCGAGTCCTGGCGCAGCGTGGACAAGTCGCTCGCCGCCTGGCGATAGAGCAGCGCGGTTTCGCGCAGCTCTTCGCGGGAAAGCTGGCGCACGCCGCCTGTCGTGGCCTCGCCCAGCAGCGCGGCAAGGCGGTCCCAGTAGGGGCGGCGTTTCGCGAGCCACTGATTGGAGAGAATAGTCGCCATGGGGCCGATTGGAGATCAGCTTAACATTGACACCCCGGAGCTCGTGGCGATCGAGTTGCCGCTGGCCGGAATCGGCAGCCGCTTTATTGCGATTCTCGTCGACTCTCTCATTTGGGGATTCATCTTTTTCATTCTTGGCCTTCTGGCCGCCATCATTCTTCCGGCGCTGCATTTTTTCGGCGGCGTTTCAGCCGACTGGGCCGTCGGCATCATCGGCCTTATCGTCTTCCTTCTGCTCTGGGGCTATTTCGCGCTCTTTGAGGCCTTCGGCAACGGCCGCACGCCGGGCAAGCGAGTGGCTCATGTTCGCGTGATTCACCAGTCAGGACGCGGCATTAATTTTGTTGAGGCCCTGGCGCGCAACCTGGTGCGGTTCGTGGACTTTCTGCCATTCTTCTTCGCGGTGGGCGTTGTCGCCATGTTCCTCAGCAAGCGCAGTCAACGTCTCGGCGACATGGTTGCGGGGACGCTGGTGGTTCGCGACCGCGAGGTCGATTCGCCGAATTGGGGCGAGACCAGCGGGCGAACGATTACGGCGCCCACGCTGGTGACGGAGTCGGCGATCGCTGCGCCAGGTTCGGCAGCAACGAATGCCGGCCCGTGGGGTGGTCCGCCGCATCTGCGCGTTGTGCTGCCGGCGCCGGCGCTGGCGAAGTTGTCTGCATCCGATCTCGAAGTGCTTGAGGGATTTTTCTCGCGGCGCCTGGATATGGATCTGACTACGCGCGCTGCTTTGGCCAGCCGCATTGCCACGGCTCTCTGCGCCAAGTCGGGCCTGGTGATTCCGCCCGACACGAGCGTGGAAACTTTTCTCGAGGCAGTGGCTCACCAGTTCCGCGAGCAGGCGCGGATGAGCTGAAACGTAAAGGCCGAATCGGTTCTTCAAGAGCAACCCGGCGTTGCGGCAGACTTAGCCTTACGCCGGGCGCTCTCAGCAATCGGCCGCTAGGGCGTGAACTCCCAAAGGTCATTGAGCCTCACCCAATCTCCTGAGACGGAGTCGTCGGTTTCGTAGCCTCCGAAGATCCAGACATTCCCAGAGGAATCTTTCCAGGTCATGCTGCTGTTCCGTCCCCCAGGAATGTTGCCTGAGGCTCCAGTCCCCTCTGTTCCGTAGGTCGCGGCCGCCGCGCCGTTGGTCCCGCCTGCATCCGATCCGCCCATCCAGGTCCATTCGCCCGAGGTTGGGCTATACCTCCACAGGTCGTTGTAGCTTTCGTCCCCGTTATTCGCGAAGACCCCGCCGCCGAAGAGCCACAGATCTCCCGATGAGTCTGTCCAGACTGAGCTGCCCGAGCGCGCCCCAGGCACGTCGCCGGCCGCCGCGGTTCCCTCCGTCCCGTATGTTCCCAGTGCGTTTGCGATGTTCGACCCGCTGGCCCACGTCCATTGGCCGCTTGTGGGACTGTATTTCCAAAGGTCATTGAGCAGCTCCTCGTCGCACTGGCCGGTCCCAACCGAATCGCAGCCGTTCCCGCCAAAGAGCCACAGATTGCCGGATGAGTCGATCCAGCCCATCGCACCGCTTCGTCCGCCGGGCATATTGCCGGCCGCCGCCGTCCCCTCGGTTCCGTAGACTCCGTTTTGCCGCGCCACATCAGGCCCGCTCATCCATGCCCATTGGCTGGTGCCTGGGCTGAACTTCCAAAGATCGCCGAGGGGTCCACTTTTGCCTGTCGAGTCGTAACCGTACCCGCCGAAGAGCCAGAAATTGCCCGAGGCGTCGGTCCATGTGACCGACGAATCTCTTGCACCGGGAATATTTCCAGCAGCCGCCTTTCCAAGGGTCCCGTAGGTCCCCTCCTGGCCGGCGAAATTCGAGCCGACCACCCACTCCCAATATCCCGTCGTCGGAGAGAACTCCCAAAGGTCGTTGAGGTAGCCCTCGTCGCCCGCCGAGTCGTAACCCTGCCCGCCGAAGAGCCAGAAATTGCCCGAAGCGTCCTTCCAGGTGGCAGACGAGTCTCGTGATCCAGGCAGGTTACCGGGGGCTGCCGTCCCCAGGCCGTAAATCCCTGCTTTGTTGTCGGCGGTTGATGATCCACTCATCCAGATCCATTCGCCTTGGCTGGGGCTGTACATCCAAAGGTCGTTGAGGTATCCCCAGCCGGTCGTTAAGCTGGCCGACAACTCACCCGCACCGCCGAAGAGCCAGAAGCGGCCGGAGGCATCGGTCCAGCCCGCAGACGCAATCCGTGCTCCGGGCACGTTGGCGGCGGCTGGCGTCCCGAGGAATCCGTATGTGCCCAGTTGGTCGGCGGTGCTGCTGCCGTCGACCCAGGTCCATGTGCCGTAGGTGAAGGGGGTTGAGCCGCCTCCACCCGATCCACCCGAACCACCAGAACCGCCGGATCCTCCGGTTGACACGGTCCCGCTCGACCCGCCGCAACCAGCGAGAGCGCCAACAAGGCTGACGCACGCCATCAGGGCGCAGAATCGCACGCCTGAAACCATCCAATCACCGCACTTAACCACACTTTTCTTCATGAACAACCCCCTGCCTTGGTTTGGGCGATCCGTTCGAAGATGAGCTGATGAAGCTTGGGGAGGCTCGCCTGAATCGAAACGAATCGGTGCCTACGCTGCTCGAACAGTCGGCAGGCCGGTCGACCGAGTGATCCTGTTGATGCCCCCCAGACTCACTCGACCGGTCAGATTGCCTGCCGTTCTCTGTGAGCTTTATCGATGAGGAGCTGCAGAGGGTAGTCTCAACATGCCTCTGTAACGTTACAAGCGACCATTCGCCAGACTTTGCAGCTGGTCCCTACCCTGGTTCCATCAAAATCGGGGTCGATTTTTGATCACGGCGCGAGGGTTCTTCAGTTTATGGGATAAAAACAGGACGCCCGGCGCAGCGACGCTGCGAGCGGGTCAAGCGGAAACCTTTATACTTTCGAAGACAGGAGAGCGAGAACATGGCGAAGAGCGTAAACAAAGTCATTCTTCTAGGCAACGTAGGCAAGGACCCCGAGATTCGCACTACACCCAGCGGTACTATAGTGGCCACCTTTGGACTTGCCACTAGCGACAACCAGAAGGATGCGCAGGGCAATTGGCAGGAGCACACCGAATGGCACAACCTGGTCGCTTTCAAGCGCACCGCCGAAATTGTCCGCGATTATGTGAAGAAGGGCTCCAAGCTTTACATCGAAGGCAAAATCCAGACGCGCAGCTGGGAAGACAAGGACACCAAGGCCAAGCGCTACCGTACAGAGATCATCGTGAACGATCTTTCGCTGCTCTCCGGCCGCGACGATTCATCGGGCGGTGGGTACAGCCGATCGTCGAGCTCCGCAAACGCCGCGGTGAACGAAGACCAGCGCGTGCCCGCCGCCGCGGACGATTTCGCACAGTCTGCCGAAATCTCCGACGACGACATTCCGTTCTGAAGGCAGGGAATAGGGATTAGGGAACAGGGATTAGTGACTAGGAAAAGCCGCCGACTGAGACGGGCGGCTTTTGCCTTCTGCGGTCTGGCATCTATCGCAAGGGAGAATAATAATGAAAATGTTCTTTGTCGCTGCGCTGCTGGCCGTTTCGATGGCGCTGCCGGCGCAGGAGACGCGTCGCGAAGTCAGCCACGCTACCGGCAATCCGGCCGTCGACTCCAAGCCGAACAGCCCCGATGTGCCTGACGTCTTCGCCGTCAGCGGTCATCTGGACCGCGTGGTGGTTCTGCGCTTCAAGTTCGGCACCGATTTGCTTGCCGGCCTCGAAAAGATGATTGCTGAGCAGAAGATCAAGAACGCCGTGATTCTTGGCGCGGTGGGATCGGTGCGCGGCTACCAACTGCACATGGTTGCGAATCGCGACATGCCTTCAAAGCTCCTCTTCATCAAGAACCCGACTGCTCCGGCGGACATTATTGGCATGAGCGGCATTGTGATGAATGGCCGCGCACATCCGCACATTACACTAGCAACTCCCGACAAGGTCATCGGCGGGCATCTGGAGCCGGAAACCACAGTCTTCACATTCGCTGTTGTGACTCTTGGCGTGCTCGACGACTCAATCGACATGAGCCGCTTCGACGATTCGAGCTACCGCTAGCGCCTACGCGGGCGATTCCTCTTGAGGTTCGCCCAACGGATCGTTGTCCCTGTCCGTCACTTCAGCAATCGCGGCCAGCCGCGCAGCCAACGCATCTGTCCAGCAATTCTCGGGCGCGCGCCAGCTCCAGTTCCCTGCCGGCACGGCGGGCGTATTCATGCGTGCCTCCGATCCCAGCTCCAGCAAGTCCTGCGCCGGCGCGATCGCCATCTCAGCCACGCTGGCCTCGGCAGCGCGAATCAGCGACCATGCCGGCCGATCGCCAACCGGACCCACAAGCGCTTCGACAGCCGCACGCTCCGCTTTGCTCGCGGAGTTCCACCAACCCTGCGTCGTGTCGTTATCGTGCGTGCCGGTGTAGGCCACGGTGTCCGCGGTAAACTTGTGCGGCAGATGCGTGTGCGCGGCTTTGTCGCTGAATCCGAACTGCAACACCTTCATCCCCGGCATTTTCAGTTCCTGCCGCATCGCCTCGACTTCCGGTGTGATGAGGCCAAGGTCCTCGGCCACCAGCGGCAGCGGTCCGAGCGCCGCTTCGAGCGCGCGAAACAGCTCCAGCCCCGGCGCCTTGATCCACTTGCCGTTGACCGCGGTTTTTTCTGCGGAGGGAATCGCCCAGTAGGCCTCGAATCCGCGAAAGTGGTCGAGGCGCACAATGTCATAGAGATCCACGGCGCGGCGAATGCGATCGACCCACCAATCAAGTCCGCGGGCAGCCAGCACGTCCCAGCGATAAATAGGGTTGCCCCAGCGCTGGCCGGTCGGTGAAAAGTAGTCGGGCGGAACACCTGCGATGCGTATGGGCTTCAGGTCGTCGTCAAGCTCGAAGATTCCGGGATGAACCCACACGTCGGCCGAATCCATATTCACGAAAATGGCAACGTCGCCGAGGATTCGGATTGCGTTTTCATCCGCCGCAGCCTGCAATTTATCCCATTGTTGGGCGAAGGCGAATTGCAGCGCCCGCTCGATGGCGACCGCGCGAACGTGGTCCGCCTCAGCCTGCGCCAATGCCTGCGGATCGCGCCGCCGCAGCGGTTCCGGCCATTCGGTCCACGCGCCCGTTTTGAATTCGCGACGCAGCACGGCGTAAAGCGCATAGTCGTTGAGCCAGGCTGCCTCATCGCGGCAAAATGCCTCAAAATCGGCCCACTGATCGGCGAGTGACGGCGAGTCGAGCCCGCGATCGAGAAAATTTCCGGCAGCTTCCTGAAGCAACGGCAGCTTCCGCGCTTCTACCTCATCGAAATTCACAGCGCCGGAGCGGCCAGCCAGCTTTGCAATGCGCGCGCCGTCGATCCAGCCCCAGTCGGCGAGGTACTCCAGGCTGATGAGCGATGGATTTCCAGCGAACGCCGACGACCCGGCGTAGGGCGAATTGCCATATCCCGTGGGACACAACGGCAAAACCTGCCATACGTGCTGCTTGGCGCGTGCCAGAAAGCTCACAAACTCATGTGCCGCGGGACCCAGGTCGCCGATGCCTCCATAGGAAGGCAGCGAGCTCACGTGCAGCAAAACACCAGAGGATCGTTTGAACTCCATGGAGCAATTATTGCAAGTGGGTCGCCGGACGCCGGAAGTGAGCCGCATTTGAGACAATGTTGGGCGTGTTCCCGCACAGATTTTTGTTGCGATCAACCGAACGAGGTGGCCCTCCTTTGTCGAAGAATCGTTTGCACCGCTTTTGCCTTTGCATCTCTGCCCTGGTTTCGATTTCATTCGTGCTCTCGTCTCAGGCCGTCGCGGCCGCGCCGCTTCCGCAGCCTGTAAAGCTCGGCTCAGGCTGGCAGTTGCAGGACGTCGCAAAGGTGCCGCAACCCGGCGCGCAGGTCTCATCCGCGGGCTTCGACACGAATGGCTGGTACACGGCCACCGTTCCGGGCACGATTTTGACGACTCTGGTCAACGATCACGTTTATCCCGAACCGCTCTACGGCGAAAACGAGCGTCCCGAGATCATTCCCGAAAGTCTTGTCCACACCTCCTATTGGTACCGGGCCGTTGTTCATATTCCCAGCGCTTACAAAGATCGCCACGTGTGGCTGAACTTTGACGGCATCAACTACTCCGCCGAAGTCTGGGTGAACGGCGCGCAGGTTGGCACGATGCGCGGCGCGTTTATTCGCGGCAACTTCGACGTGACCGCGCAGGTGACGCCCGGTCAGCCTGCCGTCGTGGCTGTGCTCGTGACTCCGGAGCCGCATCCCGGCGTCGCGCATGAACACACGCTTCGCAACGGCGTCGGCCAGAACGGCGGCATCACGGCGCTCGATGGTCCTACATTTCTGTCGACCCTCGGCTGGGACTGGCTCGATGCCGTGCGCGATCGCGACACAGGCATCTGGCAAAAGGTTTTTCTCTCCGCCACTGGGCCTGTGCAGTTGAAAGATCCGTTTGTGACCACCGATCTGCCGCTTCCGAAGACCGATTCATCCGACGTCACAGTCGCGACAACGGTTGAGAACGTGAGCGATCAGCCGGTGGCGGGTAAAGTCCGCGGCACGATCGGGAGCATTGTTTTCGAGCGGCAGGTCACTCTCGCGCCGAACAGTTCTCAGCAAATCACGTTCGACGCGAAGAATACGCCGGCGCTTTACATGGAGCATCCGCGCCTGTGGTGGCCCAACGGCTACGGCGCACAGCCGATGTACAAGCTGCATCTTGAATTCCAAACTGGCGCCGTGATTTCCGACGAGCAGAATGTGGAGTTCGGCGTGCGGAAGATCAGCTACTCCGTTCCTGGCACCGACACGCTCACGGTCTCCGTCAACGGTGTGCTCATCTTCATCCGCGGCGGCGACTGGGGACTCGACGAGGCGTTGAAGCGCATTCCGCGCGAGCGGCTCGACACCGAGATTCGCCTGCACAAGCTGGCCAACCTCAATCTGATTCGCAACTGGGTGGGGCAGAGCACCGGCGAAGATTTCTACGAGCTGTGCGACAAGTACGGGCTGCTGGTGTGGGACGAGTTCTTCCAGCCGAATCCGCTTGACGGCCCTAACCCCACCGATGTTCCCACTTACGTCGCCAACGTGCGCGATAAAGTTCTTCGCTACCGCAACCACCCTTCGATCCTTTTGTGGTGCGCGCGCAACGAGGGCGACCCCCCGCCGGAGATTGACGCCGATCTGCGCACGCTGCTCGCCGACGTCGATCCCACACGAATCTACTGGCCGAATTCGACCGATGGCCCCGGAGTGCGTTCCCACGGGCCGTACTTCTGGCGCGCGCCACGCGAGTTCTATACAGTCACCGACGATTTTTTCAAGACCGAAACCGGCAGCGCGTCCATCCCCACGCTTGAATCCATCCGCGGCATGATGCCCGAGAAAGACTGGGAAACGATCGACGATGACTGGGCCGCGCACGACCTGGCAAAGGGAAACCAGCACGGCGACCTGTACCCGCTCATCCTGGCCGGGCGCTACGGAAAGATCGCGAACCTCGCCGACTTTGTGCGCAAGTCGCAGATGGCCAACTATGAAGCATTCCGCGCCATGTACGAGGGCCGCAACGCGCTGCTTTTCCATCCAACCACGGCCGTCATTACGTGGATGAGTAATCCCGCGCAACCCAGCTTTGTGTGGCAGATCTACCACTACGACCTGGAACCGATGTCTTCCTACTTCGCCGTGATGCACGCGTCGGAGCTCGAGCACATCCAGTACAACGAGGCCACGGGCAACGTGCAGGTCATTAATAACAAGCCTGAGCCGTTCGCAAATATGCGCGCGCACGTCGCCGTCTACAATCTCGATGGGTCGCTCGCTTACGAGCACGAGACCCAACTCAGCGCTGCTCCCGATGTTGCCACGGATCTTGGCCCGATCGATTTTCCGGCGGCGGTTTCGCCCGTCCATTTCATCAGGCTCGATCTGCACGACGCCGCGGGCCAATTGCTCTCAACCAATTTCTATTGGCGCGCTCAGCCCGCCGACCCCGACAACCTTGCAGTTCTCAACAAAATGCACATGGTCACGTTGACCGCAACCGTGGAAACGCCGAAAGAAAACACGCCCGGCCAACGGAAGCTGCGCGTCATTCTGCATAACCCCACCAGCAACATCGCTCTGATGGCGCATGTGCAACTGCGGAGAAAATCGGGCGAGCGCGTTCTGCCCGTTTTCTACAGCGACAATTACGTCTCCCTTGTGCCCGGCGAAACCAAGTCCATCGAGATGGAAGCTGCGGCAAGCGAATTCAAGGGTGAGGCTGCTCTGATCATGGTCGACGGATGGAATGTGACGGTAGCGCCGGCCGCGTTCCCGGCCGCATCGATCAAGCCGAATCTCGATGCACAACCGGATCGCTGGCCTGCGACGGGGCTGCCCTTCGCAACCACTGGCTTGCGCTAGGGCGGTTCCACAATTCACGTGCCCTTTCCAGCGTCTTGCTGGGTGGCTTTTTCTCGGTGAAAAAGCCACTCGGCGGTTGTGGACCCGAGTATTGAAATTGTGGAACCGCCGTGACGGCCGCTCCAGGCACCAACAAAAAGCCCGCAACCATTGAGGCTGCGGGCCTTTTGCTTTGCACCTGATTCGTGTTTACGTGCCGGGCGCTTGCGGTCCCTTCGGCTTGGCGTTGATGACCACGAGCTTGCGTTTCTTGTAGTCGTTCCAGGTGTTGCTCACGAATACGCTGAACGCCTCATTGCGGCGCTGGTCCACAAGCTCCTCGCGCGCCTGGTCGAGATTCTTCGCGATCTCGTCCGGGGTCGGCGCCTGCTTCTCGTCGATCTTCACCACCACGCCAGTGCGGCCGGCGTTGATGGGGCCACTGATCGCGCCCACACTCATGTCAAAGAGCTGCGGCGCCACCTGGCCTACCTCTCCAAAATCGGGCACCTGTCCGCTTTCGCCTACCAGGTCGCTGGTCTTCACGGTCGCGCCCACGGCCTTCGCCGCCTTGGCCAGATCCTTGGTTGCCTGCGCCTGATCGGCGAGTTGCTTTGTCTTCAGGCTCAGCAACGCCGGGAGTTGCTCCTGGCGATAGTCGTCGAGTACGTGGCTCTTCCAGTCGGCAAACGCCGGCGCGTGCGCCGGAACGATCCCCGTCACCTGGAAGACTGCATAGCCCTCGCCGGTGGTCGCCGATTGCGGCGGATCGCCCTGTTTGGCCAGGAAGGCCTTGGATAGAATCTGCGCGCTATCGGGCAGGGCTGCAATCACACCGCCGCTCGCCACCGGATCGGTGGTCACCAGTTCGAGGTGGTGCGCAGCAGCCGTCTTTTCCAATCCGTTCTTGTTTGCCTCGCTCGTCAACTGCTGAGCATAATTATCCTCGGCCGCTGCCTGGGCCTGGCGCGTGAGCGTTGCAACAATGCTCGCCTGCACGTCGCTCAGCGGCTGAGTATGCGCGGTCTGCCGTTCTTCAACCTGCACAAGGTGATAGCCGAAGTTGGTTTTCACAATGTCAATCTCGCCAATCTTCTGCGTGAAGATCGCATTGTCGAACGCGGGCACCATCTTGCCGCGCTGCGCAAATCCCAGCTCGCCGCCGGTGTCCTTGCTGCCCGGATCGTCGGAGTACTTCTTCGCGAGATCGGTCCAGCTTCCACCCGCCTGGAGCAGCTTGAGAACCATCTGCGCCTTGGCTTTGGCCGCGGCATCGGTTGCTGCATTGGCGTTGGGCGGCACGCTGATGAGGATGTGGCGCGACTTGGCCTGTTCCGGCACGGAATACTCAGCGGCATGCTCGTTGTAATACTGCTGCACAGCCTGCTGGCTCGGCGGCTGAACGCCCCCGGGAATCTGGCTGTCGGTGAACGCGAAGTACGTGATCTTGCGCTCCTCGGGCACCGCCTGCGCGTACCGCGCCGCATTGTTTTTGAAGAATGCTTCGAGCTCGCTGTCAGAGGGATTGATCGTCTTCCGCAGATCGTCTGAAGCAATCACCGCGTAATCGAACTTGATCTTGATGTTCTGCTTCAGGTAGGTATCGCGCACTTCCTTATCGCTGACCGTGACCCCGGCAGTAATAAACGCCTGCAACCGCTGGATCGTAATTTGGTCCTTGATCTGGTCCTCGAAATCCGTTACGGATTCGTGCAGGCGCTCGTCGATCAGCTGCTTATAGGCGTCTTCGCCAATGAACTTGCCGTCGGGGTAAAGCACTTCTGCGGTGGGCCCCGTTCGCAGCCACTTGCGCACGTCATCGTCGGTCACGTAGAAGCCCAGCTTGTGCGCCTCTTCAAGCAGCACCTTCTGCTGCACCAGCTGCTGGCCCACCTGCTGCTCAAAGAGCTGCACGATCATGGGATTGCTGGCGTATTGCGGATCGCGCTGCTGCAGTTGGTTCTCGGTGATCTGCTCCACGCGCGCCTGGGTGATGCTGTCGCCGGACGAAAGAAAGCGGCTATACCAGTGCGGATAAACAACAGCGTATGTGTCGGGGGACGAGGAGCCCATGCCGCCGAGGCCCGGGATAAGGTACAGCACCATGGTGACGGACGCCGCGCCAATGATGACTACGATCAGCGCCTTGACCATGCGATTGTCTGTTTGCAGGAAACGAATCATGGATGGACTTCAACCCTCTGAGCGCGGCAAGCCAGGCCTGCGGGCGGCAGCATGGTTTGCTGCAATGCGCGGCGCGCCTGCGTATGCGCGATTCTCGCTGAATGCGACTCTGTCATTATAGACGACGGCATGCAGCGGCCTGCGGGCGACGAATTACCGCAACGAAGCGCGAAACGGGCCAAACGCACAACGGGCATCCCGCCTGAGCAGGATGCCCGTTTGTGATCCCGAAACCCGATCCCTGTTCCCTGGCTCTGTTAACGCCAGTAGTACACTCCGCCGACCAGATAGTACGGCCGGTAGTAAACCGGCGGGTACGGGTAGACGTAGCCTGAATAGTAGCCGTAGTGCGGGCCGTAGCCATAGGGTCCGCGCCGGTAGAGGCTGGGGCCGCCGGGATACAGTCCTTCAGCCAGCCGCGCTGCTTCCTGCGAGCTCACCGGATTTACCGTGAGCGGCGCAGCGATGTGGAACGTGACCAGAGCCTCCGCGGGGATCCAGACGCGCGGTCCGCCCGAAGCAGCCGAAGCGGCTGTGCCTCCGGCTGCGCCGGCTCCTGCGCCGATGGCGCAGCCTGGGCCACGGCCAATCGCGCAGCCAATGATGGCGCCAATAATTGCGCCGCCCACCGCATTGTTCACCGTCTGCCCGGCCTTATTCGGCCCCTTCACTCTGAACTCGTTGGTGGTGATCGGGTAGCTTTGTCCGCCCAGATCGAGCGACGTCAGCGTGAGGGCCAGGATTGAACTGCCGGCCAGCGTTCCCGAGCCTGCATTCTTCGCTTCAGTCACCACGCCGTGCACAACTGCTCCGCGCGGAATCGCCAGGACGCCGCCAACGGCTACATCCTGAATCACCGTGAACTGCACCGGCTGGCCATCCTTGGCTCTCTTGCTATCGACCGGCTCGCTGGTGCGCACCTGCAACAACATTCCCTGCGGAATGGTCACTGGGCCGCGCGCTGACTGGTATTGGGGGCCCTGGGGCGCCTGCGGATATGGCGGGTATTGCGAGTTCTGCGGATTCTGGTACTGCGGCCGCGTGGGCGGAGGCGGCGGATACCCGCCTTGCTGCGGATAGCCCGGCTGCTGCGGATAAGCCGGCGGCTGCGGATTGTTGACTGCGGCCGGGTCCGGTCCCTGGTTCTGCGGATTCGTGTCCGGAGCGGGGCCCGGAGGCGGCAGGTTCGCCATTTGCTGTTGCGCCGGCGACTGGTCCGAATCCGGCGTCTCGTCGGCGCTGGAGGCCGGCTGCGGGCTTTGTCCATCAGGCCCCGGGTTCCCAATCTGCAGGTTGTTGTGCACCTTGGTCACGCCGTCAACATGCGCGGCAATCGACTCGGCCAACTGCTTTGACGCGTCGGTCGATACGGTTCCTGAAAGTGTAACCTCGCCTTGAATCGTCGCCGCGGTGATCAGATCGTTTTTCAGCGCCGCAGAGGCATCCAGAGCGTGCACCACGTCCATCTCAATTTGCCCGTCGGTTCGCGGTCCCTGTTGCGCCGCCGGCGGCTGACCTTGAGGCTGCGGCGCGCCTGGGTCCTGCGCCAACGCGACCACGGTGCACAGCACGGCCAATCCCATACTCACCACGAGCTGTGTGCCCACTTTCCTCATCAAAATACCCTTCATATCGATTTCTCCTGGTTTCCCCCGTCACGGCCGGCGGTAAAAACTCACGCCCGGCAAACGGTTTTCTCAAATCGCGTCAACGGCTCAAACGGTTAGACGAGACTCCCCTGAGCCTGTTAACTGCTTAAACCCCGCAACCGGGAAAAAGTTTCTTAGCCTAATGCCGCGCTTATCGCTGCACCCAAAGCCTTTAGCCCCGCGGCCACGTCGGTCGCCAGGTGCACCCGCAGCGCCCTGCGCCCGCGCGACTCCAGCACCGCCAGATCGCCCGCCGCCTGCGCATCGATGACCACGCCAAAGCTGTACTTTTGGCCGGGAATGTCCATGTCGTCGGCGTGGTCCGCGGTGATTTGCAGAAAGACTCCTGTGTTTGGGCCGCCCTTGTAGTCCTGCCCGGTGGAGTGCAGAAAGCGCGGGCCAAAGCCAAGGCAGGTGGCCACGCGTTTTTTGTCGCGCACCTTGTGCCGGAAACTCTGGATTGCCGCCTCGTTCTCTTCGAACATGGGCAGGAAAGCCAAAGTTGCAAAGTAGTCGCCCGCGGCAAGCTGATCGAGATGCGCACGCAGAATTCCCGCAAGCGTCTGGTTCGGCGCGGCGCCCTTCAGCTTTGCGGCATAGGCATCGGTCGCATAAAGCGCGAACGTAGTTCCAGCGTCGTCCTTTCCCGTCAGGAATGGAGTGCGCTGCGGCAGCTTGCCGCTCTTTTCGTACTCCGTGGTCAGTGCGCGCGTCTCGATCTTTGCGGCTTCCACGTCCGGCTGGTTGAAGGGATTGATGCCGATCACCGAGCCTGCAACAGCGGTCGCAATCTCCCACGTGAAGAACTGCCCGAAGATTTCATAGAGATCTGTGATTTCGAAATACACCACGGGATGGCCGGCGGCTTCCAGAGCCGCAACCTTGGCATCCTGACTCGCGTCGGCCGTGTTCTTCAGTCGAACGTACGCAAACACGCGATCCTTGCCGTACACCTCTGGCGCACCGATCGCCTCGCGGTCCACCGGCGTAATTCCCTTCCCCTGCTTGCCTGTCGATTCGGCGATCAGTTGCTCCAGCCATGCGCCCAGGTCGGCGATCTCTGGCGAAGTAAAGATGGTGATCTTGTCGCGGCCGGCGTTGGCCGCCGTTCCCAGCAGCAGGCCGAGCTGCGCGCCGGGATTCTCTGCCACCGGCAGCTTGGCGCTGGCGGCCGCCTTGGCCGCTTCGGCCAGCAGCTTTTCCACGTCCAAGCCGATCGCCGTGGCCGGGACCAAGCCGAAGTTCGACAGCGCCGAGTAGCGTCCGCCAATCTCTGGATCGCCATAATGGATGCCTCGGAAGTTGTCCGCCTTCGCCACCTGCTCCATCTTCGAACCGGGATCGGTGATGGCGACAAAATGAGTGCCCACCTCGTCGTCGTTGTTCACCGCACGCCGCATCTCGGAAAAGAAAAACTGCTTCAGGATGTTCGGCTCGAGCGTCGACCCAGACTTGCTGGCAACGATGACCAGCGTCTCCGCCAGGTCAACCTCGTCGCATGCGGCCTTCACTTCAGCAGGGTCGGTGGAATCGACGATGTGCAGTTCCGGAAAGCCCGGCCTCTGCCCAAAGGTCTTCGCCAGAACCTCAGGGCACAGGCTCGATCCGCCCATCCCCAACAAGAGCACGGACCGGAAGTCCGAGCTTTCAATATCTCCGCCCAGCTCCGCGAAGGTCCCCAGATCCTTTTGCTGCCGCTCCACAATGTCAATCCAGCCCATCCATTTTTCCTCGCCGTCGCGAGTCCACAGGGACGGATCTTTTTGCCAGAAGCGCTCGACTTTGTGGTTGGCTTGCCAGTCGGCGGCTGCCGCGTCCACGGCGCCGCGAAGATCGGAGGGTACTGCGAGTCGGAAGCTCATATCACCTTATGATTCTGCCTCAACGGCCAAGTTGCAAAGCTAAGATTGTGCAAAAGTTCCGGACGGCGGTGCCCCGGGACGGATTCATGCCGGTTGGAGTGACCAGCACCGGGACGCCGGCGCAAAACGTTTTGAAGCGCCTCATTTCAGAGTGGCGGGGCAAAATCATCAACATCCGAAGGTGCAAGAGGCGCTCCAGATTGTAGAATCGCGAGGTCAATGAAACGTCGATGAGATTCGTTCGCTAGGGGGCACCTCATGCGACACCTTCTTGCCGTCGCGACCTTGGTGGGAAGCTTTGTTTTTCACTGCTTGCCGTCAGCAGCTGAAAGCGCTGATCGCGCAGCCTCATACCTGGCCGATTGCAAGGCCAAAGCCGCGGGCATGCTTTGGAAGGAGGCAATGACGGGCTGCGAGAAAGCAATTCGCGCAAAACCGGACTATGCAGAGGCATACTACGAGCTTGGCCACGCGACAACTTGGTATGGCGCCACTCTGGATAAGCCGGACAAGAGGAAAGCTGCATACGATGACGCGATTGAAGACTTCACCAAGGCCATCGCCCTGAAGCCCGACTATGCTGAGGCATACGTTGGCCGGGGCTATTTGCTGCGACAGAACGGAAACACGGCGGGAACAATCGCCGACTTCACCCGCGCGCTCGAAATCACTGGGAGCGGCTGGTGCAACTGCCAGCAAGCAAAATGGAAAGTTCTCGCAGACAGAGCTGATTTAAGGGGAGCGGACGGCGACCTCGACGGCGCTCTTGCCGACTACGGCGCTGCGATCGAAGCGTCTCACGAGAAAGAAGCGAGCTCACTGCACATCAAGCGCGCCGAACTGGAGAAAGCGAAAGGCAATCCCTCTGGCGCTATTGCAGACCTGACCTCGGCCATCCAACTCAGCTCCGACACCGAAGCGTACCGGGCTCGCGCCGCCATAAAGCACGAGAAGGGAGACCTCGACGGAGCGATCGCGGACTTGACCTCTGCGCTGCTGGTCGATCCATGCTCCTCGGCTGCATACGGCGATAGGGCCCCGATAAGGAAGGCCAAGGGCGATACGCCGGGTGCGCAATCGGACGAGGCCGCGGCGAAGCAGTTCAGCGCAAGCGCTGGCACATCCTGCGAACAGTCTATGAGTTTCGTTGCTGGCGTTTCCGGGTTTGATGTCCTGATCGAGGTCAGCGACGCACACGGATCCGGACTGTACCCGAAGGACTCGCCCACTGCGAAGGATTTCCTTGCGCAAAAAGAAACGGAGCTTGGAGCAAATGCGCAACAGGATATCAAGAGTAAGAACTGGGATGCCGCCGTGTTTGATCTCACAAAGGCAATTAAACTCGGCATGGACGATCCGCGTCTTTTCATGAATCGCGGTACGATGAGGCGTTTCCGAGGCGATGCCGATGGCGCCAATGCGGATTTCACCAGAGCCATTCAGATAAGCGAAGAGAGCGCGTCCACGTTGAACGACGTGCCGACAGCTGCGGTCGCGCATTTTGTTCGGGGCGAGGCCGAGTCCGCGGACTTCGGCGACGCAGAGAAGGCGATCGCGGATTTTGACAAAGCCTTGCAACTGGCTCCGAACGCTTCGGCCTTTCAGGCGGATGTGTACCTCGGGCGCGCCGCCGCCAAGCAACGCAAGGAAGACCTGGACGGTGCGATTGAGGACTGTACCAAGGCCATCGAGCTGACGCCGGGCAATGCCAACGCCTACTCTCTTAGGGCCCTCGATAAGCAAGCCAAGGGCGACATTCGTGGCGCAGAGGCTGATCAGGCTGACGCGGCTCGACTGAAGGCAGCTTCCGCAAGCCAAAAGTGAAGCGACGTGCGTTTCGCTGCATCTGTGAATGGGAATTCTGACGCGAGATGATCGCCCCGATAGGGATCGGGGAAGTCATTATGGCCGGTTTGGCGTAATGCGAATGAGATCGAGCCGATCTCCGGTCCCGCCTACTTCTTCCAACACAAACTCCGGCGAGGCTGCCGGGACCGCAACAATTCCGCGTGGCGGAAGATCGATTGGGTCAAATTTCGCTCCCGAGGGACCCGCGGCCGACAGCCGCCCCGCTCCGGCAGCCGCAAACAGGTATGCGAGCCCGCGCTTGCCGCCCGCGCCGCGCAGGGTTTCGCTCATCAGGTCGCGGACCACGGGAATTCGCTCCACGCGAAAGTATGCAACATCGATCAGAACCGTGCGATCTGCAAGTTCGATCGGGGCCACCTTCCCGGCACGCGTCACGAGCTTCGTCGCTTCCAGCGATTTCTCAATGTGCAGCTGGCGCGGACGCCCGTAGTCATACATCCTGTAAGTCACGTCGGAATTCTGCTGCGTCTCAAGCAGAATCGACCCCGGCCAGATCGCGTGCACGGTTCCAGCATCGACATAAATCGTGTCTCCCACCGCAACCGAAACCATGTTCAATCGGTCTTCGAGCGTTCCCGCGCGAATGCCCTCCTCAATTTCGCCGAGCGTGGTTCCGGGCTTCACACCGACTGCAACCTCCGCTCCCGGCTCGGCGGCCAGCGCATACCAGCACTCCGTCTTACCGCGCGGCTCGCCGTATTTCCGCGCCATCGCGTCGTCGGGATGCACCTGGACACTCAGCTTTTCCCGCGCAAAGATCGTCTTGATCAGCAAAGGCGAACCCACGGCCGGAGCGTCGGGACCGAGCAGTGCCGAGTTTTCCTTTTTGAAAAGCGTGCCCAGCTTTTTGCCGGCGTCCGGCCCGGTCGCGACGGAGCATTCGTCGCCGGTCAGCCAGACTTCGCCGATGGGATCGCCTTCGGCCACGCGGTCGTACCAGGGCCGCAGGTCGCGGAATCCCCACACCCGCGCCGTAAACACGGGGTCGATGCGGAACGGCGCCATTTCAGTTGCCGAAGAATGCGCTGAAGCTGCCATAGAGCTTGCTGCTAACCTCTTTGCCTCGTTGCCGTTGCCGCCGGTTCCCAGCTCCGGTCCCGAAGACACTCTCACTCTAGCAGACAGGCGAATCTGCTTTTGATCAAAAATGCGCTTGATTCCAGCCTGTCGCATGCTACCCTCGACCTGCCATGCGCCATCGAGTTCAATTACTCCTTGCAGCGTTTGCTGTTTTCGGGGCTCTGCACCCAATTTCCGCCCAGAAATTTCTTCCCAAGTCCATCCAGTTTCAGGGCGCGCCCGAGTACTCCACCGACGAACTGCTCTCTGCAACGGGACTGAAAAAGGACGTCGTCCTCAGCTACACAGACATGCAGGACTACTCGAAGCGTCTGCTGGGTTCAGGTGCCTTTGCGTCTGTGGCCTTCAAGTTCGACGGCCAGGATTTGATCTTTCTGCTCACCCCGTCCACCGATCTCTACCCAATCCAGCTTCAAAATCTTCCGCTCACTCCTGGCGCGGATCTCGACGCCAAGCTCCACGAGCAGATTCCGCTTTATCACGGCAAGGTCCCGGCCGAGGGCGGCCTTACGGACGCCGTGAGCAGTGCGCTCCAACAGATGCTCGCGGCAAAGGGGCTGAAGGCAACCGTCACCGCCACAGCAGTCGAGACGGGGGGCGCGTTCGTCAGCTTCTTGATTGAATCTCCCGCAGTCGTGGTCGGCCCGATTCGGATTGCAAGCACGTCGGCGGCGCTCGACAGCGGCGCCCAGGGAATTCTCGCAAAACTGAACGGATCGCCTTACGACTCGACAGGAACCACAAGCCAGCTCACCACTTATCTGGGCAATTACTACCACAACAGCGGATATTTGGAGGCCGAAGTTCACGCAGAGCCGGATGGTGAGCCCAGCGAAACAGACACTGCGATTCAGGTTCCCTTTGAGATCTCGGTGACACCTGGCATTCAGTACCGCCTCGCCGGAGTGCAATTCGCGCCAGATATTCCGACGACGCAGGCCGACTTCTTCCGGCAATCGCCCATCCATCCCGGCAACATCGCCGACGGTCAGCACCTGACTGAGGACTGGCAGTATATTTCGCGCCAGTACCACAATCACGGATACATGATGGCGAGCGTCCACCCTGCGCCCACGTTCGATCACGAGAAAGGAACAGTCAGCTTCATGGTTACGGCCGACTCCGGTCCCATCTACACCATGGGTACGCTCACAATTGAGAACGTCAGCGACGAACTACGCGCGGCGATACTCGCCGCGTGGAAGATGCCACAGGGTTCAGTCTTCAACGAGGGCGCGGCCCGCGGGTTTTTCATCACGCACGGCGTGAACCCCGCGCTTGAACGCGTCTTCGCCGCGGTGAATGTGTCCTATACACAACAACTGAATGACACGAATCACAGCGTCGATCTGGTTTTGAAGCTGGAGAAGAAACCCTGATTCCGGGTATCCTCTCTCCATGCTCCACTCTGTGATCTTCAACGACATGTTCCAAATGCAGCTTCCGTTTCTGGAGAAGCTGCTTCGTCCCGCCATCGTCTACCTGGCGCTGGTGGTGCTGCTGCGCATCTTCGGCAAGCGCGAACTGGCGCAGCTCAACCCGTTCGACCTTGTCGTTCTGCTCTCTCTCTCGAATACTGTGCAGAACGCCATCATCGGCAACGACAACTCCCTCTCCGGGGGAATCATCGGGGCCGTCGCTTTGCTGGCCGTGAACTGGCTGGTGGTCCGTGCGCTCTTCAGCTCGCCGAAGCTCACGCGCGCGTTCGAGGGCCGCGCCACTATTCTCATCCGTGACGGAAAGGTCGACCAGAAGGCGCTGCAGCGCGAGTCGCTCTCCCAGCAGGAACTCCTCGACGTGATCCACCGCCAGGGCTTCGACAGCGTCCAAAAAGTGCAGCGGTGCGAGCTGGAGCCCAACGGAACGTTTTATGTGGAGGCCTTTCAGCCCTCCGTGGCCGACCAGCAGCACGACGAGCTGGTGGCGCGGCTGGAAGCGCTGCAGAGCCAGATTGCCGCGCTTCGACCGCAGCCTGCCGGCGATTAGCGGGCTGTTTTGCTGCCGCTGGTGCTCGGTCTGCTAGGGGCAACCGAGTATATTCCACTTGCGGATATATCCGTTTCGGATATATAGTGCCAGCATGGATACTCGATCGGATCCCGGAGCACCCCTCACTCCCGCGGTTTTTGCCATCCTTCTTTCGCTTGCCGAAGGGGAAAAGCACGGATACCTCATCATGAAAGATGCGCGCACGCCCGAAGGAGGCGGTGTACGACTTGGTCCCGGAACACTCTATGGCTCACTGGACCGCATGATGCGCGACGGGCTGGTCGCCGAATCGGGTATGTCCGACGACGAGCGCCGCCGCTATTACCGCTTGGCCGCACCGGGCCGTCGCGCTCTCACCGCAGAGCTTCGGCGCCTCGATGCCGCCGTGAAATCCGCCCGGTCGCTCGGCCTGTTTCCCAACAGGAGCCGCCCATGACACCCGATCGCGTCGAACGGATTTACACAATTGCACTCCGCCTTTACCCCAAACGATTTCGGACTTCGTACGAGTCCGCTATGCTCCAGGCGTTCCGAGATACGCGCGCCGATCGCTCTCTCTCGCACGGAGTTGTGGCCCGCACAATCCTCAAGGATCTTATTGTTTCGCTCGTAAAGGAGCATCTCGCCATGCTGTGCGAAGCCTTTGGTCGTCCCGCCTTGCTCTTCAACGCCTTTGTCCTGACCGGAATCTCCACCATCCTCGCTCTGGCGCTCTATGCAATTCCGCAACAGGTGCTCCGGCAAGGGGCAAATGATCCGCAGATCGCGATGGCGACTGACCTCGCCGTCTACCTGAATCAATATGGCGTCACCGACGGCCTCAGCCAGGGCGCGTTGACCGTGCGCGGCGGCGGAATCGTCGACATGGCGAGGAGCTTGTCCCCGTTTCTGATTGTCTACGACGATGAGGGCCGCGCTTTGGGCTCAACTGGGCAGCTTGACGGGCAGATGCCCGCCCCTCCCCAGGGCGTCTTTGATTATGTGCGCGCGCACGGCGAGGAGCGAGTGAGCTGGCAGCCGATCCTCGGCACCGAGCGCGGAGTTCGCATTGCCGCCGTCGTAGAGCGCGTCAGCGGAAATCAACCTGGATTTGTTCTCGCCGGACGTTCTTTGCGCGAGGTCGAAGTTCGCGAGGCGCATGTGGAACACATGGCCGGGCTGGCATGGATAGGAATGTTGGCGTTGGTTCTGTTTGGGACCGCTGCTTTTGGCTGGTTTACGCGCCCGAAGATCGCGTGATGCATTTCATTGCAGCATCCGCAGTTTGCTAATCTTGGCGCAGCATGATCAAAACGGCTCGACTGCTTGTTGTTGTTCTCCTATGCTCGCTACCGTTGCTCGCGCAGAAGAAGGCTCCGCCCCGGGCCATCCGTTTTCAAGGCGCGACGCAATATTCGCAGGATGAGCTGCTCGCGGCCGCCGGCATCAAGCCCGGCGCGCGGCTCACCGTCGCCGACGTAAAAGCGCACGCCAAACAGCTCAACGATACGGGCTTCTTTGCGGTGGTCAAGTTCGGCAACGACAGCAAGGGCCTTCTTTTCACGTTGACTCCTGCCGGCCAGCTCTACCCCATGCATCTCGACAATCTGCCGCTCAAGCCGGGCAAAGATCTCGACGACAAAATCCATGCGCGCTTCCCGCTTTATCACGGCCTTTTGCCCCCCAGCGGCTCTACGGACGATGGAATCTGCCAAATGCTTGAAGCAATGCTGGCGGACGAAGGTGCGAAGGCGACGGTAAAAGCGAGTCTCACGAGCGACCTCGGCCCTAGGAAAATAACGGCGATGAACTTTACGATCACATCGCCGCCGGTACACATCGGTCCAATTCAGCTTGCCGGCGTTTCGCCCGCCATGCAGGCCAAAGTGAATACTCTCGTCGAGGGCCAGACCGGAAACGAGTTCGATACGGAGAACACCGCAATCGGGCTACAGCACGCCTTTGAAGATCTGTACCAGGACCAGGGTTACGCGGCCGTCAAAATCGACGTGGGCCAACTCGATCCTCGCGTTATCTCGGGCCAAGGCCCGGATATTGCCATCGAAATCGCTTTTTCGGTCGCGATCACGGAAGGCGGAGTCTATAAGCTCGGAACCATCAACTATCCGGCGGATGCACTGGCTTCGCGCGCGGAGGTCGGGAAGTTTCTGGCGAAGTATCAGGCCGGTTCCGGCAGGCCGCTCGATCAGTTTCTCCTGGCCGTCAACGACGCCTATCACGCCCGCGGGTATCTCGATTGCTCCGTCGTCTCTCACGCTTCATTCAACGAGGCCACGCACATCGTGAACTACAGCGTCGAGATCGATCCCGGACCGCTCTATAAAATGGGCGCGGTTCAATTCGATGGCGCTCCCGATGCCATGGCTATAAAACTCAAAAGTGCCTGGAAACTCGCGCCCGGCGCGACCTTTGACGAAAGTTACGTTTCAGCTTTCGCGGCCCAGGCGGAAAAGAAAGACAAGGCCTTGTCGAAGTGGATGCAAACCGTTCTCGTCACATTCAATGAGAAGCCCGACCCCGACACGCATCAGGTCAACTGCATCTTCCACTTCGCAAAGGCTGGGCAGGGCGGGCGGTAGGACTTGCCGTCCAGGCAACTGCGCCTGCGGCGCGATTTGTCGAAGCTCGATCCGCATTGCCCAGCTTGGTGAACAATTCGCCTGAACTAGCTTCTAGCACAACTCAAATAGCATGCGCGATGCTGCAAGCATCGCCCTTCCACATTTGGCGGCCGAAGGCCGCGGCTGCCTTAATGGCAAATCACTCCCACTCGATCGTGCCCGGCGGCTTCGACGTAATGTCGTACACCACGCGGTTGATCCCGCGGACTTCGTTCACAATCCTGTTGGAGATGCGCTTCAAGAGGTCGTACGACAGGGGTGTCCAGTCGGCAGTCATGCCGTCTTCAGAATGTACAGCGCGGATGGCGCAGGTATACGCGTAAGTGCGCTGGTCGCCCATCACACCCACGCTCATCACCGGCAGCAGCACGGCGAAGCTCTGCCAGATCTTGGTATAAAGCCCGGCGGCCTTGATCTCAGCGACGACGATCTCGTCGGCTTCTTGCAGCAGCGCCACGCGCTCCGGTGTCACTTCGCCCAGGATGCGCACCGCCAGCCCCGGACCAGGAAACGGTTGCCGGCTCAGAATTTCTTCGGGCATTCCCAGATCGCGCCCGATGCGCCGGACCTCATCCTTGAACAGGTCGCGCAGCGGCTCGATCAACTTGAGCTTCATCCGCTCCGGCAGGCCGCCCACGTTGTGGTGGCTCTTGATGGTCTGGCTCGGTCCCTTCACGCTCGACGATTCGATCACGTCGGGATAAAGCGTTCCCTGCACCAGCCACTCCACGCCGCCCGTCGCCTGCGCGATGCGATTGGCTTCGTCCTCAAACACCGCGATGAACTCCGCTCCGATGCGCTTGCGCTTCATTTCGGGTTCGGTCACCCCGGCCAGCTTCTCCAAAAAGCGCGCGCTCGCGTTCACACCAACGATCTTTAGTCCCAGTTTGCCGCGGAGGTTCGCCTGCACGCTGGTGAACTCGTTCTTACGCAGCACGCCGTTGTTCACAAAAATGCACGTCAGCTGGTCGCCGATCGCTTTGTGGACCAGCACCGCGGCCACCGAGGAATCCACGCCGCCCGAAAGCCCGCAGATTACGTGCCCTCCGCCCACCTTCTCGCGGATCGAGGCGACTGTGTTCTCGATAAAGTGTGCCGCGGTCCAGTCGCCGCGCGCTCCGCAGATGGTCAGAAAGTTTCGAATGAGCTGCGGCCCCAGCGGTGTGTGGTGCACCTCGGGATGGAATTGCACAGCCCAGATGCCGCGTCCCTCGTTGGCGATTCCGGCCAGCGCGTTTTCGGTAACGGCGATGCGGCGAAAACCCGGGGGCAGCTCGGCCGCCTCGTCGCCATGGCTCATCCACACATGGATCGTCGCCGGCAGCCCCGCGAAGAGCGGCGTCGACAGGTCTTCCAACTTGACCTCAGCATGGCCGTACTCGCGCTTGGGCGCGGAGAGCACCTTGCCGCCCAGGTGATGCACGATGAAATGGAGTCCGTAGCAAACGCCCAGCACGGGCACGCCGAGTTCAAGAACACCAGGGTCGGCAGCCGGAGCATCCTCGTCGTACACCGACGAAGGGCCGCCCGAAAGAATCAATCCAATCGGCTTGAGCGCCCGAATCTCGCCGAGAGGCGCCGTGCACGGCAACACCACCGAAAATACATTCTGCTCGCGAATGCGCCGCGCGATGAGCTGCGTGTATTGCGACCCGAAATCGAGGATGACAATTGTCTGGGTGTCCACGCTTCAGTGTGGCAGGGGCCGGTGCGGGATGTAAAGACTCTCTTCGTCTCTACGGCAGCTTCGCTGCGGCTGCGATCGGATCCCAATGGTCCGCGCCAGCCAGAAACGCTCGCGGCCTGTATTGCGCCGCTTGTCGCGCCGTCAGTTGGTGCGACCATGGCACGCGAGCCGCCGCATTCGCTCCGGCGCCAGACGAATGAAACTCCGCGTAATACGCCTCGGGCACTGCCGTCGTTTTGCCCCACGCATTCCAACCTTCGGGAATCACGTCAGCGGGCAATTCTGTGTTGATGTACACCACGCGCGAATACGGTCGCCAAGGGCGCCCCAGACTGATCGTGTCGCGCACCGGAGCGCCCATCTCCGACAACTCATTGGCCACGATTCCGCTCGTCACCTTGCTGTCGACGATCACATAGCCCGTTGTCTGCTCCGGAGACGAGCGCGACTGCGCGGTCAGATACCCCGACCCGTTGGCATGAATCTCCGAGTGATCGAAGACTGCCGTCGCGTTGCCGAAGATGAAGTCAACCCCGCCTTCGATATAAGAATCCACGTAATACTGGCGCCCGTAGTCCGCGAACAGCGTGTCCTGGTGGCCGAGAAACCGGCAGTGCTTGAAGACTGCCTTATCCGCGCGCACCGCTGCAGCCACTGCCTGCCCCGTATTTCCGGCCGTGTTTTCAATGGTGATGTTGTCGGCCTCGAATCCTGACCCATTAATCTCCACGGTCTCGGTGAAGAACGTTCCCCCGGCTTGCTTCGCGTTCAGGCTGTCGGTGATCACCACGTCTGCCGGGCTCTTTCCCATGCCCACCAAAGTGATGTTCGTATGATTTTGCGTCACGATCACCCGCTCGTGATAGACGCCAGGCGCAATTTCGATGAACACCCGGCCCGGCTTGCCGTCGGTTCCAATACCGGCGAAGGGATGGTGGTCCATGGCCATCTGAATCGTCGGAAACTCCGTCGTGCCCTCGATCCCCGTCTTCACATCGGGCGAAACGCGAACGTGCACGTCCTGCGCGCTCGCCAGACAAAACCCCGCAAGGCTCAACCCGGTCAGGAAGCTCGCGGCAGTTGCACTTCGGCTTCGCATTCCACAATTCTCTCCTGTCGCCCATTCCTCCGCGAGTGCGATACTCGATGTGCGTGCTAAAGCCAATCGCTGGGCTCGCTCCCCGTGCGGAGCTTGTTCGGTGCGCTCCACTCGATCTGAGAAAGGAAGCCTCATGAAATACCTTTATCCGATTTTGATGCTGACGTTATCAGCGGGAGTTATGCTGCCACAAGCGCCCGGCGCCCCGCAGGCCGGCGACTCCAAGCCCTCCGAGCCTCCTGCCATTCGCAGTTTCGATCCCGCGGCCATGGACACGAACGCCGATCCATGCGCGGATTTCTACCAGTACGCCTGCGGTAACTGGATGAAGAACAATCCCATCCCTGCCGACCAGACGCGCTGGGCACGCTCATTTTCTCAGCTGCGTGAGCGCGATCAGTACCTGCTATGGAAGGATCTGAACGCCGCAGCTGACGATCCAAAGACGCCGCTGCAGAAGCAGTATGGAGACTTTTTCGCAGCGTGCATCGACACAGCCACGGCGGAAAAGAAGGGACTGACGCCCATCGAGCCGTCATGGGCGGCCATTGCGAAGCTTAGCGATCCGAAGCAGCTCGCCGGCCTGCTCAGCGATCTTAAGAACCACGGCACGCCCGACGGGTTCTTCAATTTCGGCGTGGGAGTGGATGAGAAGGATTCGACAAAGCAGATTGCCGAGCTCCGTCAAGGCGGTTTGTCGATGCCCGACCGGGAGTACTACCTGAATCCCGCAGAGCATTTCGCGACCATCCGAAAGGAATATGTCGCGCATGTAACCAAAATGTTCACGCTGGCCGGGGATGCGCCCGAAGAGGCCGCCAAGGAAGCCGCCGCGGTTATGGAGATCGAGACGGCCATGGCCAAAGCCTCGATGAGCCGCACCGACCTGCGCGATCCTGCGAACCGCTATCACATTTACACCTTGGCGGAGCTCGACGAAGCGAGCCCCAACTTCGACTGGACCGCCTACTTCTGGAGCACCGGAATCCGCCACTTCGACACCTTGAATGTGAGCACGCCGGATTTCTTCAAGGCGCTGAACTCGCTTATCGAGAGCGAGCCGCTGGCCTCGTGGAAGAGCTATCTGCGCTGGCACGTTCTACACGGCCAGGCGGAGGATCTGTCCAAGGCCTTCTTCGACGAGAACTTTGCATTCTTCCGACACACGCTGGCCGGGCAAGAAGAACCTATGCCGCGCTGGAAGATGTGCACCCAGATGACCGACCGAGCGCTCGGCGAGGCGGTGGGCCAGGACTGGGTGAAGCAGAACTTTCCGCCCGCGGCCAAGGGCAGCACGGAGAAGCTGTTAACGGCGCTGGAGAAAGCGCTGGGCGACGATATCAAGACCCTGCCCTGGATGAGCGATGAAACCAGGAAAGCCGCCGAGGACAAGCTGGCCATGATCCGCCGCAACATCGGTTATCCCGAAAAGTGGCGTGACTATTCCAGCGTGGAAGTAAGCCGCACTGACTTGATCGGCAACCTGCATTCGAGCGATGTTTACGAGCGCAATTACAACTACGACAAGTTGGGCAAGCCGGTCGACGAGAAGGAGTGGAGCATGACTCCGCCGACGGTCAATGCTTACTATCGGTCAGAGTTCAATGACATCAACTTTCCGGCAGGGATTCTGCAGCCTCCGTTCTTCGATTTCAAGGTGGATCCGGGGCTGAACTACGGCGGCATCGGCGTCGTGATCGGCCACGAGATGACGCATGGCTTCGACGATCAGGGCTCGAAGTATGACGGCAATGGCAACCTGCGCAACTGGTGGACGGCCGAGGACCATAAGGCCTTCGACGCGCGGACCAGTTGCATCGCGGACGAGTACAGCGGATTTGTGGCGGCGCCGGCGCAAGGCGAAACCCCAGCGGCCCATCTGAATGGGCGCCTGACCCTCGGCGAAAACACGGCCGACAACGGCGGCCTGCGCATCGCTTACATCGCGCTCGAGGACACACTGGCTGCCGAAGGCAAATCCATGGAAGAGAAAATCGACGGCTACACTGAGGCGCGGCGATACTTCCTGGGCTTCGCCCAGTTGTGGTGCGAGAACGAAACCGAAGCGACGGCTCGGCAGTCGGTGCTCGTCGATCCGCATTCGCCGGGGCGTTGGCGCGTCAATGGCAGCGTCCAGAACTTCGAAAAGTTCGGGAAGGCTTTTGGTTGCAGAGAGGGCCAGCCCATGTATCCAGAGAATGCCTGCCGCGTTTGGTGAGCGCGAGCGGCGCTGACATCCTCGCCTGTTCAAGCCGCCCGCTGCGGCGAGCCGGTGGACGCCGTTCCATCGTCAAGGCGGCAACTGGCTCGGCAGAACCTGGCACTTGCAGGCTCCCGGCCTTTCTCACATACCTGCGTCATTCTTTCGATGATCTGCGCGAGTGAACCCCGCCCCGCCGTTGACTTTTCGCCTGTCTGCGCGTCCAAATGCCGATCGTTGCCCGAAAACTCAAAACCCACGCTTTGACGCCCGGAGCAGAGCCGCGCGCGATTCGGCGCAGCAACGCAGATCGAGGGGATTTACCAGTCCGATGGGCAAAGTATTTACCAGTCCGATGGGTAAACTAGGCACAACTGGCCCTCGCCTTTTACAATTCATCAGGGACTCCATCCCAACCCAGCTTTGCTCGGGAACGATGAAACTTGGCGGGGCAACCCTGGCCAGGATGAAGGATTAGCATGAAGTTCATGAAATTCGGCAAGGCGCTTGCGATGGGCGCACTTTCGGTGGCCGTCGTTTTTGGCGTGACGTCTTGCGTTGAGAGTTATACGGTTGGCTATTTGTTTGTGACGGGAACCGTCACCGTCTCCAGTGGCAGTAACGGCATCATCTCCGGATTCAAAATCGATCACAACACGGGCCGTTTGACGCCCATCAACACCCTGCCCGTTGCCTCCGGAGGCGCCAACCCGGTCCGCGCCGTCCTCACCCTCGGCAGCCGGTTCCTTTATGTCCTGAACCGCGGAGTCACCGCCTCGGGCAGCCCCGATTGCTATGGCACGGGCGCCAACGCCTGCATCAACTCCAACATCACCCAATTTATCGTGGGCGGCAACGGCACCCTGACGCCGCAGGAGACCTTCTACACATCGGGCATCAATCCCTTCCGATTGATTGCGGACCCGTCCGGTAACTTCCTGTTTGTCCTGGATCACGATGCGCCGGACAATGCCAGCCCGTCGAGCAGCGACAACTGCGCGCTCGCCCTGGGAACTTCGGTGACCACTTGTGGCGACATCACCGTATTCAAGATCGACCAGAACACTGGCCGCCTCTCCCTGGTAGTGAATGCCCAGGTGACGGCGGTTTCGAGCGCCCAGCCCATCACCTACTTCCCGGTGCCGGCGAATCCGGTCGATTTCCTGCTATCCAGCGGCACCGTCCTCACCCTTGCCGGCGCTCCCAGCCCGACATCTTACCCGTACGTCGGTGGCACCCTTGCTTTTCCGTACAACTATTCCGGTTCCACAGGCCAGTTGACGTTGAGCCAGAACAGCGTCCAGCCGATCGGCGACTCGGGCATCAACGCTACGGCAATGGTCAGCGCCGGGGGCGTGATTTACGTGCTCGATAATGAACCCATCACCGTTTCGTTTAACGGCGTCCCCACCACTTCGTCCAGCATGATTCTTCCCTTCACCCTTGGAACTGGCGGCGCGCTCCAGGCGGAGCCGGGCGGCGCGATTCCCGATGATCCCACGCTGTCAAACCCGATCTACATCATGATTGAGAGCAAGGGCCAGTTTCTCTATCTGGCCAATCAGGGCAACAATATTCAAGGGCCGAACCCTGAAAGCGGGATCGCGGGCTACCACATCACCACTGCGCCTGCCTATCAGCTCAGCTTCAACTCCGATGAGCCCTTCGGCTCCGGATCTGGCCCGCAGTGCATCGTCGAAGATCCTTCCGATCAGTTCATCTTCGAAGCCGACGAGTACGACTCCACGGTGACAGGGCGGGTGGTTAATCCGGAGACGGGCGATCTGACGCAGCTCCGCGTGGTCAGCGACTACAAGCTCCTGGGACCAGCGTCGTGGTGCCTGGTTGATGGGCGCACAAGTTAGTGCGGGGCCGCGCCCGCCAGTTGCGAACCATCACGGCCTGGCGGACCGGCCCTCATGTCAGGCTCGGAGTTTTCCGTTGCCTGAGAGAATTGAAGGTCTGTCCGCAGGCCTTGGCTGAATACCGGTTCCGCTGCTTTTGAGCCGACACCGGAATTCGAATCTTAGACCGTTTTTTTGGGTGGCCTGCCTAGGAGGCCGCATTTCAAGAAAGATGCGCATGAAGTTCAATAAATCGAGCCAGCTCGCGCTGGTCGGCGCGGCCAGCCTGGTGGCGGCCTCGCTCGTTACTGCCTGCTCCCAGCTAACGCAAACGCTGACTGTCGACTTCGTATACGTGGCTTGCACCAAAGCGGAAGGCACCAATAACTACGGCGAGATCAACGTGTACGAGATCAACTCCGAATCCGGCCGCATGCGCCAGATTCCCAGTTCGCCCTTCCCTTCCCAGGGACGCGATCCTGTGGCTGAGGCCGTCTCTCTCGACTACGGCAGTCTCTTCGTCGTCAATCAGGACGACAACGCCATCGAGCAATTCGGTATCGGCACCGACGGCAAGCTCTATCCCTTTAACACCGTCAATACTCCGGGGATCTTTCCACTGGCTATCGCCGCCACCAAGTCCAATCTGTTCATCGTCGATCTGTACCAGCCGCTGCCCATTTGTTCGGATGCCGAGCCGTGCTCCGGCTCGATCGGTGTCTTTCCGCTAACGGCCGCCGGCGGCACCACGCCCGTCACCATCGGAACGCCGGTCACCAATTCCGCCGTCAATGGCCAGTACTGGCCTTTGGCTCTCTCCGGCGCGAACGCGTCTCACATTATTGTGCCGACCGCGGTGAACGTTCTTGCTTCAGGCGCCGACGTCTACGTCACTGCTTACGATTCGTCGGTAACGCCCAACGTCGGATATGTCTTCGGATTCTCGGTTGGCTCGGGCGGCGCGCTGACAGCGCTTTCGGGCTCGCCTTTTGCGGCCGGCGTCAAGCCTTCCGCCATTGCCAGCGATGCCGCCAGCGCACATGTCTACGTCACCGACTTCTCAAGCGCTCATGTGTTCGGCTACACCGCAACCGCGGGCAACTTGACTCCGATCGCCGGCAGCCCCTTCCCCGCAGGCAATCAACCCTCTGCCGTCGCCGTCGATACGGCTTATCCTTACGCCTACGTGACCAACTCGCAGGACAGCAACGTGACCGCGTACTCCATCGCATCCAGCGGCGCGCTCAGTTCCATTGGCACATATGCCACGGGCCTGCAGCCAGTGGCCATTGGAATCGACCCTTCGACGGAACATTTCCTGTATACCATCAACTTTCTTGACAATACGGTTTCCGGTTTTGACATGAATACCACCAGCGGAACACTTCTCGATTCGCAGAATTCTCCTTTTCCGAGCAACAACCAACCAACCGCAGCGGCGGCGATTCCGCACAACGGCACGGGCGGCGGCATTCAACCGTGAACGCCTACGTTGGCTCCATTCCGGCAAGGGAGCCGGTGGCAATTCTCCGTATTCGGCTTTTACAATGAACACGGGGCAACATTAACGAGTTTTTTGGGGGCTCCACCTGGCGGGCCCATGACGAAGGAAGCGCATGAAGTTTAGTAAATTGAGCCAGCTCGTTCTGGTCTCCGCAATTGGCCTGGTCCTGGCCACCTTTTTGACTGCCTGCAATCTGGTCACGATCGACTATCTTTTCGTGGCCTCCTCCGCGGGCAGCTCTTCGGGCAGCACCGGGCAAATTTACACTTACGCCATCGACGGTAAGTCGGGTGCGCTGCGTTCCGCCGCTTCGCCTGTTCCCTCCGGCGGCTCGGGCCCCGTCGCCATGGCCACCACTTCCGACTATTACAACCTCTACGTCGCCAATAAGGGCAACAACTCTGTGGTTCACTTCGCCATCAGCGACCACGGCATCCTGATCCCGAAAGACAACATCACGCTTCCTGCGACGCCCGTGTCGCTTGCCGTGAATCCAGCCGGCACCTATTTGTACGTCGTCTCGGGCACCAGTTCCGCCACGCTCACTGAGTACGCCCTCACTGCCGGCGCCATCGGCTCCGCCACGGCCACCATCACACTCAGCGTTCCCGGGTTTACCGGCGACACGATCATTCCCACCGGAGTCACCGTGCTCGCCAACGGCAACGGGGTTTATGTCACGGCGTACGACAAGTCCGCATACAATCCCGGAGGCACCACCACCAGCGACGCCAATCCGGGTTGGCTGTTTGGGTTCGCCTCCAGCTCAGGCGGCGCGCTCACTCCGGTTACCGGCAGCCCATATCTCGCTGGCGTCAAGCCAACTGCTCTGACCAGCGATCCCATCAGCCGCTTTATCTTCGTCACCGATTACGCCTCCAACCAACTGATCGGATACTCGGTCCTGTCGACCGATGCATTGCAGTTCATGGTTAACGGCCCCTTCAGAACCGGTAACGAGCCAACTTCGATTGCCATCGATCCCCGCGGAATCTTTATCTACCTCACAAATTCGCTGGATGAGACGGTCGGGGCCTACTCCATTGCCCTGCCCACCGGCACGCCTACGTCGGACATTGGCGTCGCCGGTAACGCCGCGATCACCACCGACACGGACCCGGTATCGATCGCCATTGAGCCGGCGCTCGGCCGCTTTATCTACACCGCCAACTATCTGGGCAACTCCGTCTCCGGCTTCAAACTCAATCCCACTGACGGAACCATCCAGCAAACCCAGGCCACGCCCTACCCGACCGGCGCGAATCCGACAGCCCTGATCGCCGTTCCCCACGGGAACCACCCGCTGTCAACGCCTGAGTAGAGACGCTCGCCATTTGAATCATGAAAAGCCCGGCCTTCGCGGCCGGGCTTCTTATTTGCTGCTCAGCAAGATGAAGGTCCAGCCGAAAAGAACTTATTCATCCCAACTCGCCCGCCGGCCGGCGAAGCCCGTTTCCTGGTCCCTTGACCCTAGTCCCTGGTCCCTGCGCTTTTCACCACCGTCGTCGCGTGCATCCACTCGCGCAGCTTTCGCTGCGCCGGCTTCTCAATGAAGTAGAGCGCGAAGATGGCCAGTCCAATCAACAAAACGTAACTGATCCACGGATCGAAGCGGGCCAGCCCCAGTGCATCCAGCACATGCGAGTTGTGAATCAGGTTCCAAAGGCTGAAGTGCAGCAGGTAAAGACAGTAGCTGGCCTCGCCGACAAAGACCAGCGGACGAATCCCCAGGGCGTGCGCCAGCGGATTCTCGCCTGCCAGTCCCAGCACGATACAGCCAAACAGCGGCATCAGAACGCCATCGTGGATGATTGCGTACGGTACCAGCGATCCCATACTCAGCAGCCCGTAGATTCCGCCGAACCCGATGATTCCCAACCATAGCCGCAAGTGCGCCGTGCGCGCGATCATCCGGTCCAGGTCGGCCAGCATCACGCCGAAAACAAAGCTGAATACGTGCGTGTAGGGCGTGTACTTCAGCGCCTGCAGCCACGGCCCGTAACTCCATCGGTCGGGGTGCGCTATGCCGTCTGGATTGAACGCCATGTAGAGCGCGCCCGGAACCAGTCCCAGCGCCCAAACGCCGGCCATCTTCATGATGTGCGGCGCCATGCGCTCCGGGCGCTTCCATTTCGCCACGAATGGAAAGAGCACGTAGTATGCGGCCTCGGCCGACATGGTCCACGCGGGAGTATTCAGAAACGTCGATACCGCGGGAACAAAGCCCTGCAGCAGCAGCGGCGTCAGCACGACGCCCGTCCAGAACATGGCCTTGGTATGCGTCGGGTATTCCCCGCTCAATTGCCCCAGGCTGAGCAGCAGGCTGAGAAAGTAGATCGGATAGATGCGCGTGAATCGCGCCTCCCAAAACCGCTTGCGGTCCAGTTCACCGTTGCGCGCCCGCTCCGAGTAGTTGTAGGCCAGCACAAATCCCGAAAGCAGAATGAAGTAGCTGACAGAAATAAACCCGGCGTTGATCACCGGCGCCAGAAAACCGAACCACTGGGGATTGGAGAAGTGGAAAAGCACGATATTGACAGCCGCGAAGCAGCGCAACCCTGTCAGTGCCTTCAGCGGCGCCGGCTTGATCGATTGCGGTGGCCTGCTCGTTTCCACTTGCTGTTAGACGTCTCCGAACCGAGGGGCAGCTATTACCCATTAGGCTTTAGCCGTCAGCTCGTCATGCTGAATCGACTGACTTGTTTGACGCGAAGGTTTCTGAACGGACCCGTCGGAACAGAACTTTCTGAAATGAGCAAACCCGCCCACTGAAGAACAATCCAGCTAAAAGCTAATGGCCAGGAGCTAAAGGCTGCTTTACGCCGTCACCAGCGATCCCACCTTCTCGCCCAGCACCACGCGCCGAATGTTTCCCGGGTGATTCATGTTGAAGACGATCATGGGCAGGTTGTTGTCCTTGCACATGCTCACCGCGGTCAGGTCCATCACCTTCAGGCCCTGTTGCAGGATCTGCATGTACGTAATCTGGTCGTACTTCACGGCGTCTTTCACCAGCACCGGGTCGGCGTTGTAGATTCCCTCTACCTTGGTGCCCTTCAGCAGCACATCGGCCTTGATCTCCATGGCGCGCAGGCTGGCCGCGGTGTCGGTCGAAAAGAACGGATTTCCCGTGCCCGCGGCGAAGACAACGACGCGGCCTTTTTCAAGATGCCGCACCGCGCGCCGCCTGATATACGGCTCCGCGATCTGGTTCATGAACACCGCCGTCATCACCCGGCACTGCACGCCACGTTGCTCCAGGGCGTCTTGCAGCGCGATGGCGTTGATCACCGTGGAGAGCATGCCCATGTTGTCCGCGCTCACGCGGTCCATCTCCTTGGCTTGTTCTTCCACGCCGCGGAAAAAGTTGCCTCCGCCCACCACGACCGCGACTTCCACGCCCAGAGCGTGGACCTCCGAGATCTCTCCGGTAATCTCCGCCACTTTGTCGGCATCCAGGCCAAAGCCGCGCTCTCCTGAGAGCGCTTCTCCCGAAAGTTTCAGCACGATTCGCTTGAACATGTCGTTTCGAGTATCGCATACGCATGGGCGTTTGGGCTTCGCCGTCGCGTCTGTGCCCGCCAAACAAGTGCGAATGCCGGATTCCCAGTTTGACCCCTCCAACGCGCACGTCTCAATTCAGGAACCGCCGGCCTTTTTTCCTCCTTTGCATCGCGTGGAATGCAATTCCGCTCCCTAGACTTACCTCATCCGGCGGGCTTGCATCCTACTTAACGCACTTCATCCGGCGCAATTTACCCGATTCACTCGGTGGGAAATCATGGTCGTCAAAACGCACTGCAAGGGACACGCCTACACGGGTGTCGAGGTCGGGGCCGGAAACGTCCGCCGCTATTTCTCCAGGGAGAGCGACGTCATCGAGTTGCACCTCGACCACCTGCTCATCCAATGCGGCCTCAGTCCCGATTTCTTTGAGGGCCAGACGGAGATTACCGATCCTCGCCTCTGCGCCTGGCTTGAATCGAAAAACTTCAATGGCCGCCCCGGCGAGGCACCCATCCCTCTCGCCATGATCCCTTCCGGCAAGAACTGCTTCCGCCTTCGTCCCATCTCGACCAACCGCCGCCTGCGCACCGAGCCAACCCTCGATCCCATCAACCCCGCCTGACAAAATGGTCTCCTTAATCTCTTCGTCCCGCAGTCCCTACGTCCCTTCACTTGTTACACTCGACTTGCCATGAATCTCAGCCAACTGGAGCAGGAAATCGAGCGGCGCTTTGCTGCCGGCCCTGCCGCCGCCGATGATCCCACGGCCATGACCGCCTTCCTCACGCTGCGGTCCGCTCTTGAGTGCGGCGAGGTGCGGGCCGCCGAGCCCGATGCGGCCTCGCCCTCCGGTTGGCGCGTGAATGCCTGGGTCAAGCGCGGCATCCTGCTCGGATTTCGCCTCGGCACCCTCGAAGAGATGCCTGCCGCCGAAATCGGCTCTTCCGGCCCGGCGCCCGCGCTCACATTTGTCGACAAGCACACCTACCCGGCACGCCGATTCACGGCCGCTGACGGTGTGCGCGTGGTCCCGGGCGGCTCTTCGGTTCGTGCAGGAGCTTACGTCGCTCGCGGCGTTGTCTGCATGCCGCCCATGTACATCAACGTCGGCGCGTATATTGACGAAGGCACGCTGGTCGACTCACACGCGCTGGTCGGCTCCTGCGCCCAGATCGGCAAGCGCGTTCATTTGAGCGCTGCGGCGCAGATCGGCGGCGTGCTCGAGCCCGTCAACGCCAGCCCCGTCGTCATCGAAGACGACGTCCTTGTCGGCGGCAACTGCGGCGTCTATGAAGGCACGATCGTGCGCAAAGGAGCGGTGCTGGCCGCCGGCGTCATCCTCACGCGCGGCACGCCGCTCTTCGATCTTGTCAACGGCACAATCCTGCGGGCCTCCGCCGATCTGCCGCTCATCGTTCCGGAAAACGCCGTGGTCGTGCCCGGAGCGCGCGCCGTCAACAAAGGCAAGGGTCAGGAATGGGGTCTCAGCCTTTACGCGCCGGCCATCGTCAAGTATCGTGACGACAAAACCGACTTGAGCACCACCCTCGAAGATCTTTTGCGATAGAAAGACCTATTCATCGCCAATGTTTGGCTGTAACCACGCCGCAAACCGTCAACGGACCACGCTCTGCCGCGTCTAAACCCGTGGAAAGTGTCTTGCCCAAAGATTCTATGAAGATTCGGCCCGCCCTCCGCCCCACTCTGCTGGTTCTCGCCCTTGCGCTGGCTGTGCTTCTTTGCCTCCGCGATTCCGATGCCGCCCAGCAGCCCTCCAGCACCCAGCCCGTGACCCACCTGAAGGTGCAGGCCCGCGAAGTTCTGCTCCCGGTCACAGTTGTCGACAAGAAAGGGGCCCTCGTCACCGGGCTCACCGCCCAAGACTTCACCCTCACCGAGGACGGCCGTCCGCAGGTCATCAAGAGCTTCACCACGCAGAGCAACCTGCCCTTCCGCCTTGGATTGCTCGTAGACACCAGCCGCAGCGTCTATACGGCCATCGACGCGGAGCGCAAGGCTGCCGAAAAATTCGTCGAGCTTATGCTCCCCGCCGATCCTAAAGCTGCTGTTCGCGGCGACGAAGCCTTTCTGATCCACTTTGACCACGAAGTGGAGCTGCTCGAGGACTTCACAAGCTCCCGCGAAAAACTCGATCACGAGATCGATGCCATGACTCCGACCTCACGGGAGCAAAACTCCCAGGGCCCGGAGACCAGCGGCGACGACCGCGGATATGGCGACCATGGCGGCGCGAGCCATGGCGGCGGAACGCAGCTCTATGACGCCATCTATCTCTCGTCCGACGAACTCATGAAGCCTAAGGACGGCCGCAAGGCTCTCGTCATCTTCTCTGACGGAGTCGATCGCGGCAGCAAGGAAACGATGAACGACGCCATCGATGCGGCCGACCGCGCCGGCGTGCAGGTCTACACCATCTACTTCAAAGGCGAAGAGGAGCGCGGCGGGAACGGCTTTCCCGGCGGCGGCCACCATGGCGGAATGGGTGGCGGCGGCTATCCCGGCGGAGGCTATCCGGGTGGCGGAGGCGGATGGCCCGGCGGCGGAGGCGGCGGAGGCCGGCATCCTGGCGGCACCAACGCGCCGCAACTTGACGGCAAGAAGATCATGCAGGAGATCGCCTCGCGGACCGGCGGAATGTTTTTCGAAGCCAAGAAGAAAGACAGCCTCGATGACATCTACGGTCTCATCGCCGGCGCGCTGCGCCAGGAGTACCTGCTTACCTACACTCCTGACAAAGTCGACACCGACGGCGACTTTCACAAGATCGCGCTCAAAACCGACAAGCCCGATCTGACGATCATCACCCGCGAAGGCTACTACGCAACCAGCGGCAATCAGGCCGCCGGCGACTAGAGCTTCTCGCGCGGCGCTCGTATCCCGCCTCGCACAAAAAGGCCCACGGTTTAGCCGTGGGCCTTTTCACGTTCTGAGGGAAGAACCTGTCTAGTGGCCCTTGCCGTGATCGTGTTCCCCTCCGCCTCCACCGCCGCCCCCAGGCGGCTGGCTCCCATGCGACTGTGGCGCAGGGCGAGATTCGGGCACGGGACGACTGATTGGCGCCGCGTGACTCTCCGGCGTCGGATGGTTCCCGCCGGTCGAACGATACGCGCCCGGGATTGAGCCGGGGCCTCCTCCGTGATTACCCGGAGAGCCCGCAGGCCCATGAGCGCCATTCGGCGTCCCGCCGCCATTGTTGTGCGGCCCGCCCGTCATGGGTCTGTCTGTCGCCACGTTCGATGGACGCCCGCCATTGTGGCTGGCGTAGTTGTTGACATTGGTCCTGGCCGCGGATTCCTGGCGCGTCTGGTACGAAGTGGGCGCCGTGTGCTGCTCGTGCGAGTACCGATTCTCCTCTGGCGTCGGCTGATGATTGATGCCGCCCGGGCCGCCGCTGTAGGCCACGTGCCGATCGTTCACGATAGTGTTGTTGCGCACGATCGTGTTGTCGACGTACGTGTTGTGAATGACCGTCGTGTTTACGCGCATGACCGCGGTGTTATAGCGGAAGGCTCCGCCGGCCCACATGCCGCCCACGAACCCTATGCCCATGTAGCCGAACCCGTAGTTCACGCCGCCGTAGTAGCCCACGTGCGGTCCCCAGTAGCCGGGGTGCCACATATACAGTCCGCCTCCCCAGCCCCAGTATCCGGGCGTCCAAAGCGCGCCAACGTAAGGCGCCGGAACCCACGTTCCAGGCACCCAGTAGTAACCGTCATCGCCATAGGCCCAGTAGCCCGGCGTCCACAACCAGCCATCCTGTGGGCAGGGCGGTTGCACATAAACCGGCAGCACCGGCGGAGCAAATCCTACGCTGATAAAAACCGCCGCGCTTGAAGTTGCGGGAATCAAGCAAACCAGCACAGCGAGCAATGTCACCTGCACAAGCACCCGCGTCCATCGGAAATTTCGCATGAGGGGGAACCTCCTTGAGTGTCGAATGGATTGTGCGCCCGCCGCGCGTGTCCGCGAAGCGAAAGCCAATCCAGTCTATGCTCGTAGGAACCCACCAGGCATCAAGAAGTTGCCCGAGAAACTCACGTTTTCCACAGGTGTAACTGCTTTAGTACCTGTAGCTAAGCCCCATTCCGACCACGTGCCGCGCCTGCAGGTTCACAGGCGTCGTAACAACCGGAGGCCCAAACGCGGGGTTGGACGGATTGAAATAGGGATTCGGAACATAGATGGATCCGATGTTGCCCGCCACTTGTCCCACGCCAATGTCAAACGCAAAGTGCGGCTTGTCTCTCTGCGTGACGCGCACGGCGTAGTCCAGCGTTGTAGGAATATGCGCGCTCATCAGCGGGTACGACGCAGGGCTGCAGGCGAGTTCTTGCTCGCACTGATAAAGCGCCGCGTTCAGCAGGGTGTTCAGATTCACCGCCGTCTTCGGTTCCTGCGTGAATCCCGCCGAAGGTACCGCTACGATGCCATGGCCGAGAGGCAGCGGAATGCCCAGCCCGCCGAAGAACCGTCCGCCAAATCGAGTGCTCTGGCCGCCGAGGCCGAAGATGGTGCCATTGGTGGCCTTCCAGCCAATGTTCAACAGGAACGGCACAGGAGGCTTTGCCCAGGTCTTGGTGACGGCAATGTACGCGTCGCCGTTGGTGTACGACTTGTCCGTTCCCGTCAGAGTTTTGTTGGCCGCGCCTGAAACAAAATGGTCGTTGGTGCGGACCACGCCACCAATCGCAACACCCGGCATCCACGGGCCGAACTGCCCGTCTTTGAGAAGGACGACCTTGCCATGAAAGACGTTCATGCCGGAGTAGTTCCACAGGTTGCTCAGGCCGAGCGGCGTGGCTGTCGTGGTGGACTGGTCTCCAAACTGATGAACACTGCGGGTGTAGCCGGCTTCTGCCCGATTCGCAAAGCCCTCGGTGATGCTGAAGGTTTCAACATCGCCGATGACCGCCGAAGCATCGATGAAATGAAAGCCCACGGCCGGATGCGAGAACATACTTCCCTTCTCCGCATAGACCACATAGGCCGTCGGCGTCAGGAACCCGCCCGTCTGGCCTTCCAGCGTCAGGTGTTGAGCCAACAGCCGGCTCGCCGGCGCCGCGGCAATCACTGCCGCACAGAGAATGATGTTGAGCGTGATACGAACATTCATCGTCCACTCCATAGGTGCATGGGCCGCACGCGGCCTCAAGCCCGGGCATAGTTTTGGGGAATTGACCTCTTCTATCACAACCGGAAGTCGTTTGTCTGTAGCGGTTGGGGCAGTGGTAAACTCAGCCCATGCCGCGCGGCGTTTTCATCACCCTCGAGGGCCTCGACGGCTCGGGCAAAACTACGCAAATCAAGCGCCTGGCGGCATGGCTCACCCGTCGCGGCCATCAGCCTGTTTTGCTCCGCCAGCCCGGCGGTACGGCCATCGGCGACCGCATTCGGGAGCTGCTGCTTGACTCCCGTTCGGACTCGCTCGATGCCATGACCGAGATGGCCCTCATGTTCGCCGACCGCTCGCAAGCGATTGCAGAGATCATTCAGCCCGCCCTCGACGCCGGCAAGATTGTCGTCTGCGACCGATTCACCGATTCGACAGAAGCGTACCAGGGTGGAGGCCGCAAGCTCGGCTCTAAAGTTGTTCTCGATCTGCACCGCCTTATCTGCCGCGGACTCCAACCCGACCTCACGCTCCTGCTGTTGCCTGGATTCGAGTCCTCGCTCGCCCGCGCGCGCCGCCGCAACGACCGCATGGAAGCCGAAACCGATCGCGACGAAAACCGCTTCGAAACCGAGCGCGACGCCTTTCACCGGCGCGTCTGGGAGAAATATCGCGAGATCGCCGCGCGCGAGCCTGAGCGCGTCGTCCTCATTGAAGGCGACCTCAGCATCGACGAAGTCCACGAGCAAATCGTCGAATCCGTCTCCGAGCGCATCGTGAGCCTCGCGCAGAAACCCTGATTCTCACCGGCAATGCACGGCGGGGGTACAATTTCAACAGACAGAAAACTTTCAGTCTGTCGCATTTCTATAGAGGCTCCATTTTGCGTATTTCGAAAAGTATTTCGGCCCTTTCGCCCCGGATCTCATCCGCTCTCTTTGTTGCCGCCATCCTCACCGCCGTTCCATATCTCCACGCCAGCGCCAACGCAAGAATCAAAGGCGAGCTCGGCGGCCTGCGCGCACTGCCGGACCAGCAGCGCCCCAAGGCAACCATCGACGTCGCCAAAGAAATCGATGCACTGCCGCCCGGAAAAGATAAAGTCGGCTTCGCCGACCAGGCCGCCCAGATCGTCACCCAAGGCGATCAGGGTCATGACGCCCTGCAGACCGTTGCCGACACGCTCTCCAAAGCCCTCAAAGAAACGCCCGTTCCCGCCAAGGGCGATCAGCCGCCCATGCCCTACATGGACCTGGCTCGGCTCGCGCGCTACGAAGGCGTCACCGTCTCTCTCGACGACCCGCTCTATAAAAAAGCCAATGACGTCCTTGCCGCCAATGAAGCCGACATCGCAAAAGCCGACTTCACGCTCAAGGATCTGAACCACAAGAGCTGGACGCTCTCCCAGTTGCGCGGCAAAATCGTGCTGGTAAATTTCTGGACAACGGATTGCATCCCCTGCCACGCAGAGATGCCGGTCCTCGACGCCATCTACACGCACTACCAGAACGAAGGACTCGTCGTCCTCTCCATCACCGACGAGAGCCCGCTGATAGTGGTTCCATTTCTCCGGGCCCATGACTATCACCCGCCAGTGCTCACTGATACCAACGAGGCCGTGCACAAGCAATTCCACATCACCGGAATTCCCGAGTCCTTTGTCTTCAACCGCGATGGCAAGCTGGTGGGAATCGCCATCGACCAAAGCACGGAAAAGCAATTCTTTGCATTGCTTGGCCACGCCGGCCTGCAACCGGAGTAAGGCGTACGCATCGTGCCACGTTTTCACCGGCGCCGAGCAACAAATAGAGCGGAAATGGCCTCGCGTATACCGCGAACCCGAAGCAACGGCGACCTAGCTGTTTCTGTATGAAGACGGCGTTGCATGGACGGATCGTCTTTGGCGCGTCGGCGGTGCTGTTCGGCACCATCGCACTGATGTGGCACGAAGCTGACACCTGGCAAAACCTGCAGCATATTTGGAGCCTGCCTCTGGGCGTCATCATTGGCGGGTGCCTCATGACCGCTCAGATTGCAGGTGGGATTGGAATTCAGTTTCCGCGCACGCGGCGCTGGGCGTCGGCCGGACTTTGCATCGTTTATCTGTGTTTCTCGCTGGCCTGCGTTCCTGACATCGTCGCCGCATCCAACATCTACGACCGCTTCGGCGGAAGCTTCTTCCTGTTCTTTTCCTTGCTGTGCGGCGCCATTGCGCTGTACGCTGCGAACGAACCAAATGGAGCAAGAGCCGTAGTGCTCGGCCGACTGGCGCGCATTGGACTCGGAATCTGCGCGATCTCCTTCACGCTGAGTCAAGCGCTCTTGCTTCGCGACACAGCTCAACTGGTTCCAATGTGGATTCCGCCGAACCAGATGTTCTGGGCAATCTTAACGACGGTCGCGTTCGGACTGGCAGCAACTGCCATTCTCATCAACCGCCAGGCGCGGCTCGCGATGCGCCTGATGACGCTCATGCTGGCACTTTTTGGCGGATTGGTTTGGGTTCCGCGCTTGATCGCTCACCCGAAAGCGCATTTCAACTGGCCCGAATGCGTTCTGACTTTCCTTGTTACAGGGGCTGCCTGGGTGGTGGCTGATCTAAAGTCCCTTTGATTCAGTCTGCGCTCGCGCTCCGCACGGCCCCTTTCGTCGGCAGTCTCTCCGGGTACAATTCGAGCCAATCGGCAATAGGAAAGGTCTCGATCACGATGCGACCATCTCGTGTGATTTCCGCCCTCTTTTTATGTTGCATATTTGGATGCACCGGCATGGCCCTGGCTGCCGCAGTGAACTTTGGCCCGGTGAGAGTTGGCAGTCATCAAACGGCCGTTGTGAATGTCACCATTCCGGGTGAGGTGAAATTGGGGGCCGTCGCAGTGCGCACAGAAGGTGCCGAGAATCTGGACTTCACCAGCGCCGGAAAGCCTCATTGCAGGGCCAGGAACGCTCACGACGGCAATCGAGTCTGCGTCATCCGAGTAACCTTCAAGCCTCTCTATTCCGGACGGCGCTATGGCGCGGTGATCCTTGCGGACGATGGTGGCAATATCGTTGGAACGACTTACATCGATGGGATGGGCTTGGCTCCACAGGCGATCTTTATGCCTGGAACCGAGACCCCGATCAGCGGAATCAGCCATCCAAACGGATTGGCCGTAGATGAGCAAGGCAATCTGTACGTTACCGACTACCAAAGCGGCAGCCTATATAAGGAGACGCTGTTGTCGAATGGCGGCTACTCGCAGAGTACCGTCGCAAATGGGTTGTTCAGTATCCGCGCCGTGGCCGTCGACGGTGCTGGGAATATATTTGTCGGCGGCCCGGGGGTTTATATCGTCAAGGAGACACTCCAGTTGGGCGGTGGTTACAAGCAAAGCCGAATTGGCAGTGACTTCGGCGCGACGGGTGGCTTAGCCGTCGATGGCAGCGGAAATATCTATGTTACCGATTACAACTTCGGTCGGGTATTCAAGGAAGCGCCATCTTTCAACGGCACCTACACGCAAACGATGATCGCGAACGGGTTGGACGACCCGACTGGCATCGCAGCGGACAGCCACGGAAACTTGTATATCGCAACACAGAAGCGGATATGTATAGAGAGACTTTCCGGGCGCAAGTATATGCGGACCTCGATTGCGGGTGCGTTCAGGGCTCCCCAGGGAGTGGCTTTGGACGGAATTGGCGATATCTATGTTTCCGATTACTCAACCAGAGGAGTCTATAAGGAAACTGTTACAGGCGGAGCCTACGTCGAGAGTCTTCTTGTTACCAACGTTGGTGGAAACTATGTGGCAGTCGATGGCGCTGGAAACCTGTATGTTTCAGATGCCGACCGGGGAACGATAACCAGGATTGATGGCGGGGATCCGCCGAGTCTAAGTTTTGCTGCAACGCGGAGCCGCGAAATCAGCGCAGACAGCCCGCAATCTGTTGTCGTCTTCAATCTTGGAAATCTGGCGCTGAGATTCTCGGCTGTGAATTATCCGGCCGATTTTCCGAAGGGCCGGTCGCATGCCAGCCCATGCAGGAAGGGAACGGCGCTGCCTGCAGGGGGCGCGTGCACATTGACCATCAGCTTTTCACCCATTGCCCCGAGCCCCAACGGCAACTCGATTCCGATCAGTGAAAAGGTGACGGTAATGACGAATACGCTTGGAGCCGCTGCCCTGTCACAAGCGATTACAGTGACTGGATTGAATGCGGGGAGCGAACTGCCAGTGTCTCCGCCGTAGCCTTTATCACTTGTCTGCCGGGGCCGCCTTCTTGTGCTCCACGAAGGTGTGTGCTTGATGGCAGCTCACACACGTCTTGCCGTTCATGAATGGATCAGACTTCAGTTGTGCCACCTGATCGGTGTGACAGGCGTCACATGTGCTTAACCCCGGCGTGCCCGCGAAGTCCTTTGCTGTTGTCTCGCCGTGGCACACTGTGCATTCCACACCGTTGGCGCCATGCGGGCTGGCTTTCCATTGGTCATAAATCGCCTTGTGGCAGGTGGCACAGGTATCCCCGGCTGGAATCAGCCGATGGTAAATATGCTTGGCTTGATCCTGCTGGGCATTGGCAGGTTGACCGGCAATCGCCAAAACGAGAAAAACAAACAGGGTGAAACCGAACATGCGAGCACAGAAACGATTCACGGGCAGACTCCTGAGTACGGTTATCGAGTATCGAACCGGCGACGGCTGCAATCAGTGATCCACATCACGTCTCGTCTCCCGGAAATGCTATCTGCGCAATTAGGAGGTGCCCGACCTGAGATCAAAGTGGTTAGCTATCGGGCCGTTGCTCATGGCCTTTTCGATCACAAGGGCCCAGACGCTTATCGCCGAGATTAGTCCTGATAAGCGCCGCAGCATCCTGTTTTTCCGGTTCAAGTTCGGTCATAAGGTCGCTGGACCCTAACCGACATGAACGAAGCCGCTGCGGCGGCGGACGCATTCGCGTGTTCCTGAGCCGACATTTGTGGCTATCCCGGTAGTTTGGTTCGCAGAGGAGGAACTCTCTGTGAACCAACTACGTCAGCTCATGCTTGAGGAGTTGCAACGACGCAACTTCGCTGTCACAACCATCCGCACTTACCTTCACGGCGTTGCGCACTTCAGCAGGTACTTTCGCCGTCCGCCCGATCAGCTTGGTCCTGAAGACATTCGCAAGTATCAGGCGATGCTGTTCTCCAAGTTGAAGTACAGCCCGAACACCGTCATCCTGCGGCTGGCGTCGCTGCGGTTCTTCTATATCCACGTATTGAAGCGCAACTGGAGCATCGCAGAGACACCCTATCCGAAGAAGGTGCGTCACCTCCCCGGAGTGCTCAGTCAGGAAGAGGTTGCGCGGCTGATCGACGCTGCGGATAGTCCCTTTCACCGCATCCTGCTGATGACGATGTATGCCACCGGGGCACGCCGCGCAGAAGCGGCTCACCTGAAGGTCAGCGACATCGACAGCAAGCGGATGGTTGTTCA
>JBKQOX010000027.1:0-162954 GCA_052145255.1 Occallatibacter sp.
GTATTCAAACATTTAGAAAAGAGGGCGGGTATCACAGGTGACTTTTCGAAATACTAAACTTTCAAACATTAAAACAGAATTATGGGAGGTTCGGCCCCACCGCGGCGCAGTGAGAGCGACTCGCCCGGCAACAGTCCGCTGCCGTCCCACGCGAGGGGCGTTTCGATAAGCGTAGAGGGCTTGAATGTGCTAGCCGGGCGGCGCGGTGCCGGCGACTCTGGTGCAGTTCTTGGGGTTTCGGAACTGGGCGCACTACCATACTTTGAAAGCGACTCGCCTGGTAGGACAAAGGGCGCTGGCGCATCATGCCCACGCTGTGCCGGCGTAGCTTCCGCAGCTTGAATCGCCGGGGATTGCTCCGCCGCGATCTGTGATGCCGAGCTGCGATCGGAAACCGGCTCGAACTCGTTTCGAATTGCAGGCTGGCCATCCTGCTCACGGCCCCCACGGCGGCGGCGACGGCCACGCCAGCGGCGTGACCCTGCTTCATCTGATTCCTGCGTGAACCCTGGCTGCTCTTGGGCACCCGGGGTTCCCGAATGCGAGGATTCGATGGGTTGCGCCCGGGTTTCTGCCGTCGGCCGATGCTCCTGGCGCGGCTCATGTCTGCTTTGGTCGCGGCGCGGACCCCGCTCTTCCTGGCGGTCGCCGTTGCTGTCGATCCCATGCGGGTGCTTGACCTCGCGAGGGGCTTGCCCGGCACCACTGGCCGCAGCTCTCTCCAACTCGTCGGTCTCTTCCTGATCTTCGAGCTCGATAAAGTCGGTTACGTAAAGGAACGCGTCGCGCTCAAGCCCCAGATCGACAAACGCCGACTGCATGCCCGGTAATACGCGTGTAACGCGTCCGTTGTAAATGGAGCCCGCGAGCGTATATTCGTTTTCGCGTTCGTAGTAGATTTCCGCGAGTTGATCGTCTTCTAGAATCGCAAGCCGCGTCTCATGCGGCGTGCTGGAAATGCAAATTTCTTTTGCCATCGTACCTTTCCGTCCGGCAGCTCATGGCTGTCGGTACACTCGGCAAGGTTCAATGGGGCGCGCACGATCGGCAAAGGAATGGATGGACGGATAACCGGGGGGATGTCCCAGGAATGGCCTCTGTCTGGAGATCCTTTCCAAGGGCGGCGAACCAATGCGGATGTCAATGAAAACAAGCCGAATGGGCTGCTGGTTGTGGCAATCCGATGACAGAGAGTTTGTGGCCGTCCGGGCCGGACCATCCGGCGGGGCCGTTCGACCAGCGGCTCTTGCAAAGTGTTCTCGCGCCGGCGAACAGAGGAATCTGCCTCCCGAATTCCCCGCGCGTTGCTTGCAATGAGCGAGCCGCAAGTGGTCTTCCCGTCTCTGCGTACTCATAAACCCAATCCTGCCGGGCGCGATCCATCGGGACCATGCCGGCGAAGTGCTTTGAAAATTCCTCTCTTGCTGCCTGAAACAATCCTCAAGAACAAATTCCGGAGCGTTTCGGGCTAAACCAAGAGCCAAACCTTTGGGACGACACCTCAATCAAAGAGGATCGAGATGCGTCAATTAACGAACCGGCGCATGCGGACATTCATCGCCACGCCCAGCGCCAGGAACGTAAACAACACCGAAGATCCACCGTAACTCATTAAAGGTAAAGGGATTCCGGTGACGGGCATCAGCCCGATGACCATGCCAACGTTGACCGCGATCTGAAAGGTCAACACAGCCACTATTCCCATAATAATGAGGGAACCGGGCAGGTCGGCGGCTGTTTGAGCGTTCTGAATCAAACGCATCAATATAAGGAAGTATAGCAGCAGGACAAAAAAGGCACCCACAAAGCCGTGCTCCTCGCTGAAGGCCGCAAAAATAAAGTCCGTATAGGGAATGGGCAGAAAATAGCCTTGGGTCTGAGTCCCTTTCTCAAGACCCTTCCCCCAAACGCCGCCAGATCCAACGGCAATCTCCGATTGCAGCACCTGGTAGCCTGCCCCATGGGGATCGTTGCCTGGATTGATGAAGCTTGTGAGCCGAGCCTTCTGATAAGGCTTGAGAATCTTGCCGCTCGACCAGACTCCACCGACCAGGACCGCGCCCACTGTGATCAGGATCAAACTCTGCCGCAAGTTGATCCCGCCCAGAAACAGGCCTGCGACCAGAATCGGCGCATAAGTGAGCGTCGTGCCCAGGTCCGGCTGGATGAGCACCAGGATCATTGGAACTCCAACCATGCCAAAGGCCTTGAAGATTTCCGTCCAGGTCAGGTTGCGGCCCCCAATATTGGCAATGTAGCGTGCCGTGGCGAGGATCAGCACCAGCTTGACCCATTCGGAAGGTTGGAATTGGATGGGTCCAAAAGCGATCCAGCGCCGCGCGCCGAGGGCTTTATGGCCGACGACCTTCACGGCGACCAGCGAGACAACAAAAATGCCGTAAAGCCACGGCGACAAGTCGATCAGGCGGTGATAGTCGATCTTGGCCAGGACAAACATGCCCACAATGCCCGCTCCGATAAACAAGATCTGCTTGGTTCCAAAGCTGGCAAACTTCGTATGCACCGTGGCTGAGTGAACCTCCAGCACAGACAACGAGCACAGCAGGAGTACCAGGCCCAGCAGAGCCCAGTCGAAGTCGCGAAAGCTCAGGAAACGGCGTAGGGGCATGGCGGCTAGTGTACTTTCTGTGATGCGGGCGCCAAAGCAGCCACTTGCGGCGAATTTTTCGCAGATGTGGCCGCTTGCGGACTCGTACGCCTTGAGTGTTTCTCCGCGACTTTAGGGTCTTCCGCCACAATTCCATTGCCGTCGACAAAGAAATGTCCGCTGTGGATCCGTGCAGCCATGGAGTTCCCTCGGCCGGCGCGGGAATCCGGCCCAGAATCCGGCGTCGTCCACACCGCACCCACCTCTGTCGGAGCCGCAGCCTTCTCAGGGGCCAAATTGCCCGCGAGGCGCCGCTTCTTGTCCACAAAAGCCGTTACCACTTTTGCGGCGATGCGCGCCGGGTAACCGCTGAATCCGCCGTTCTGCCACAGTACCGCTACCACGAGCTCGGGATTACGGCGCGGCGTCACGCCCACGAACCAGACGTTAGGATTGGTGGCCTTGCCTTTGTTGGTTTTTTCAAGCGCCTCGTGACTCATCACCTCTGCAGTTCCGGTTTTGCCGGCAAAGTCGATCCCTTCCAGATGTGCCGAGCTCGCTGTGTGATACAAGCCTGGCTGTGTCACTTCAGCCATGCCGTTGGTAATGATGTCCCAATTTGCTGGATCGATCGGAACGTACGCTTCGCCTGTCCCCGGGAAACTATCCTCGAGCGATTTATAAAAATCGCTGGAAAGCTCGTTGGGAAAAACCACGTGCGGCCGCACCATATGCCCTCCCGATGCAATTCCGCCAATGATGCGTGCCAGTTGCATCGGTGTTGCCTCGACTGCGCCCTGGCCGATGGCCACGTCGAGCGTCTCGTCGGGGTACCAGCGATGATGAAAGTTTTTAATCAGCCAATCAGGTGAGGGCATCAGGCCGGCTTGTTCGCCAGGCAGGTCGATGCCGGTCTTCTGTCCGTATCCGAATTCCGTCGCATACTTCACGATCCGATCGATGCCCAGCTTATCGCCGAGCATGTAGAAGAACGTGTCGCACGAATACGGAATGGCATTGTTCATGTCCACAGCGCCATGTTTCTCGTCGCATTTATGGAAGTAGCCGTAGGGGCCCCATCCTCCGCTGCACACAATGTGCATGTTCTGCATGATGCCTTCCTGCAGCCCGGCCACCGACATCAGGATCTTGAACGTCGACCCCGGCGCAAGTTGTGCCTGGATGGCCTTGTTCAGCAGCGGATGGTCGGGATCGGTGATGAGCTTGTTCCAGTCGGTGCGGTCGATCTTGACGGCAAACTCGTTGGGGTCGAAGCTGGGCCGCGACACCATTGCCAGAATCTCGCCGTTCCGCGGGTCCATGGCAACGATCGCGCCGTTGCGGTTGCCCAGGGCGAGTTCCGCTGCACGTTGAAGATCGTTGTCGATTGTGAGCCGCAGGTCCTGGCCGGGAACGGCATGCTGGATGCCGAAGTAGCCCACCTCGCGTCCGCGACTATCGACGACCACCTCTCGCGAGCCATCCTGTCCGCGCAACAATTCGTCGTACGTCTCTTCCACGCCCGCTTTGCCAACAACGTCGCCCGGCTCATAGTAGGCAAAGCGGGGATTGTTCAGATCGTCTTCGCTGACCTCGCCCACGTAGCCGATCAGATGCGCCGCAAATCCGTCGCGTGGATACAGCCTGCGCTCCTCGTCAATCGTCTCCAATTCCGGTAGCTCGTTACGATGCGCTGCGATAAACGCCTGCTCGTCAGCGGTCACATCCTGCTTGATAGGTATGGGCTGATAGCCGGGCTCGGAGCGATAGTGGTGCAAGGTGGCGCGCAACTGATCGAGGTCGAGATCGAGCCCATGCGCGATCAGCGGTAAATCGGCGTCCACATTGCGGCTTTGCTCACGCACCAGGAAGCAGGTGACCGATGGGTAATTGTCCACGACGAGCCGGCTCTCGCGATCGAAGAGTTTGCCGCGCGGCGCCAGAATCGGTTCCTTGCGAATTCGATTCTGTTCGGCCAAAACGCGGTAGCTATCGACATTTAGGACTTGCAGACGCCACAATCCCGCGGCCAGGCCGAGCATCATCAAAAGAATGCCGTACTGCACAAAAGTCAGTTTGACTGTGGAGAGCTTCTCGCCGCGGTTGATGCTTAAGGCCATTGTCCTACTCTTCAGAATACAGCGAATCCGGTTTTTCGCCTGATCGCTACCGTTATGCTTTCGATGCTCTTAGTCCCTGACCCGCAGACGGTCGAGCAGCGGAAACAGCACTAGCGCAATCACTCCATTACCTACGGCGCGCAGCAACTCCGTCAGCCAGTTCCAGTCCGCCGCCAGGCCGAGCAGAAAGCGAGCCACAAAAAGGTAAATAGCGCTTGAGAGCAGCGAAAGCCCGAAGGTGAGCAGGACCCGGATCGTGTGATTATCGACATCGATGCGAATACCCACGGAGCCAGCCAGAAAACCAACGACAGTCTTGGCGATGCCATTGATGCCGATGGCGTTATGCGACAGCGCATCCTGGAACAGCCCCATCACCGCTCCCATCACCGTTCCTTGCAATGGATTGCGGCGGCCCAGCGCAAAGAAGATGGTTACCAGGAGCGGCAGGTCGAACCAGTCGTAGCGGCCAACCACACGCGGCAGCCATGCCTGCAGCACCAGCGCACCCAGCGGAACCAGCGTGTAAACCAAAAGCGGATACCGGCGGATCTCCATATCGCGCCGGAATTCGGCGCCTAGCACGGACATGGCTATGGATTCCTCGGCGTTGTTGATTGCGGTTTTTGCTTCGGCGACGGCACGGCCGCGCTACCCGGGCGCGCGGGAGCAGTGGGGGGATGATTCGTTTTGGGCGTGGAACTCGCTTCCGGCGTCATGCCGGAATCATCGTTGGTGCTGGGTGAGAACTCGTCCGGATGCAGCGGTTGCGGCGGCTGGGCCGCTGGATTCGGGTTGCTACTGTCGTTCAAAGGCTGTTGATCTGGAGGCAGGTTGGGGTCAATCAGTCCCGGCAGCTTTTCCGCCATGATCTCCGAGGCCTTCATCTGATCCTTGATCCCTGCGGGCACAGCGGTTTGTTCCGCCGCGCTCTTTGAAAGGTCCTGTTCCTGCTGGGGCGAGAAGCGCGGCTCAGTCGAAGTGATCACCAGCACCTCGTCCAGGCGGTCCAGCGGCGCAGCCGGCGTAAGGATAATGTCCACGAGTCCGTCGCGATCGGGATCGCGAACCACCTTCTTCACCGCGCCCACTGCAAGCCCGCGCGGGAAGATCAGATCACCCCCTGCGGTCAGCACGTGTTCGCCCGGCCGAATGCGCTCATCGGCGGTCACGCCCACCACTTCAAGCTGTCCCGTGGCATCGCCGCGAAGCACTCCCCGGATGCGCGTTGTCTCCAGAATCACCCCTGCGCCGCTCGTGGTGTCATTCACGGCCAGCACCTGCGCGGTATGCGGAAAGACATCCCTCACCTTACCCACAATGCCTTCGGCTGTAATCACCGCCATATCCGGCTTCAGTCCGTCGTGCCAGCCCTTATCGATATAGAAAACGTGCGAACGGTCGCTGCCGCTCGACCCATAGACCTGCGCGGCCAGCGTCGAATAAATGTACCGTTGCTGGAAGCCGAGCATGGCCTGCAACCGCTCGCCCTGGCGCGCATCCTCCAGCAAGGCGGCCTGCTCGAGCCTCAACCGGTCGACAGTATTCTCCAAAATCTGGTTCTGCTTGCGGACGTGGACCAGATCGATGTAGTTCGACCACATGGTCGCCATCCCCGTCGTGCTTGAGTGAATCAATCGCTCCGGGGGAGAAATTACGGCATTCGCCCAAAGCCGGATCAGCCGCACACCGCCAGGGTCGGTGTCCTCCAGGCTGCTTGCGCCGCTTGTGGTTCGGCGCACTTGCACCGCAAGCCCCACGAGCTGCAGCATCAGCAGTGCCAGCAGCACCACAAGGTTTCGGTAGCGGATGATGAACGATTCCATAAAGGCCAGTGATCGGTGTTCAGTGGACAGCGGTCAGATAACGGCTAGCGCGGTTTTTCACTGATCACTGACGACTGTCCGCTGGCTACTGTCGTTAATCGATCTTGATCTTGCGCAGCAGCCGGAAGTCCGAGAGCATCTTGCCTGTGCCCAAAACCACTGAGGCCAGCGGATCGTCGGCCACGGATACGGGCAGCCCGGTCTCCTCGCGAATGCGCTTGTCAAGATTCTTGATGAGAGCCCCGCCGCCGGTTAGCACAATGCCGCGATCGCTGATGTCGGCTGAGAGCTCGGGTGGCGTGCGCTCCAGTGCCACGCGAATCGCATTCATGATGACGGCAATGCACTCGCCCAACGCCTCGCGAATCTCGCTGTCGTCGACCGAAATGGTCTTCGGCACTCCCTCGATCAGGTTGCGTCCCTTGATCTCCATGGTCAGCGGTTTATCCAAGGGGTACGCGGAACCGATGTCAATTTTGATTTGTTCCGCGGTACGCTCGCCGATCAGGAGGTTATATTTCCGTTTCAGGTAGTTGATGATGGCCTCGTCCATCTGATTGCCGGCCATGCGCACCGAGCGCGAGTAAACAATGCCGCTCAGCGAAATCACCGCGATATCGGTCGTTCCTCCGCCAATATCCACCACCATGTTTCCTGAGGGCTCAGTGATCGGCAGTCCGGCGCCGATCGCCGCCACCATCGCCTGCTCCACCAAATACACTTCGCTCGCCTTGGCGCGATATGCGGAGTCCTCCACGGCGCGCTTCTCCACCTGAGTGATCTCTGAAGGCACACCGATCACAATGCGCGGGTGCACCAGCATCTTGCGGTTGTGGGCCTTCTGGATGAAGTAGTTGAGCATCTTCTCAGTGACCTTGAAGTCAGCGATCACGCCGTCCTTCATGGGCTTGATAGCCACGATGTTGCCGGGCGTGCGCCCCAACATCTCCTTGGCTTCTTTGCCCACGGCTTCGACCTCGCCAGTGGTTTTGTTGATGGCTACAATCGATGGCTCATTGACGACGATGCCTTTGCCGGCCGCGTACACGAGCGTATTGGCGGTACCCAAATCGATCGCCAGATCGCTCGAAAACATGCTGAACAGCGAGCGGAACCCATGGGACCGTGAGGAACGAGAGTGATATCCGTTCATTGACATGGAGAGATTGAATCTTCCTCAAAAAGCTGAGATTTGACTGTGCCTCAAAGCCTATTGTACGGCTACTTGCCCTTTGCCGTTGGCTTTGCTTCATGGCACGAAAGAGGAACCCTGCGTCAGGCGTGCCGCCTTAGTAAACGAAAGTCGGCGACGTTCCCCTCAAGTTGCCCCAACTGGCCGGGATCCACTCCCCAGGCGTACGCTGTTTGGCGGATTCAGTTACGGTCAAGCAGTGGGCTGGAGGCGCGAGCCGCCGCCCACTGTTCACCGTCGCTTAGTATTCGAGGCTTTTTATGACCTATCCCAGTTACCACAACCTGATCGGCGGCCAATGGCTTCCGGCCACGAATGGCAAGACCATACTCAACCTGAACCCCGCTGACCACTCCGACGTCATTGGCGCATTTCCCTCCTCCCACGCCGAAGACGTCGCGCTGGCCGTGGCTGCCGCAAAGAAGGCCTTCGCTACCTGGCGGCTGGTTCCCGCGCCAAAGCGCGCCGAGATTCTGCTCCGAGCAGGCAGCAATCTCGTCCAAAGCAAGGAAAAATACGCGCGCGAGATGACCCGCGAAATGGGCAAGGTGCTGGCTGAAACCCGCGGCGACGTGCAGGAAGCCATCGACGAAGCCCTTTACGTGGCTGGCGAGGGCCGTCGGCTCTTTGGCGTCACGACCCCCTCCGAGCTCCAGAACAAGTTCGCCATGTCCGTTCGCATGCCCGTGGGCGTGGTCGGCCTCATCACGCCATGGAACTTCCCAATGGCCATCCCTAGTTGGAAGCTCTTTCCCGCCCTTATCGCGGGCAACACCTGCGTCATCAAGCCGGCGACCGACACGCCGCTCTCTACCTACAATCTCGTCCAGGCGCTCATCGACGCCGGCCTGCCCCCTGGAGTGGTGAACATCGTCTGCGGCACCGGATCGACCGCGGGCGCGGCGCTGGTTGAGCATCCCGATGTGCGCGCCATCAGCTTCACCGGCTCCAGCGCCGTCGGATCGCTCGTCGCCCAACGAGCAGCCGCCACCTTCAAACAGGTTTCGCTCGAAATGGGCGGTAAGAACGCACAAATCGTTCTCGACGACGCCAACCTTGACCTCGCCCTCGACGGTGCGCTCTGGGGCGCATTCGGCACCACAGGCCAGCGATGCACGGCGACAAGCCGCATCTTGCTCCAGAAGGGAATTGCTGCCGAGTTCACCGGCAAGCTCGTCGCTCGCGCCAAGAGGCTCAAGATCGGCAACGGCCTCGATGAGTCCGTCGAAGTCGGCCCGCAGGTGAACGCCAATCAAATTGAAACATCAGAAAAGTACGTCGAGACCGCGCTGCGCGAGGGAGCGCAACTTCTCTGTGGCGGCCACGCGCTGACTTCTGGCGCTTATGCCCACGGCACATTCTTCGAGCCCACTGTTATCGCTGGCGTAACCCCCGTCATGCGCATCGCCCGCGAAGAAGTCTTTGGCCCCGTCGTCAGCCTCATGGAATTCTCGACTTTCGACGAAGCGATAGAGATCGCCAACTCCATCGACTACGGCCTGTCCACCTCTCTCTATACTCGCGATGTGAACCGCGCCTTCGCCGCAATTCGCGACCTGGAGGCCGGAATCACTTACATCAACGCCCCCACCATCGGCGCCGAGGTGCACCTGCCGTTCGGGGGCGTAAAGCACACCGGCAACGGCCATCGCGAAGGCCTTGGCGCTCTCGACTTCTTCACCACCTGGAAAGCCGTCTATGTGGATTACTCTGACAAGCTCCAGCGCGCGCAGATTGACAACGCGGAATGAGTGACCCGCAGACGGCATCCTTGTTTTGTTGTCGAGCCCGAAGTTCTGCGCAGATCCGATTTGTGACTCTAGCCGATGCCCCGCGCCACTCCGTGACCTCGCCCGACGTACCGAATTGAGGAGAATATGGAAACCGCCTACGTCCCTGCCCCCGCTCGCTACGACCACGCCAACTTTCGCCCCTGCGGCAAATCCGGCCTTGTTCTGCCCGCCATCACCCTCGGTCTTTGGCAGAACTTCGGTGGCGCCGATGTCTTTGAAACCGGCCGCGCCATGGTCCGCCGCGCCTTCGATCGGGGAGTCACCCATTTCGACCTTGCCAACAACTACGGCCCGCCCTACGGCTCAGCCGAAGAGAATTTCGGAACGATATTGCGCAAGGACTTCGGTGTGCGGAAGCATTCTCGTGGCTTGCGCAACGAGCTCATCATCTCCTCCAAAGCCGGTTACGACATGTGGCCCGGCCCCTATGGCATCGGCGCTTCGCGCAAATACCTGCTTGCCTCGCTTGACGACAGCCTCAAGCGCATGGGTCTGGACTACGTTGACATCTTCTACGCGCATCGACCCTGGAAGAATTGTCCCCTAGAAGAGACGATGGGCGCACTTGTCACCGCCGTGCATCAGGGCAAGGCGCTCTACGTGGGCATTTCGTCCTACAGTCCGGAACGCACGCGCCAGGCCGCCAAGATCCTCAAGAGCATGGGCGTGCCTCTGCTCATCCACCAGCCCTCTTACTCCATGCTGAACCGCTGGATCGAGAAAGGTCTTCTGGCTGCGCTCGAAGAAGTTGGCGCAGGCTGCATCGCGTTTTCGCCTCTCGCCCAGGGATTGCTCACCAGTAAATACCTCAAGGGCGTGCCCAAAGACTCGCGCGCAAAGGGCGAAGGCTCCTCGCTACTAAAGGAATTCCTGAACGAGAAGAATCTGAAGCATGTCCGTGCGCTTAACGAAATTGCACTGACTCGAGGCCAAACCCTTGCGCAAATGGCCATCGCTTGGGTGCTGCGCGACCAGCGCGTCACCTCGGCCCTCATCGGCGCGCGCAACGTCGAGCAGCTCGACGACTCGCTCGACACGCTGAAGAAGCTCAAGTTCACCGCCGCTGAGCTCAAAGAAATCGACCGTTATGCGCAGGAGGGCAACATTGACTTGTGGCGCAGAGGTCGCGAAACGATGGAGTAGTCAGCCTGAAGAGTTGGGTCCGGATTTGTCGGATCCGAACCTCTAGCTTTTCCCGTCCAGCACGTCCCGCAACGCGAAGCTCGTTTCCAACCGGATCACGCCCGGTAGCCGCGAAAGCTCGTTCTGGTGCAGTCGATTGTAGTCGTCAATTCCGGCCACTCGAGCCACCAGAATGTAGTCGTACTGGCCGGCCAGCAAATGGCAGCTCACGATATCGTGGCAATGACGCACCGCGGCCTCGAACGCGTTCAGCACCGCGGCCGACTGCCGCTCCAATGTCACGCGGATGTAGACCGTCATGTGTTTGCCCAAAAGCCGGTCGTCGATGATCGCGCGATACCCGCGGATCGCTCCCGACGATTCCAATGCCAGAATGCGCCGCGAGGCAGCCGAGGCCGACAAGCCTACCGCTTCGCCGACTTCGTAGTTCGTGGCTCGTCCGCTGCGCGCCAGAAAGCGCAAGATGGCGGCGTCGAGTTCGTCCAAACCAGGCGCCGATCCCGCCGGAACTTTCGACTCAACCGGCTTCTGAAGTGATTGTTGCTCTAGGGCGGTATTGAGATCACGATTCGTGCTCATTTCAGTGTTCTATCACAAAATTTGCACACATTGGAACCAGTTTGCGCCGTAGAATTGCTTTCAGTTGACGGCTTGGCGAGCGCTCACATCACAAAGCCCTCCCACTCAGAGCGCCAGTCTTGTCGCACTGCGGCCCTCCCCATGGCCGCCATGACTCAATGGGAGGCCACTCCGTTTGAGGAGGATCAGCCATGATTGTCGGCGTTCCCAAAGAGATCAAGGACAACGAAGCCCGGGTCGGCGTTACGCCAGCGGGCGTTAAAGAACTCACCGAAGCTGGCCACAAAGTGCTCGCTGAAACGCAGGCCGGCGCGCAATCCGGATTTCCCGATGCGGACTACCAGAACGCCGGCGCAGAAATCGTCGGCGATGCAGGCTATGTCTGGGGCAAATCGGAGATGGTCGTCAAGGTAAAAGAGCCTATTGAACAGGAGTATGTTTATTTCCGCGAAGGGCTAGTTCTTTTCACCTATCTGCATCTGGCGCCGCTGCCCGCGCTCACTGACAAGCTTCTTGAATCAAAAGTTATCGGCATCGCCTACGAGACGGTCCACGACCGGCAGGGCACATTGCCTCTGCTCACGCCCATGAGTGAGGTCGCTGGTCGCATGAGCGTCCAGGTGGGAGCCAGCTATCTCGAAAAAGAGCGCGGTGGGCGTGGCATCTTGCTCGGCGGCGTTCCCGGTGTTCCACCCGCGCACGTGACCATACTCGGCGGCGGCATCGTCGGCACCAATGCCGCCCGTATCGCCATGGGATTCGGCGCAAAAGTGACTCTCATTGACGTGAACCTGAACCGGCTGCGCGAGCTTGACGACATCTTCGGCGGTCGCCTTTACACGCTCGCTTCAAACAGCTCCAACATTTCCCAGGCCACTCGTGAAGCAGATCTCGTCATCGGCGGAGTGCTGATTCCCGGAGCCACGGCGCCAAAGTTGGTTACGCGTGCCATGGTAGCCCAGATGAAGAAAGGCGCAGTCATTGTCGATGTCGCCATCGACCAGGGTGGCTGCGTGGAGACGGCGCGGCCCACTTCGCACTCCAACCCCAGTTTTGTGGTCGATGGCGTAGTACATTATTGCGTGACCAACATGCCGGGCGCGGTGCCGCATACTTCCACGCTGGCGCTCACGAATTCGACGTTTCCTTATCTGCTGCGGCTGGCCAATCTCGGTGCGCACGGTGCACTCCGCCAGGATGCAGGATTGGCCGAAGGACTAAACACATGGCTTGGAACGCTCACCCATCGCGGCGTTGCCGAAAGTCAGAAACGAGCTTGGACCTCCGCGACAGCCCTCATCGATTGATTCAACGAACCTGCCGAAATCTCGCAGTCGCTGCGCCGCCAGCCGGTGTCAAATTGTTCTTGACACGCTTGTTGCACCTTTGTTAGCTTCCTCTCGCGGAAAAAGACTCAGAGAAATCCACCGCCAAATACTGCTTCCCTGAACCGACTGACGCTGCGCGTCTGTCGGCGAGGCGCTCGTGTTTGGAGGTGGATTTTTGTCTTTGGCAGACTTTTAACGCTGTATTCCTCGAATCTTAACGGAAGTGACCAAGGATGGCTTTGAATCGTCTCGAACCTAATAACTCAGGGTGCTTTTTCACGCCCCGAGTTGATCGGATCCCGCGCCTGCCGCGGCGGGTCAAAAGGTGTTTCATCCCCATGGACCAATTCGTGTCTGCGGGACCTGGCTTCACTATCCAACCCAATTAAGCAATCGGGTTCTCCGATGACGGTGTCTTCGAGAAGTCAATAGCCCTGGCTAACAGGGAAGAAAGTCAACCGCACTTGAAAAAGGAACACTGGGAGGCAATATGAATCCGTCAAACCGATCTGCGGGCCAACGAGCCGGAACCATCTGCGTGTCGAAATGCGAAAATCGGGGCTCCAAATGGCTCCTTCTGTCAATCGCGCTTCTGTTGTTGCTTCCATCCCGCGCTGCGTTTGCGCAATACGACACCGGCGGTTTGGTCGGGACCATTCGTGACTCCAGCGGGTCTGCAGTGCCAAACGTTACCGTGACCGTCACAAACGACGCTACTGGAGTTGCAACGGTCGTCAAGACGAACGATTCGGGTGACTATGAAGTTCCATCGCTGCATGTCGGCGTTTACACTATCTCGGCAAGTGCCACGGGATTCGCCATAGCCGAGGCAAAGTCAATTACCCTCTCCGTCGGCGCGCGCGAGCGCATCGACCTCACGTTGAAAGTCGGCGCGGCGGAGGCCACCACGGTTGAAGTGAGTGATGTGGCATTGCAACTCGAAACTGATTCGAGCCAGCGCGACCAGACCATTACGGGCTATCAGAGTTCAGCTCTTCCGCTGGTGAGCCGGAACTACACCGACCTGCTCGCTCTCGTGACCGGCGTACGCCAGGCTCCTACGCAGGCCACGACCACCACCAACATCAACAGCCCCGTCCGCGCAGGCGCGTACAACGTCAACGGTCAGCGCTCGATGTTCAACAATTTCCTGCTGGATGGCATGGACAACAATGCTTATGGCGAGTCCAACCAGGGCTTCGACAATCAAATCATCTCCATTCCACCGGACTCAGTTGCGCAGTTCAGTGTGGTCACCAATAATGAGAGCGCGGAGTATGGTCGTGGCTCGGCTGCAACCGTCAACGTGGCATCGCAATCCGGCGGCAATCGATTCCATGCGTTGGTTTATGAGTTTCTCCGCAACACCGATCTGAACGCCGCCGGCTTCTTCAAGCCCACCACGATCGGCACCAATGGCCCTGTCCCGTTCAAAAAGCCAACGTCGAACCGCAATCAGTTTGGCGGCAACTTTGGCGGCCCCATTGTGCACGACAAAATGTTCTTCTTTCTCGATTATGAGGGTCTGCGGGCCATCACCAAGCCTCTTTATGTGCTGACTCTGCCCACCCAGAACGAGCTGAACGGCATTCTCGTCGTACCCGTCACCAATCCGGTTACCGGCGTCGCCTACCCGGCCAACACGGCCATCCCGACCAACGCCTTCGATCCGTTGTCTTTACAGATCGTGTCAGCGTTTAAAGCGATCAGTTCCCCTGTCTTGCCCGTCTCGGGCTCCGCGACCACCGGCCAGAATGCCGCCGACTACTCGGTGCTGATACCCTTCCGCGACTACTCAGATAAGGGCGACTTGCGCCTGGATTATACGCAGAGCCCCTCTGCGCGCTACTTTCTGCGCATCAGCGACCATAAGGAAACGGCCATCAACTATCCCACCATTCCTGAGCCGCTGGAGGGCCAGGTCGGCGGGTATCAGCGCATTCTCGACCAGCAAATCGCCCTCGGATACACGGGCAGCTTCGGGGCCAACCGGTTACTCGATCTGCGTCTAGGTATCTCCCGGACCAAGGCTGGCAAGACGCCTATTGGTGAGGGAACTGCGCCTGTCCTGGTGAATGGTGCGCCGATTCCCGGCCTCGGAAGCTTACCGACCAGCTTCCAGGGTGGTCTCCCCGCTGTCTCCATCGGCGGCGGCTTTTCTTCGTTTGGCCGTCAGACCACGAACCCTCAGTTCCAGAATCCTGCCATGATTGATCCCTCGGCGGGCTTCACCTGGATCAAGGGCAAGCACTCGCTGAAGATCGGATATGAATACGAACATATCTGGATGGGAGTCTTCGACAACAACCCGCCGTACGGCTCATTTAGTTTTTCCGGTTCTTACAGCTCTTCGAGCAAAGTCGCCGATGCTTACTGGGCGGATTTCCTCTTCGGCACGACTAGTGCGTACACTCTCGCGGCCGCCTTCGAGTCCCATCTTCGGCAGTCACTCGACAGCGCTTACGTGCAGGACGATTGGAAGGTGTCTCCCAACCTGACTTTCAACCTCGGTCTGCGCTGGGAATACGGCTCACCCTATTCCGAGCTGAACAACTATGTCTCCAACTGGGATCCGGGCTCGCAAACCGTCCTCACGATTAATCCCAAAGCAACCTTGGGCAACGGTATTACGCCCACAACAGGCAGCGGCGTCTACGGCAAGACATTGATGAATCCGGACCTCAACGATTTTGCACCGCGCGTCGGCTTTGCCTGGGCGGTCACGCAAAAGACGTCCATCCGCGGCGGATTCGGCACGGGCTACGTGCACTACACACGTGCCGGCTCCGGCGATATTCTCGCCATCAATGCGCCGCAGGCGCAATTCGCGGCCGTCAGCCAGATTGCGCCAACCACAACCAATCACTGTTCCACGCCGCTGCCTGCCCAGATCATCGCCACGGGAACCACAACGCCAACCTGCTACGCGACTGCGTCCCAGGGTTTCCCGTCCGGGCTGGTTACGAGCTTCAATCCCGCCACCGATAACATCACATGGGCGCCCAAGAATACGCGGGATAGCTATGTGGAGAATTATTATCTCGCGGTGCAGCGCCAACTAGGGAAGAACAGCCTGGTCGACATCGCTTATGTTGGCAATCACGGCCTCAAGCTGCAGGCGTTTCTCAACGGCAATCAGCGCAACATCAACGTGGCACAAAGCACGGCCACAACCACCGTTTATTCGCGCCCCTTTGCCAACTGGCCGTCGGATATTACTGAAGCGCTGAACGAGTCCTATTCCAATTACAACGCGTTGGAGGCGCGGTATGAGCAGCGTATGGTCGCTGGACTGACCCTGCTCAACAGCTTTACCTGGGAGCACTCGCTCGATAATGCCAGTGCTTCGCTCGAAGGCAATACGCCTTCGCCGCAGGATGCGAATAACCTCAAGGCCGAATATGCGCAATCGGACTACAACTTGCCGATCGCCAATATCACCAGTCTCGTTTACGACCTGCCGTTCGGGCGCGGCCGCACATTCGGTCAACACCTCAACCCGATCATGGATGGAGTCCTGGGTGGGTGGCAGGTGAGCGCAGATAACACGGCGCAAGCCGGAACGCCCTTCAACCTCACGTACGGGCCGAACTCCGCCCAGCTTGCCTCCACCCAGATCGTGGCCAACTACCGCGGCGTCAACCTCTACCGCCCCAACCGCGTGCCCGGCGTGCCTCTCACTCAAGGACGCAGCGTGGTGCCTTCGACCACCACGGGGTATATCCAGTACATCAACTACAACGCCGTCGCGCTGCCCGCGGCCAAGAATGCCGCTGGCGCTTATCAGCCGCCATTCGGCAATATGTCGCGCAATCCGGGCCGCACGCCACCGCTGTATCAAACCGACCTCGACTTCAACAAGAGCTTCAATACGCCCAAAGAAGGCGTGAAAATCGAGTTCCGTTCCGAGTTTTACAACATCTTTAATCACACCAATCTCTACCTGCCGTCTACAACTGGCGGCACGCAGGGCGCGAACGCGTCGACCGGTGGCCTCATCAGCAGTACATTTACCCCGCGCGTAATTCAATTTGCGCTGAAGTTGACCTACTAGTCTGAACATGGCGTGGAATTGTGCGTGCCGGTCACGAAAGTGGCCGGCGCATCCGCAAGATCCATTGACTTATCACGGGGCGGCTCGAGAGCTGGCTCCCGAGCTGATAAACTGGAATCCGCAACACGCCCGCAACATTGGTTCGGCGCTGTTGCACAACGGTCCGCGGCGATTCGGCTCGCGGATAGCGCCCACTGAGAGACCAGAGCCTGGGCGGAAAAACCAGCCATTGACCTTGATCGAAGGCGGCCTTCCGGTTCGCGACGAAAGTCCTTTTGTGCCCACTCGTGGCTCGCCTTCGACCGTGCTATTTCCCGTCATCCACCCGTTGTGAAAGGAAGGAACAGGCGTGGCCGCAAGACAGGAAATCCTCAGCCAATTGGGCGCTTCAGCAGCGCCTTGGGACGTGTTGGTGATTGGCGGCGGAGCCACCGGCCTGGGCGCCGCGGTCGAAGCTGCAGCGCGCGGCTATCGCACTTTGCTCGTGGAACGCTCCGATTTCGCCAAGGAGACTTCCAGTCGGAGCACCAAGCTCGTCCACGGTGGCGTGCGCTATCTGGAACAAATGAACTTGACGCTGGTCCTTGACGCTTTGCGCGAGCGCGGCCACATGGTACGCAACGCGCCGCATCTGGTCCACGATCTGAGCTTCGTTGTTCCCGCTTATAGCTTTCTTTCGCTTCCTTACTATGGCCTCGGCCTCAAGGTCTATGAACGGCTCTCAGGGAAGTTGTCGCTGGGCAAGTCGGAAATGCTGTCTCGTGAAAGCACCCTGGAAAAACTGCCTGGAGTGAAGGAGGAACATCTTCGTGGCGGAATTCTCTATCACGACGGCCAGTTTGACGACGCCCGTTATGCCATCGCCCTGTTGCGAACCCTCCAGGATCTCGGCGGAGCCGCCATCAACTACGTTGAAGCCACAGGTCTGATTGAGCGGGGCGGAAGAATCGCGGGTATCCAGGTCCACGACCGGGAAGACGGCGCCGTCTTCGACCTTCAGGCTAAGGCAGTCATCAATGCCTGTGGCGTTCATGCTGAGGAAACACTAGCGCTCAATGGCCGTCCGCGCGATCCTTTTCTGGTCGTCAGCCAGGGATCGCATTTCGTCCTGCCGCGCACCTTCCTTCCTGGGAATACGGCGCTCATGATTCCCAAAACCGAAGACGGGCGTGTCCTTTTCGCCATCCCATGGCTGGGCGCGTTGCTTGTCGGAACCACGGATGTACCTGTTAACACAAAGTTGCCTGAACCGCGGGCCTTCCCGGAGGAAAAACAATTCCTGCGCAACCACATTGCCCGTTACCTGGGCCGTGCGCCGCGGCCTGAAGAGATTCTCAGCGTATGGTCAGGGTTGCGTCCGCTGGTGCGCAAAGGTGGGGTCAAGACTTCAAAGCTTTCCCGCGATCACACCATCATGGTTTCCGCCTCCGGCCTGATTACCGTCATCGGCGGAAAGTGGACGACCTACCGCAGAATGGGTCAGGACACGATTGATCGCGCCGGGCAGGTAGCTGCGCTCCCCAAACGTTCCTCCCCAACGCTCGAATTGAGACTTCACGGATGGACTTCCGAAGCAAGCTCTGCAAACTCCACATGGGAGAGTATCTACGGGTCCGATCTCTCCGCGCTTCGCGCTCTTTCTGCCCAGAACTCTAGCCCCCAACATTCGAATCTTGACGCCTTGTTGCACCCGCGCTTGCCTTTCCGGCTGCGCGAGGTCGTTTGGGCAGCGCGCTACGAAATGGCGCGAACGGTCGAGGATGTGCTCGCTAGGCGCACTCGTGCTCTGTTTCTCGATGCGCGCGCAGCTATTGAAGCCGCGCCCGCGGTCGCGGATATTTTGGCACGCGAACTGCATCGCTGCGACGGCTGGAAGCAGAACGATCTGCGAAGTTTTCAGGAAACCGCGAAAGGCTATCTCTACGAGGATTAAGCCATCCGTCGCGAACTCATCACGGCTGCACGCCCGGCGGAATCAGGAGCGTAAGTGAGTGCGGCACGACTTCGAGCCGCACAGGCAGGCAGCCCAAAACCTCTCCATCTGCTTCGACAAAGAGCGGACCCGCCGCGCCGTCGAACGCTCGGCATTCAATCGACGGCGAATCCATCAACTCCACCGAGCGGTTGAATGTGTGCCTGCCCGCAATAACAGCGAGCAGAAACGATAGGTATTGCAACCGGCTTTGCGTCTTGAACGCCAGCATGCTCAGGCTGCCATTGCGCAGGCTCGCGCCCGGAGCAAGCGTACGTAATACACCCCCGAACGAGCGCACTCGCACTGCTAGCAATTGAGAAACTTCTACCACGCGCCCGCCGCCATTTCTGTTCGACGGCAATTCTGCCTCGAACAGCGGAAACGACGAACTAGCCCATATCCGAAATGCCTCGATCAGATAGAGAACGTATCCCAGGCGCCGCTTCAACCGGGTATCGAGTCGCGACATCAGCAGCGCATCCGCACCGACCCCCGCCGCGACAACGAAATACCTTGAATCCGGATTCCCTTCACTGTTCGCATAATGAATGCGCCCTACCGAAACTCGTGCTCGCGCCGAATCGAGCAAGATGCGCGCAACCTTGGCCGGCGATGCAATCAATCCCAGATCCGCAGCCAGTGCGTTGGCGGTGCCCAGTGGAACCACCCCCAGCGCCACATCGGTGCCCACAAGGCTTTGCACAGCCTCATGCACCGTCCCGTCGCCTCCGCACGCCAGCACCGTATCGTAGCCGTCTCGAACTGCCTCTTTTGCAATGGTTGTAGCACTGCCGGGGGCGCCGGTTTCGAATTCCGCTGACTCGACACCCGCTTCACTGAGCACGGCCTTGATCTCGCCAACGGCCGCTTTTCTCCGAGAGGAGTACTGTCCTGAAGCCGGGTTGTAAATCAGCGCCACACGGCGCATTGCGGGTTTCACTTGGGCGGTGGGTCCTATCTGTTCAAAGTGCCTAGCTGGCACATCTTGCTATCATCGCAGATTTGTAGATGGAATTGCAGTTTGCCCGCTCCAGATCCCACAAAATGTGTATCGGGTTGTTCTCAAGGCGAATCTTGGCGGGCACGAGATCCTTAACTGTACTTGTTTCTTACAGCATCCAAACCCCGGCGAATGTGGAGGCCGGCCTCTTCTCTTGAGATGCCTGCATGACTTACAGCCGAAGATGCCACACAAACCAGATGGCATACAAGCACAGCGCCGTTACCCCTTCGATTCCGATTGCCCAACCGACTCCCTTTCCCAAAAGACGAAGATTGACTGCTGCCTCGGAGTGCCACTCTGCCTGTGCACGAAGGTCGCGGCTCGCGATCGCTCGGACGCGCGCCAATGTGGAAGCATAACTGACCATTTGCAGTTGGGATGCGGCCGGGGATGGCGAAACTGCCAGGAGGTGAGCGACTTCCAATCGTTGGGTTGCCATGGCGGCATCCTCCTTCGACCCCTATCGGCATTGCGCCGCACGGAATAAGTCGAAGTCGAAAACTAAGTTGCCCGGCAACGGGCGTAACTTCGTAATCGATGCCTCATTATCCTCATGGGTCAATTGGATGGCGCGAAATTTGAAGCATTCCCGAGCCACTCGGTCCCAAGGTGGTAACTGATCGACCGCACCGGCCCACTTTGGCTCACTGGCGGCCTGTGGCCGATGTCACACGCCCATCACCCGGCCCGGCTATCATGCCTGTCAGAGGCATCTTCTCTCATGAATCCAAGTGGCAACACCATTCTCATCACAGGCGGCGGCTCCGGCATTGGCCACGGTCTCGCTGAAGCCTTCCACGCTCTCGGTAACCAGGTCATCATCTCCGGCCGCAGGCGGCACGCCCTCGACGAAACCACCGCCGCGAATCCCGGCATGAAGTCACTAACGGTTGACATGCAGGATCCTGTGTCGATCCGCGCCTTAGCCGCACAGGCCATTGCTGAATTCCCAGCGCTCAACGTTCTTATTAACAATGCCGGCATCATGCGCCGCGAGATTCTTTTGGAGCAGCATCCCGGGCTGGCTGATGCGGAGGCCATTGTCGCCACCAATTTGCTTGGCCCTATCCGCCTGACCGCGGCCCTTTTGCCGCATCTTCAAAAACAGCCGCACGCCACTATCATCAACGTCTCGTCGGGCTTGGCATTTCTGCCCATGGCGCGCACGCCCACCTACTGCGCCACCAAGGCCGCCCTCCACTCCTACACGCTTTCGTTGCGCGCCCAGCTCCACGACACGAGCGTCGAGGTCATCGAGTTGATTCCGCCATACGTCGCCACGCACTTGATGGACGGCTTCAACAACCCGCGCGCCATGCCGCTCGATAAATTCATCGCCGAGGTCATGGAGATCCTCAAGACTCAGCCGACTCCGCCGGAAATCTGCGTCGAAAATGTAAGAATCCTCCGCTTCGCCGCCGAAACCGGCAATTTCGATACGATCTTCGCGCGGCTTAACGCATCGTAGGTTGAGATCCGGCGCGCAGTCCACGGCCCGAAGGAATTCATTTCCAAGGTTTCCAGATACTTTCCGTCTTTCTCACAGCCGTTAGAGCTTGCCGTCCGAACCCGGAAGCCTCAAACTCAGAGAAACTCCTCTCGGCTCTCGGCCTAGGGGGAGTCCAACTACCACCGATATGGCCACCGTCCCCGACCTCACTCTCGAAGCCGGCTTGCCCGCGAATCTCGACGCGGAAAAGACCATCCTGGGCGCGATCCTGCTCGACAATGCCGCCCATGCCGAGGCTGCCGAATCGCTGAAGTCTGATGACTTCTCGCTCGACTCCCACCGGCGTATCTTCCTGCGCATGACCGAGTTGATCGATACCGGGCGCACGGTGGACATCGTCACGCTTTCCAACGAGTTGGCGCGCTACAAGGAAGTCGAGTCCGTTGGTGGCGTAGCCTACCTCGCGTCGCTCACTGAGGGTTTGCCGCGCCGTCCCGTCATTGAGGATTACATCCGCATCGTCAAAGACAAGAGCATGTTGCGCCGGCTCATGGGCATCTGCTCGGCCGCCATCGCCAAGGCCGCCGACCAGAGCCAGGACGCCATTGGCGTTCTTGATGAGACCGAGTCTCAACTGCTGGACGTAAGCCAAGGCAGTCTCAATCAGGGCCTGCAGCCCATTGAAATCATCATCCGCGACTCCTTCGGCTCCATCGACAATCTCTACAAGCAAAGCCGGGAGGTCAGCGGGCTGGCCACGGGGTTTACTGATTTCGATCGCATGACCAGCGGACTGCAAAAAGGCGAGCTCATTATCATCGCGGCTCGGCCCTCCATGGGCAAAACCGCGCTCGCCATCAACATCGCGGAAAACGCCGCCCTGCGCCACGGTTCCGTAGTGGCCATCTTCAGCCTGGAAATGAGCCGCGAATCCCTCCTTCGCCGCATGTTGGCATCTCAGGCGAGCGTGGATCAGCAAAAAATCCAGAAGGGATTCTTCGGGCGCGTCGAGCAGGAGAAACTGCAGGCCGCATTGAGCCAGCTATTGGAGACGCACATCTTCATCGACGACTCTGCGGGAGCCACCGTGTCCGAAATGCGTGCCAAGGCGCGTCGCCTCAAGCAGAATGCCGGCGGGCTCGACCTGGTCATGGTCGACTATCTCCAGCTCATGTCTGCTACGTTGCCGGGTGCCAGTCGCAAAGGCTTCGAAAACCGCGTGCAGGAAGTCTCAGCCATTTCGCGCGGCCTCAAAGCCATGGCCAAGGAACTCCAGGTCCCTGTCATCGCGCTTTCCCAGCTCTCGCGCAGCAACGAAAAACGCGACGACAAACGACCCATGTTGAGCGACCTGCGTGAATCGGGCTCCATCGAGCAGGACGCTGACGTCGTCGCTTTTATTCACCGCGAAAGTTACTACAACCGCGACGAGAATATGGCCGATGCTGACAAATCCAAGGCGGAGATCATCATCGCCAAGCAGCGCAACGGCCCCACCGGCATCGTCCAGATGCACTGGAACTCTACCTTCACGCGCTTTGACGGCGTGGATACGGGTCACCAGACGGAATAATCCCGCTCGTGGAACAGCTCGCCTTGCATCCGTTTCTCCGGGTGACTATCTTTGTCGAAGCATCGTAGGCAGTTCTCTGGACCTTCATGGAAGTTCTCAAGCGCCTCTTCGAGCAGCACTTTCAGTCCCCGCCTGAGCGCGTTCAGCCGCTCCAGGGCCAGCTCGGCGGGTCGGGCCGCATGATTGTCCGCCTCACCGGCGAGGGAAAAAACGCGATCGGGATTCTCTACTCAGTGCGTGAAGAAAATGTTGCTTTTCTCGAGTTCTCCCGCCATTTTCGGCGTCATGGCTTACCGGTGCCGCAGATTTATGCGGAGGATTTGAATCGCGGCGCATACCTCGAAGAAGACCTGGGCGACACTACGCTCTTTGAATTTCTCGGCGCCAATCGTTTCGGCGACACCGTCACTCCGCCCGTCGTCGAGGCTTACCGCAGAGTCGTCTCTATTCTGCCGCGCTTTCAGGTCGAAGCTGGCCGCGATCTCAATTACAAGGTCTGCTATCCGCGCGCAAGTTTTGACCGCCAATCCATCGCCTGGGATCTGAACTACTTCAAGTACTACTTTCTCCGCCTGGCCGGCATCCCCTTCAATGAGCAGGCTCTCGAGCTCGATTTCACGCGCCTGACCAAATTTCTGCTTGGCGCCGATCACGACTACTTTCTCTATCGCGATTTTCAGTCGCGCAACATCATGCTGCGCGACGGCCAACCCTGGTTTCTCGACTACCAGGGCGGCCGCAAGGGCGCGCTGCAATACGACATCGCGTCGCTCTTGTACGACGGCAAGGCCGATCTGCCGCCCAGCCTGCGCCACGATCTGCTCGACCACTATCTTGACTGCCTTGCGGATTTTATCGATCTCAAACGCGATGCATTCATGGAGCACTACTACGCTTTCGTCTATGTCCGCATCTTGCAGGCGTTGGGCGCGTACGGTTTCCGCGGATTCTATGAGCGCAAGGCACATTTCCTGCAAAGCGTTCCTTACGCGCTGAAGAACCTGCGCTGGCTTGCGGAAAATGTCAAGCTGCCCATCGCGCTGCCGGCGCTTCTCGATGCGCTCGAAAGAGCGTCATCCAGCGACAAACTCCAGCACAACGCTGCGCCCGCCACGGGCCTGACTGTCCACATTTTCAGCTTCTCCTTCCACCACTCCATGCCCCTCGATGAATCAGGCAACGGAGGCGGATTCGTCTTCGATGCCCGCAGCCTTCCCAACCCCGGTCGTGAAGAGCAATTTCGTTCGCTGACTGGCCGTGACTCGTCCGTGATCGAATATCTTGGCCGGCACGAGAGCGTCCACGAGTTTCTTTCTCATGCGGTCTCGCTGGTCGATGCCAGCGTGGCGAGTTACCGTCAGCGCGGCTTCACCAGCCTGATGGTTTCCATTGGCTGTACCGGCGGTCAGCACCGCTCGGTTTATCTTGCGGAGCAGTTGGCAAAACATTTGCACAGCACCGCTGGCGTTGAAGTCGTCGTCCGTCACATCGAGCTTGAGAAGTTGGGTATGTCCGGAGAGGCCGCTTAAATGAAGGCGATGGTTCTTGCAGCCGGACTGGGCACGCGTCTGCATCCGCTCACCGATGACCGCCCCAAAGCTTTGGTCACGGTTGCCGACCGCACGTTGCTGGAGATCACCCTCAGCCGTCTGCGCTCTTTCGGCGTCAACGAGGTGATTGTCAATGTTCACCATTTCGCCGATAGCATCGTCGATTACCTTCAGGCCAACCACAACTTTGGCATGCGCATTGTGGTTTCTCGCGAGGAGGTCCTGCTCGATACCGGCGGCGGCATCAAGAAGGCCTCATGGTTCTTTCTTGAAGACGGCGGGAGCAAAAACCAACCCTTTCTCGTCCATAACGTCGATGTTCTCAGCACCATCGACCTGGCCCGCATGGTGCGCTTCCACACCGAGCACAACGCGCTCGCCACACTGGCCGTTCAGCAGCGCGACACTTCGCGGCCCTTGTTATTCAACGAGCAGAGCCAGCTCTGCGGCCGCCGCGCCGGTCGCAATGCAGAAATCGAGTGGGCCCTCCCCGCGCAAGAGTTTCACGCGTTAGCCTTCTCTGGAATTCACGTCCTTTCACCGCGCATCTTCGCCAATCTTCCAGAGGAAGGCGCCTTTTCCATCATTCCCGCCTATCTGCGCCTCGCTGCTCAGGGTGAAGTGATCCTCGCCTTCCGCGCCGACGAATCCTGCTGGCGCGACCTCGGGCGGCCTGAGGACATTGCTGAAGCCGAAAGCGATCTGGCGAACGCTAAGTCCCCCTCAAATTGAAGCGGTAACGCCCGGCCTCGACCTCTTTGTGTATTCGCGCGGACCGTTACTCAAAGCTCATTCAAAATCAGCGCAATCCTTCCCACCAGCAGTTCGTTGGGAGATTCTCCGGATTCCACATCGATCAGGTCCACGGGAAAGGCCAGGTTGTGGGGACGCAGCACTAGACGGCTGGCAAGAAAATCCGCGTATCGGAACTTCAGGTGCGCGCCGTCCCGAACTGCGTACAGATTCGCGCGATCTGGGCGGTAAGCCAGCAGAGAATTGTAGTGCCGGTCAATGAGCGTTATCGCCTCTGACAGCAGTAGAGGGTCCATCGCCGGAGCATCGACCGCCGGCACGCGAACGGCAACGAACCGCTCCCATGCGCGGCGGGTAACAGATGCGTGCGAATGAACCGATTCGACCGCAACGGCAGGCAGGTACAGGAGCGACTGAATGGCGGATGGCCGGATCACAGGCTCGAAAAGCGCCACAGCGTGCGAAACAACCGGGACCGCGCAGACGCCATCGCCCCTGGGTTCGGGTTCCAACTGCTGAGCGGAGGGCAGCAAGTCGGCGATTGTAAGATGCTGTGCGGTCAGGATGCGATCCATCGCCTCGAGAGAGAGTTGTCTCCGTCTGCGCAGAAAATTGGATAGATGAGCCTGGCCAAATCCGGTCTGGCGACCGAGCAGCGAGACGCTGACCGTCCCCCGCTGTATTCTGCGCAGCAGCTCCAGGCGAAGGCGTTCGTGCATCTGTGTAAAGTTTATTTGTGGAAAATTCTCCACCAGCAATGAAACGAAATCTCATCTCATTGCTCAGGGAAAAGTTATTTGGACTTATCTGCCTTAATTCTGAGCGTCTTGCTGGAGATTTTGAAGGCAATGACCGGAAAGTGGTAGTCGAGCATTGACGCAAAGGAAGCATGAACCTACATTGGCCTTACTAAATCATGCATTGACTTGTGGGAATCTTTTGGGAAACGCTTTGTCGCCATTAGCTTAGGGGGAGACAGAACTCTGCCTCTTGCGAGAGCGATTGAGCGTTGCCGGAGGAGTTTAATTTGCCGGCATCTCCGTTCCCACACCGGAGCGCCTCATAAGGGCGCCGAAGAAAGGTCATTCAAGGAAATTCCAGGATCTGCGCGCCGATGGTCATGACAGAAAACACGAGAACCCAGGCGGCAATCCCCCATCAGGACACGAGAAACCTGAGTTGTCCGGCCTGGTTCTCTACACCCCGGGGAACAACACGCATCACAAAATTCCGTCGGGAGAAGAAAGATATGCGGAGAATCGGTCATGGAAGTGCGCGTGCAATTGAAGATTTGCGAAGGGTGTGGTTGCCTTTGGTTCCGGGCCCAGGCTCAAGGGACTGTTTACTGCAGCGAGTGTGAATCCAAACTGAGAGATTTTCCATCGCCGGGAAGTCGCAGGCCGCGCGGGCGTCCGCGCCTTACGCAACTTTCCAGAGTTTGGGCGGTGGCTGAGGCAACAGGGGGTGTGCAATGAGCGCAGCCTTTCAGTTGCCGATGGAATGGGAACCCAACGCCGCCGAGGCAACCGGGCAAATCGAGCAAAGGAGATCGAAACGACAAACCGCGGAGCGGCAGCAATTAGGGCTTGAGAAGCACGGCTACAAGCCTCCCGCCAACCTTGCGTTCTACAGGAAACACACGGAGAGCTTGCTGCGGCGTTATCTTTACGCTTCCACGCAAGTGGACAGGGCGCCTTCGATTCTGGGCGATCCCGTCGGGCGCGGTTGGGCCTCCAGTCGGCCCATTCGAACCTTCGAAGACGCAGTCATTTTCGTCCTCGACATTGAGAACTGCCTGAGCCAGCTCAATAGTCTCGATCGGGAACTCCTAAGTCGGGTCGTGCTTCAGGACTACACGCAGGAAGAAACCGCAACCATACCTGGCTTGGGCATGAGGACCATTGGTTACAGAGTCCCTTTGGCCCTGGACAGGCTCACGGAAAAATTGCTGGCGGCCGACTTGCTCGTCTTACCGCATTAATACGAAGCGCAAATCAAAGACAGGTACAGGGGAGCGCGCACTGCGCTCCTCTCTACCGTCACCAGGGTCGGAGAAGAATCAGAAGACTACGTGCTTCGCGCGCTATCCGCGGCTCTCATCGATCTGGCTTTTTTCAATAGGTCGCCTGCTGGGATCGCCTCCTGCCGCAGTGGACGTTCTTCGCCCCGTCGTGACAGAATCCGTATCTGTTGGCAATCTCCCTGGAAGGTGCCGCGCCCATGAATTCCGCACTCCGTGCTGCCCCCGTCGTTGTCCTGTTCGTAACGGCGTCTCTCGCTGCCCAGCAACCCGCGCCTACCACCGCATCTCAGGCGCCCAACACTGACACAAGCTACATTGACGCGCAGGGAACAGCTCACGTAACCCGCGTGGTCCCGGTTCCGGCCACGATCAGCTCTGAAGCGCAACAATGGTTGGGGCAAGCCGCGCCAGATCAGGCGCCGCCGGAATCTCTCGCCGATCGCCGCGCGCGCACGGATGCGTACACGGCGCAGGCGCGCATAGCCTGGACTAAAATCTGCCCCAATCAGATCGTCGAGGAAAAGATCGCCGGTGTGCCCGTGCGCATCGTTACCCCGCCCGAGATCCCTGCGGCCAATCGAGACAAAGTCTTTATGAACCTGCACGGCGGCAGCTTCAACTCCGATTCCGGTTCCTATTCGGAATCCATCCCCATTGCGAGCTATGCCAAAGTCAAAGTTGTGGCCGTGCTCTACAGCCTTGCGCCGGAGCATCCCTTTCCCGCGGGCGTCGATGACGCGATTGCTGTGTACAAAGAGCTGTTGCAGACATACAAACCTTCGCATATCGTCATTTATGGAACCTCTGCCGGAGCCATCATGACCGGCGAAGTGGCAGTAAAGCTGAAGCAGTTGGGCTTGCCCATGCCGGCGGCTCTCGGCATCTTCAGCGGTATCGGTGACTTTGCGCTTGCCGGTGATTCGGCTTCCATCTTCACTCTGCGTGGCCTCGCAGGGCATCTTGATCCACCGGCGCCCGGCCCGCATGATCCGTACTACATTGGTAACACCGATCCGAAAGATCCGGTGCTCTCGCCGATCTATGCTGAGCTGCGCGGCATGCCGCCCACCCTGTTCGTCACCGCTGAGCGCGATGCCTTGCTTAGCGGTACGGTGAACCTACACCGCGCATTTCTTCGCGCCGGCGTCGATGCGCGTCTCGTTGTCTTCGATGCGATGCCTCATGCCTTCTGGTACAACGCACAGTTGCCTGAGTCCATCGAGGCCAGTCACATCATGGCGGACTTTCTTCTTGCTCACGTAAGCCAGTAACTGCAGCACAAGCTATTTCGATACCCCTACACCACGGCGTTGCGTCGAATCGCTTCTCGATACCACTCCGCACTCAGCTTCGGCGTGCGCTTCTCCGTCTTGAAATCCACGTAATGAATTCCGAAGCGCTTGCTGTATCCGTCAGCCCATTCAAAGTTATCCAGCAAACTCCACAGGAAATAGCCCTTCACCGGGAAGCCTTCTGCCGTTGCGCGGTGCAGGTGCGTTAGGTGATTGCGCAGGTACATCACACGATCGGTATCTTCAATCCGTCCGTCTGCTGTCACCACATCGTCGGCCGAACATCCGTTTTCCGTGATGTAAATCTCCCTTGGGTGCCAAAGTTCGCAAACGTTGCGCACGACCCAATACAACACCTCTGGGCCGACGGCGATCCACGGGGAAGCCATGTGCGGATACGATGCCTGCCGCGGCACTATGGCGTATCCCCGCGGGGAATCATCCGCGCGCACATAAGACGGCGCGTATACATTCAAGCCGAGAAAGTCGATCGAGCTTCCGATGGCTTTCATATCGCCCGGCGAGACTCGCGGCGCATTCTCTCCCTCGCGCTCCATGTAACCTTCGGTGTACTTGCCTTCCAGAACCGCAGTCAAGAATGCGGCATTTTCCTCGCGCGTAGCCCGCCGCGCTGCGTCGATGTTCTCTTCGTCCTCAATCACCGGCACAAAGGCCGTCGCATTCTCTGCCAGGCCAACTTTCGCCGCCGGCGCGCTGGCGCGGATTGCCTCGACACCGAGTCCGTGCGCAAGTACCGCGTTATGCCGCACCTGGTTGGCCTCGGCTGCTGGCAGCTTCAGTCCTGGGGCAAACTGACCGGTCATGTAGCCAAGATCCGTGAACGAGCTGAACTCGTTCGTCGTCATGAAGTGTTGCACACGGTCAGCGAGCTGTCCTGCCACATATCCGGCGTAGTCGGCAAAAGCCTTTGCGGTGTCGCGTGACTGCCAACCGCCCTCAAGCGCTGCCGGAAGGTCCCAATGAAAGAGCGTGGCGTAAGGCGTAATTCCGTTGGCCAGCAGATCATCCAAAACACGCTTGTAGTGGTCCAGGCCCAGGGGATTCGGCTGTCCTGTGCCATCGGGAAAGATGCGCGGCCAAGAAATCGACATCCGGTATGCGCCTGCGCCGAGATTTTTCAAGAGGCGCGTGTCCTCTTTGTACAAATGATATGAATCGTCGGCAACATCGCCCGTATCGTCATGAACGATCTTGCCCGGCGCGTGTGAGAACACATCCCATATCGACGGCCTGCGTCCATCCTCTTTCACCGCGCCTTCAATCTGGTATGCAGCCGTGGCGCAGCCCCACACGAATCCCTTTGGGAATTCGAGGTTCTGCGCGACGGTCGATTGGCTCGCCAAAATCTCGGGCATTGCAATGTTCGCTAGCGCGGCAGTCGCGGCCACTGTCTTTCCGAACTGCCGGCGAGTCATGTCTTTCATTAGGAAACCTCGTTGTCTGAATCGGGAAGAGAACAGTTGCATGACAATTAAAGAGCGCAACCGAGTCAGAATCAAACGGAATTCTATCAGAGAGATACAGCATGCAATGAGAGAGGGGATCGGATGATCTCGTATTTGGAAATACGGTCCGATAAGAAGCACTCGATCTCAGAAGCCGTATGCTTGGTGGCGCCCTTTTGAAATTTCCGTGAAAAGTCAGCAACGCGGATTGACGCGCCGCCAGATCACTTCTAATTTCACATTCATGGAGAATCCAGATTTCGACCAGTTACTGAGCTCATACAGGCAGGCAGTGGATCGCTGGGTGGATGCGATCCGCGCCGAAGAATCTCTCGCGACAGCAGACCACTCCATGGTTCAGATGGAGAAGTGGGATGACGCGGGATTCAAACTCCACGATGCAGAGCTCACAGCCAAGAAGGCGCGCGATGCCTACAAGAATGCCTTGCGAAAGAAGAACTATGGCTTTTAGATAATCTGGGTGCTTTACCAGCCTTCAGCGTTTCTGTGCACGCAAAAAGGCCGCAGCTTCTTTTGAAAGCTACGGCCCATGACGGCTGAATTCCAGCCGAGTGGTTACATCTCCTTCACGCCTTCCACAAACGCCTTCAGCTTGCGGCTCCGGCTCGGATGCCGCAGCTTGCGCAGCGCCTTCGCTTCAATCTGCCGGATGCGTTCGCGCGTCACCTGGAAGCTCTGTCCTACCTCTTCCAGCGTGTGCTCACTGCCATCTTCAAGCCCGAAGCGCATCTTGATTACCCGCTCTTCGCGCGGCGTCAATGTACGCAGCACTTGCGACGTGTACTCCTTCAGGTTCACCCCGATGACAGCCTCCGACGGCGACACCGCTTGGCGATCTTCGATGAAGTCGCCAAGGTGCGAGTCTTCCTCTTCGCCGATCGGCGTCTCCAGCGAGATAGGCTCCTGCGCGATCTTCAGCACCTTGCGCACCTTCGCCACCGGAATGTCCATGCGCCGCGCAATCTCCTCGCTCGAAGGTTCGCGGCCTAGTTCCTGGACCAGTTGACGGCTCGTGCGGATCAGTTTGTTGATGGTCTCGATCATGTGCACCGGAATGCGGATCGTGCGTGCCTGGTCAGCAATAGCGCGTGTAATCGCCTGCCGGATCCACCACGTTGCATACGTCGAAAACTTGTAGCCGCGCCGGTACTCGAACTTGTCCACTGCCTTCATCAGGCCGATGTTGCCCTCCTGAATCAGGTCGAGGAACTGCAGTCCGCGGTTTGTGTACTTCTTGGCAATCGACACTACGAGCCGCAGGTTAGCCTCGATGAGTTCGCGCTTTGCCTGCTCGGCGTCCATGTCGCCCTGGATCATCTCGCGCTGCGTGCGCTTCAGTTCCACAATCGACACGCCCGCGTCGCCTTCGATCCTTTCCAGGTCCGTCCGGCAATTCTTCTGCTGGCGCCGGTACTCCTTCTTCATGTCCTCGCTCTTAGAGGCTTCGTACTTCTGCTCCAGCGAGCGAATCTGGCGCTCCAGCGTGCGCATGGTGTCAACGGTCTTGTTGACCTTGTCCAGTAGGCGCTTGCGCTCTAGCGCCGTGTACTTCAGCTCGCGAACGATGCGCGAGATGAATACCTTCTCGCGGCCGACCGCCCAGCGGAGCCGCCGCGCCTCCTTCACTTTCGCTTTGTTGGCCGGCGAGATCGCAGCCTGTTTCTCTTCAATCTGCGCAACTTTCTTCTGGTGCTTCACCAACGCGTCAGTGCGCGCGACCGTGGCCTTCACGCGGGTCAGCACCACCTCTTCGGTGAGTTCCTCCTCGTCGAAGATCACCACCTCTTTTACATTGCGCACGCCGCGCTTCAGGTCTTCGCCCAGAGCCGCTACTTCGCGGATCACGATCGGCGAACGCGAAATCGCCTTGAGCACACGATTCTGCCCGCGCTCAATGCGTTTGGCGATCTCTACCTCGCCCTCACGAGTTAGCAGCGGCACAGTTCCCATCTCGCGCAGATACATGCGCACTGGGTCGTTTGTTTTCTCGAGCGTTCCCGGCGTCAGATCCAGCTCGACGTCTTCGCCTTCCTCCAGCTCAAAGTCCTTGTCGCCGGGGAATTTCGGAGTGTCGAGCAGATCAATGCCCTGTGTGCCAATCGTCGTGATCAGATCGTCCAGATCGTCGGGAGAGCCAATCTCATCCGGCAGCGCGTCGTTCACCTCGCCGTAGGTGAGATAGCCCTTCTCCTTGCCTGTCTCGATCAGACCATGCACGTCCTCTTCAAATTTGTCTTCAATCGCCAAAATATGCCTGCTCTCTTTGGCAAGACCCGCTCGCAGTGAGCGTCTCGCCCGATTTCATTCCTGGCTCCGCGTCATGACAATCAGCCGTGCAAATTTTCGCGCGCATTGTCCCGCGTCAGTCGCAAACCCGCACCGCGCCCAGTTTCAGACACGCAAAATGAAGACTCCCCATAGGGAATCCTCGCTTGCATACACATCCGCAAGCCCGCACAACGCGGCGATAATTTTCTCGGAACAGGATGGCAGCGCTTCAGGTTTCGCCTGGGTCGCCCGCGAGCCGGAGCTCATGTGTGGGGCAAAGGGGCGCGCATCCTCACTGAGATCAATAGATTACCACAACCGCACTCGCTGGTGCCAGCAAAACCCCGGCGGAAAATCTGCCCCGTCCCGGCGGCCTCGATCAACTAGTGACCCGCTTCGAGCCACCCGATCCCGGTCCCTTAATCATTGATTTAGACGCTCGGAAGGGCCTTTTCGACGCATGATTTGACCGCATGAAAGCCTTTCCGGCCCGCGCCCAAAATCCTTACCGTTCTTGCGCCTTCTGGCCGTACAGCCGCCGCAGTAACTGATCCAGTTCCAGCTTCTTGTGGGTCAAAAGCGCCAGCCCGGCAAAGTCGCCATTCCGCTCGGCCTCGGCAATCTGCGTTCGCAGATCCCGCAGCCTGCCTTCCATGGCACGCTCCTGAACCTCCTGCACCGCACTCTCTACCTCATTCGCCTGCGGTGCCCGGCTTTCTCCCAGCAGTGCTTCCGCCAGTAGCGCCTTCTGGCTTGGATCCTCGACCGCATCCATCGGGTCCTTTGCCGCGCGATCTGCTAATGCCTGCATCGCCTTGAATGCGCCCAGGTGCTCGAACCAAGGGGCATTGTTTGTCAATGCCTCTGCCGCCAGCAGTCGCGCCTCCGCCCCATCGGGATCAGTCACAGCCAGCGCCCGCATCAGCACCTTTTCCACTTCGCTCAACCGCGCTGTTCGCGCTTCTACACGATCTCGGCGCCGCAGCGCCGCCAGTCGCACCTCCTCGCGCAGTACCGCCGATCCAATCCCCAGCTTCTGCGACGCGTCCGCGGCAAACTGTTCTCTTGCGAGCGCCTCTGGCATCCGCCGGATGTGCGGCAGTAGAAAGTTCATCGCTTTCACCTTCTGTTCCGCGCTCGCACCCGGAAAAAGCACTCGTGCCCGCTCAATCAGGTAATCAGCCTGCCGCCGCGACTCGCGCAGCGCTTCTTTATAAGCCTCCGCACCCCGCTCTCTGATGTACCGGTCGGGATCGAGTCCCCCATCGAGCGTCACGATCTTGATCGCAAATCCCTCCTCAGTCAGCAGGGCGATCGACTTTTCGGCCGCATTCGCGCCTGCGGTGTCAGGATCGAAGTTCACAATCACGTTCGATGTGTGGCGCTTGAGGATCGCCACCTGCTGCTCGGTAAACGCCGTCCCGCTGGTTGCAATCACGTTCTGAATTCCTGCCAGAAAAACGCTGATGCAATCCATCTGGCCTTCCACCAGCAAGGCAAACTCCATCGCGCGAATCGCCGGCTTCGCCTTGTCCAGGTTGAACAGCACCTGTCCCTTCGAATAGAGCGGCGTCTCCGGCGAGTTGATGTACTTCGCTCCCGCTTTCTCGCCCGTCTCGAGCGTCCGCGCCGTAAACGCAATCACTCGGCCACCTTCGTTGCAAATAGGAAACATCACCCGCTTGCGGAATCGGTCGTAAATCGGCCCTTGGCTTCCGTCCCCCTGTTCCTTTGAGCTAAAGAGTCCGCTTACGCGCAGCGTCTCCTCATCGGCCACGCCTCCCAGGCGCTCGTGGAGGGCGTGAAAGCCGTCCGGCGCGTACCCGATTCTGAACTTCTTGATCCCCTCATCCGTCAGCCCGCGGCCTGCAAGGTACTCCCGTGCCAGCGCTCCGCCAGGCCCCCGCAACTGCTCTTCAAACCATCCCGCAGCCGTCTCGTGCAGTTCCAGCAGCTTGGTTCGCTGCCGTGCGCCGGCCGCCTCTTCCGGCGACGAAAACTCCCGCTTGGGCAGCGGAATGCCACACTTCTGAGCCACAATCCGCACTGCTTCGGGGAAGCTCACGTTATCGATCTTGCCCACAAAGCTGAACACATCACCCGTTGCTTGGCAGCCGAAGCAATAGAAGAACTGCTGCCCCGCGTGCACGCTGAAGCTCGGCGTCTTCTCCTTGTGGAATGGGCACAGCCCTGTAAACCGTTGTGCCCCCGCCTTCCGCAAGCGGATGTAGCTCTCGATCACCTTCACGATGTCGGCCTGCTGCTTCACGGATTGGGCAAAATCGCTCACGGGAAGGTCTGTTACCAAGCATAAGGCCTCCCTCCGAGCGACGAGCCAGGAGTCCCAGCCCAATACTTGTTGCAACGAATATCTCTGTGCTGCATCCAAGACAGTGAAAGGAGCAACCCACGATGACCCCTACGACAGCCACTTCCACCTGGAACATCGATCCCGCCCACTCCGCGGCCGAGTTCAAGGTCAAGCACATGATGATCTCCAACGTCAGAGGTAAGTTCAGCGGAATCAGCGGTGTCCTGCACCGCGTCGATGCCGATCACACTCAATCCACCCTTGAAGTCTCCATCGACACCGGCACCGTCAACACCCAGGACGCGCAACGCGACGGCCACCTCAAGAGCCCCGACTTCTTGCATGTGGAAAAATTCCCCGCTATGGCATTCAAGTCAACCCACATCGAGAAAAAGGGCGACGGCTTCGCAGTGACAGGCGACCTGACAATTCACGGCGTCACCAAGCCAGTGGTTTTGAATGTCGAAGAAGTGAGCGAGCCCGCGAAGGATCCCTGGGGCAATACGCGTATTGGCCTTACCGCAACCGCAAAAATCAACCGCAAGGATTTCGGACTCACCTGGAATACGACTCTTGAAGCCGGCGGCGTGCTAGTGGGCGAGGAAGTGGCCATCACACTCGATGTGCAGTTCATCAAGGCCGCAAACTAATCGCTTTCCACTGTTCGCTGTGCACTGAAATGCCTGTTGCAACGAACATCTGCCTTGCGCATCCAATAACCGTAGGCTAAAAGTGGTTGCAGAACATGTTTTCCCAGTGGGCCGCCGCAGAATTGGGCGGCCCAAACCGTTGCCCCGAATTCCGTCCCCGGAGGTCCACCATGTCGCTCAGAGCCGTAAAAGAGATCTATCAAACCAAGCCAACCATCGAAGGAGCCGGTGTCAAGCTCCAGCGCGCCTTCGGCTTCGGCAAAACCGCCGAATTCGATCCGTTCCTCTTGCTGGACGACTTCCGCAACGAGAATCCCGCCGACTACCTGGCTGGCTTTCCGTGGCACCCGCATCGCGGCATCGAGACCATCACCTATGTCCTTGCCGGTGAGGTCGCGCATGGCGACTCGCTCGGCAACAAAGGCCGTATGACGGCCGGCGACGTGCAGTGGATGACCGCGGGGAGTGGCATTCTTCACCAGGAAATGCCTAAAGGCGACGAGCGCGGACGCATGCACGGCTTTCAGCTCTGGGCCAACCTGCCCGCATCGCTCAAAATGACTGACCCGCGCTACCAGGACATACCCTCCAGCGCGATCCCTGAAGTCACAGAAGACGACGGAACCAAGGCGCGCATCATTTGTGGCGAGTTTTGGGGCAAAACTGGCCCCGTCGAGGGTGTCGCGGCGGACCCCCGCTACATCGATATCTCCGTTCCGCCCTTCAAGCGCAAGCGGATCAAGGTCGAGACCACGCGTAACGCCTTCGCCTACGTCTTCGCTGGCTCAGGAACCTTTAGCGACGCGTCCGAGCCGCAGGCCGTGCTCACCGAGTCAGCGGTCGACCCCAATGCAGAAGCGGTCTACGACGCAAAGAACCACTCGCTCGTCCTCTTCGACCGTGGCGACGAGATCCTGGTCCAGGCCGGCCCCGAGGGCATTCGCTTTCTGCTCGTTTCGGGTAAACCGCTCGAAGAGCCTGTCGCTTGGTACGGACCCATCGTCATGAACACGCAGGAAGAGCTGCGCCAGGCGATGGCCGAGCTCCACAACGGTTCGTTCATCCGCCACGGATAAGTCGAGCCATCCCCGCGTCCCACCCGCGAATAAACACCTGTCTGTCTTGCGTTTGACGCCGTGATATGCTCAACCCAGATTTAGGAGCATCGTCCATCACCGCGCCATGGCCTCTAGAGAGTCAAGTTCGCCGCCGCGGCCCCGCCTGGTGGTTCAAATCGGCGTAACGGGCCATCGGCCCAACAGGCTATCCCCTGATGTTGCCGCCAGCCTGCCAGGTCAATGCGAACAGGTTCTCAAAGCCATCGCCGTTTTGGCCTCGGACGCACGCGATCCTCTCCTTCATTCGCCCCAAGCCCCGCTCCTGCGCATCCTCTCTCCGCTCGCCGAGGGTGCTGACCGCATCGTCGCCCACGTAGGTCTTGCCTTGGACGCGGATCTGCAATGCCCCCTCCCATTCCTCGCAGCCGAGTACTGCCACGACTTCGAAGACGCTGCCTCCCGCGACGAGTTTCACGATCTCCTCGCGAAGGCCTCCGCGTTTTTTCAGATTGAAGGTTCGCGAGCCAGGGAGGACGAGTCTTATGAACGTGTCGGGCGCATGGTCGTGGAGCAGTCCGACCTGCTGATCGCCATCTGGGATGGCGAACCGGCAGCGGGCAGGGGCGGCACTACGCAGATCGTGGAAGAAGCCCTGGCGCGGCATACCCCGGTCGTCTGGCTCAATGCGTCCGAACCGAAGGATCCCTGCATTCTCCGAGCCGATAAGTCGGGCAAGCGCCAATCCTGCGCATTGGATGAGCTGAACTCGATCTTTGCCGCGTCCTTCTCCAATCTCGGAGACAGCGACAACGGCTTCAACTTCAGCCATGCCTACTTCGCCGAGAAGCAGCCGAAATTCGATCCAGGCCGGATCTTCCGGATCTTCCGCGATCTCGTCGCCCGCGGCCGCCTTCGGATTGGATCGTGGCGCGTTCCGATTTTCGAGAAGTCGTCGCGCGACGAATGGGAGCAGATGATTGCCAGTTCCCCCGGTCTGCCCGAAGACGCGCACCGCTACCTGCTCGACCGGCTCTGCCCCCACTATGGCTGGGCCGACGGATTGTCGACTTACTATGCCGGAGTTCTTCGCTCGACCGCGCTGGCGACTAGCCTCATGGCTGCTTTTGCTGTCCTGGTTCCGATGGCGGATTACGTCTGCGGACGACACGGCATCGACTTGGGCAGAATTCCCGCGCTAACCGAATTCTCTCTGATCGTCATCATTCTCGCCATTACCTGGCACGGCCGCCGGAGACGCTGGCATGAGCGCTGGCTCAACTTGCGCCAACTGGCCGAGCTCTTGCGCCAATACTGTTACCTGGCCCTGCTCGGTTGCGCGCTGGCCGCGCCGCCGCCCCCGGCTCACTTCCGATCCGGTCTCGACCGCTCCTGGGTCGATGGGATGTTTCGCAACATCGCGCGCGACCTCGGCCTGGTAAACGCCGTCATCAATCAGGCCTATGTCTCCTCCGTCGCCAAACTAATTGCGGACATCCTCGAAGGCCAGGTAAAGTACCACGAAGGCAACCACGAGACGATGCATAAGTTAAGCCATCGTCTCCATCTCATAGGCACGGCTTTGTTCATCGGAACGGGGCTTGCCTGCGTCTGGCATGTGATCTTCGGTGAATCGCCTTGGCTCCTTTTGCTGGCAACCGTGCCGCCCGCCTTCGGCGCCGCGTTCTACGGCATCGCCAATCACGGCGAGTTTTCGCGCAGCGCTGACCGCTCGCTGGCCATGGCGCGCGAGCTTGAGGCAATTCGGTCGGCCGGGCTGGACAAGGCGCTCGCTTCGCCCCACGAGACCTTCGCGGCGCTTCGCCAGACCGCCGAAAAGCTGGCAAGCGTTATGATTGCCGAAACCATGGACTGGAGCTTCGTCTTCCGTTACCGCACGTTGAACCTTCCCGGCTGATCGTTGCCGCTGATTTCAGGGAGCAACATGGAAAAACGCTTCGAAAGAATTGTTCTCATTGGCTTCGCCGTACTTGCCGTCGGGATTGGCTTCTGGGGATTCGCCAGGGCAGGGAGCAACTTCGACGACACCATGACCTTCCATGCCAATCAGGCTTATGAGGCATTCTTTAAGGTTGACCCCAGCGACTTACAACCTCACCCTTGGTTGGAGGCTATACGCTGCCTCTTCAGCTCAGTCGGTCTCATCCGGCTGTACTATCTCTTCCAGCCCGGCAAAGCTCCCTGGCAACTCATCGTCGCCCAGATCGCGGTACCCGGCATTGCACTGTTGTCCGCCGCGCAACTGTTCCTCAGTGGCGTCAGGAAGAATTTTCGCACCGCGATGGCGCGCCGCAAATCCGACCACTCCATCGTTTGCGGCATCGGCGACGTAGGTATGCAGATCGTTCAGAACCTGCGGGCCGCGCATCACAGCATTGTCGCAGTCGATCTGGTGGGTGATTCGCCCTACGCCGCAACCTGTGAAAAGGCGGGAGTTCCGGTGCTCCAGGGAGACGCGAAGAATCCTCATGTGCTGCTCGCTGCAGGTATCCGCCGTGCGCAAACGGCCATCGTCTGCACCGGATCAGACAGCGAAAACATGGACATCGCGCTTCAAATCGACGCCATCCATACCCAGCCCCGCTACCTGAAGACAGGCAGAATTCAAGTGTTGGCCGAGATGCGCAATGACTGGATGCACAAGCGTTTGATTGCCAGCGATAAGCGGTCTCTCGGCTCCACGCATGTCGACCTACGCCTCTTCAACTCCTTCAACGCCGCGGCGCGCATGCTCATCAAGCAACTCCATCTGCCGCCCAGGCCCGAGTTTGAAGCGCGCACTTTTGTCCTGGTTGGATTCGGCGCCTACGGCCGCGAGATCGCGCTGCACCTCATCCGTTCTTCGCCGGTCGCGTTGGGCCAGATGCTCAAAATCGTCGTCTTCGACCAGGACGCGGATGTGGCCAAAGAGAAATTTGCCGTCACCAATCCCACCGCAGCGGGGTTGGCCGAGCTCGAATTCGTCACCGCTTCCGTCACACCGGGATCTCCGGATCTGGCGCGCACCGTCGAAGCCAAGCTCGAATCGGCTGGGCCTTTGCTCGGCATCGCGCTCGCCTTGGGCGATGACGAGGTGAGCCTGTGCGCCGCGCTGGAAATGCGCTCCCTGCTCGATCGCAATGGCCATCTCCACGTCCCCGTCTACGTCCGCCTCGAGTACTATCGCCGCCTGGGCGAGCTGGTGCGCAGCATCGAAAACATCTCCTCTTTCAGCGATCGCCTCCAGATCTTCGGAACCCTCGAGGAAACGCTTAGTCCGGATGTGTTGTTCGGGGCACAATTGGATGCATTCGCAGACGCCCTTCACGAAGACTACCGGGAGCGTTCGCAAGAAACGATCAATCCGAAGGCCAACGTCCTCTTCCGCGAGCTGCCGGAATTCATGAAGATGTCCAATCGCTGGCGGGCCGACCACACGCCCCTCCTCATGGAACTGGCCGGGCTGCACTTGGAGCGCGGGGTGCAATCACCCTCTGTCATCGCATTGAGCCCGGAGCAGATCGAGCTGCTTGCTCAGCTAGAGCACCGCCGTTTCAACATTGAACGCCGCCTCGTCGAGAATCGCTTCAGCTCCGCGCAGCGCCAGGGCGCGAGCATGTCACAGTGGAGCGATCTCAGCGAAGATCAAAAAAATACGGAAAGGAAAGAGACTGCCCGCCTGCCCGAGATCATGGCCCGGCTCGGTATCGAGCTCCATCCCGTTCGCCGTTTACGCTTTTACGGCCAGTGGTTGGCGGCTGCCGCCGCGGAACTTGATCAGTTGCTCGCGGCCCCCGCCTCTGCGCATTGCAGTTTGATTGTCGATCTCGACGACGAGCGCGCCGTCCCCATCGCCGCGCGCGCTCTGTCCTTGCCTTTATTCAGCCTCTGGCTTTTCTCGACAGACGAGCCACGCGAGTTCTGGCTGCGCAAGCCGCAGGACCAACCCCCCGACCGCGCTCTCCTGATTCAGCGCGCCAACGGCTGGTCGTTTCGCAGCCGCGTCACCCTGGACGCGTGACTTCTCCTGATTCTCCGAAATCCATTGACGTTCCCGGCACGTTCTTGGATCATGAAGGCACACCAGCGGTCTTGTGGTTACGGTGTCCTGAAGCCGTCTATGCAAAGTGGATTTTTTCTGAAATAACCCACTCTTCCCCGGGGTTGAAAAGGGCTACAACATTTGCGGATGTGCTCGACCACCGGGCTTTTCTCCCCACACGATTCCTGGAGGGCGCTATGCGCAAATCCTTGTCGTTCGTCCGTTGCATTTCCCCGCTACTCATTGCCAGCGCTCTTTCGCTGCCGTCTCCATCCGCCCTCCAGAGCCAGTCAGCGACGACCCAGACGACCCAGATCGACTACACCGGCAGCCTCTATGGCTACTACAGAATGGAATTTAACGAGTCGGATCAGAATCATCTGCCGCCCGTGAAGAGTTTTCTTGACTACCGCAAAGCCGATTCGAGCAGATTGCTTCTGAGCATGGGCGACAACTTCGGCCCTGAGTTTGGCGCCGCCATTCAGCTTGAGAATCTCGATACCCCAGACCCTTCCAAGGGCGGCTGCAATCTGCCTCAAACCATAGACCCTGACACCAAAGAAACCCGCCCGGAGAGCCTTTACAAGGACGACGGTCGCGTCGCTCCCAGAGCCAACTGTGACAACGTGCTCAATTTTCTGATGCACGCTGGATTTCGCGCCGTTGTGCCCGGAAGCCAGGACTTCATGTATACCGCGCGATGGCTGCGCGTGTCGGCGCTGCTCCTGTCGGATGCTGGCCAGGATCCGGTCCAGAAAGAGGCGATCGGCAATTTCGACCACAAGACTTACCTTCTTGGCGCGAACCTGCGCATCACCCTGAAAGGCGGAGGTGGCACGCGCTGCCCCTTGCTCTTCAGCCAGAATCCGTTGGACCGCAACACATTCCGTTGCGTGGGCGATGCCTCTGCGCCCGAACCTGAACCCCTCGACTGGCTCGGCCGCCTCGACCGTCTCGCCCGCAACGGCGGAAGCAATCCCACCGTTTCAGCTCTGCAGATGCTCGCGTCAGAAAGCGCAGCTCAGGCGCAAGGCCGCCCAATTCAGCTCAGCGAGCTTGTGCTCGACGAAATCTCCATCCTGCAATCGGCCTGGGGCCAGCGCTTCCACATTCCCGCTCTTTCGTCTGGCGAAAAATCAAAACAGGCGCAGGCTGGCAGCCAGGTATTGACTTCGGACCAGGTAAGCGATCTCGCCGATAAGTTGAAAGCCATGAGCGATTGCCCCGCTCCAGCCAACACAGGCGATCAGGCCGAGATGTGCGCATACGCCAGCCGCCTCGAGGACATCCTGAACAGCATGAAGACCATCCTCGCGCCTTCGGGAAACAATCCGGGCGCAGGCGCGGCGCAGCAGACCGCCGCCGGTCACAAAGGCGTTAGCGCTTCTGTAATCTTGACAGACAAGGAGCGAGACGCCGCAATCGATGGCTTGCTCCGTACCGTCGCTATCGAAGAAAAGGACATCGGTTACACAGTCGCGCAGACTGCGGACGGCAGCAATGTTCTCATTGTCGGTCTTACCGGCCAGAACACAATGAATGCGGTATCGCAAACGAATATCCGCTTGTGCCCGGGCACTCATAAAGATCCTGCCAATGCCTTCGGGGTTTGCGGCGACCGTCAAACCCCCGGCAGTGGCGCCGCAGTTGCCACCGATCCCGTTCCGATCACCGAGGCTATCGTGCGCGGTGCCGAGCTTCTGGCCGCCGACCGCAATCAGCGCCCCTTCGACAAGATTATCGTCATGGCCCAGATGCCCCGCACTGAGGCGGAGGTTCTCTCCGAACGAGTCTCGGCCCTGCTAAAGAATGATGGCGCGCACTTCCACATCGACGTCGTACTCAGCGAGGCCGAATCCGGATACGGCACTCCGCAACTCTCGCTCAGCTTTCCGGCGTCAGCCAAGCGCGACTACCCCGCTCCCGTCGTGGCGCCAATTCCCAGCTACAATTCTCAAACTGGCGATTACCCCGGGAAAGTCTCGCGCCTCACCCTTGACTCCCCGGCCGATATGAGCTTTTCCATCGTTAACGAGCCTGATGGCATCTTTGCGCCGCCTCCAGTCCAGGGTTCTAGTCCCACAACCATCGCGCTGCTTTCTCAATTGATGGCGCAGCTGGGACAATCTTCGACGACACTATCGATTGCTGGCACGGATCCGCAAAGCAAAGCTGAGTTTGCGCTCCTCAATGATTTGGAGAAAGCGTCCCGCCCCAACGCCGATGTAGTCCTCTTGCAGAGTCGCGACGTGGAGCTGGACGCAATCGGACCGGGCTACTCCGGCTATGAGGTGTGTGCCAATGAGACCGAGCATCCCGATCTCTGTAAGCTACGTGTCGCCCTTGATCGCATCTTCTGGAAGGGCGACTACCTGGAGTACGTCGCCGTCACCGGCAAGAGCTTGAAAAATATGCTCGAAGTCTCAGAGAATCAGATGGCCCAGCAGGCCCAACTGGCCGATACTGGCGTTACGCAGGAGTGGCTCATCTCCTACGGTATCGTCCAGTCAACCCTCGCCAACGTCACTGAAATTAACCAGAACAACGAACCTCTTTGGATTCCTGTCGATCCATCCTGCCTTGGCGACTCCTCGGGCAAGACCACCTACTGCATTGGCGGAACACCCGTCACCGACGATGGCTACTATTGGTTGATCACCAGCGATCAGTTGGCCCAGGATAAAGCCGTCTACGGCACGCTCGAGAGCCTTCCCCCCGCCAATCACCAAAGAACGGATGTGTACATTACCGCTCCCCTCTCGCACTACCTTTTCAACTCCTTGCACGGCGCTTCTCCACAAGTCGCTGCCCTGGCCCCGGCCGCAGGTCCCGCAGAAAAGGTGATCACCGCCCAAAACGAAGTGTTTCAACAGATGCCGCTCTGGCAGATCGAGTTCGCCAAGGTGATCGCGAGCTTCACTTCGCGGGCGCCAGTCGGCGGAAATGCAAACGTTCAGCAATTCCAGGGAGTTTCAGACGCTCGTGCCTCGGCCCCGACCCAGCAGGAATTGGATCTGGAATTGGCCAACAGAATTACGGGAACTTTCTTCAAACCGGGCGGCAACGCCAAGGCGCTCGCGTCCCTCTCTATCGGCGAGCAAACTGCCTTCGCCTACGACCGCGCAGTCCTCGGCAATCTTACCGGTAAGCCGATCAACCCCTCCTATTCGTTGAATAATCTAACTGAAGGCGCCTTTCTGCAGATTCGGCTTCACGCCATGAAGAGTGACAACACCGTGCGCAGCGTGCGCTCCCTGCCGCGAAGCCTGCTCGTACTCACACCGCGTCAATACCAGATTGAAATCAACACTCCGTACCTGTTCTTCCCATTCGCCGCTTCCGCTGTTCCGGCGGGCGAGCTTACAGTCCAACTCCCGCGCGCCTCCGGTTGGACTGATCGCGCCGGCTTCCGGCGTGAGTTTGGCAACAACCGCCCAAAATCCCGGTTCTCGGCCGGAAGCTTCTATGAGACAGGCATGGAGTTCAGCCAGCAGAATGGAGTCCTGTCCTCGGTCACCTTTCAGGACGGGACGACCGGAACGCCGAAAACCTGCCCCGTCCAAGCCAATATCACGCTTCAAAATTGCTTCACTGCTGCGAAATTCGTCATCAACAACACCACCACAGCTACATCCGTCGTAAGAACACTCCACACTCCCGGCTTGTACTGGAACTTCCACTTCCAGAACCGTCTCTTTGGCAGTACTCCGGGGAAGCAGATCAGCTTGGTCACCGATAGCAATGGTGATTATTTCTTCGGGCGTTCTCCTTCTGCAGAATTGCCCACGCAAACGGAATATGACATTCCGTTGAGCTTGGCGCTGGTCCTTCCCTCTTGGGGCAATCTCTCCTTCGCCCCAACTTACACCGGCTTCTACTACAAACCGCAGAGAAGTGGGAACAGTCTCGAAGAGAATTCATTCTCGATTGCCGCGCGATGGTACTTCGCCCGCGATGCTCGCGTGCCGCTGCGCCGTCAGATCCCACTCCAGGGGCCCGCATCCGCGGATCAGACTCATACAGGCAAGGGACACTGAGAAATCGGCTTCAGAGATCGTCCGTCAGGCAGGCTGCACGTGGTTATGCGGCCTGTCTCGAAGGATGCCGTTGCCCTTCGTAAGCCACGCGACCCCGAAAGCGATCAGCGCCAGCGATTCGCATGTCAGCAAAGGATTGATGGGTCGTAGCAATCGCTCCGCGCCCTCGATATTCAGGCTGACCATCACGACGTCGCAGACCAGGATCACCGTGCCGCACACCGCGTAGACGATATTTCTGTGCTGCTTGCGTCGAGTGCGGCTTTTCCCTGGGGCGCTCTTGCGGAACAGGACCAGGCTGAAAAAGGCGAGGACGAGAAATAGCTGCGCCGCAAATACGGTGTGAACCGTATTCAACTCCAACTGTATTGGAGTGTGCATAGGATCTCGCGGATTCACCGAAGGACATAGTGCCACACCCAGCGTGAGAAATCCGGCCAGATATCCGGTGATCTCATCGATCCAGTCGTATCCCCGAGAGCACATCAGAAACGCGGCGATCGCGCACAGCCCTCCAACTTGGCAATCCCTCATCGACGTCCAGCGATAGTCGCTGATCGATCGCTGCAGTAGCGGGTGGGGCACTGCATGGCTCGGTCCGAGAAGCGAGAGCAGAATCGTTCCGCCGGCGAGAACGAAGGGCAGCAGCAGCGCGATGATGCCGACCATCCTGCGCATCGCGTGGTGCGACAGGACCGCGGGATTCTTGTACGTCGCGTGATTCATCGAGGTTGCCACTGCAGGATTCCTCAGGACGAAGCAGAATATCGCATTTCCTTCCCTCGCGGCATCCGCCGAATCCCCGAAGACACCCCTTCGATTTCGTTCATCGGCGCGATGTCTCCGTGCTTTAGCAAGTGCCCAAGGCGCCCACTACGATGAACTTGCACCAACGAATAAATGCATTCATCGCAGCGGCTCCTGCCGGTAAAGTTGCGCCGTGTGCCGCACTGTCACTAGAAACGCCATCCCGGCCATTCCCAACGCCGCAATCGCCCCGCCCAGGTCGAACAGCAGCATTTTGTGCCCGAACACAGTCGAATATGGGCTGCGCAGCGCTGCCAGGGCGCCCACCGCCAGCAGAATCCGAATCTCCGTCGGACCCAAAACTCCCTGCGAAAGCTCGAAAGTTTTCAGCGTGTACGTGGCCAGATAGCTCTCGCTCGAAAGCACCAGAAACGCGATCAGCATGGCCATCGCCGTCGACCAGTGCAGCAGCCCGCTCCGGCCGAGTCCGCACATCAACGCCACCGATCCCAGAACATCCACGATATGGTCCACGTAGAATCCGTATCGCGGCCGTTCCTGTCGGCGCACGCGCGCCAGCGTCCCGTCCAGGCTGTCGCCGAGCCAGTTCAGCGCCAGGCACACAATTGCCATCAGCAGAATCCGCCGATCGTATCGCGACAATGCAAAACAGATGCCCGCTCCAATCTGCGCGCTCAATCCCAGCAAGGTAAGCTGGTCTGAGCTCACCCATCGCGGCGCGCGCTCGGCCATCCACTGCAATGCGCGCTTCTCCATCCGTGCCGTCAACGCCTGATTCACTCGCCGCGCGTTTTCAAACGCCGCTTCATGCTTCACCACAGCAATCTGTGAGCTCATCTTCGTCTCCTTTCTCGGTTGCTTCATCCCCGCGTCCTCGCCGCAATGCTATTTCTTCAGCGCATTCCGCGTTGCCCGCAGCGTAAACTCCAGCGACTCTTTTGGAACGCTTTCGACAAAAGGTCCAATCGCCCACCCCAACCCCACCGGAATGGACCGCGTCAGCGAGATCGACTCGATCTGGATGTACAGCCCGCCGTCCCCTTCTTCGTAATTCCAATAAGTGGTCATTCGCCAAAGGAAACCGTGCTCTTCGCTCGCGCTCAGCGCGTGCTCCTGCGCTGTGCCAGCCTGGGAAATCTCGCTAATCTGCGTGCTACGCGAAACACAGTACCTATGCTGCGCATCGAGCCTTCCAAACGTAACGTCGTATGTTCCGTCCATCACGAACGTCAAAATGTGGTGCTGCACCACGCGCATCGTGATCTCGTAGTGATCACCCTGTTGCAGAAGCACGTTTGCCCGCACCACCTCCGGCGAATAGCTCCGTGGATATGCCTCGAAATTCCGCAATATGCGCTCAAAATCCGCGGCTGTTGCTCCTGGGAAAAATGCGGTCCCTCGCCAGTCATGAACGAGCGCTCCTGGCAACTCCAACCCAGTCGTCGGGGTCAGTTGTTCGGTTACTACATCGCCTCGCCGCAGGCGCGCGCGGTCCACGGGAGCGAGAAAACGATCTTCCGATCCGTCTTGCTTTACGATGCGAGAATCCACGTGGCTGACATACGTTTGGAACCCGGCAAGAGCGGCAGGCGTAGGCTCTTCTGCGGCGAGCCCCGCGGCAATCGCAAGCAGAAGCACCGCCCCGGCTGCCTGAAGCCTTCGCGATTTCGCCGCTCGCTCGTTCGCCATGTTCCTCACCTTACCTTTTCGACGGTCAACGGGCAATGCACACCGCCTCAATCGGACGCGAATGATCCTCACCGCGCAATTCCCTCCAGCTGTTGAACTTCCAGCGAGTTGTTCTTTGCTCGCGTCGGACTTCGACCTAACTCGCGATCGACTAAACTGATCGAAAGACATGGCGGACTTGAGGAGCGACCTTCGGCCGGCACAGCGCTATCGCTTTGGAGTCTTTGAAGCGGATGCCGCCACGGGCGAGTTGCGCAGGCAGGGGATGCGCGTCAAGCTCAACGCCCAGCCATTCCAGGTCCTCCTCATGCTTCTCGAGCAGCCAGGCCAATTAGTTACGCGCGACGAGATCTCCCGCGTGCTATGGCCAGAAGGCACCTTCGTCGACTACGAGCACGGCGTCAACTCCGCGGTCAACCGCATTCGCGAGGCCCTCGGCGATACGGCCGGTAGTCCGCGATTTGTCGAAACTCTGGCCCGCCGGGGCTATCGTTTTCTCGTGCCTGTCGAGCGAATCGATTCCGGCGACGCTGCGCAGCCCGCGCTCAACGAGTCCCAGTCTCCCGCACCCAATGACCCAGCCGCGCCAGTTTCCCAGCCTGAGCCACAGCCACGCAAGCGGATTCTCTCCACTCCAGAGGACCTTCCCAAAACGTCCTTTCCGGTCGTGCAAACCCTTTTCGTCCTCTTTCAGCTTATGTATCTGGGCTTTTGAATTGGCGCGCTTGCCAATCTTGCGGAGATCCAGGATGTTCTATCGCTCCTGCGGGCAGCGACGCTCGTTTTCCGCGTCCTTTTTATCTCGGCTGCCGTTCTCATTCCCGCCCGAGCCTTCGTCCTCAGCGCCGCCCTGTTCCAAGCACCTGGATTCCGGGCCAAATTCCTCACGCTTTGGCCGTTTCTGCTCCTCTTCGACGAGCTGTGGTCGCTCTCGCCATTCCTTCTGCTGCACCACATCAACTTCGGCCTCGCGTTGGCCTGCACCGCGCTTCTCGTCTACTCGCCGTTCGCACAGCGCTCCATCGTCCTCATGGGCGCGGGTGTCGCACCGTTCCGCGCCAGCTAACTCCCTACGTCCGCGGTCTCTTCAGAATTCCGTATGGAACCGGAACGCGGAAACCGACACGGGTCCGCGCGCCTGGTTGTATCCGGGATCGGTAACGTGTTGAAAATCGTACGAAACTGAGAAGCCCCGCCAAAGGTGAGCTGTATAGAAAGTTTCAACGATTTCCTCGCGGCCGTAAGTCAGCCCGCCGTCGCCGAGCAGGAATCCCAGCCCGCCCAACGCAAGATACTGCTGATGCGATGCCACGATCCCGTTCGTCACAAAAGCCACGCCAGCTCGGTCGCTGCTGCGCCGCCACTGGTCACCCATGGCCAGGCCGCCGACCTGCACCGTCCGGTCGTCTTCGGTGTAGCAATAGGTTTCGTTGTGCCCGTCGCTCCAGCCCAGGCGCGCAAACACGCCTACATTCTTCCGAACCTCCTGCTGCATGTTCAGGCCAAAGCCATAGCGGTGCCGTCCTTCCCTGCGCGTGGCAATAATGTCCGGCGTCGCAGTCTCGCCTGCAAGGAACTCCGCATTCGCCTCGCGGTAGTTTCCCATGTTGCCATGATTCAGATAACCCAGCAGCCGCACCGTGCCGTCACGATGCAGAATATGTTTCCCGGTCGCCTCGAGCTCAAGGTTCTCCGCGCGTGACCGTGCTAGATCCGCATCCAGGAATGCGCTGTTGGCAACCTTCGGCATCAGCGCTTCGGCAAAGCGCACCGCCCGCGAGGGATCGTCGTATTCCACGATGACTGCGTCTGTGTAGCCCCTCGTGTTTGACGCCACGTCGTAGGCGCCATTGTCGTCCACCGTCCAGTTCAGGAACTGAAGGTTGCTGTCGGAACCGTAATCGTTCACATCGAAGAAATCCGTCAGGTCCATCTTGCCTGCGCGCAACTCCAGCCGCCGCGCGGGGACTGTAGTGGCCAGATGCAGTTCGTCGCGCGGATCTGGGCTCGGGACCCGCTCGCTCGTCAGCGGGATGATCTCACGCAGCATCAACTGCGCAAGGTAGGGGGCGTCCTTCTGTGGCACGCCCTCCCTCACTCGCACCGCATCAAGGTTCACAAATCCCGCCAACCCGACAGTATCCGCAAGGCCGTTTCCAGTCGCATCTTCGATGTCGGCAGAGACTTCAGTGGTTTGCGAGAGCTCGTATCCGGTGAAAAGCGTCAGTAGGTGTGTGGTTGCGTTCTGCCCCCAGTTCGTCAGGCTGTTTGGTCCGCTGTACTTGGCCCTGAATGCGCCGTGACCCTGCAAGATCACGTTTGCTTGGCCTGAAATCCAGTACCGCCCTGTCAATGAGTGCGGGAAAATGGTTTCGACATCGCCGCTCGCGTCGTCCCCGCTCGAGTCTTGACTCGCAGCCTGACCGGAACCCGCGCCGTCCGGCGCTTTCGATTCAGCTTGTCCTTTATCCGTTTGAGCGGTTCCCCCAACCTGCCCGTCCACCCGCATCGGCCGCCAGCACACAGCTAAGGCCAGGACGCAAAGATATTGCACGACAGTTTGCTGGAGTAGGCGCCGCATCTCTACCTTGAACGGGCGCTGGTTCGATGCTTCCCGTCACGCAAGTAGTAGATCACCCGGCCGCCGCAACCGTCGCGATTCAGATCGTTCGACTTCCCGCTGTGGCATCCATTTTGCCAACGCCGCGCGGAGAGGCTGCGATCCTTCTATTTGCCGCTGTCAGGTGGGGTATTTGGCGCGGGAGTAGGCTGTTGCCCTTCGTTGTTAACCTCTTGGCCGTTGTAAAACACCTTGCTCGATGACCCGAACCGTTTGTAGTCGGTGAATTTGATCAATTCGCGAATGTGCACGTCCTCGGCCATGGAGCCATAGCCGCCGGGGAAGTGCAGAATCCCTTCGCCCTTCGAATAAACAGGAAACCAGTAGTGTCCGTCGACCTGCTGCCGCCATGTAATAAACGGCGCATGAAGGTCCGCGGAGTTCTTGCGCGTGTCGTCGGGCACCATGTGGCCATCGGTTACCACAATCTGCAGGTCGTCCGTATCCACCCATACGCGCCCATTGAAATACCGCTTGCCCTTCTCGATCGTCTTCGGGCTCACATCGAAGGCGTAGCACTTCACCTCGTCCACTTGCTGCTGTCCCACATACTTGATGTCATACGCGGGAAGGTCCGCGGTGGTCAGCACAAACGAATAGCCGTGCTGCAGGTCTTGGAGATCGGACGGCGACATCATGATCTCCTTCAGCGTGTTCGGGGGCGCAAAGTCCACTCTCTCGGTGCGCCTGCCCGTCTGGTCAAAGATCACATCGTCGACTTCGTACCACTCCCCGCTCACCTTGTTGTCGTCGTCGATCTCGTCGACGCTGGCGGTGCGCCGGTACGTATAGTGACTGAGCGCTTCCTGAAACTCCGTCTCCTTTGCCGAAAACTCTTTGATGATCTGCTCCGGCGGAACCGGTGGGTCCGAGAGATCCATTCGGCCGAATCCCGAGTCGAGCGGCATTGGCGTGAACGATGCCTTATCCTGCGCCGCGGCCAGTAGAGCGCAGCAGGCAATCGCCATCACCGGAATCAGGTTTCGAAAGTTCACTAAAGCTCGTCTCCTCGGGAGTTTCCTGCACAGGCGCATGGGGCCGGGAAATCTGCACCTCAATACTCGCATCCCTCTGCAACTTTAGACGGATGTTCTCGGCATTGGGAAGGCCGCGATACTATCCACGGAACGCCCTGTCACGGCGCGATCAGGAAACGTGCCGTCACGCGGCCCATGAGTCTGCAAGGAATGCTCAGGGCCCCGATCCGCAAGCATCGATGGATCTGCACTTTCCATTGATAGGGGAAGGAGATTCGCGGCATCCATGCCCGACTACTATCACCTTCCGGCTCTCATGCTGACGGCGCTTCTGCTGCCCGCCTTCGGCTACCTCTATCTGCGATTCCGCGATGCCCGCTCCCTCCTCTGGTTCCTGGGTTTCCTCTTCTCCATCGTTGCCATGGTCCTTCTCTACACCATGAACGGCTATCCCGGAGCAGGTTCCCCATGGTTGGTGGCCTCGGGTGAATCGTTCATTCAGCTTAGCGCGGCTATGTTCCTCGGCTCGCTTTCGCCCCTGCGATTCCGTATCGGACGCCTTCAGGTTCCTTTTGTCGCCGCGTATGCAGCGCCTCTCGTACTCTATTCCATCCTTCTCTACGGAGTGCTCGGCGGGATCCAGCCTCGCGGTCCGGCATTCCTCTTCTTTCCGGCTTTGGTGGGCATGAGCTTTGGCGTCGGCGTGTTCTGGGGAATGACCAAGGGCGCGGTGCCTATCTGGGTGGGAGTTTCGTTCAGCGCCGTCCTGGGTACTTTTGCCATCTGGGTTTGTTGCCTGCAGGGAGCGGGGGCTGGGCTCACCTTTGTCGAGTGCGTCAACCTGCAAATGGCGGCCATATTGCTCGTCTTCGTCTCGCGCCGATTTTCACCGGGAGTCTTCCTCAGTGTCCTCGGCTTCCTGGCCTGGTCGCTGGCTTGTCTGCATCTTCTTCCGCTGGTCGGTCTTCATGCGCCGCTCTCTCTCACCATCACCCGCTTCATCGTCATGGGGAAAGTGGTCGCCGCTGTGGGCATGATCGTGCTCGCACTCGAGAACGAATTGACGAGCAATAAGGCAGCACAAGAGCGCGAACGCAGCGCCCGCCGCCAGCTTGAGGCTTACGCCAACCTCATGCTTACACGTCGCCGCGTCGATGACTTCGACCGCCAGGCTAGCGATGTCTGTGACACCGTTGTGAAAAACAGCTGCTTCGCGCAGGTTGCATTGTTGCTTGAATGTGACGGGCGCTACCAGCTTGCCGGCAGCGCGGGTTTGGAGATGGCCATTGCGCGGCCGCTCAATCAACTGGCGAGCCGCATTCCCGTTGAAGGCTTTCTCGTCCCGGGCTCATCCGCGGTCGCTGTCGCGCACAGCAAAACGGTCCGCCTCGATCTCACGCCCTGGCTCATTCCCGGTGACGACCTAGCGCACCTGCGCTTCACCTCTGTCCTGGCCATTCCCATGATCGGACGCTCTGGCGTCGATGGTGCACTGTTACTCGGAGCAATGCGCCACGATGGCGGGCCTGGCATTGACTCCTCCAGATTTCCCCGCCTCGACGACCTGCTTCCCATCGAGATGCTTGTCGCCCGCCTCCAGGCCACGCGCAGTCAAACCATGCTCTTTGAAAAGCTCATCGACTCAGAACGGTTTGCCGGCCTCGGTCAGTTGTCCGGCAACGTCACCCAGCAGTTGAACAGCCCGCTCACGGTCATCCTTGGCTATGCCTCGCTGCTCCAGGAATCGCCTTCGCTCGAAACGCGCGATCGCAAGGCCGTCCAGGCCATCGTCAACGAAGCGCGCAGCATCCGCTCCACGCTCCAAAGTCTCTCTCGCGTTTCTCACGCTCCCACAGGCCAGCCGGCCGCGATCTCTGTTACTGAACTGCTGGCCGATATGGAGCAGCTCTACCGTCCGGAGTTCCTGCAGCGCTCCATCGAATTCCAGGTCAACGTGGCGCCGGGTATGCCCCGGATTCTTTGCGGTGCGCAGCAGTTGCGCCAGGCCCTGCTCCATTGCCTGCAATACGCCATTGGTGCCGTGGACCGCGAAGGTCCTTCTTCGGCTCCGAAAGGGTCCAAATCCATTCGCCTCGAAGCGGCCCGCGAAGGCAGCCTCGTGCACATCTCCGTCACCCACTCCGGTCCGGGTTTCCTCGACCCCGAGCGTGCATTCGATCCTTTTGTTCCCGCGCGCGCCTGCGGCGAGACTGCCGGAATGGGGCTCAGCCTCTGCGCCACCATTTTGCGCGACCAGAACGGACGCGCCTCTGCCGTGAATCTGCAGCCGCGCGGCGCCGCCATTATTCTTGAACTGCAGGCGGCGTAATGGGTTCCTCAGTCTCGCGGATTCTATTCTTGACACTGCTGGCCGGCGGCGCGGTCAACGCTTCTGCCGCCCACTTAAAGCCCGCCTCCGTCAAGCCCCTTGACGCCGTCTTCCAGATTGGGGCTTCCGGCACAATCGAGGCGAGCCTCGATCCGCCCATCCAGGGCGTCCTGCGCATTGTCGTGCGGGCCAGCCCATCCGCAGGCCGGCAACGGCAAGGCAGCTCCGCCGGCGCACTCTCGCCCCAAAGCGAGCGCCAGAACCCTACCCTCGAAGTTACCCAATGGGACCGATCCATTCCATTCCGACTTGTCAACAAGAGCGGCCGTCATCATCTTTTCGGAGGCCGACCCTCCTCGCTCGTCGCCGATATTGACGTCAACGATCTCACTCCGGGCGTGCCGGTTCGCGTCAGCGTTCACTCCAATCTCCCAGCCCCGTCGGATTCTGCCCCACCCGATCTCGAAGCCCGCGCTTACGCCGTCGTCTATTGATCAGCTCACCGGGCAGTCCCTCACGCCAATCGCCGCACCGTTCTGATTCCACCCGTAAAATAGAATCGGATGGCTTTCACCGAACAATACGATGTCGTTGTCGTGGGCGCCGGTCACGCCGGCTGCGAGGCCGCCATGGCCGCCGCGCGCATGGGCCTCAAGACCGCGCTCATCACCATGAACCTCGACCTCATTGCCCAGATGAGCTGCAACCCCGCCATAGGCGGCGTTGCCAAGGGCCATCTCGTCCGCGAAGTCGATGCTCTCGGCGGCATCATGGGCGAAGTCGCTGATGCCGTGGGCATCCAATTCCGCCTTCTCAACGCTTCGCGCGGCCCCGCCGTCTGGAGCCCGCGTGCCCAGTGCGACAAGCAGCTTTACCGCGTCAAGATGCGCGAGGTCCTCGAGTCTCAGCCCGGCGTGCACATTCGCCAAGCCGAAGTCGTTAATCTTGTCATCGAGGAATCCGAAGCAGTCGCCCCAATCTCGGAAGAAGAACTTCCCGAAGGCCAGTCCATTCCCCGGCCCACGCGTCCGCACCGCCGCGTTCTCGGCCTCAAGCTTCGCGATGGCCGCCAACTCCTAGCGGGCGCCACCATCATCACCACCGGAACCTTTCTCAACGGCCTCATTCATTGCGGCGAAGAGCGCTATCCCGCAGGCCGCAGTGGCGAGCCTGCAAGCGTCCTTCTCGGCGAGGCGCTCCGGGCTCTAGGGCTTCGGACTTGCCGTCTCAAGACCGGGACGCCTCCGCGCCTTGACGGCCGAACGATCAATTGGAAGGTCTTCGAAGAGCAGCCCGGCGACGCCGACCCAACGCCGTTCAGTTTCCGCACCAAGAAGATCCTTCAGCCGCAGGTATCCTGTCACATCGCCTTCACTACGCCGGAGACGCTTCGCGTCATCCGCGAGAACGTTCATCGCTCGGCCATGTACTCCGGCCGCATTCAGGGCATCGGCCCGCGCTACTGCCCGTCCATTGAAGATAAGATCGTCAAGTTCCCTGACAAGACCCAGCACCAATTCTTCCTCGAGCCGGAGGGCCTCAACACCCACGAGGTCTATATCAATGGCATGTCCACCTCGCTGCCCATGGAAGTCCAGTGGCAGATGGTTCATTCCATCCCCGGCCTCGATCAGGCTGAGCTGCTGCGCCCCGGCTATGCCATCGAGTACGACTCCGTCGACGCTACCGAGCTTGACCGCACCCTCCGTGTGAAGTGCATGACCGGCCTCTATCTCGCGGGGCAGATCAACGGTACAAGCGGTTACGAAGAAGCCGCCTGCCAGGGCATCATGGCTGGCATCAACGCAGCCCTCTGGCTCAAGGGTGAGCCGCCCTTCACCATGGACCGGACTGAGGGCTACACGGGAATCCTCATCGACGACCTCATCTCCAAGGGCACGAACGAGCCTTACCGCATGTTCACTTCGCGTGCCGAGTTCCGCCTGCATCTTCGGATCGACAACGCCGATCGCCGCCTCACGGCGTATGGGCGAAAGCTCGGCCTCATCAACGACGAGGCCTGGGCCGAATACGAGCAGAAGCAGGCCCGCATGTTCGCTTTGGATCGCCTGCTAACCTACGGCAAAGTCGATCCTGAAAAGCTCCAGCGCGCAGGGTTTGGTGAACTCCCCGCGACCGCCGGCATCACCTGGGCGCAGCTCCTCAAGCGCCCTGAAGTCACCATCGAGCCGCTGCTCGCCGCTCTCCGCGACGACCTGGTCCGCGAGCCGCTGCTCGCTGGTTTTGCGGCTGTGTCAAATGCAGGTCCCCATTCGACTCCGATCGCTCCAGCGATCTCCGCTCAGGGCAGGCTTTCGACTCCGGCCGCCGCGGCGACCTCCGCTCGCGATGACAACGCGGAAGTGCATATTGCGCGAGCGATGATGCGCAACGAGGCCCGCGCTGTCGAAACCGAAATCAAGTTTGCCGGCTACCTCGAGCAGCAGAAGAAGTCCATCGAGCGGCTGAAGGCTGCCGAGTCCGTCACCATTCCAGACTGGATCGAGTACGGCACCATCAGCGGCCTCTCGCGCGAGATGCGCGAAACACTCGAGCGCATCCGTCCAATGACCATCGGCCAAGCCAGCCGCATTCCCGGCGTCACTCCCGCAGCGCTCACGCTGGTCCATGTGTCGATTAAGCTACAGGGCAAGCAGCTGGACGCGAAACGCCACGCCACCTCCTGATCGCAGCCTGCGCGCGTATCATGTTGCCGTATGAATCTCGACGGCATTCAATTAGCGCTCCGCGAATCCAAGCTTGACGGCTGGCTCTTCTACGATCACCACCACCGCGATCCCATTGCCGCACGCATCCTTTCGCTCGATCCAAATGCCCACATCACGCGCCGCTGGTACTACTTCATTCCCGCCACGGGCGAGCCGCGCAAGCTCGTCCATCGCATCGAGCAGGCCCGTCTCGATTCGCTTCCCGGTGCCAAGACTCAATACTCAAGTTGGCAGGAACTGCACGCGGGTCTCGAGAATCTGCTTCAGAACCAGAAAAAGATCGCCATGCAATACTCGCCGAACAACGACATCATGTACGTCTCGATGGTCGATGCCGGGACGGTCGAATTCCTGCGCGGCCTGGGAAAAGAAATCGTCACTTCCGCCGATTTGGTCAGCCAGTTTGAAGCTGTCCTGACCGAGGATCAAATTGCCAGCCACTCCGCCGCGCAGCGCGCCATTGACCTGATTCTCGTCGGCGCCTGGGCCGAAATCGCACGTTGTTTGCGTCCTCCTTCCGGCGGCGGCACCGGCCACTTCACTGAGTTCGATCTTGTCGTCTGGCTGCGCGAAGCCATGAGCCGCGAGGGCCTAATCTGGGAAAACGGTCCCGACGTCAGCGTCAACGCCAACACTTCTGACCAGCACTACGAGCCGACCGCCGATCGTGCTGCGCCCATTCGCGAGGGAGACTTCCTGCTCATCGATATCTGGGGCCGACTCGATACGCCGACCAGTGTGTTCTACGACGTCACGTGGACTGGAGTCATCGGTCGCGAGCCTTCAAAGAAAGAGCAGCTCATCTTCGATACTGTTCGCCGCGCGCGCGACGCGGCGATTGACACTGTCGAGCAGGCTTTTGCCCGGAACCAGCCCATCCGCGGCTTCGAAGCCGACGACGCAGCGCGCTCCGTCATTCGCGAAGCCGGCTTCGGCGATTTCTTCGTCCACCGCACCGGCCATAACATCGCGCATGAGATTCACGGGTCAGGAGCGCATCTGGACAATCTCGAAACCCACGACATTCGCCGCATCCTGCCCCACACATGCTTCTCCGTCGAGCCAGGCATCTACCTGCCCGAGTTCGGCGTGCGGAGCGAGATCAACATGATCACAGCCCCCGGCAAAGCCTGGGTCACGGGCCGCGTCCAGCAGGAGCTGGTGCAGATTTAGTGGAGCGAGCCAGCAAGCCTGCGAATCATTGGCTGCATGGATTGTCGCTTGCGGGCGTTTGGGTTACGGGTTTGGGCGAATAAGAGACGAAAATGTTTATCGATGAGACAACAGGTTATTTATCGATAAGTTAATGTGTATATCATTGATTCTATTCATTCATGTCATAAAACTGCCGAGAATTGCACCAGATATGAGGCGATTCCAGGCGCGGATTTTTTTCTGGAGTCCGGCTCGAGTTGGGACATGGATGCAGATTTGGTTAGCGCCAGGCGCGATGCGCGAGGATCTTGGTTGAGCCAGCATGAGATGAGTATGCGCCAAAAGGCGGAAATGATCGGCAAACTTGGCTTGCGATTTTTGCGTGGTGTTTTCAGTGGTTTACGGTGAATTCGCGACGGCCGGAGCTTGACTTATCGCACGCGTCCGCCCAGGGAACAGAATGCAGCTCGCATCCGTACTCTGGTGAATGCCGATTCCTCTCAAGAGCAAAAAGCCTTCGACGATAGCGCTGCGCACATGGCTTCTTCTTGCGACTTTCGCCGTCTCCACCGCTTGGGTCAGCGCGCAGTCTGGGCAGGGCTTGCCGCCAACCGACGACCTATACAAGACCGTCGCCGCGCTCGATACCGCATTGTTTGACGCCTACAACACTTGTAATCTCGAGAAGCTTGGCTCCATGATCGACGAGAATCTCGAGTTCTATCATGATCAGACCGGTCTCTCCGTCGGTCGCCAGCCCTTTCTTGACGCCATCAAGGCAAACATCTGCGGCAAGGTCCACCGCGAATTGGTCGCAGGGAGTCTCGAAGTCTACCCTTTGAAGGGCTACGGCGCAGTCGAGATCGGCGTACACCGCTTCACTCACCCCAACGATCCAATGGCCCTCGGTGAAGCGCAGTTCGTCACACTGTGGCAGCTGAAAGACGGTCAGTGGAAAGTGAGCCGCGCCATCAGCTTCGATCATCATCCCGTAGCGGATCATTCCTTGACCACAGCGCATTAACGGGTTCGAGAAACCCAGATCGCGGACCCCGATCCCCGCCGCCTGCTCTTGTATAGTCGATAGAGGAATGGCAACCACCCCGAACAAGCCTGCCGCGGCAAAAACCTCATCTCAAGGATTCGTCTACCTTCCCCTCATCGCGGGATGGCTCGTTCCCGGCGCAGGACACTTTCTTCTCGGCAAATGGATCCGCGGCACGCTGCTGGCCGTCTCCATCATCGCCATGTTCGCGCTCGGCCTCGCCATGCAGGGCAAGCTTTACACGAGCGCTCAGGACATTCTGGATATTCTGGGCGTTGCAGGCGATCTTGGAAATGGGATCCTCTACTTCCTCGGCCGCGCAGCCGGCTGGGGCGGAGTGCCTGTGCAGACCACGATCGCCGACTACGGCACCAAATTCATCGTCGTCGCCGGCCTCCTGAACATCATCGCCGCCGTTGACGCGCACAACCTGCGCACGGGGAGGAAGTCCTGATGCATCCCTCCCACTTCACCGCGGTCTTTCTTTTCGCGCTCTTCGCATCGACCGTTTTCGGCATTACCATGCGCGACACCCCAAAACGCATGTTTCGCTACGGCGCCTATTGCTTTGTGCTCTTCGTCGGCTCGGTCATTGTGTTCAGTTGGGTGATGTTCCTCATCGCTCGGTAGTTCGACGCCTCCAAACCCGGTCAAGAAGGCAGCCGCGCGGGTCAGGGAGAATGCTCCGCGCCCGGTGCTACAATTCGGCTCGATTGCTGATTCGGGGTAAAGATCCGCGCCGACGCCGGCGGGGGAACGAACGATGATCCAGAGTTTTCGCGATAGGAAGAACGCTTCGCACAGGCTCATTGCCGCGCTGATTTTTCCGCCCTGCCTCATGCTGCTGCTCGCTGTGCTGCCCGCCGCCGCTCAAAACGTCGACCTCTTTCCCGCCAATCAGCAAGATGTCTGGACACGCGTGGCCATTCCGCCCGACCACCCTGTGAGCCAGGTCGCGCAGTGGCACATCGATTACGCCCGCCGCCAGATCGTGTGCTACGGCAACGGCGGCCACGAGTGGCTGCGCTTTAACCGCGAGTTCACCAACTTCACATTTCACATCAAGTGGCGCTTCACACCCGCCACTATACCCAACCCCAAGTACAACAGCGGCGTCTTCTTCCGTAACAATCTCGATGGTTCCATCTGGCACCAGGCTCAAACCCAGCTTGACGGCGGATACATCTTCGGCCAAACCCCGGTCGACGGGAAGCTCACGTACTTCGACCTGCAAAAAGAGATGAAGGAAAACCGCGTGAAACCGGCCGGCGAATGGAACGTCTATGACATCCGCTGCATCGGTGACACGTGCACCCTCGCCGTGAACGGAGAAGTTGTGAACACAACCAAAGTGGGCCTCGACAAGGGTTATGTAGGTCTCGAGTCTGAGGGCTACCCGATCACGTTCAAGGATCTCAAGGTTCGGGAATTGCCCTAGCGCCAGTCCATTGCTTTTGTGAACGATGAACCCATGAACAAACTCTGGCACGAACAAAACAAAATGCCGCCAAAGGCCACCGTGGAAGAGCGAATCCAGTGGCACAGGGAGCATCAGCTTCATTGTGCCTGCCGCGACGTTCCCAAGAACCTGGTCGCGCTCCGGCCCGAGCGTTTTGAAGCTCGCAAAGGCGGGCACGGGTCAAGGGGGCTAGGGGAGAAGTCGTCGAGGGCAGGGGACACATCCCTCAGGGCCTGAAGGCCGCCTGGATTTTGTAGTGTTTATGGTACGACTGAAGTCGTGCCCTGACACTTCGTGCTCCTCCGAAAAAGTATTTCCTCAGCCTGCTCAGCCACCAAAACACGCCAACAAAAAATGCCGCCGTCCTTTCGGAACGGCGGCACAGGTTTCGGCGGGAGTTGCCGAAAAATCGTCGAAGCTCCGAAGAGCTTCTGGATTTGAAAGACACGGCCGCGCCCCGATAGTTGCGTTTTGCCAGTTGCGGGCTTTCTCGCCGCCAAGCTCCTGCGCAGCAGCTTACAATCGCTCTCAGAGGACCCAGTGAAACGTCGCCGTTTTATCGCAGCATCGATTGCCGCCTCAACTCTCGCCGCCGCCGGCAATGCGGTTGGTCAGGTCTCGGCCACCGGGGCCTTCGCCGGCCCGCGCCGGGAGTTCTACCAGTTGCGCCGGTATAACCTGTTGAGCGGTCAACAGTTAAAGGTCACGGAGAGTTACTTCTCCGGCGCCTTGATTCCCGCATTGGCCCGCATGGGGCTGGGGCCGGTGGGGGCATTCAAGCTCGATATCGGACCTGAAACGCCCGCTTACTATCTGCTCATTCCCGGCCCGTCGGTCGAGACGCTTGCGGAGCTCGATCTGCACTTGGCAGAGGATGCGGAATTCCTGAAGGCCGCTGACACCTTCTGGAATGCCACATCAGCGGCGCCGGCCTTTCAACGCGCGGAGCTTTCGCTTCTCGCGGCCTTTAAAGGTTGGCCCAAGCTAACGCCGCCCGCCGCCGCTGCCACCAAATCCAAGCGCATCTTTCAGCTGCGCACGTATGAGAGTCCCAGCGACGGTGAACACGTCCGCAAAGTGGAGATGTTCCACTCCGGAGAATTCGAGATCTTCCTGAACGCCGGATTCCATCCCGTGTTCTTTGGCGACACGCTCATTGGCTCGCGCATGCCCAACCTTACTTACATGCTCAGCTTTGCCGACCTGGCCGAACTCGACGCCAAGTGGGACGTCTTCCGCAACGATCCGGCGTGGAAGAAGCTGTCTTCAAATCCGCGCTTCGCTTTCGACCCGATTGTCAGCAACATCACCAACCTGATCCTGAGCCCGCTCGATTGCTCGCAGATTTGACCGGTCGCGCAGCCTCGCGTTGATGACGAGAGGCCGTTACCACCCGCGACAGAGTCTGGCCATCCGGTAGCCTTCGACAAGACTCAGCCCTTCTTCCCATTCCCCACCGTCTACGCGCTGTCCGCTCTATAATCGCCCCATGCGTTTCCTCGCCGATCCGCGGCGCAGATCGATCGCTCTGCTCACAGGCGGAGCGGTCCTCGTTTTCGTATTGCTGGGAACGCTGAACTGGTTCAACACCTCCAAGGTTGATTTCCTCAATCCGGGAACCTACGCGCAGACCATGGTTCTCACGGCCCTGGAGCTGCTACTTTTCCTGCTTTTGCTCTTGCTACTCGTCCTGCTCTTTCGCACCGTCCTCAAGGTTTACGTGGGGCAGGGAAGCAGCGGCCTGGGCGCACGCCTGCGTTCGCGCATGGTGCTGGGCGCGGTCATCATCACCTTCATGCCCGCGGCCCTGATGGCCACCTTCAGTTATCTGCTGCTCAACCGCTCGCTGGAGCGCTGGTTCTCGCCTGACGCATCGCAATTACGCGATGACTCGACCCGAGTGGTGCAGGAACTGGTGGAGTATGTCGCCAGCAATGCGCGCAGCGAGGCGGAGTCGGTGGTCGAAAGCGGAGCGGTGGACGGAACCCCTCAGGCTCTCCAACAAGTGATGACGTCACGCCGCCTTACACTGCAGGGCGGCTTCTTACTCATCTACGGTAGCGACAAGCAGATATTCGCGAGCTACCAGGCTCTGCCTGAGTCGAGTCACGCCTCTCTTCGCGCGTCCACGCCCGAGTCTGAATGGACTGAAACTCCCCTGCGCGGACCGCTTTCGGCGGCTGTACTCTCTGCCGCGCAGCGAAATGACAATCCGGTGGTCGATGTCGCGGGTCGGGAATTCGCGGTCGGCATGGCCGCCACAAACTCGGGCAAGATCGTAGTTGCTGTGTTGCCGATGCCGCAGGGACTGAACGCAACCACCGCGCGCATCCGTTCCGGCGCCGATGAGTATTGGCAGCTCTTCCGCTCACGCAGGGCCATTCGCGCAACCTTGTCGCTCACGTTGCTGCTGGTCACGGTCTTCGTTTTTTTCTCCAGCGTCTGGCTCGCGGTTTTTCTTTCCAAGCAAATCACGCACCCGGTCGAGGCTTTGGCCGATGCGATGGATGCGATCGCCGCCGGCAAGTACGAACAACGCGTGACGGACGTTGCCACTGGAGAGATGGGCGATCTTGTGCGTTCGTTCAATCACATGGCATCGGACCTGGAGACCAGCCGGCAACTGGCCCAGACTGCGCAGGCGCAACTCACCGCGGCCAACCTCGCCGTCGAGGAGCGCCGCCGCGAACTGGAAACGATCGTCGAGACGATTCCCTCGGGCGTTGTCACGCTCGACGGTGCCGGCGTTGTGTTGCAGGCCAACCGGGCCTTTGCTGCGCTGATGGGACTCAGGCTGGATGCTCCTTTGGCCGGTGCGAGCATTTCAGCTTTGCTGCCCGCCGACTGCGCCGAGGAACTGGCCACGCTGATTCGCCGCGCCAACCGCATGGGCGCAGCCTCGACGGAGCTGGAGTTTCACGCCCACGGGCGTACTCTCCATTTGGCCATCACCAGCGCACGGCTCAATCTTGGCCGCGGCAAAACCGGATCGGTGCTGGTGGTTGAAGACACCACGGATTTCCTGCGCGCGCAAAGGCAACTGGCGTGGAAAGAAGTCGCCCAGCAGGTGGCTCACGAGATCAAGAATCCGCTTACGCCCATTGCTCTCAGCGCCGATCGTATCGCTCGACATATCGATCGCGGCCATCCCGATTCGCCGAATATCATTCGCAAGTGCAGCGAAGTGATTCTCGGGTGCGTGGCCACTCTGCGCACGCTGGTTGACCAGTTCTCCGCGTTGGCGCAATTTCCCGCGCCGCAGCCCCGGCCCTGCGACATGAATCAGATCGTCGAAGAAGCCGTCGCGCTCTTTGGCGGCCGCCTTGAAGGCATCACGGTGCAGCGCAATCTCGAGCCCGATTTGCCTCCTGTGCTTGCCGATCCGGAAGCCATCCGGCGCGCTCTCGCCAACCTGATTGATAACGCCGCCGAAGCCATGCAGGGCAGCTTGCTGCGCGTTCTGAGCCTGCGCACCGCGCTGAGCGAAGACGGCGCCGCGGCTGAAATCACCGTCTCCGACACCGGGTCTGGACTCAGCGACGAAATTCGCGAGCGCCTTTTCCTGCCTTACTACTCCACCAAGCGCCGCGGTACGGGCCTAGGCCTCTCCATCGCCGCCAAAATCGTTCAGGAGCACGGAGGCACCATCAGCGCTGAGGCAAATGTTCCAAAGGGCGCGCGGTTTCTGCTTCGCCTGCCGCTGGTCGAGCCGGTCGCGTCGCACTCTTCCGCCACGGACGACGCTGAAACGGTGAAGGGCGTCGTCTCATGAATCACATCCTGGTGGTTGACGATGAAGCGGAAATACGGAGTTCGCTCGAAGAGATTCTGCGCGAGGAAGGTTACGGAGTCGCCGGCGCATCGGACGCCGACGAAGCTATTGTGCTGCTGCGCGACACGCCCTATGACGTGGTTCTGCTCGACATCTGGCTCCCCGGCCGCGATGGCCTTGAGCTGCTCGCCGAAATTCGCGACCTTGCGCCCGAGATGCGGCCTGAGGTGGTCATCATCAGCGGCCACGGCACCATTGAAGCAGCGGTGAAGGCCACCAAGCTTGGCGCATACGACTTCCTTGAGAAGCCGCTCTCGCTGGAGCGAACCCTCATTGTCCTCAAAAACGCAGTTGAAGCCCGGCGCCTGCGCACGCAAAACGAGGAATTCAAACGCCAGTTCAGCGCCGCTGCTGTTCTGACCGGCGAAAGCGTGCCGCTCAAGGCCCTTCGACAGCAGATCAAGCTCATGGCCCCCACGAACGGGCGCGTGCTCATCTACGGCGAGTCCGGCACCGGCAAGGAGCTCATCGCGCGCTCCATCCACGCCGAAAGCCTGCGCCGCGATGCCGTCTTTGTCGAGCTCAACTGCGCCGCCATCCCTGAAGCGCATATTGAAGCCGAGCTCTTCGGCTATCGGCACGGTGCGCAGCCCGGCGGCCCTCCCGAGCAGCGCGGTACCCTCGAACGCGCGGATGGTGGAACGCTCTACCTCGACGAAGTGGGCGACATGAGCCTCAAGACGCAGGCCAAAGTCCTGAGCGCCCTCGACGATCAGATGTTTACTCCCGTAGGCGGAACGCAACCCCTGCGCGTGGATGTGCGTGTCATCGCTTCAACCAACAAGGATCTCGAAGACGAGATCGCCAAGGGCAATTTTCGCGAGGATCTTTTCTACCGCCTGAACGTGGTGCCGTTTTTTGTGCCGCCGCTGCGCGAGCGCAAACAGGATATTCCTCTTCTGGCGCGCGAGTTCCTTCTGGAATTCGGCCGTCAGTACGGCCGTCCGCGCGTCGAAATCGGCGACGAGGCTCTGGACGCCCTGGCGCAATATCACTGGCCCGGCAATGTGCGCGAACTCAAGAACGTCATCGAGCGGGTTCTCATTTTGAATCCGCGTGCGCTGCGCATCGAACGCAAGCATTTGCCGCCGCTTACGCACAGGGCAGGCTCGCGCAACCCTGAAGAATTCTCAAGCCTGCAACAGGCGCGCGACGCATATGAGCGCGAATACATTCTGAAGAAGATTGAAGAGGCACACAACAACATCAGCCATGCCGCCGAGTTGCTGGGCCTGGAGCGCAGTCATCTTTACCGCAAGATGAAGGCTTTAGGAATCGCCGCTCGCGAGTAGCGGCGTGTCGGGCTTTTGCTCGACCTGCGGTGCCTCTCGCCGATCCGTGAAGTGAAAGCGCCGTTCCACTTTCTTGTCGCGCAAGTCGGGTTTGCCGACGCGGCGGTCCGGCCTGTTCAGGCGGCGACGGTCCTCCATCTCCCTGGCTTCACTCATTGACGAAGGCAGAATGATCGGTCCGGTAGGGCGCAGAGGCTGATTTCTCACGGGTTGTCGTTGTTCGGGTCTGACGTAGGTCGTTCTTGGTGGAGCGGGAGGCTCGGGCGCGGTCGCGGGCGCCTCTCTGCGTGGCGCGCGCGCAAGATCTTCGACCGACGATCCCGAACCGCTGGTGAGCAGCTTGTGGAGCGTGGGAATGTTCGCGCGTTGCGTCTCGACAAAATCCACGCCATCCACCGAAAGCGTGTACTGCGCGTTGTCCGCCTTGGTGACGTAGCCCTTCCTTTGCAGATACCACAGCGTAAAGTCAAGGTAGTCGCGCGGGAAACCCATCCGCTCTTCAATTTCGGCGAGGGGAACTTCAGGATAGGTTGGGTTGGTGCGCCGGCGATAGTAAAGAACCGCCAGTACCGCCAACCGCCGGTTCAGCTCGCCGTCCATCACGTCCATGAAATCGATGGTCGCTGCAAGCGGCTCCGGTGGCGCTTGGGTTTTCGCGCGGGCCGTATCGTACTCCGCGCGCCGCCGCGGATCCGCCAAAACGTCATAGGCCGCCTTGAGCAGGCGGAAATTCTCTTCGTCGCCAGTTTCGCCGTTATCGGGATGCAGCCGCGCCGCGAGGAATCGGTAGACGCGATGGATCGTCTCAGCATCGGCATTGGGGCTGATTTGGAGAAACTCGTAGTAATCTTGCACCGGCGTGTTCATGGTTCTCCCGCAGTATCGGTTTTGAGCTTAGCCCACGCTTGAATCGTCTTGGTATCCCGCATTGGTGGGAGGGTGTTGCTGAGTTCCAATCCGGAACCGCCCCCGCTTTTGATCCCCGGTTGGTGCTAAGGCCTTTTGGGTGAGCCATTTGGGCTGCGATTTAGGCTATCGGTGATCGCCTCCAAAATCGGCCGGATGCTAGGCTAACTCTCATGCCACCAGCGGCGCGGCAGGAAGTCGAGACCCAATCCCCGGCGACGCCGCACGATCGCCCCTGGCTTTTCGCCTTCCTCATCACGCCCGAGGCGGTCATCGCGCTCGGCCTCGTCAGCGGCGCCCTCACCTATCTGCTGCGCGACGAGGGCGTAAACCCCGCTCGCGCAGCCAGCATCGCCGCGCTGCTTTCGCTTCCTCACGCTATCTACTTTCTCTGGGGCCCGCTGACCGACTTCTGGATGCGCCGCCGCACCTGGCTCCTGCTTGCGGCAGCCGCTTCCGCCATCGCGCTGGTCGCCGCCTTCCATCAATCCCAGCTTGCATCTCCGTTGGCAGTCAGTCTGCTGTTCCTCAGTGCCTGTTTCGGCGTCTTCGTAGCCGCTTCCTGCGGCGGCATCATGGGCACGCTCAAGAACGAGTTGAGCCGCCGGCGCGCCAGCAGTTTTTACCAAGTCGGCTCGCTGGCCTTCGGCGCTGTCGCTGTGTTTGTGCTGGTGACTTACTCCGGGCGGCTTTCGCTCGGCACGCTGGGCTGGATTGTCGCTGCCATGATCGTGTTGCCCGCGCTCGCAGCATTGGCGGCACCCCATCAGTCAATGATCCTGGAGCACGGCGCGCACCAAACCGCCGTGCGCATCTGGCACGAATTCAAGTCCACCTTTCTGCGCTGGGAAGCTATTCCTTACACGCTCCTCGTCGGCTGCCCGTGCTGCAGTGGCGCCATGATTGGCCTGCTCACGCAACTGGCGCGCGATTACCACGTCACCGGCCATCAAGTTGCGTGGATCAATGGCGTGGCCGGCGCGCTGCTCACCTCGGCGGGAGCGCTCGCCGCGTCGCTCATTCCGGTCCGCGTGCGCGCGTCCGTGGCATTTCTGTTGGCGGGCCTGGTCAACGCCGCCACGCTGGCCATCTTCGCTCTCGACCCGCTGCGCCCCGCGGTCTATTTCACCGGGACAGTTCTTTTTCTCTTTACGATTGGCGCTGGTTACGCCCTCTTCACCGGTGTCGCCCTCGAGTTCCTCGGAGGCTCAGGCAAAAGCGGCAGCTCGCGCTACGCCATCATCAACTCCATCGGAAACCTTCCCGTCGCCTACATGACTTATCTCGACGGTCGCGGCTATGCGCTTTGGGGTCCGCGCGCCATGCCCGCCGTGGACGCCATCATCACTGCGGCGATATGCCTGATCCTGCTCGCACACTTTGCGGTCAGCCGCCGTCGTAAGCGGTCAAAGCTAGCTGCTCAGCAATCAGCAGTTTGAATGGATTCTTGTTGGGTCCGGCTACTGCCTGCTCCCTGTATTCAGGATCGGCCCGATCGAGCCGGGATTGTCTCCCAGCCGCGGGTCCACGCGAAAGTCCCACACCGATTCGCTGATGTCCGACGGAGACAGGATCTCCACGAGCGCGTACTCGCCAATCGTCAGCGTTTGCGCCGGTTCGATCTTGAGCCAGTGCTTGCCCGGCAGCACTTCTGCCTTGGTAGGGATGGTGTCCTCGTCCTGCGTCACCGTACCTGTCGGGCTCATGTGGATCGCGCCCACAATCCGCACTTGCTGCCGCTCGTCGACGCGCACAATCACAAAGCCCGACTGTGGCGAGTGCGCGCCGTGCTTACCGCCATTCACCGCCTTTGCGCCGCCCGTATTCACCGTTATCGGGTGCGTCAGCGCCGGCTCCGCCTGATCTTCGACTCCCAGCGAAAGATAAATCGCCGGATCGTTCACATGCAGATGCACCCGGGCGTTCGCGCCTTCAAGCTCCAGGCTCGCCCGCTGCGTCGCCAGAGGATTCAGCACCGCAATGCCCTTGCGGTTCTTCGTATTCAGCGACAGATCGGTCGCCTTCAGCTCCACGAGTTCGGGAGTTCCGTGAAAGGTGTCGAGCACAAAGACGCCTTCCTCATCCGGCAGCTCTACCCCCGGAGCGATCTGCGGCATGCGCGCCTTTTCGTCGCTGCGCTCCTCGGTCTCTTCCGCGTCGATTTCCGCGGCTTCTTTCATCGCCGCAGACGAATTCTCGTCCACCAACTCGTCGTGTTCCCTGGCCCATTTGTTTGTCGCGTCCCAGTCGACCAGGTCCTTCGGCAACTCCTCCCATTCGCCGCGCTCCTGCGAGAGATAGCGCACGCGATCGCCCGCGATCTGGTAATCGCGCACCAGTTGGTAGGAGCCGTCTTTCAGGATCAACCGCAGATTTCTTCCCGTGCCGGGAACCGCGGGCTTCAGTGGCAGCGGCTTCGAACTTTGATCGCTTGGCGGGCTCGGTGCCGTCTGGATCGTTACGCTCTTCGGGGCGTTCTGCGCAGCAATAGCCGCCGATGCGACGAGGAGAATAGCCAGCGAAAGCGCCGGAACGCGCAAATTTCGCCGAACTTGCGGAAAACAAACCATGGCAACTCAGTTTAGACGCTCCCCCGGGGCCGGGGTTTTTTCAGATGCGGGACCAAAATCGTAACTTAAGCACAACCACACCATGCCCAGAGCGTCCAATTTGATGGCGGCTTTCTGTAGAATGGAAGTGGAAGGTTCGATCGATTGACAGGACTTAAGACACTTTTCCGCGGCAAACGCGGCGTCTGGCCAGGCTTCCTGCCGGCCGTGGCGATGGTCTGTCTGGTCCTGCTGGCGATGCTGGCCGTCGCTCAGGTCACGCACCTTCATTCCAACGATGCCGACGCGGATCACTGCCAGCTCTGCATCGTGATGCACACGGTGGTCCCGGTTGCCGCCGCCGCAGCTGTCATCGTTATCGTGCAACTGGGAGCATCCACTCCCCAGGCCGAGCCCATCGTCGTTGCCCGCCAGCGGCAGATTCGCCTCTTCATTCGCCCGCCGCCCGCCTCCTGCTAGAGCGTCTTTCCGTTTTCATTTGAGGCCCTCGCATCGACCCACTGCTTTACTCATCGGGCGATGCCCGGCAGCATTTGCACATCCTGATTTTGAAGCGGACCGATGCTCCCTCCAATGCACTGAGGAACCCGCGGCGGCACGTCCCGCGGATTGTACTTCTCATCATTCAGCCATTTTTCAGGAGATTTTGCCATGACGTTTTACCGCGGCGCGATGAAGCGCCTTCTTCCCCTGATTGCCCTCGCCTTCGCCGTGATCTCCGCGCCGGCGCAGAGCGGCAACGCCGGACCCGTGCGCGGCACCGTCACCGATCCCAGCGGCGCCGTAATTCCCAATGCCACAGTTCATCTCACCGACAAAGTCAGCGGATTTGACCGCACTGCGACCACTGACGCCACCGGCCAGTTCATCTTCTCCAACGTGCCGTTCAATCCGTACATAATCGACGTATCCGCCAAGGGCTTTGCCTCGCTGAACCAAAATGTGGAGATTCGGTCGTCGGTCGGAATCAGCCTGAGTCTCGTTTTACAGGTTGCCGGCGCCAGCCAAACCGTCACCGTTGAGTCCGGCGGTGACCTCATTGAAGTCGACCCAACCTTCCACACCGATGTGGACCGCGACCTGTTCACGAAGGTGCCACTCGAGAGTCAGTCTTCAGGCCTGAGCGCACTCGTGACCCAGACCACTCCCGGCGTTTCGGCAGATTCCAATGGCCTCTTTCACGGCTTGGGCGACCACGCCTCCAACTCTTTCTCGGTTGACGGCCAGTCCATCACCGACCAGCAAAGCAAAGTGTTCTCGAATCAGCTTCCCTCAGATTCCATTCAATCCATTGAGGTCATCAGCGGCGCGCCGCCTGCCGAGTACGGCGGCAAGACGAGCCTCGTGATTGTGGCCACCACGCGATCTGGCCAGGGTGTCACCAAGCCGACGGGAAGTATCTATAGTTCTTATGGCAGCTTTGGCTCAGCCGCAGGCGGCGTCGATCTCTCCTACGGCGGCGCGAGCTGGGGCAACTTCATTGAGGCTGATGGCCTGAATACCGGCCGCTTTCTCGATCCGCCCGAGTTCACCGTTTTCCACGACAAGGGGAATGAGGAGAACGTCTTCGATCGCGTGGATTACAGCCTTACGCAGGCGGATTCCATTCATCTCGATCTCAACTACAGCCGCTCCTGGTTTCAAACGGCGAATTCGTATGACAATCTGAACGTACAGAACGTACTGACCACAGGTCCGAATAGTGGCTCCAGCGCCAACCCCGTCTTCGTCGGCGTGGGCAACGCCGATCAACGCTCCAAGATCGGCACCTACAACATCTCGCCCACTTACACGCGGATCATCAACAGCCATTCGGTCTTCAACCTGGGCGCTTTTGCCAGGAGAGACGGATTTGACTACTATCCCAGCGGCAACCCCCTGGCCGATCTGGGCCCGTCGAACCTGCAAACCTCATCCATCTCTCAGTACCGCACGCTTACCAACACAGGCGCCCACGCCGACTATTCCTACGTGAAGGGAATTCAAAACCTCAAGATCGGCGCGCAATACGAGCAAACTTTCCTCCGTGAGCACGACAACCTCGGTGTTGTCGACTCTACCTACAACTCGCCGTGCGTCGATGTCGACGGAAACCCGCTGCCTGGTTACGGCAGTCAATCTGACTGTAACGGTATTACATCGTTCCCGAACGGCAACTATCTTGCGGTTCTGGCTCCCTACGACCTCACCCGGGGCGGCGCCCTCTATGGCTACTTCGGGCACACCGACGTAAAAGAGATGGCCCTCTACATCGAAGACGAGATCAAAGCTGGTAACTGGGACTTCAACCTGGGTCTCCGCGAAGACCTCTACAACGGCCTCACCAAAGCCAACCAGACTGAGCCTCGGGTGGGCATCGCCTACAACATCAAGCCCTCCGGTACGGTGGCCAGCATCTCGTATGCACGCACGCTTGAGACGCCCTTCAACGAAAATCTGGTCCTGTCGAGCAGCGGATGTTCCAATCCAGTTCTTTCACCCCTGCTTCTCTGCAATGCCGGTGTGTCTGGGACCCTGGACCCCGGGTATCGCAACGAGTTCCACGCCAGCTTGCAGCAGGCCCTGGGCAAGAACGTAATTTTCAGCGGCGAGTACATCTGGAAGTACACGCACAACGCCTTCGACTTCAGCGTCCTCGGCAACACGCCCATCACCTTCCCGATCGACTGGCACAACTCAAAAATTCCCGGCTACGCGCTACACGTCGAGGTCCCCAGTTACCACAACTTGAGCGCCTACACAGTCATGTCCTCGGTGGCCGCCCGTTTCTTCCCGCCCCAGGTCGCCGGTGCCGGCGCCACAAGCGGAGCCACTCAGGGAACTCTTTATCCATTCCGCATCGATCACGACGAGAAGTTCAATCAGACGACGCATGCTCAGTACACGGTTTCCCGCGATGGCAGCTGGGTGAATGGCCTGTGGAGCGGCTTTAATTGGCGGTACGACTCGGGTCTCGTCGCCGGCTCTGTGCCTTGCTATGGCGTCACCGATCCCAACAGCCTCTGCGCTGCTACCTCGATCACCCTGCCCGGAAACGTTCCCGGGGTCGACCTCAGTGGCCTCACCGCCGACGAACAGTTCGAAGCCGGCATCACCTGCGATGGCATTACGGCCACTCGTACTTCGGGATTCACGTCCTGCCCCGCATCGGAATACTCCTCAAAGCTGGTACAGATTCCCGCTCCTGGCACGGAGAATGACGACCACAACCCGCCGCGCATCGCGCCACGCAGCCTGTTCGATATCTCCATCGGCAAGACCAACCTCTTCAACAGGGAGCATTTCAAGACCGATCTCGACCTGACCGCGATCAACGTGACCAACAAGTACGCGCTCTACAACTTCCTCTCCACTTTCAGCGGCACCCATTACGTGACACCACGCGCGCTGACGGCGAAGGTCACGTTTAACTTCTAATTCGGCTGAACGCACTCAAGGTCGAGGGCGCCCATCGCGCCCTCGATCAGCTCTCGGAATTCTGAAAGACTGATTGCGGAGGCGCGCCTCTCGAAATGACCGCAAGTTCCAGAAGTACTGCCCTGGCCTTCCCTGTCCTGATTCTTCTCACAGGGCTGACCCATGCGCAATCGGCAGAGAAGGAGCCGGCCGCGACTTTGGAGCTGGGCGCAGCGGCGAGCTACAGCTTGAGCGGCGACGGATCGGCTGCCGGGCCTTCAATTGCCGTTGAGGTCACACCCATCAAAGAATGGCTCGAGCTCGAAGCGGGGGTCACTCCCCTCTTCAGCGCGTCGGCAACGGAGTGGGACACGGATTTGCTTTTCAAGAAGCCGTGGACGCTCTCACGCAAAGTGGAGTTCATGGCCGGGATCGGTCCGGAGTGGGTGCACACACGGCGTGCTGGCGCGAGTGTGAATGCTTTGGCCGGCGAAGCCGCATTGGACTTTATGTTCTGGCCAACACGAAGGCGCAAGTTTGGCTGGTATCTCGAGCCCGCCTACGATCACGGCTTTGTGTATTCGCACGAACAGTCGTTGGGATTAAGCGGCGGGCTGTTGATCGCGTTCCCGTGAAGGCGTTGGGTGCCCGAGGTCTCGATTCTGAGACCTGGGAAAACACCAGCCATCTCAAAACCAGGTCAGGACGGAGTCGTTTCTTAAAAACTCCCTCGCGGTCGTTGGGGCGTCGCTTCCTCATTACCGTACGCCGCAACCCATGCGGGAGGCTCCGGCTCTTGGCTGCCATCTACTTTTTTCCCGCGTTCCTGGGCCCATCGATAACCCCACATCGGCCCATATTTGGTAACGAATGTATCGGGAGCCTGGTACACAGGATCCCGTTCGGCTTCAGAAAGCGATACCCATCTGTAACCCCGCTGCTTAAACAATATGAGAATCTGATTCATCGCATCTGCATTGAGCTGATTGTCGTGCAGCAGCATGATCTCCGGCGGCTCGTATCCCAAGACCTCGGCATTCATGCGGCTGAAGTAGTCGATCTGCGCCGCTGTGAAAGCCAGGTACTCGCGCCGCAGACGCGCTTGAGAGGAACGATCGTGACGTGCGGCCATGCGTTGATACGCGGCCGCAAAAATGTAGTCGGAAGTCTCAATCGTGCAGGGCGCGAGCCGGTAGCCGCGATGGCTCAGGAAATCCATGATGGCCGAATGTTTGTCCTCTGTGTTGCCGGTGTGATTGAAAGGGAAGCGAAAGAACTCAACTTTGCGCCCGGCCGCCTGCATCAGCGGTACGATCGTGGTTTCACCGCGGACAATCTGGTCCTCATACTGCTCTACGCTTAGATCGTCGAAGTCCGGGTGCGCGTAACTGTGATTGCCCAGATCCTCGCCCTGCTCAACCCATGACCGAAGGATTTGGGGTCCCGCCGGCGTTCCGAGTTCCTCAACGCGTTTCTCGATCACAAATCCAGTCACCGGAACCCGATGCCGTGCAAACGCCTTGAGGATTTTTCGATTCGCCGCTAGCGCAGCCGGCGCATCCTGCGGGCCGAGGGGCGCATCGCTTCCAGTAACAAACGGAAGGTCGTCGATGGTGAGCGCAACGGTGCGCGACTGCGCAGAGGCTAGGGAAACGCCGAATGCCCAGATGATCGTCGCGGCGCTTATTGCAATCAAACGGAACACATATTGATTGTTCAAGACAGCCTGTCCACCTCGAGCTGGTACGCCTTCAGGATCTCATCCCCAAAGCAGGCGAAGGTCACCTTCTGAATCGCGTCGCTTGAAACCAGTTCCGCCACCGTCTCGCCGACCGCGATTTTCACGGCCCGATCCACAGGAAACCGGTACACGCCACAACTGATTGCCGGAAACGCCAGAGACCTAATCCCGTTTTCCCGCGCAATCTTGAAAACCGATTGGTAGCAGCTCGCCAGCAACTCGGGTTCGCCGCGTCCGCCGCCGCTCCACACGGGCCCCACCGTATGAATCACGAACTTTGCCGGCAACTTATAGCCTTTTGTCAGCCGCGCTTCGCCCGTCGGGCAGCCGCCAATCTGATAGCACTCGTCAAACAGCTCCGGTCCGGCAGCGCGATGAATCGCCCCGTCTACCCCGCCTCCGCCGAGCAAGGACTCATTGGCGGCATTCACAATTGCGTCTACCGCGAGCGTCGTGATGTCGGTCTTCACTACCTCAATCTTGCTCGTCATTGCGGTCCATCCCCGAAAGCATCGTAAACCCTTTGGCGTCTCGCCTCGCCAATCAGCCGCAACGTTCTCATTCCAGTATCGTTAATTGGTACGTAATCCCATCCGCCTCCATTTCGACCAAATTTTCCTCTTTCGCCGCACCACGAATCTCTGCCATACTTGAATGTGCCCACCAGGTACGGCCAATCCCAAAAACTTAGTGACGAGGTTGCAGCGATGTCGGCAAAGTACGTCTTTGTGACGGGTGGAGTTGTGTCCAGTTTAGGCAAAGGACTGGCCGCGGCGTCGATCGGTTGTCTGCTTGAGAGCCGCGGCCTTCGCGTCAACCTCATGAAGTTCGACCCCTACCTCAACGTCGATCCCGGCACCATGTCTCCCTTCCAGCACGGCGAAGTCTTCGTGACCGACGACGGCGCTGAAACCGACCTCGACCTCGGCCACTACGAGCGCTTCACCCATGCGCCTCTCTCGCGCGACAACAACTACACCACCGGCCGCATCTACGAGCAGATCATTTTGAAGGAGCGCCGCGGCGACTACCTCGGCAAAACCGTTCAGGTCATTCCCCACGTCACAAACGAAATCAAGAACGCGATGCGCAAGGTGGCGTCGAACGGCGCTGACGTGACGATCGTTGAGATCGGCGGTACGGTCGGCGACATCGAATCGCTCCCGTTCCTCGAAGCCATCCGCCAGATGCGCCAGGAGCTGGGTCGCGAGAACACCGTCTTCGTTCACGTCACGCTGGTTCCCTGGATCGCCGCCGCGCAGGAGCTTAAAACCAAGCCCACGCAGCACTCCGTCAAAGAGCTGCTTTCAATCGGGATCCAGGCCGACATTCTGCTTTGTCGCTCCGACCGCGCCCTCAGCCGCGACATCAAGCAGAAGATCGCCGCCTTCTGCAACGTCGAAGAAAAGGCCGTCATCGGCGCAAAAACCGTGCCCTTCATCTACGAGGTTCCCATCGGGTTTGCCGAGGAGGGCGTCGACTCGCTCATCCTCAAGTACCTGCACAAAGACGCGCCAGAGGCCGACATCACGCTCTGGCGGGAACTCGTCGACCGCTGCTACCACCCCAAAGACGAGGTCTCCATCGCCATCGTCGGCAAGTATGTCGAGTACGAAGACAGCTACAAATCGCTCAAGGAAGCGCTCACGCACGGGGCGATTTCGCAGAACTTGAAACTGAAGATTCACTGGATCGAGGCCGAGGGGCTGGAGTCCTCCGGCCCCGACGATCGCAGCTACGAGTCACAATTGGAGAGCTACGACGGCATCCTTGTTCCGGGCGGCTTCGGCAAGCGCGGCATCGACGGCATGTTGAACGCGATCCGTTACGCGCGCGAGAAAAACGTGCCCTACTTTGGCATTTGTCTCGGCATGCAAACCGCCTGCATCGAGTTTGCGCGCAACGTCTGCGGCCTGAAAGACGCCAACTCCAGCGAGTTTGACCCGGCAACCGAGCATCGAATCATCTACAAGCTGCGCGAGTTGCTCGGCGTGGAGGAGATGGGCGGGACGATGAGATTGGGTGCGTGGACCTGTATTTTGCAGGAAGACTCGTTGGCCTCGCGCGCCTACGGCGGCCAAAAAGAAATCAGCGAGCGCCATCGCCACCGTTACGAATTCAACCGCGAATATGAGGCGCTGCTCACGGGCGCCGGGCTGCGCATCTCGGGCTCAACACCCGACCAGACCTACGTCGAGATCGTCGAAATCCCCGGCCATCCATACTTCCTCGGCTGCCAGTTCCACCCCGAATTCAAATCCAAGCCGCTCGAGCCGCACCCGCTGTTCCACGAGTTCATCAAAGCGAGCTACAGGCATCGTTTACAGCGTACGCAAATCGAGTCGGTAGCGAGTCAGGTTGTCCAGTAAGGCCGAGGCAAGACTCGCTTGTCCAGCCGCCGCCCGGCCCCTGCCTCACGGAAACCCGATGAGGTCGTCGTTCGTCTCGGGGCTGATCTCCAGGCCGCCGAATTCGGCGTGAGGCCTCTCCGGCGACTCCAATCCCACGCGGCCGGTCTTCCTGGTTCTCATCACCGTCTCCAGCCCCTCAAGAACCAGCTCTCGCACGGTAGTCCCGCGCTGAGCGGCCAGCACCTTAACTGCCTTGTACACTTCATCGGGAATGTCTACTGTGGTGCGCATAAATACATAGTAGCATAGTTATGTATTTATGCATCAATTACATAAATAGCTATTTTTGAGAACGTTTCTCGCCTGCCAGCCTAAGCCGATGAAAAGACTCCGTCCAGGCCAACCCGCTTTTCTCGAAACATTCTTCCCAAATCCAACCCGTCTTGAAGCGAATTCATCGAAGGTTGCGTCTACTACCAACGGAGCGCATAAATTCGAGCCAAAATTTGATGAAAAAGAGCTTCTTCCAGAGCCTCTCCCTGAACCCAAACTCCGGCCGCAAGCGTCTGATGGACCAGTCCGGTACTCAGCTAGAAAAACCACCCTCCGGGTTATTGACAATGATTTCCCGCCGGGCCTATCGTGTCTAAGTTTTTGGCAAAAGAATCGAAAGGATGGCAATAAAGATGGTCGCCTATTTCCAGCTTCAGCCCGCTGAAGCGGAGTTGCAAGACTTGGCAGAGCAATACTGGCAAACCGCCGGCGAGAAGGAGCACGAGCTTGAAAAGGCTGCCTTCGAGGCCGGGGAAGCCATTCGCAATGGAGATTTTTCGCTGGCCAATCTGGAAGCGATCGTGCGCTGGAAGTCGGAGCGAGCCGTGCAGGTTTTGATCTGCAACAGCAACGAGAAGATCCGGCAAGTGCTGGCTGTGGCCGCCGCGCCGGAGTCCTCGACTGAAGCTGCCGTCAAGGCCTTGCTTGAGTTGCATGGCGTGGACATCGCCGTGGCCTCGGCCGTTTTGGCCGCGATCTTCCCCGAACGCTACACGGTGCTGGACTACCGCACCCTCGAGGCTCTCGGCCACGCCCGTCACGACGTCCACTTCTACGAGGAGTATCTCGACTTCTGCAAGCGCCTCGCCGACAGCAACGTCGTCAAGCCTCTGAACGAGCTTCCAGCCCCCACGCCTCTGCGCACGCTCGATCGCGCTCTGTGGGAATGGTCGCGCATCCACGCCGGCTGACACGGCTCTCCGCCACCGCAACCGCCCATTGCGCACTCTTTCTCCACCCTTGAGGGGGAGTGCGCCTGCCGCGCACGGATCTGCGCGCCCCTGCCCACCAACCTCGAGCTGCGGCCCGCGGGCTACCGCGTTGCTGCTCACGGTTCACGGCCCACAATAGACGACCCACGACCCACGGGCCACAGTAGAATCACTTCGTGAGCAACTCGTTCGAAATCGGGCCGGTACAAGTGGGCTCCGGCCGGCTCTTCCTCATTGCCGGCCCCTGCGTCATCGAGTCTGAAGCCCACGCCTTCAAAATGGCCGAAGCCATCCAGCGCATCGCCGCCGATCTCGGCGTTCCTTTCATCTTCAAAGCAAGCTACGACAAGGCCAACCGTACCAGCGTGAGAAGCTTCCGCGGTCCCGGCCTCATTGAAGGCACACGCATTCTTGGCCGCATTGCCAAAGACACAGGCCTTCCCGTCCTGACCGATGTCCACGAGCCCGCACACTGCGAGGTCGCGGCCGAATCGGTCGACGTCCTCCAGATTCCCGCGTTTTTGTGTCGTCAAACCGATCTGCTCGTCGCCGCAGGCAAAACCGGCCGCGCCGTCAACATCAAGAAAGGCCAGTTCGTTGCCCCCTGGGATATGACTTACGGCGTCGAGAAGGTCCGCTCCACGGGCAACGAGCGCGTTTTCCTTACCGAGCGCGGCTCAACCTTCGGCTACAACAATCTCGTTGTCGATTTCCGCTCCCTCGCGATCATGCGCCGCCTTGCGCCCGTCGTCTTTGACGCCACCCACTCCGTGCAGCAACCCTCCGCAGCCAATGGAATCAGCGGTGGCCAGCCAGAGTACATCCCGCTGCTCGCGCGCGCCGCAGTTGCCGCGGGCATCGACGGCCTCTTCGTCGAAGTGCACGACTCGCCGGCCGACGCCAAATCCGATGGCGCCAACGCCCTCGACTTGAAGCTCCTCAAGCCGCTGCTCGAATCGCTCCTCGCCATCAGCGCCGCTACCGCGCGCTGACCATTCATAGCCCCCCGCACTCCACAGTTCCCATCGCTGTCTTCCCGTCCAGCACGAAGCACGAAATCCCGTTGATGTCCGTCCGGAAGGTTCGCACATGCGCAGCCTGCAACTCCTCGAGCACCTCCTCGCGTGGATGCCCGTACCGGTTGCGCAGGCCGCAAGAGATCACTGCCAACTGCGGTGCGACGCGGGAAAAGAACTCCGGCCGCGTCGACGTGATGCTGCCGTGATGCCCCACCTTCAGCAGCGTGCTTCCGAGGCCGGGTTCGGCCAGCATCGCCTGTTCGATCGGTGCCTCGGCGTCGCCCTCCAGCATCACGGATGTCGCGCCGTATGCCACATGCAGCACCAGCGAATCGTTGTTCGTGGGCTCCGGGCCCGGCTGGTAATCGCGGAACGGCGCCAACACATTCACTTGCGTGCTTCCGAATGTGAACGCATCGCCGGCACGAAAGCTCGTTACCCGAACGTGTAACGCCGCAGCTTCGTCCAGCAGCGCGTTATACGCTCCAAATCGCGGATTGTTGCCCACCCAAAGTTCATCGGGATGGAAATTGCGCAGCACCGCGAACAATCCGCTGATGTGATCGGAGTGCGCATGGCTCAGCGCCACCACGTCGAGGTGCCGAATGCCCCGCGCCCAAAGCGCCGGCGAAACAACCTCCTCACCAATGTCAAAATCCTGCGGGGCCTGTCTCGGCCCTCCGCCGAATCCGCCTCCATCGACCAGCAGCGTTTTTCCATCCGCCGTGATGATCAGCAGGGAATCGCCCTGCCCCACGTCGATTGCCTCCATCAGCAGCGCGCCCTTCGGCCGCTCCACGGGTCGTGGCATCACCGCGGCCAGCGCGGCCATCGACAGCGCAACCCACGCTCCGCGCCGCAGCCAGCGTGTCTCGCGCACAAGGCTTTCATGCGCCAGAGAAATCGCCGCTCCAATCAACACGCAAAACGCAGCTGATTCCCAAAGCAGGGGATTGGGAATCCGAAAATCACCCAGCGTCATTGACCCGAACAGGTGCACCAGCCCCACTCCAAAGTGCATCACGAGCGCCACGACTGTCGCCAGAATCACCGCCGCTGCCGGCCACACGACCAGCAACAGCAACGTCAGCAGCGCCGCCGGCATCAACACCACGAGCAAGGGCAGAATTAGCAGATTCACGGGCAGCGCGAAGATCGTGATGCGATGGAAATAGACGGCCATCGGCAGCGTCATCGCCAGCTCTACCACGCACGAAACCACCACCAGCTCGGCAAAGCGAATCGCAAATCGTACGCACCACGGAAAAACTCGCCATGCAATCGCGCCATTCCCGGCGCGTTCCATCCGTTCCGCCACCATCCGCATCATGAGGCGGAACTCCGCCAACCGCGGCGCGAGTTTAATGTCCACGGCCACCAGCCGCAGGTCGCGCATCGCTGCAGCATAAGGATGAATGGTCCCCTGCAGCAGCGGCGCCGCCACTCCGGCAATCGCGACTACCGCCAACAACGTCATTTGCAGGCTCGAATCGAACAGGCTGCGCGGGCTCACCACAAGCAGGCAAAGGGCGGCAAACCCAATGGTATTCAGCGCGTTTCGTTCGCGATAGACCAGCCGCCCCAGCAGATAAAGACTGACCATCCAAAGCGACAGACCATCCAAAGCGACCGCTGTACCGGTGTGGCGAAACCTGTGAAGAGCGCGTAGGCAAACGATGCCAAGATGGTCAGCACCGTCGCCGGCACGCGGGGCATGCGCAGTCGCCGCGTGATCCAGAAGATGCACGCAGCCACGATGGCCAGGTGAAACCCTGAAACCACGAGCATGTGGAAGGATCCCGTGCGCTCAAAGCCCACGCGCAAAGCATGCGTCAGATAGGTGCGATCGCCGGCGACCATCGCCGCCAGCATCGCGGCGTCGTCCTCGCTCAGCCGTAGCGCCGCGGGCAGATTCCGCATCGCCGCAGGCAGCGCCAGCAGCCGCGTCGTCGATGCATGCTGCCAGCCGCTGGCTCTGCATGCAAGGAACGCGCCCGGCGCCTGGCCCGGCCTCTCAACTCGATCTGAAGCGACCGTTGCTGTCGACGTGATTCCCTGGTCCAGCAGATAATCCGCGCGGCTCCATACGCCCGGATCCTGGTAGGTCTCCGGCCGAAGCAGCCGAACCACGGCCCGCACCCGCTCACCGCATTGGAACGCCTGCACACTGTGCTGCGCATCCAAGGGCCAGCGCACCGTAAGCCGCACGCCGCCCGATACCGGAGCTTGTGCATCGCTCTGGTCATCCACCACTTCAACGGTCGTTACGCGCAGATCAATCCGCTGCGACGGCGCAGTCGTCTGGGCCTCGTCGACGTTTTGCTCCAGCTCCGTGCGAACGGGTCCCGCATCCACCACGGTCCCTTCAACAGTTCGAGTCAATCCGTCTGAAAGCGCGGCCAGCTCTGGCGCAGGCGCGGGCTGCGGCTGCATCTGTGCGCACCAGACGCCCAGAAGCAGCCACAAAGCTGCCAACGGCAACCACACGATCTGCTGCGCGCGCATTGCCGCCGCGCCGCAAAGCGCAGCAACCAACACCAGAAGAAACATCACGAGCGGCGGCGAAAGCCAGACTCGGCTGGCTACGACAATCCCCGCTGCAAACAGCCACGCCGCATGAAACAACGGCACGGCAGTCAAGCCGTGCCAGCGTTCCGCAGGATTGCGTTGATCGCCGTGCGTGGGGCCCAAATTCCAAGATTGAATTTGGCATCAAGCCTATCAGGAATCGGAAAGTCCGGCAGTTCTTCAGAACACTTGGCTCGTCACCGCCGTAACCGCACCACCGTCTCCAGGTGAAACGTCTGCGGAAACAGGTCCGCAAGCGTGATGCGCTCGATTCGATAGCCAGCGCCAACAAGCACGCGCAGATCGCGCGCCAGTGTGGCCGGATCGCAGGACACATACACCAACTCAGGTGCACCAATTTGTCCCAACAGCTCCGTCGTCTCAGCGCCCAATCCCATGCGCGGTGGATCGACGACAATCAGATCCGGCCGTTCAACCCTCGCCGCCCCGCGCAAGAATTCCAGTGCGGTTGCCTTCACCGCCGTCGCGTGCGTCTCCCTCAAATTCTCCTTGAGTGCCCCAATCGCCGCCGGCGCCGATTCCACCGCAGTTACACTCTCAAACCGTTCGGCCAGCTTCCGTGCAAATAACCCGACTCCGGCAAACAAGTCCCACGCCAGCCTGCCGCTCAGCCCGCTCGTCACGCATTCCACCAGCTCGTCTACCAGCCAGCGATTCACTTGAAAGAACGCGCCCTGATCCACGCGATAATCAAAGCCTGCTGCACGGTATGCAATGGATTCGGCGCCAGTCCGCGCAACGGTCTTTGGCTCGCCTTGGTGGACCTCCACCAGTTCCACGCCGCGAAGCGAAGGAATCTGCGACAACAGCGCGTCAAAATAGTCCCTCAGCGGAACCTGGGCCGGGCCATCCGTGAAGACGCTGGCCAGCATCGATTTTTCAGTCGCATCGCAAAAAAGCGAGAGCTCGGCGGGCCGGCTTGGAACTGCGAAGCGCCGGAACAGTTCCGCGGCACCGAGCGCAGCCCCGACCAGGACCGGCGCGGCAATCGGGCACTCGTCAATGGCGATCACTGCATGCGACCGTCGCCCGCGGTATCCAGCCCGTCCCGGCGCATCGAAGGCCAGCCGGATCCGATTCCGGTAGGCCCACGGCTCGCCCGCCAGTACGTCCATTTCATCCGGCGCGTGAACCCCACCACGCTCCAGCGTCTCGCGTAGAATGGCCTGCTTCATCTCGACCTGCGCTTTATAGTCCGCGTGCTGGTACTGGCAGCCGCCGCACGTCCCGAAGTGTTTGCAATTCGGCGCAACCCGCTCCGGCGCGGCGGCAACAATCTCTTCTACTTCGGCCGTCGCATACCCGCGCTTTTCTTCGACGATGCGCACCCGCGCCTGCTCGCCGGGCAACGTCAGCGGCACAAACACCGCCTTGCCCTCCACGCGCGCCAAAGATGCCCCGCCGTAAATCGGCTTCTCGATTGTGACGAGCTGCCCCGGCGCGGGACTCCGGCCGGAGGCTGCGAGCGCAGCCGCCTTACGCGGCGAGAACGATCGCGACCTCTTCTTCATTGCTGGCTCATGTAGAACAGGCTCAAGCGCGGCAGGTTGTAATGCACCAGCAATTGCTTCCGCTCGAACTGCTGCTCCACTTGTCGCAACTGCACAACCCCCATGCGGCTGCGATAGGGGGCGAGCTCGAGCGCTGCGTGCTCCTTCAGCCCTACAAGCAGAGCCTCCGGCGCCGCCGCCCTCAGCGCCGCATACAATTTTTCTTCAAGCACCGTGAGCGATCGCTCCAGCCCCTCGAGATTCACATCCGCAGCTTTCTCCTCGCCGCCGCTACCCCGCACTTCCGCTGCCAGTTCTCTCAGGCGCGCAGCCGTCGTCCGGCAAGCTTCCTCAGCAACGGTTGCCCGATCCAGCGCCTCTGCGGCCGTTGTCAAATGCGCCGCGACCCGCTCATGCTCGAACCCGGAATCTTCCGCCGTGGTTGCCGCCGCCGATCCCGTCGATGCGGAACCTATCGCGGCTTCGCTCATTTCCATGGCCGCTTGCATCACCGCCTGTGCGCACCACGCCAGCCCGTTCACACGCTGCATGCGGGCGCGCTTTTGCCGCATCTCGTATTTGTCAAACGCCGCATCAATCCCGCGCAGCACCGCCTCCAGCGGAATCCCCGCCTCGCGCCACATCTCGATCAGAGACCAGTCCAGCGTCGAAAGCAGCAGAATCGTTCCCCGCCTCTGCTGGAAGCGTTCCTCGATCTCGGTAAAATAGTTGAAGTAGTTGCGCACCCCTTCATCTTAAATTCCACAAGCGGAGACGAACGATGGCAATCGTTGGATTTGTCGGCCTCGGCATCATGGGCCGCCCCATGCTCAGGAATCTTCTAAAGGCCGGCCACACCGTCGTCGCCTACGGCCGCACACCCTCCAAGCTCGATTCCGCCGTCGCCGATGGCGCTCAGCGTGGCGCATCCAACGCCGACGTCGGCGCGCGCTGCCCCATCGTCATCACCATGCTCCCCGACGGCCCGGAAGTCGAGGAGGTCGTTTTAGGCGCCAACGGAATTCTCTCCGGCGCAAAGCCCGGCACGCTCATCATTGACATGAGCTCGATCAGTCCGCTTGTCTCGCAGAAGATCGCCGCGGCCTGCGCGGCCAAGGGTGTCGATTTTATCGATGCGCCGGTCAGTGGCGGCGAACCAAAGGCCGTTGACGGCACGCTCGCCATCATGGTCGGCGGCAAGCCTGAAGTGTTCGCCAAAGCCGAACCTATCCTCAAGTGCCTCGGCTCCAGCGTCACGCTCACCGGCCCCGTCGGCGCGGGCAACACCACCAAGCTCGCCAATCAAATCATGGTTGCCTGCAACATTGCCGCCATGGGCGAGGCGCTCACGCTCGCCACGCGCTGCGGCCTCAATCCTGAAGTCGTCGTCAACGCCGTCAAAGCCGGACTCGCTGGGAGCGCTGTCCTCAACGCCAAAGGCCCCATGCTGATTGCACGCAACTTCAAACCCAGTTTTCGGATCAGCCTTCACCAGAAAGACCTGCGCAATGCGCTCCAGACCGCGGAGGCCAATCACGTTTTCCTGCCGCTCACCGCCGAGGTGCAGCAGATGCTCTCGTCTCTCATTGCCAATGGCAAGGGCGACCTCGATCACTCCGCCATCGCCACCTTTGTTGAGACCGCCTCGCACGTCGAAGTCAAGGTGCCGGACTAACGCAACTCCAATCGCGCGCAAGGTGCGAGTCCCTGCGCTCCTATGTCCCTACGTCCCTAGTCCCTATGTCCCTGGTCTTCCCCCACCCGCCACCGCCCGGCGTTTCAATCCGCAGTACGTCGCCCTTCTTAAACTGGCGGCAGCATTTTCCCGGCAGCTCAATCTCCTCGCCGCTTTCGACTTTCAAAACCTCCGCGCGTCCCGGCGCTCCCTCCCCGCCGCCCTCCAATCCATATGGCCTGAACTTTCTCCGATCCGCCAGCAGCGTCACCTCCGCGTCAGCCAGCAGCTCCACTTCGCGAATCAATCCATCCCCGCCGCGAAACTTTCCTTCGCCGCCCGAACCCTCGCGATACGCATACCGGCGAACGCGAAACGGGTACGCGTATTCGAGCGCCTCAATCGGCGTATTCAGCGAGTTGGTCATGTGTGTATGCACGCCGCTGATTCCATCCATCCCCGGCCGCGCGCCCATTCCACCCGCCGCTGTCTCGTAGTACGCAAACGCCTCGCCGGTTCGCGGATCAATGCCGCCAATCGTCACATTGCTCATCGTTCCCGCGCTCGCCGCCTGAACCCGCTCGGGCACGGCCTTTGCCAGTGCCCGCATCAGAACGTCGACAATTCTTTGCGACGTCTCCACGTTTCCGCCGGCCACAGCGGCAGGCGGCCGCGCGTTCACAATCGATCCCTCCGGCGCATGCAGCGTCAGCGCCCGCAGAATGCCTTCCGTCGCCGGCGCATCCTCCGGCAGCAAACACCGCAGCACATAAAAACACGCCGAAAGCGTGATCGCGCGAACCGCATTCACCGCTCCCGCAACCTGTGGCGACGAGCCGGCAAAATCTACATCGATCGAGCCAGCCTCGGGATCGATGCGCAGCCGCACCGCGATCCTCCGCGGCTCATCTGTCACGCCGTCGTCGTCCAGCCAATCGTCCGCGTCATAATCGCCCGCGGGCATCTTCTTGAGTTCCGCTCGCACCAACCGTTCCGAGTAATCGAGCAGTTCCTCGCTCCACGCCGTCAGCTTTCCCATGCCGTACTTCGCCGCCAGGTCCAGCATGCGCTGTTCGCCCACGCGGCACGCGCCCATCTGCGCGTCCAGGTCACCCTTGCGCTCTTCGGGCGTGCGCACGCTCCGCAAAACCCAATTGAGCACTTCTCGATTGACCACCCCTCCATGCACAATCCGCACCGGCGCAATGCGAATTCCTTCATCTTCAATCGTCGTCGCCGGACCCATCGATCCCGGGAACTTTCCGCCCACATCGGCGTGATGCGCGCGATTCGCAACGTAAAACACCGGCGCGGCGCCGCCCTCTAAAAACACCGGAAGCACCATCGTGATATCCGGCAGGTGCGTGCCGCCCGCATATGGATCGTTCAGGATCGCAATGTCTCCCGGCACAAAATTAATTGCCCCAATCGCTGCCTGCACGCTCATCGGCATCGAGCCTAAGTGCACCGGCATGTGATCGCCCATCGCGATCGCGCGCCCCTGGCCGTCAAACACGGCGCATGAATAGTCGCGCCGCTCCTTGATGTTCGGCGAAAGCGCCGTCCGCCGCAGCGCCGCGCCCATCTCCTCAGCAATCGAGTGGACAGCGCTCTGAAAGATCGCTAGCTCCACTGGATCGGCCGCATGCGCCTTCATGTGCGCACCTCGTTGCTCGCCGCGCTCTGGTCCACATCGATCAACAGGTTGGCCAGCCCATCCACGCGGGCCGCGCAGCCCGGCGGCACCAGCGTGGCTGCCGTGTACTCGGTGATCATCGCCGGCCCCACGATCGCATCGCCCGGCGTGAACAGTTCGCGTTTGTAGATTCGTGTCGGACGAGATCCGCCCTCGAACCAAACTTCGCGCTCGGCGGTGCAAGCCGCACTGCCATCGCTCGCGACCAAAGTTCGTCGCTCTGGCTCATACGGCTCGCTCGCCGCGATCATTCGCACGCGCACGTTTACAATCTCCACCGGCCGTGCCTCGTCCGCAAACCCGTAGCGCTGCCGATGCAGCTCGTGAAACGCCTTCATCGACGCGCCCGGCGTTTGCGGATCGAACCCGACATTGAGCTCGTACCCCTGTCCCCTGTATCGCAGATCCAAACTCCGCTCGACTGCGCCCTCCAAGCCCTCCGCCGCAAACTCCGCCGCGCCCTCCGCAGAAAGCTCGCCGAAAATCTCGTCAAGATTTCCGATCGCCTCGCCCGGCACCATTACTGTCCGCGAAAAATCCCGCACCGTATCCGCCTGCAGAACTCCAACCGCTGAAAGCGCGCCCGGCAGCGCTGGAACCAGCACACGCGGAATGCGCAGCGCTCGCGCCAACGAGCACGCGTGCAGCGGCCCTCCACCGCCAAACGCCACCAACGTAAAGTCGCGCGGATCGTGTCCACGCTCCACGCTGATCACGCGAATTGCCTTCTCCATCTGCATCTCGACCACGCGCACAATCCCCGCCGCAAAATCCTCCACCGTCTTGAGTGCGCCCATTCGCTCGCGCATCATCCGCCGCGTGCGATCACTGTCAAGCTGCACGCCCCCGCCGAGAAAGCTCTCCGCATCCAGACGCCCCAGCACAAAGTTTGCGTCGGTCACCGTCGCCCGCTCGCCGCGCCCAAAGCAAATTGGCCCCGGATCGGCGCCGGCCGACTCAGGGCCCACGCGCAGCATGCCTCCCGCGTCATATCTCGCGAGGGACCCGCCGCCCGCACCCGCCGTGTGGATGTCCAGCATCGGCACGCCAATCGGCACTCCCGCCACCACGGACTCGCGCGTGCGCTCGGCGCCTGTCGCGGCGTTCGCCACAAAAACATCGGTCGATGTTCCGCCCATATCGAACCCGATGATCTTGCCGAATCCTGCCCACCGCGCCATGCGGCACGCGCCGATCACTCCACCCGCCGGCCCGCTCAACACCGTGCGCACCGGCTCCTCCGCCGCCACGCGCGCCGCGATGATTCCACCCGACGACTGCATCACATCTACGCGCCCGCATTTATGCTCGGCTCCGACTCGATCCTCAAGCGCTGTCAAATACAGGTTCATCCGCGGCGCCAGGTACGCATTCACCACAGTCGTCGACGCGCGCTCATACTCGCGAAACTCAGGCAGAATGCGGTGCGATGCGGAAACCGGAATCCCCAGTCCACGCAAAGCCGCTTCGACTCTTTTCTCCGTTTTCGGATTTGCAAACGAAAACAGCAGGCTGATCGCGACAGCCTCAGCGCCGCTCGCCTTCACGGCTTCCATCAACGCGGCCAGCTCTTCGTCCGTCGGCTCATGCAGAATTTCTCCCTCGGCGCTCACCCGCTCAGCTACCCCGAATCGCAGCTCTTTCGCGACAAGACATTCCGGCGCTGCCGCAAACCAGTCGTAGAGCCGCGCCCGCGCCTGCCGTCCAATCGCAATCGTGTCTTCGAATCCGGCCGTCGTCACAAACGCCACGCGCGCGCCAGACCGCTCCAGCATCGTGTTGGTACCGACGGTCGTTCCGTGGCGCACCTCCGCATTGTCCGCACCGCCCAATGCCTGCACGCCATCGAGCACCGCGCGCGATGGGTGGGCTGGCGTTGAAAAGATCTTCTTCACGCGCAGCTTTCCGTCCACGAGGCAAACGCAGTCGGTAAATGTGCCGCCGGTATCGATTGCAATGCGCAAGTCCGCCCGCTCCTCTTGTGTGGGGTCGCCAAGTCCGCTTCAGTTGTGAGTTGAGTCTAAATGCCGGCTCCATGGCCGGCAGAACAAGCAAAAGTGAAAACTGAGGCTCGGCAACTAAGACAAAAACTCCGCAATCGCTTCGGCCACTGCGTTCTGCTCGTCCTCGCGCAACTCCGGAAAAATCGGCAGCGCCAGCACCTCGCGCGCGGCGCGCTCCGCCTCGGGAAAATCTCCCTCGCTGTACCCCAGCCCTGTGAGCGCCCCTTGCAGATGCAGTGGAACCGGATAATAGATCTCCGATCCAATCCCGTGCGCCGTCAAAAACTCCCGCAGCGCATCGCGCCGCGCCACGCGAATCACGTATTGATGCCACACATGTTTTGTCCCCGGCGCTTCATGCGGCAGCACCAACCCATTCGCCGGATACGGCCCATTCTCGGCAAGCCCAGCCCTGGCAAACAACCTGCCATATCGCGCTGCCAGCTCCCGCCGCGTCTCATTCCACGCGTCGACGTATTTCACCTTTACGTTCAGCACCGCGCCCTGGAATCCGTCCATGCGCGCGTTCCAGCCCAGCTCATCATGGTGGTAGCGGCGTCGCATTCCCTGGTTGCGCATCATCTTCACCCGCTCAGCCACATCGTCGCGATTGGTTGTTACCATTCCCGCATCGCCCGCTGCGCCCAGGTTCTTCGTTGGATAAAAGCTGAAGGCAGCCGCATCGCCAAGACCGCCTGCTTTCACTCCCTGCCACTCCGCGCCCCACGCCTGCGCGGCATCTTCAACAATGGTCAGCTCACGTTCGCGACAAAGCTTCGAAAAGGCCGTCGCGTTGACACACTGTCCATACAGATGCACCGGCAGAATCGCTTTCACGCCGGCACCGCGTTCTCCATTCAGAACTGCTTCCACCGCTGCCGGGGACAAATTAAACGTCGCCAGATCAATATCCGCCAGCACAGGCGTTGCGCCCGCGCGCAGAATCGCGCTCACTGAAGCGAAAAAACTGAACGGCGTCGTTACGACTTTGTCACCGGCGCCAATCCCGGCCCCCGCCAGCGCCAGCCACAGGGCGTCTGTTCCCGAGGAGCAGCCCAGCGCGTGCTTTACTCCCAGCTGCTCCGCTGCTGCACGCTCGAAAGCCGCCACGTGCTCGCCGAGAATAAACTGCTGCGACTCGAGCACCTGCCCCAGCGCTTCTTGCAACTCGGCTTGAAGGGGTTGGTACTGGCGCTTCAGGTCCAGCATCGGAACCTGCTCGCGCGGCGCCCTGGCGCTCTTCGTCTCAACCCGCTCCGGAAGATCAGTCTTTTGCATGCCGTCTTCTTTCTCACCTGAATGCTATCAGCCGCGGAATCTGCACGGTCCCAGCCGGAAACGACGCCCCCCGCCCGGCATGCCGATCTGCTTGTCTTTCCCGTCCGTTCGCCTATTCGACGGCAAACACACAGGTTCGCCTCAAAACCCGGTTCAGAAAGCGCCGTCCCAGCCGATTCCGTACCCGAGATAACCCGCACGTGGAGTTGAAATAGGCCGGAAATCTCTATAAAGTTGACCCATTGCGGGGTTTGCCGGTTCCGGGCGTTCCGGGACCGTCCCCGAGTATCTGAATCGCGAAGCAAGAGCAGTACCACACAACTTCACAAGAAAGTAGGAGATCGGCACATGGAGAACAAGCCGGCACAAAATATTCAGGACACCTTTCTGAACACCGTTCGGAAAGACAAATCCCCGATTACGATTTATCTGGTCAGCGGCGTCAAGCTGACAGGGAAGATCAGGTCGTTTGATAAATACTCCGTGCTCCTGGAGAACAACAGCCAGGAGCAGTTGATTTTCAAACACGCGATCTCAACCGTGGTAAGCAATCGGAGCGTGATGCATAGCGAGCATCGTCCGGCTGCTGTATCAGGGGGCATCGGTCCGTCGGCGGTTCCGGCGCCCGTGCAATCCATATCCCAGGCGACCGCTGAACAGCGTTAGAGCGGGAGCGTCTTTGATTGGTTCGAGGGGCGTATAGGTCGGGCACCGTTCGTGGCCGGTCGCAAACCTCATCGGCAGATCCTGGCCGCTGGGGTGGCGAGGTTGAGCATGCTGTCCTCGTCGCGGTGGATCTCGATCCCCGCTCGCCAACCAGTCGCGCTGCACGCAAAGGCCTGGCGTCATCGGGTGAGCGCTTCGGCGCTGGCCCTTCGGGTGGTTCTGCGCCGGAGACGGCACCATCATCGCCTTCCGACCGCTCAGCACTCTCTTCAGTCTTTCCCGGTCTCAGCGCGGAAGAGTCTCTCGCCGAGTTTCGCGAGCTGCTGGTAAGCGCCGGCGGCCAGGTGGCTGCCGAGCTTCTGCAGCGCCGCCCTCGCCTCGATCCCGCCACTCTCATCGGCTCCGGAAAAGTCGAAGAGATCGCCGCCGTCGCTGCTTCCACCAACGCCGATCTTGTTGTCTTCGATCGCGACCTTTCGCCCACGCAACTGCGCAACCTTGAAGCCGCTCTCCCCTGCCGCGTCCTCGATCGCACGCAGTTGATCCTCGACATCTTTGCCCGTCACGCCCGAACGCGCGAGGGCCAGCTCCAGGTCGAGCTTGCTCAGCTTGAATACATGCTGCCTCGCCTCACCGGCCGCGGCAAGGCCATGTCACAACTCGGAGGCGGCATCGGGACTCGCGGGCCCGGCGAAACCAAACTCGAAACCGATCGCCGAAGCATTCAGCGCCGCATCGATCAGCTCAAGCGCGATCTCGACTCCGTACGCGGCGTGCGCCGCCAGCAGCGCCAGCGTCGCGAGGCCGTCCCTGTCCCCACCGTCGCTCTCGTCGGCTACACCAACGCGGGCAAAAGCACGCTGTTCAACTCGATCACCGGCGCGCAGGTGCTTTCATCGGCGCGCATGTTTGCCACCCTCGATCCGAAATTGCGGGCCATTGAGCTGCCCAGCCGCCGCCGGGTTTTGCTGTCCGACACGGTCGGCTTCATCCGCAATCTGCCCCACACGCTCGTCACCAGCTTTCGCGCGACGCTCGAAGAAGTTGCGCAGGCCGAGGTGCTTCTGCACATCCGCGACGCTTCCTCCACCTATGGCGAAGAGCAAAAGGCGCAGGTGGAGAAAGTTCTCGGCGAGCTTGATTCGCTCTCCAAGCCCCGCATTGAAGTCCTTAACAAAATTGATTTGTTGCCCGAGGATGAGCGTGCGGCGCTGCTCTCTCGCGCGAATTTCGGTCCAAAGGATAAAAGCGCCCACGGCGCCGGTGCCGGCGGCGCGGGAGTGCCGGTCTCCGCGCTTACCGGCGAAGGCATCCCGGCTTTGCTCGCCGCTATCGACGACGCGCTCCACTCCGACCCCATCGTCGAAGCCGAACTGCGCATTCCGCAGCACGAAGGCGCTGCACTCGCCGCCATTGAGGCCGGCATGATCGTTCACTCGCGCGATTACGAAGGCAATCTCGTCCGGCTCAGTGTCAGCGGCCCCGCATCGCTGGTCGGCCGCATGCGCCGCTTTCGCGCGCGCGACGGCTAATCGGCCTGTCTCCGCGAAGGGCTACATCTTCAGGTTGTAAATCAGCCCGTACGGATCTTTCACGTAGCAGCGCGGAAACTCGGGCTCATCCTTCACAATCTCGCAACCGCTGGCTACCAGCCGCTTCTTCGCTTCTTCAACGTTCTCGACCGTCACTTCAAGAATCGGACCGAGCGGCGGTCCCTCTTCGATAAAGAGGTTGATGCGCTTTCCGTGCAGACTGACCATGTTGTGGTCTTCACCGCTAATTTTGAATCCCAGGTGCGTCACATAAAACGCCGCCGCAGCCTTCGGGTCCGGCGCTTGGATCAGAATGTCCGTGCCAAATTTGTTCGCCATTCGCGATCCCTCCTCTTCGAAACCTACCGCCCGCCGGGGCGCTTTCCGCTAAACCGCGGACCGCCTCGGTTCGCCCCGCCGCCAGGCCTGCCCGTTTTCGAAAATCCACCCGGCCTAGCGAACCCGCCCGGTTTTCCCGGCCGCGTGAAACCACCCGGCCGCGCGCCGAATGCAGGCTTAGGCCGCCCCGCTCCTTCGCCGCCGCCAAATCCCTTGCTGCGCTCGCCTCCGAATGCAGGCGCGGGACGTTCTCCACTGCCCGTCTGCGCGCGTCCTTCTTCATTCCCGGCGCGGCTCGGCCTCGGAACCCAACGCTCCTTGCTTCCTGTGCGCCTGCCAAAGCTCTTGCCCGCGCCGGGCCCCGCACCTCGCCCGCCCTCAAATCGTTTTTTCGGGCCATCGCTCCGCTTGAACGAACCCTCAGGCCGCACGAAGGCACCTTGAGCACGGAAGGGTTTTCGCGGCGCATTCTCAAATCGGCCTGCCGGTTGCTCGCTTGGCTTGCCGCCAAAATCTTGTCCGCGCGGCTTCCATTCCTTCCGCTCTCCGCTCCGCTCCCCGCTTCGCCCAGCGCCGCCTTCGCGTCCGCCGCCAAATCCCGGCTTCGCTGCAAACGGTCTGTACGCTCCAAAACCCGAACCGGCTCTCGGCGGTCCACCGGCGCGCTTGTCGAACCGAGGCCGTTCACCGCCCCGCTCTCCGCTTCGTCCCGCACGGCCTTCGCGTCCGCCGCCAAATCCCGGCTTCGCTGCAAACGGTCTGTTCGGTCGCGCTCCAAAGCCCGAACCGGCTCTGGGCGGCCCGCTCGCCCGCTTGTCGAATCTCGGCCGCTCCCCGCTCCGCTCCGCGCCAGCCGCGCTCCCGCCGCCAAACGTACGCTCGCGCGGCTTCCACTCCGCCCTCGGTCCCCGCTCTTCGCGTTGGCCGAACGGCTTTCCGCCACGATCCGGTGCTTTCCCTCGCGGGCCATCGAATCGCTTTCCTGCGGGCTTATCGCGCCACGGCCGCTCGCCGCGTTTCCCCGCAGCCCTTCCTGCTTCCTTCGGCAGCGAAATGTCCACTCTCAAGCGGCGTGGCTTGATCTTTCCTTCGGCGGTCAGTCGCAGCGCTTTCACTTCGTCCGCCGTCAGCTCGCGCAGCTTTCCCGGTTCTACGTCGAGCACTAATGGTCCGTATCCCACGCGCCGAATCTTCTCCGCAAAGTGTCCAATGGCCGCGAACATCTTCCGCAGCTCGCGATTCCGTCCCTCGGTCAGCACCACCTCGTACCACGGATTGTCGCCGACTCTTACTTGTCGAATCCGCGCCGGGGACGTCCGCACTCGTTCCGATCCCGCCTCGCCGCGCTCAATCGCCACGCCGCCGCGCAGCCGCTCCAGTTCCTCTTCGGTCGGCTGTCCGGCCACTTTCACCAGGTAAACCTTCTCCACGCCCGATTTGGCCTTCGTCAGCAAGTTCGCCAACTCGCCGTCGTTAGTCATCAGCAGCAGGCCTTCGCTCAGGTAGTCAAGCCGCCCGACCGGATACAGCCGTTCGTTTGTCTTCGCGAAGAACTCCATCACCGTCGGCCGCTTCTCGGGATCGCTGACGGTTGTCACGTAGCCCTTCGGCTTGTTCAGAACAAAGTATCGATGCCGCTCGGCGCCCTGCAGCAGCTTTCCGTCCACGCGGATGTGGTCGCGTCCCGCATCGGCCTTGCTTCCCAGTTGCGTCACCACCTGCCCGTTCACCATCACGCGGCCGGCAACAATCATCTCCTCTGCATGCCGCCTGCTCGCAATCCCCGCCCGCGACAGAATCTTCTGCAGCCGCTCGAGCTTTGCCGGTGGCCGTTCTTTCGCGACTGCTTCGCCCTCTTCTTCGTCAGCACCGGCAGCCGTGTCAGCCCCGCTCGCCGCCGCCATCCCGGGTCCGTCTTCAAGTGTTCCATCTGCCGCCGCCGTCTCCGTGTCCTCGCGGTAAGCTTCCATCTCCACACGGCCCTGCGACTCAACATCACCAAGGTAGGTTCGCGCCTCTCCGCTGATCACATCCCCAATCGGATCGAGCACCGGCTCGCCGATTCGAATCGCCGCCGCATCTTTCGCCTTCTGAACCTTCGTGCCTTTCGCCTTCGCGCCCTTGCTCACGCTTTCTGCTCTGCTCTTGACCGCCGCTTTCGTGCTCACCAACGTGTTTTTCGATGCGGTTTTTGGGGCGCGCTTCGCCGCCGGCGATTTCGCCTTCGATTTCAACTCTTTTTTCATGGGGAACTGCCTCGGTTTCTTCTTACTCGTTACCGCCCGCTGTTTCTTCTTATTCTTGAGCGGCTTCTGGGATGTTTTCCTTCGCGTCCGCCGGCGCCTCGCTCGCGGCCTCTTCAGCTTCCGCGCTCATATCCGCGTCGAACTCCGCTTCTGTTTCTGCGGCCGGCTCATCTACGCCAGCCTGCGTTTCTTCTTCGAACTCGCTCGCCGCCATCTTTTCGAACTCCTCCATTGATGGCAGCTCCGTCACATCCTTCAGCCCAAAGCGCAGCAGAAACTCCCGCGTCGTCTTATAGAGAATCGGCCGTCCCACAACCGGCTTGCGTCCCGCCGTCACGATCAGCTTCCGCGCCAGCAACGACCCAAATACTCCCGAAGAATCCACGCCTCGAATCTCGTTCACCTCCGGCGCGGTCACCGGCTGCTTGTACGCAATCACCGCGAGGGTCTCGAGCGCCGGCAACGACAGCTTCAGCGGCGGCTTCAAACTCTTCACAAACAGCCGCACTGCATCGTGGCACTGCGGCTTGGTCGCCATCCGATAGCCGCCCGCAATCTCGCGAATCTCAATCCCGCGTTCGTCGCCCGAATACTCCGCAATCAACTCGTCCAAAACCTGCTTGATGGCTCCGCGCACCTCGCGCTCGCGCAACTTTGCCGCGCGCCTGGCCTCCGCTTCGACCGCAGCATCATCGCTGGCACCCGCCTCGACCGCTTCACCGCTCTCAGTCGCCGCCGGCTCGACCCCAACACCGCTTTCGGGCGCTGCTTCCGCCGTTGGTTCCGCACGTGTCTCCGCAGTCGCTGCTTGACCCTCCGCAACCGGCTCCAGCTCCAGATACGGGAACGCCTCATTCAACTGCGGTAAACCCGCGGTCTCCGCCGTAACCTGCGCAGCTTGCGCTCGAGCCGCGGCTTCTTGTTCCGCCTTCCATTCCAGCGCCTCATCGGCAAACAATCCGGCCATTTGCGCCAGAGTTACCGGCTCCTCGGCGGCATAAATCACTGCTTCCAGCTTGGCTTTCAGGCTCATTCCTCTCAACGCACCATTCTGTATGGTACCGGATGCGGCTCTTCTTTTGCCTGTTCAGCGCCACGACCCCTTTCGCACACACAAAAAGGCGCCCGGCCCCGCCGGACGCCTCCCATCATTGCAACCTCCGAACTAGTGCGCCATCTGTCGGAACAGCCAGAACAGCGATCCTGAAAGCAGCGCCGCCACCGGCAGCGTAAACACCCACGCCGCCGCGATGTTACGGATGGTCGAGAACTGCAGGCCGCTCTTGTTGGCCGCCATCGTTCCCGCCACGCCCGAGTTCAGCACGTGCGTCGTCGAAACCGGCAGCCCGAAGTTGTCCGCGGCCATGATGGTTCCCATTGCCACCAGCTCCGCGCAGGCGCCCTGTGCGTAGGTCAGGTGCTCCTTGCCGATCTTCTCGCCGACTGTCACCACGATGCGCTTCCAGCCCACCATGGTTCCGAGACACAGCGCCAGCGCCGCGGCCACCTTCACCCATCCGGGAATGAACTTCGTCGCCTTGTTCACCTGGGCCTCGTACTTCGTAAGCGCTGTTTTTTCATCCGCGGTGAAGCCTGGATTTCCGCTCTTCAGCATCAGCCGGATCGCCTCGCTCGCCACGTACATATCGTTGCGCACGTTCGTTTGCTGGCTTGCCGGAACCGACTTGTACTCCTTGTAGAGCGAAACTTCGTTGCTCAAATCGTTCACCAACTCCCGCAGCGCGAGCATCGTGTCTGGTTGCATCTGCTTGCTGGCGATGTACTGGGTCACTGTAGCTCTTGCGTCGGCGCCCATCACGGCACTCTGATCCGCATGCTTGTTGATCACAACGTCGGCTGCTTGCGATGACGCAACAAACGCCTGAACGTCCTTCGCGGTCACCGCGTGGTTCAGCGCATACGCTGTCGGCACCGTGCCAATCAGGATCAGCATGATCAGTCCCATGCCCTTCTGGCCGTCATTGGATCCGTGCGCAAAGCTCACGCCTGAGCAGGTGAAAATCAGCAGCGCGCGGATCGGCCACGGTGGAGGAGTCGTCCCCTTGGGCGATGTAAACAGCACATCGGCATTGTCGATTACGATTCGGGCGAACACGGCCACCAGGTACCAGCCGGCGATGCCCACCAGGATCATTGTGGCGATCAGACCCGACGGCGGATTCCAGGACGTGAAGTATTTGATCGGCTGCCATACGGCCATCCCCGGAGAGCCGAAGGTCCCGAAAACCATCGGAGCGATCCACAAGAAGATGTAGGCCCCAGGGATTCCTGCGATCGCAATAGTGGGAATCATCCAGAGAGGCTTTTTGTGGTTGGCATTGAAGAGGACCGCGAAATGCTTGGCCCATTGGGTGAGGATGAATAGCTTCGACAGCAGCAGCAGTGCGCCGGCGCACACGAATCCGACGATGGGCGAGATGAGCAGTACCTCGAAGACCTTGCCGGCCTGTCCCCAGTCCACGCCCGAAGTCCCGGAGTGCACGTTCATCAACTGGTTCGCCACGCCCACGCCGATAATCGAGCCCACCATCGTGTGCGAGCTAGACGCCGGCAGCCCGAACCACCACGTGCTCAAGTTCCAGATGATGGCCGCAATCAGCAGCGCGAACACCATCGCGAATCCCGCGCCGTAGCTCACCTGCAGAATCAGTTCCACCGGCAGCAGCGTAATCACGCTGAAGGCCACAGCGCCGCTTGAAACCAGCACGCCGGCCAGGTTGCACAGCCCAGACCACACCACCGCAATGTTCGGATCCAGCGAGTGCGTGTAGATCACCGTCGCCACAGCGTTCGCCGTGTCGTGGAATCCGTTCACGAACTCGAATCCCAGCGCGATCAGCAGCGCCACGCCAAGCAGCACGAAAGGCCAGGCACTGGCGATCGTCACGTTGCTCAGGTCCTGCTGGATATGGAAGCCGATGTAACCCAACCCACCCAGCAGCGCGATCGTAACTACCGCGCCGCTCACCCAGGCGGAACTTTTCTTCATCTTTTTGTCTAGAAGAGACCCGCCTGCATGTGGGCTATCCACAGTCGTAGCCAGATCGGCCATTGTCGAACTCCTGATTGAGATTTGTTGTGCCGTCGGAGCTGGTGGGAGTGGGAAACTCCGAACCTCTCAGGGATATCGGGCTTCTGTGAACGCCATGTGAAGGTCAGTTGAAGATTTGCGCACGAACTCGGCGGCCACCGTCGGCGGCAGGCAACAAAAAGGCGTCCGCAGCCGCGCCGGAAGTCCCTTCGCGATCAATCTCTGTTTTTCAGAAGAACATGTGGAAAAGGAAATAGAGCGCGCCCGAAAGCAGCGCCGCGACCGGGAGCGTGAACACCCATCCCGCGGCGATGTTGCGCACCGTGGACCAATGCAAACCGCTCCCGTTGGCCGCCATCGTCCCCGCCACTCCCGAGCTCAGGATGTGCGTCGTTGACACCGGCAGTCCCCATAAGTTCGCCGCGAAAATCGTCCCCATGGCCACCAGTTCCGCGCTTGCGCCCTGTGCATAGCTCAGGTGCTGCTTGCCGATCCGCTCGCCCACCGTAATCACGATCCGCTTCCAGCCCACCATCGTCCCCAGACCCAACGCCAGTGCTACAGCCACCTTCACCCAGTCGGGAATGTACTTGATGCTCTTGTCCAGCTTGCTCTCCAAGTTCTTCAGTGCCGCGCTTTCCGCGCTTGTGAATGCCGGATTGTGCGTTTTTTCCATCTGCTTGAGCGCCGTGGCCGTCAGATACATATCGTTGCGAACATTCGCCTGGTCGCGCGCCGGAACTGCTTGGAACGTCTTGTATGCCGCCACTTCCCGGTTCAGCTCATTCACCAGCTGGCTTATTGCCAATACGGTGTCCGGCTGCAATTCCTTGGCCTGGATGTATTTGGTCACCTCCGCGCGCGCGTCGGGATCGGGCATAGTCCCCGCGCTCACATGTCTTTCAAGACTCTGTCCCGCCTGCTCAGACGCCGCAATAAAACTCTGCGCCTCCGCAGGGCTCACGGCGTGGTTCAGCGCGTAGGCCGTCGGTACCGTCCCAATCAGGATCAGCATGATCAGCCCCATGCCCTTTTGTCCGTCATTCGATCCGTGCGAGAAACTCACCCCCGAACACGTCAGGAGCAGTAAACTCCGAATCGGCCACGGCGGCGGCTGGTTGTTCTTGGGTGCTTCATAAAGAGAGTCAAATTTAATCAGCCGCTTCGATACCAGGATCAGAAGCGCGGCCAGCGTGAACCCCAGCAGCGGCGAGATCAGCAGCGCCTTCACAACTTTGATCAGCTGCTCCCAATCCAGGCTCGATGCGCCGGAATGCGGATTCATCAATTGGTTGGCGACCCCCACTCCGACAATTGAACCCACCATCGTGTGCGTGCTCGATGCAGGCAATCCCAACCACCACGTCCCGAGATTCCACAGGATCGCTGCGATCAGCAACGCAAAGATCATCGAGAACCCGGCGCCTGAACTCACCTTCAGAATCAGCTCGACAGGCAGCAGTGTGATGATGGCGAAAGCCACCGTTCCCGACGAAAGCAACACGCCAGCCAAATTGCACAGTCCCGACCAGACCACTGCGATATTCGGCGAAAGCGAGTTGGTGTAGATCACCGTCGCCACCGCGTTCGCCGTGTCGTGGAATCCGTTCACAAATTCAAATCCCAACGCGATTGTCAGTGCCAGCCCCAGCAGCATGTAGGGCCAAATGCCGGTGACCGTCGCGTGATCCAGATCCCGTGCAAGATGCACGCCGATATATCCCAGGCCGGTCAACAGCGCCAGCGCGAACAACCACGCGCCCGCACGGCTTTGAGCGCCCCTCGGCCCGCGTTCGACGCGTTTGGGAGGCGCAGGAAGTACATGGACTGCCGTCGCGAGATCGGCCATCAGAAATCACCACGGCGGCCGGAGAAATTCCGGGCCAGCCTGGGCCTCCTGTTGGCAAGCTCAACGAAGGTGCTGTCTTTGAATTGAAATGGAGATGTTTTACGGCAGAAATGAAACGATCCGGAGAGGATGGCTTGCATAAAACCTCAACAACCGTGGTGGTTTACGGTTGCTTACCCGTCGGTGAGGGAGTCTTACCCGGGCGACACAAAAGTCTACACCTCGGTCAAGGAAAGGTGTGCAAGACTCCGGTCCTTTTCACGGTTCCACGTCGCGGTTGTGATTCCAAGCCAAGAATTTATCTCTAGTTGTGTCAATCATTTACATTGATGCCCGCTTGCGCTCCCTCGTTTGAGGGACGGATTCGTGAGGCGGCCCTTGACAGCTTTCCGCCCGATTCTGGCCGGTCTCACCTGGCAAAACGCCCTATCTGCTTGTTTTCAAGGGTTTTGAGGTTCTGTCACGCTCTTCTCACCAGCGACCCGTCGCAGTCTCTCGCCTGAATCACAAAACCGTCAAGCCGCTTTCACCTTGCTTCGGCGCGGGTTCATGCGCGCCGGTGCGGTACGCGCCCAGCCCCTTTGCCATCTCCTCCAACTCTTCAGCGTGAGCAGACAGCCCGCACGGATGGCCTTCCGTCTCAAGCAGATGGCCGTTCTCCCGAATCATCGCGAACAGCGGGCTTGCCAGCGCCTCTTCGAGATTCGACTTTCTGAGGTTGTGCGTTGCCAGCGCGGAAACCGGGCATGCCGTCACGTCGCCGCTCGGATTTACATGCACGAACCCGCGCCCAGCGGAAACGCAGCCGCCCAGCGTCTCTTCGTCGCCCGGCGAATGGATGATGTACGCGCCTCCCGTCTGCCGGTCCCGGTACTCGACGACGACCTGCCGGAAACGCACTCGCTGCTCATCCGTGAGCGCCGCTCCGTTTTCGCAACCGCTGGTCGGAATCTGTTCGATGAACATCGCCAGCGGGCCGCTATGTGCGATCAGCGCGTCGATATTCTCCGGTTGCGACCAGTATTCGACGTTTGCCGAACCGATCGTCACGGCGATGCCAGTCAAAATCCCCGCCTCGCGCAGCCGGTCGAGCGAGCCCATGGCCTTTTCGAAAACTCCTCTGCCTCGCCGCAGATCCGTCAGATTGCGATCGCCCTCCAGGCTCACCACGACCACCGTATTCGTCGATCGGCTCAGGATTTCGTAATCGCTGGGTCGCAAAGCCGTTCCATTCGTGAACACCAGAAACAGCCGGTCGGGGTAGTCGCGGAAAAGTTTGGCTATGCCCGGCAAAAGGAACGGCTCGCCCCCGGCGATCATGAACGCCATTACGCCGAGCCGAACCGCTTCATCCACCACTCCGCGCCATTCGCTTGAGGACAGTCCCGGTTTGAGGGGCGCGTTCGTCACCGTTCCCACGGCTCCCGCATAGCAGCCAGCGCAGCGCAGATTGCACTTGGAAGTGACGCTGAGAACCAGAAATGGCGGAACGCGCACGCCGCGTGCCTGCCAACGCGCTCTTACCCTACTTGATTGCGAGACCGTCCGAGCAAGGCGCAGGAATCCTGGCAGATAGCGCCGATGCTGCAACACCCAGGGAACAAGGACGCGCGTGAGCTGCGGGTCAATCCCCTTGATCCGGCGAGTGAGATCGAACAGCCGGTTCGGCAAGAAGTCGCCGCGCCGAACGGGCAACTCATTTTGGGTGGGCATTTCCTAAAGCATACGCGTTGTGCATTGCGCTAGTTCCGCTTGCGCCCGATGCGTGCGCCACATCACCTACTCCGGTATCGCCACCGTTCCCTTCACATTGAACATTCCCGTCGCCGCTGGCGCTCCGGTATCTGGCTGGCCGCCGCCCACGCTGACCGTGTATGCGCCTTCCGCCTCAATCAGTTGGCCAAGGTCCGTCACCATGCTCAGGTCGCGCGGCGTCAACTCGAAGTGCACCTTGGTCGACGCGCCCGGCTCGAGGTGCACGCGCGTAAATCCTCGCAGCGCAATCCTCGGCGCGCCCGCCACATCCGGAAACTTCAGATACAGCTCCGCCACTTCATCCCCTGCTAGCGAACCCGTGTTCGTCACCGTCGCTTCCACCGCTGCGGGATCGCCGGCGTTCAGTGTCCCCGACGGAACCGTCAGCGCGCTGTACGTGAACTTCGTGTAGCTCAATCCGTACCCGAACGGATACAGCGGCGTCCCCGCGAAGTACCGGTAGGTCCGCTTGTTCATTGAGTAGTCCTCGAAGTTCGGCAGTTGATCGATGCTTTTGTAGAACGTCACCGGCAGTCGCCCTGCCGGATTGTTCGCGCCCGAAAGAGTTTGAGCCACCGCGTCTCCGCCCTCTTCGCCTGGGTACCAAGCGTCCAAAATCGCATTCGCATTTTCGTTGGCCCAGTTCACCGCCAGCGCGCTTCCGTTGGTCAGGACCACCACCAGCGGCTTGCCCGCCGACTCCGCCTCTTTCAGCAGATCTTCTTCCGGCTGCGGCAAATCCAGGCTCGTCCGGTCGCCTCCCTGAAAGCCCGGCTCGCTCACATTCATCTCTTCACCTTCGAGTTGGCTGGTAATGCCCACCACGGCCACCACGACATCCGCGTCCTTAGCCGCCGCCGTGACCGCCGGATCAACGCTTTCGTCGATCTTTCCCCACATCAGCTTCAGGTGCAGCGGCGTTTTGCCTGTTCGCTGAAACTCCACCCGCAGCGGATATCCTTTACCCGCTTCCAGGTGAACTTTACCCGTGATCGTTTCCACGCCGTGGGGATAGTTCGCCATCACCACCGGCCTGTTGTCCAGAAACACACGGAAGAATCCGTCCGTCTCGACACCCAGGTTGTAGTCACCCGTCTCCTTCGCGGTAAGCGTCGTCTCCCACTTCACCGTCAGCGGATCGGCATGTTCGGCCTCGTCCGGTATCGGTTGCGCCGCGATGTCGATGCCCGGCTCAACGCGTGTCGTCAGCGGCTGCGTCAAATACGTCTGCGCACTCGCAAAGCTCACAATGTTCTCGTTCAGATACGTCGCCTTCACTCCCGGGTTTCCATCTATTGTCAGGAAACTGTCCGGCACCGGTGCGGCCTCTCTGCTCAGGAATCCCGTCCCCGCCATAAAGGTGATCTTGTCGCCGGCGAACTCCTTCTTCAGTCCCTCCAGAATCGACACCGTGTGCGATGGAATTCCGTTGTAGTTCCCCAGCAGCACCTGCGTTTGCCCGGCCAGCGGCCCCACCACCAGAATCTTCTGCCCCGTCGTCTTCAACGGAAGCGCGCCGTCGTTCTTCAAGAGCACCATCGCTTCGTTCGCCAGCTTCAGCGCCAGCGCGCGGTGGGCCGCGCTATCCAGTTCGCTGGGGTCGGTCTTTGCATACGGCACCATATTCGGCGGATCGAACATGCCCAGCTTCATCCGCGCGGTGAACAACCGGATGACCGCCGTGTCAATCTCGCTCTCCTTCAAGTAGCCTTCCTTCACCGCGTCCACGTAGGGCTTGTAATCGTAGTCGTCCCTCACCTTGGCCCTGAAGTCGACGCACTCATTGTCCATGCCGCGCTCCAGGCTGATCGCCGAAGCCTGCGCCTGCGTTGGCTCAAAGTGGTGGCCTTCAAAAATGTCGCGTACCGCCCCGCAGTCTGACACCACGTACCCCTGGAATCCCCACTTGCCGCGCAGTCGATCTTGCAGGGTAAACTCGTTCGCGCACGCCGGCTGCCCATTAATGCCGTTGTACGCGCACATCACGCTGCCCGCCTTGCCTTCCGTCACCGCCGCGCGAAATGCCGGCAGATACGTGTCCAGCTCATCGTGCCTGCTCACATCCACGTCGGCAAAGTGCCGCGTCGGCTCCGGTCCCGAGTGCACGACGAAATGCTTCGGCGTTGAAATCACGCGATAATAGTGCGGATCGTTCCCCTGCATCCCGGTCACAAAGGCCACGCCCATCCGCGCCGTCAAAAACGGATCCTCGCCGTACGTCTCCTGCCCACGACCCCACCGCGGATCGCGAAAGATGTTCAGGTTCGGCGCCCAAAAATCCAGCCCCCTGAAGATGGGCGTATCACCGTTCGCTTCCACGGCCTTGTCATGAACCACCCGCGCTTCCGTTCCCGTGGCCACTGCCATCTCGTGAATCCCAGGCGCGTCGAAGGTCGCCGCGAGGCCCATCGGCTCGGGAAACGACGTTACGCCGGTGGTATTAGCCACGCCGTGCAGCGCCTCGCTCCACCAGTCATATGCGGGCACACCCAGCCGCGGAATAGCGCGCGCCTGGTTTACGAGTTGGCTCGCCTTCTCTTCGAGCGTCATCCGATGCACCAGGTCGGCAGCGCGCTGTCCGGCGGGCAAATTTGGATTCTGATACGCCGGCTTTTCCGCGTCTTGCGCGCACGCCAGGCCCACCGCGCCAACCACCAGCAACGCTCCCGCTATCATCCTCATTCCACGCATCGAAATCGTCTCCTTGGTAAACCTTTCCATTCAGGCCAGCGGCATTCATTGGAGGCGCGAAGATGCTCGCCCTCAGCGGCTCACTCTAATTCCCGCCAAACTTCGCTGTCAACAAACTGCCGCAGGAAAAACGTTTTACAAAGGAATTGTCTCACTCAGCCCTTGCTGTTTGCGCGGCCTCCGGCGAGTCAATCCAGCACTGCTTTTGGAAGAGTGCGACCGACAAAGCTTCCTAGTCGGTTCGCGCGCCACGCGCCGCCAACGCGACGAATTGCCCTCTTCACGGAGTCAGCTGACAGCTGATAGCTGAAAGTCAGGAGCTAAAGGCTAGAGGCTAGAAGCTGATCCCTGACCCCTGACACCTGCACCTTGACGCCTGCTGTTGTAACCTTTCTGCCGACACCCGCGTAAACCTGTTCAGAAAGGGATGTCAGATGCCGGAGCGATCGGAAAACGTATTAGACGCGTTCCGACAAGGCGATCTCGATGCATTCGAAGCTCTCTTTCGCGAGCATCAGCGTTCCGTCTACGGTTGGATCCTGCGCATCGTCCGCGATCTCACCGCCGCCGAGGACCTCACCGTCGAGACCTTCTGGCGCATCCATCGGGCTCATGCACGCTTCGAGCCCGCGCGTGCCTTCGAGCCCTGGGCGCGGCGCATTGCCACTCGCGCAGCTCTCGATTGGCTCCGCGCGCGCCGCTCCGAATCCGGCCAAACCGATCTGGACGTTGCCGATCTGCCCTCGAAGTCAGCGCCCGATCCCGGCATCGCCGCTGAGATTCGCATGAAAACTTCGCAGGCCTTTGCTCGTTTACCGCCGGGCCTGCGCGTTGCTGCTGTTCTTTCCGTCATTGAAGAGCAGCCGCACAAAGACGTCGCCGCCGCCCTTGGCATCTCCGTCGGCGCCGTCAAACTGCGCGTCTTTCGCGCCATTCGATTGTTGAGAAAGGATCTGCTTCAGCAGGGAATCACGCCATGACAAAACCAGAAGAGGATCGCATCAAGCAAATTCTCCGTGAGTCACTGCCACCGGTTGATCCCGTGGCCGAGCCGGCGCGCGATCTGTGGCCCGCAGTCCTCCGCCGTATCGACGCCGAGCCCGTCGCGAATCCCGGCCCCGCTCGCCAGAACTGGTTTGACTGGGCGCTTCTCGCGGGTCTCATCGTCTTCGCCGTTTCGTTCCCGGCCACGATCCCGGTCTTTCTCTACTACTTATGAACGCAGTTCACAGTTCGAAGTTCACAGTTCGCAGTCGGCCACGCCGTGTGAACGCCAAACAAAAACCAGGCAACTGTTCTCCGGCCACCGAAAACTGAGAACTACGAACTACGAACTACGAACCAAGAACTACGAACTGAGAACTGGTTGACTGAAAGGAAACGATCTATGAACCCGCATCCTTACCTTCGCGCTTACCTCGCCGGTATTTTTGTCACCACGCTCATCCTGCCCGTCATGCTCACGGCGTTTATTGTCATTCGCCTTGTGCTGCAACTTCCAGTCCCTATCGAGCGCGGACTCATCTTTCCCATGGCTCTCGTCCCCGCGGTCTGGGGCCTGTGGAACATGCTGTGGCTCGCATCGCACGAGCGCACGCATCTTGCCGTCGGCGTCCATGGTGCGGTGCTGCCCCTTCTCCTGCTGCCTGTCGGAGCCACCTTCGCTCACAGCTACGGCATTCTCGCGTTGGGAGCTACGGGCGTCACCTGGTTCAACGCGTGCTCAATCCCCTACGCCCTCATCGCTGCTGGCTTTTGCTGTGGCGTCGCTGTCTATTACTTGGTCTGGAAGTACATCGTTGGCTTCATCAACCGGACACTCGGCATCGCCTGATCAATCGCGTCATCAAAGGAGGGCCGCCATGTTTGTTCTCGTCCGCACCATCACTTATGCCAGTCTCTTTATCGGTTTTGTGCTGGTCTATCTTCCCGCACGTCTCCTCGCGTGGAGCGGCTTCGTCCGGCCCGTTGCTTTCGCATGGCCGCAGATCGCAGGCCTCGTCATCGGCACCGTGGGCGCTGTTGTCGCTCTCTCCTGCGTCTGCGCCTTCGCCTTCATCGGCAAAGGTACTCCCGCGCCCTTCGATCCGCCCCGCCGCCTTGTCGTCCGCGGACCCTACCGCTTCCTGCGCAACCCCATGTATCTCGGTGCAGCCCTCGCCGTCGCCGGCGCCGCGATCTTCTACAGATCTGTCGCGCTCGCCGCCTTCGTCGCCGGCTTCCTCCTGGTCACGCATCTCTTCGTCCTCCTCTATGAGGAGCCAACCCTTCGTCGACTATTCGGCCCGGAATATGCGTCGTACTGCCAGCGGGTTCACCGATGGCTTCCATCCATGCAGGCTCATCGCTGACACTGGAACGCGCACGCACAGAGATCGAGGAAACATCCGTCGTCGCAGGAAGTTTCTATGGCAGATCGCTGAGAGTTGAAAGCTAGAAGCTAGACGCCGTCTCTTCTTCATGCGGTGCGCGCACAATCTGCATCAGCATTCCGCCGTCCAGCCAATGCAGCTCGCACATCTCGCAGCTCGACATCACGGCATGGCCTCCGCCCAAATAGAAGTGCGTGTCCATACCCTTGTGGCACTTCGGGCAGGCCACCTTCCGGTTCAGATCGGACGCATTCGCCTGCATCGGAATCATGGTGTCCGGGTGCTTCACGCGCATGGCATCAATCAGCGCCTCAAACTCGCCCATGTCCACCAACATGCCGTGGCACTGCTTGCATGCGTGCAGCCGCAAGCCAACCAACATCACACTCCACAGCGACGTGGAGCAATTGGGGCATGTCAGCTCGGCTGCCTCTTCGACGAACTGCATTCCAGTCTCGTCGCCCTGCGCCATCACCACGCTATGGCAGTAGTCGCAACGCAGGCTGCCATTGTCATCCGCCATTCGCAATGGCGCGCCGCACGACGGACAGTTCATTGCTCTCCACCACACCCAGGGCAGAACTTCGCCCGCTCCGGCATCGCCCTGCCGCAATCGATGCAGAACTTCGTTTCCGCTTCGGGTGCCGCAACGGCAGCGCCCGCTGCCGGCGTTGCAGCAGCCGCACCACCAATAACCCCCGCTCCCGCCGCGGTGCGTCCATACATCGCCTGAGCCATCGCCGCGCCCGCGCCCAGCCCCACGCCCATGCCCGCCGTGCCGCCCGCGTTCTGCGCAGCCTCTTCCAGCGACTCGGCTGTCTCGAACTGCGTCAGACGTCCCAGGTCGCCGGCCATGTTCACTCCGATCCGCTGATCCATCACCTTTTGCAGGTCGTCGGGCAGCGACACGCTTTCCACTACGAACCGGTTCAGCTCCAGCCCGAGCGCCGCAAAGCTTGGCGACACATCCGCTGTCACCTTATCCGTCAGCCCGCCCAGGTTCGCCGCCATATCCACAAACGAAATTTCGCTATTCGCGAAGATCGCCGTCATCCGCGCCACAATCATCGTGGTGAGCTGGCCGTCCAGGTCGTCGGCCACAACTTCTTCCCGCGTGCCCGTCACTTCGGTGAAAAACTTCTTCGGGTCCGCGATCCGGTACGAATAGTTTCCGAATGCCCGAATCCTCACCACTCCATATTCCTTGTCGCGGATCGTGATCGGCGTCGGCGTTCCCCATTTCTGGTTAATCTGCAGCCGCGTCGAGAAGAAGTACACATCCGACTTGAACGGCGACTCAAAGTCCTTCGACCAGTTCATGAGGTCGGTCAGGATCGGCATATTCTGCGTCGTCAGCGTGTGCAGTCCCGGCCCGAACACATCGGCAATCCTGCCCTCGTTCACAAACAGCGCCAGTTGCGATTCGCGCACCGTCAATTGCCCGCCGTTTTCGATCTCCATATCCGCCATGGGGTAGCGGTAGGACAGCGCGCCATCCCCGCTCTCGTTCCACTGGATGACGCGGATAAACTGCTTGCTGATGAACTCGCTAATGGACACGGTATTCTCCTCGCACGCGAGATTAGCACCGCTTCCGCCCGCAGTAACTCCCACCTTTGTTGAATGAAGTTACTTTCCGGATGCCTTTTGCCGCGTCTTCAGGATTTGAAGGGGATTTGGGGTATCTCCAGGATCCCGGCCGCTTCAAGAGGCGGCTCGCCGGTACCCCGTGATCCCGCTCACGCAACGGCGAGCTACGAACTATGAACTGTGAACTAGCTCTTAAAGAAATCCCCCAGCCCCGCTCGCTCCGCATGGGCCGCCATTGTCGACTGAATCGTCAGCGCCAGTTCCAGCGCCGCGCGTCCCTGGCGCGCCGTCACCTTCGGCTCGCGCCGGGTCCGCACCGCCTCAAGGAACGACAGAATCTCGAGCTTCAGCGGCTCGCCTTCCTTCACCTCGGGCTTCACGAAGGTCAAACCTGGCGCTGGGCCCGGCGCTGGCCCATCGTCGATTGCCTGCGGGCCGGCCAGTCCCTTCGCGATCTCCTTCAGTTTTTCGGGATCGTTCTTCGCGGCGGTAATCTTCATCGCCAGCGTTATAGGAATCTTTCCCGAGGCCAGCAGCTTCTGGATCACGGCGGAATCCAGTTTTCCCGTCGACAAGAATTCGCCCGCCGCAGCGGCTACGGTCACATCCGACGAATCCTGCCCCAAAGTCCGCCCCACCGCAGGTCGGTCTTCGATCTGAATGACCAGAACATCGCGTCTTGCGTAATCGATCGACACGTACTGCCGCGGCTCAAAGAACCTTAGCTTCCTCACCCGCTCCGTCGACACGCGCGACGCCGTAAAGTTCGCCACGCAGCCCGACTCGAACTCCACCCGCACATTGGCAATGTCCACATTGGGAGACAGAATCGGCAGCCCCACCGCGCGCACCTCGCGCACAGCACTCTTCGCGAACGTCAGCACAATGTCCAGGTCGTGGATCATCAGGTCCAGCACTACATCCACGTCCAGCGCCCGCGGGGTAAACACGCTCAGCCGATGCGCCTCAAAAAACATGGGCCGCTTCAGATTCGGTTCCACCGCCAGCACCGCCGGGTTGAACCGTTCCAGATGCCCCGGCTGCAGAATCCTTCCATTTTTTTCTTGGTTTTGGATGAGATCATCAGCTTCGCTCAGATTCGCCGCCAGCGGCTTCTCGACCAGCAGATCCAGGCCAGCATCGAGCAACGCGGCGGCCACCTCGTGATGTTTCACCGTCGGCACGGCCACGATCGCCGCATCCAGCTTCAGGTCCGCCTTCAGCAGCTCGTCGACGGTCGCAAACGTCTTGATCCCGTACTGCTTCGCGGTCTCTTCCGCTCGTGCCGCATCGGGATCTACCGCCGCCACAAGGGCTACGCCTTCGCCGGCCGTCTCCAGTTCGCGGACCACTCTCAGGTGATTGCGCCCGAACGCTCCAGCGCCGGCCACCGCCACGCGCAACTGTCGTTCGCCTGCTATTTTGCGGCCTCTTTTTCTGGCCCTTTTCCTTCCACGGCCTTCAGGCACCGGCTGTAGAGCGCCAGCAATTGGTTCACGTGCTCTTCGGGCTTGGCCCCGCCCGCCCCGGTAAACCCCGTCGACGGCGCAGCCGGCTTTCCCACTCCCGCTATTCCCGCCACAAACTTCAACAGGTCCAACGCGATATCTTCATTACGCCGGGCTCCAAGTCCCGCGCCATTCAATGTGTCCATAAGCATTTCTCCGAACACCGATGCTACCAGATCGAGCGCTCGCATTCATTCCAGTTCCCTCCGCCTGCCTCCAAGCCTGGACGCTCCACAATTCATCTCTGTCTGCCGCAGAAAGGGCTATAATCCGCGTAAATCTCATCGGAGACCAAGAAACATGAGTGCGAAAGCGAGCTGGGTAGCAACAGCCGTCGGCACCGCGGTGGGTACAGGCGGTTGGATCTTCGGATTGGGCAGATTTGTCTGGCCAGCACATCCTCAGTGGGCGCTCTTCTTCATCACCATCGCTGCCACCATTGCCACAATGGTCTTGGTCGAGCGTGATGTTCGCAGCGCAACGCGCGCTCGACACTAATCGACCGCCAACCTCGGAAGAGCTGCTCACTTGCTACCCTTGTCTCAATGCCCCTCGCAACCATCGCCCTCGGCGCCAACCTCCCCAGTCCCGCTGGTCCGCCCGATGCCACGCTCGCCGCGGCACTTGAGAACATTGCCTCCCTCGGTCGCGTCGCCGCGCGTTCCTCTCTCTATTCCACCGAGCCGGTCGGCCTCGCCGATCAGCCCCGCTTCCTCAACGCCGTCATCGCTCTTGAAACCGATCTCGCGCCGCGCCCACTCCTTGACGCGCTCCTCTCCATTGAGCGCCGCTTCGGCCGCGATCGCTCTCGCTCCGCGCCCAACGGTCCTCGCACCCTCGACCTCGATATCCTCCTCTACGGCGATCTCACTCTCGCCGAGCCCAGCCTTGAAATCCCTCATCCCCGCCTTGCCGAGCGTGCCTTCGTCCTCGTCCCTCTCGCCGAAATAGCTCCGGATCTCCGCGTTCCTCCCTCCGGCCTGACCGCCGCTCAGCTCCTCGCCGATCTCAATCCGCGCGCCGATGCAGGCGCAGCTGTCCCCGTCAAAAGTCGCCACTGGCCCATCGAATCGGGCAGCGCCTCAAACGAGAGCTGAAAGCGGACGGTTGAGAGCTGAAAGCTTCACTCCGCCTCCAAACCCAAGCTGCGTCGAGGCCCCTAAGTGACATTAACCGTGTTGGTTCTGAGCCCATAAGTAGAGGCTCAATTCCAATTAAGATAAGTCCATCCTTCCGGGTGCCGCTCGAGCTTCTTAGCTCGCAGTGGACCGGTGCCTGCTGCACCGATGTAGGTTGGAGGTTCGCATCATGCTGTCGCCGTATTTCGGATTCAAAGAAGAACCGTTCGGGTTCAGCCCCGATCCCCGATGCTTGTTTCTCAGCCGCACCCATCAGCGGGCGCTTGAAGCGCTTGAAGACGGCTTCCAAAGCAACCGCGGTTTCACTACCATGATCGCGCCCCCCGGAATGGGGAAGACAACGCTGCTGTTCCGCTTCCTCGAAGGCGTTCGCGAATCCGCCTGCGTCGTGTTTCTCTTTGACCTCGATGCCACCTGCGAGCCGCGCGAGTTTGTCGCCTACGTCCTGCGCGATCTCGGCATCACTCCCGCCCAGGGCAGTGCTGAAATGCACGAGCAGCTCAGCGAAGCTCTCATCAAAGAAAACATGGCCGGCCGCAAATTCGTCATCGTCATTGACGAGGCCCAGAATCTCTCTGAAGCTGTGCTCGAGCGCGTTCGCCTTCTCACCAACTTTGAAAACTCGCGCGGCAAACTCATTCAGGTGGTCCTCTCCGGCCAGCCGCAGCTCTCTGACAAATTGCTCCAGTCCTCTCTCATCCAGCTTCGCCAGCGCATCTCCACGGTCTGCCACATTGAGCCGCTTTCGGCCGGGGAGATCGCCGGTTATATCGATTACCGGGTCAAGATGGCGGGCTATCTTGGCCGCCCGCTCTTTGCTGAAGACGCCATCAAGTTGATCGCGGAGGGCAGCCAGGGAACTCCACGCACGATCAACAACCTTTGCTTTAACGCGCTCACGCTGTGCTCCAAGCTGAAGTTCAGGCAGGTTGACGCTGCCATGGTGGCCCAAGTCATCAGCGCCCTCCAGTTGGTTCCGCATTCGAATGCGCGTGCCGCGGCCACTGTCGATGTTCCCGCCGCTGCCGCCGCCGGTGAAGCTCAAGAGCAGCCTCGGAAGCGCAGGGAATTTTCCGGCCTTCGCTTGGCGCCAGAATCTGACAATCCGGCTCCTGCAGACCGAAAGAAGCCAGCGGCTGAGCCCGCGATGCCCAGATTCTGGGAGCGGACGCGGTTGCGGCTCGTGAGCTTCGCTTCAGCAACCGCAGGCAGCGCAATGATCTGGGTTCCCGCGGCCGCGCTTATCCTCGTGATCAGCTTCATTGGCATTGTCCGTATCACTGAAGTCTTGTCCCCGCCGTCTCACACAACCGGCGCTGACCAGACCACGGATATGTCGGCTCCGCCGCAATCCGATTCTGATGATCCCGGCGCGACCGAATCCACTGCGCCAACCGAATCCGGCAACCCGGTTTCCGCGCCTGCCGCTGCTCCCAGGCCAATACAAGCCGTCTCCGCTCCCAAGCCCTCGCCAATCGCGGCGAGACCCGCGGCTCCCAATCCGATGCAATCCTCGCCCTCAGGTTCAGATCAGAAATCGCTCCAGGGCAGCGCCACCCTCCCCATGCCAGAAGTGGCCGCGCAACGTGTCGTGATGGCGCCACAGGCAAATGTTCAGCCGCCCTCCGCCCGCTCGAGCGCGACTCCGGCCGCTCCTCAGCAGGCATCAACACCGCCTGTCGCATCCGCGCCCAAGCAAGTTCATCCCGCGCTTGCCGGCGATGCGCCCCAGCCTGGTTCCACTGGCGAAGCGGCGCCGAGCGTGCGCCCCGCACTGCCCCAGCCCTGATCCTTGAACTTTTCACTCGCTTGATGGTCCGGATACCGGCCGCGCCCACTGAGCGCTACTCTTCGCTCTCCGCAATCCAATAGCGCAGAACCTTATTGTTCTCGCTGTCGTAGCTGCAAACCAGTTCAACGCGCTTGAACACGCCGGTCGAGTCCTCCAGCAGCAGCTTGTCCGATACGCTCGTCGTAATTCCCGGCGCTACGTGAACCGAGACCTGATCGCTAAACCGCTCATCCGGTGTGGCTCCGTACGCCCATCTGAACCCGTTGCCCGCAACCGAACTTAGATACTCATCCGCGCCTCTCGAGCATGCCCGCTGCGCCTGCGCCCCGTCGTCCGGCGTTCTTGTGTCGCCGCCCGCGTGTTGCCTGTCCGCAGCCGCTACTCCGTCGGCGCGCCATGCTTCCCATGCTCTCAGGCCGACGGTGAGTCCGACCACGCACACGGCAACAACCGCAATGGATGCCGCTGCCACCTGCCACCACGTGCTCCTCTTTCGCGCCGGCTCCCATTCGCCAACAAATTGATCGATGTCATACAGCAGAGTCCCAGTCTCATCTTCTTTTTGCCAGCGCACCGCCACCAGGTCGGTCGTGGGGCTACTCACATACACCTGTCCAGCCAAGCCGTCTTCCTTGCGTTTTACCTGCGCGCCCTTTGCGGGATACTTTCGCGAACTCACTTCGCATCCCTCCTCGATCGCCGCGCATCCTTCACGTCCTGAACCCCATTGATTTTTCGGCTGAAACGGAATATAACACCGCTCGCCTTCACAGTCGGTGCCGCGAAATCCCGTTCGGCTGCGTCAAAATGGTTAAGTAGTCCTTTTCCCGAACCTTAAGAGTGCAACTCATGCGGCCGTACTCACTCAATGCGATGTTTTGTGCGCTGCTTTTCGCCGCGTCTCTTTCGCTGTGCCTCGCTGCGCAGTCCCCGCCGCCTGCCCCCGCATCCCAGTCAACCAACGCCGCGCCGGTCGCCAAACCTGCGCCGATCACGAATACCGACCAGGTCACCGTCACCGCTTATCGCGCCCCTCTTGGCGTGTTGGAGAGCCCCGTTACCACGCGCCTGCTCACCCGGCAAGCGTTGCGATCCACCGCCGGCGTCACCTTCGATGACCAGTTGCGCCAGCTTCCCGGCGTCGAGCTCTTTCGCCGCTCCAGCTCGCTCGTGGCCAATCCCACCTCGCAGGGAATCAGCCTTCGCGCCCTCGGTTCCACCTCGGCCAGCCGCACACTCGTCACTGAAGACGATGTTCCGCTGAATGACCCGCTCGGCGGATGGATTCACTGGCAGGAACAGCCCGAGCTCTCCATCAAAGACGTCGAACTTGTCCGCGGGGGCGCGAGCGACCTCTACGGTTCGAGCGCCATCGGCGGCGTGATCAACATAGTCCCGGCGATCCCCTCCTCCAAAAGCATCACGGTACGAAGTACCTTTGGCGGCGAAGGAACCTACGACAACAGCCTGATGGCGACGGCTCATCACGGGCCATGGAATTTTCTCGCAGCCGGCGGCCTCATCGGCACTGATGGCTACATTCAGGAAGCTCCAACCCAGCGCGGGCCCGTCGACGTTGCCAGCAACGTTCACAGCCAGAACGCACTCGTCTTTGCTGGCCGCGACTTCGGCAACCTCAAGCTCTTCGTGCGCGGGACGGGTTTCGATGAATCCCGCCACAACGGAACCCCCTACCAGCGCAACGCCACGCGGCTCATCCGCTACTCGACGGGCGCAGATTGGCAAAATGCGCACAGCACCGCGCTCGCCCTGCGTCTTTACGGATCGGACGAGCGCTATCGCCAAACCTTTTCCAGCATTTCCAATCTTCCCAACTTTGGCGACGCATCCTGCACCTATCGCTGTGGGGAAACGCCAAGCAAATTCTCCTATGTTCCAGACAACGAGCTCGGCGCGGCTGCGCATTGGAGCCAACCTTTCGGCGCGGGTTTGTTGCTCGTCGTCGGAGCCGACGCCCACGACGTTCGCGTCTGGGATCGCGAGCAGTCGTACACCGGCGCCGCCGCGCTCACCAACCTCGCCGACCATCAGCGCGACTCGGCCGCCTACGCTGAGGCCATGTGGGAGCACAAGGCGTGGACGATCGTCGCCTCGGCCCGCCTGGACTGGTTCCAGAACTACGATGGCCACGAAACGCAATGGAACGGATCAGCATGGTTGTCCACCGCCGCTCAGCCGCCGCAGCGAGATGAGCGCATATTTGATCCACGGCTCGGCGTCTCGCGGAAGTTGTCCGAGCACTGGGCGCTCACGGCCTCGGGATTTCGCGCGTTCCGGGCGCCAACGCCCAGCGAGCTTTATCGCTCCACGCAAGTCGGCAGCCAGCTCACACTTCCCAACGGCAGCCTCCTCAGCGAGCGCGCCACCGGATGGGAAGCGGGCATTGCCGCCGAGCGTTCATGGGGCAGCATCCGTTCCAGCTATTTCCTCACCCAGGTCAATCGCCCCATCGTCGCCATCACCACTTGTGCCACCTGCTCGCCCATCCTGCTGATGCGCCGGAATCTCGGCCAAATCGAGAGCCGAGGCGTCTCTCTCGATTTCGACCTTCGTCCCCGCTCCTGGCTCGCCGTTGACGGCGGCTACCAATATGCGCACGCCGTGGTCTCTCGCGGCACGCAGGACCTCGGCAATTGGATTCCTGAAGTCGCCCGCAATCTGGCCACGCTCAACCTGCGCGCATTCCGCCCGTCAATCGGTACCATCAGCCTTCAAAGCCGTCTCAGCGGCCGCCAGTTTGACGACGACGCCAACGCCAATCTTCTGCACGGCTACTTCCGTCTCGACGCCTACGCCTCGCACACATTCACCGAGCGCACTTTCGGCTCGCAAATCGAGCTCTTCGCTGCCGGCGAAAATCTCTTCAACCGCGCCGTCGAAGTTTCCAAGACTCCGACGACCACGCTCGGCCAGCCCCGCACCGCCCGCGCGGGATTCCTCATCCGCCTCGGCCGCACAAGCGAATAGCTCGCCGCAGCCCAGCTCTAAGCCCCCAAAGCGTCTTGCCAGGCTCCCCATGCGCTCGCGCGCCCGCCAATACGGACACGAGTCGGGATTTCTCCCGACTCGTACCAGCATTCCCGGGGGAGGGACTTTAAAGCAGATTGTTTTAAGCGGTTGTCTTGAATTGCTGCCGTGCAGAGTCGTTGCAGGAATTGGTGCTTTGATCACACTACAAAGTCCCGGCCATCAAAGATGTTCAATTCTGACCACCCCGTTTTGACCAGGCCGATGATTCCCTCGGCCCTTGCTCTCTCAGTCCCTTAGTCCCTTGTCCCCGTCCCAGCTTCTCATCCCCGATAGAATGGCTTGGTGCCCCCGCTCTACCAGCTCATCGCCGAAACCGCGTCCGGCGGCCGCCGCGGCCGTCTCCTCCTACCCCATCAAACCGTCGAGTCCCCCGTCTTTATGCCCGTCGGCACGCAGGGAACCGTTAAAGCCGTTCCCCAGGACACGCTCGAGTCTCTCGGCGCAGAAATCATCCTCGGGAACACCTACCATCTCTATCTCCGCCCCGGTCACGAGCCCATTCGACGCATGGGCGGCCTGCATCGCTTCATCAGTTGGCCGCACGCCATTCTCACTGACTCCGGCGGCTTTCAGGTCTTCTCCCTCAGCTCGCTTCGCAAAGTCACTGACGATGGCGTCCAATTCCGTTCCCATCTCGATGGCAGCTCGCATTTCTTCACTCCGGAGCACTCCATCGACGTCCAGATCGCACTCGGCGCCGACGTTGTGATGAGTTTCGATGAGTGCACTGAGTATCCCGCCGATCGCGCCCGCGCCGAAGAGAGCCTCCGCCTCACCATGGCCTGGGCGCGCCGATCCCTCGATCATTTCCGCGCCCACCGCGACGAAGTTCCCTGGCGCGATCAACACGAAAATCAAACGCAATCATTGTTTGCAATCGTTCAGGGCGGCATGCATCGCGATCTCCGCCGCCAGTGCGCCGAGCGCCTCGTTGAAATGGACTTCGACGGATACGCCATCGGCGGCCTCAGCGTCGGCGAGCCGCGCCAGCTGACACTTGAAATGATTACGGAAGTTTTGCCGCTGCTGCCCAAGGACAAGCCGCGCTACGTCATGGGTGTAGGCTATCCCGACGAAATCGAGCAGTACGCGCGCCTCGGCGTCGACATGATGGATTGCGTTCTTCCCACTCGTGCCGCCCGCCACGCTCTGCTCTTCACCAGCGAGGGTCGCCTCAACATCAAGAACAAACAGTTCGCTGAAGACCAGTCCCCGCCCGACCCCGCCTGCCAGTGCCCCGTCTGCCGCCGTTACAGCCGCGCCTATCTGCGCCATCTCGTCCAGGCCGGCGAGCCGCTATCAGCAACGCTCAACTCAATCCACAATCTCGCCTACTACCTCGCCATCATGCGGCGCGTTCGCGCGTCGCTCCACGCCGAATCTCCCACGCCCGCCGCCTGAATGCGACCCACGTCTGCGAGTGGCCAAGCAATCTGTCATTCACCCGCAGCAACGGCATGCTCGATCTTCGCCGATAAACTCTCCAGGTTCTTGCTGAGAATCACGACCGCAGTGATCCAAAGCGCCATGCCCGTTCCGCCCGCGCATAAAGCGGAGCTCGTGCGGCTCGCAGAAATCAACAGCGAACCAAAAGCAGCCAGAGAAATGGCAGCGCCCGTCGCATAGTAAAGAGGGATTTTGAAGAGCTTGCCAAGCGGAAAAAAGTGGATCCCGACGACCGCGCCGATCCATTGCCCGAATAGGTCTGGCCGATGGAAGTGGCCCAGGATTGGCCCTCCAACCGATATCGCAGCGCCTTCGACCGCGACAATGAGCGCATATCCAATTCTGTAGAACCTCACCAGGCGCTTGTCCAAAACAACTCTTGGCACGTGTCGCAGCGCGGCAAGGTTTGCAATCGACCAGACCACGAGAACTGCCGTCACCACCGCGATCACTCCGAACCACGGTATTCGTTCGCCCTGGATCGCATCCTGAACCCACCAATACAGCGCATAGGCCCCGAACCCCGCGCAGACCATGGCGCCAACCGCTCTGCCTCGCATGCGAACCAGCAAATCCGGGCCGTCCTTTGGACCGAGAATTCCGCCTGCATCGCTCATTCCATCCTCCGGTTCCCGGACCAGGTCCGCCCCTCAAATTGCCGAGCCCAACAACTCCTTCAACGCCGATACATATTCCGTCAGCGCCGTGCGCCCTTTCTCTGTCATGCGGTAGAGCGTCTGCGGCTTGCGCAGCACAAACTTCTTCTCCACCGCAACGTATCCTGCCTCTTCCAGCTTCATCAGCTGCGCGCCCAGGTTCCCGTCCGTCGAGCCGGTCTTCTCCCGCAGCCACGTAAACTCCGCCTCTTCCACACCCAACAACAGCGAGAGCAGAGCCAGCCGCAGCTTCCCGTGAATCACAGGATTCAACTCCGGCAGCTCAGGCATTCGCCGCCCCCTGCCTCCGTCCGCGCGATTCCAGGATCATCGCGTAGATTCCAAACACAATCTGGCAGAAGAAAATCGCCGCCAAGAACGCAATTGTGCTTTGCGTTACGGTCCCAAACAGAGAGGCCGTCGCCGCCAGCCACCAAACCACGGCGCACGCTATTTGCGCCTTCCACTTCAGCAGGAAGCCCGAGGCCGCATTGGCGGTCCCCAGCAGGGTCACGACCACGGCCACGCACACCTGCTGATCGGCTCTTCCGCTCAACCCCATCGGCAGCAGCAGCGCAAACATCGAAATTCCCATCGCCGTCCAAATGGAGATGATTGCCCGCCCCACTGTGGTCATCGGCGCCTTGGCGCTCTGCCGCATCCGCGTGGCCAGGCCCCAATTCAGCAGCCACGTGCCGATCATCGTCACCGGCCACGCCATGTAATGCTGCCCCCAGATGGGCCCGCCCAAAAACCCTGAAGACCATGCGATGGCCACATAAAACGCCACGCCCCAAAGCACAATCGTCCAAGCCCAGCGCGTCGTGCTTCGCCGCCCTTCGGCGATCATGCTCTCAATCAGCTCGAGCCGCTCCGTCAGTTCCGTGTCGTTCGCTTTGGTCTCCATCGCTCACCTCTCAAACTCTTCGTTGACCACTGTTCACTGCTCACTGTCCTTCACGCGTACTCCCACCGCCGCGCGATGCGCCGCGCCACCACAAACAGCACTACTCCGATTCCCAACAGCACTGCCACCTGCGGCCACAGAGCCGTCACCGGCAAATCCCGCCAGAACACCTTAGTGAACCCGTCGATCGCCCACGCGTTGATCGTCAGCAGTCCCGCCTTCTGCATCGACTCCGGCATCAGGAACCGCGGAAACATGCTCCCGCCGATGATGGACATGATCAGAATCACCAGTGTCGATAAAGCGGCCAACTGTGCTCGCGTCTGGCACATGCTCGCCAGCAGCATCCCGAACGCCGCCACCGCAAACGCCGTGCATAATCCCATCACTGCGAATCCCGGCAGATGGCTGAAGAAGTCCAGTTTGAACACCGCCCATCCCCAGAGGAACATCGCCACCAGTTGCACAAACGCCAGCAGCGTGTTGAATACCAGCTTTCCCGCCAGCAGCTTGGTCATCGTCACGCGCGTGCTCAGCACCCGCTCCAGCGTTCCGCTCTCCGCCTCGTCCAGCAGCGCTCCTGCCGAACCGCTCGCCGTAAACAGCAGGAACATCACTCCGATCGCAGCCGCGTAAAACGAAATCATCGGGCTCTTCTTGTTCTCGCCTACCACCGCGCGCTCCTTCACTTGCACAATCCCCGCGCCCGCGTCTTCTGAACTTCCGCTTCCCGAACTCCCGCTTCCGGCTCCGACCTTTCCGTCTGCCTCTAATTTCCGCAGCGCCTCCAACTCGCCGTCCACTTTCGTCTTCTGCGCCGGCGTAAATCCGCCCATGTACTCCTCCGCGTACTTCATCCCCTCATCCGCCATCGCCGAGGGCATCGAAGTCATCGCAGCTTTCTGCAGCAACCCCACCACAATCTGCGGAGCGATCGTGTCGCTTTGGTCGTTCAGAAGTTCCAGCGTGCTTCCCCCGGCATCCGGCCCAAACGCAATCGGGTGCTGGCCGAACCCCTGCTGAATAATCAGCGCCACCGGCGCGTCTCCCGCCTTCACCGCCGCCTCGGCCGTCGCCGCCGTGTACTCAGGACCAGTCGGCACCCCTTTTTGGTTCACTGGACTGCGATGGATCCAGAGCGAGCCGTCCTGCTCCAGCGCCCGAACCAGGTTCTCTGAGCCTTCGCTCTTGTCCTGGTCGACAACGATTAACGTGACGTGCGGTGTCGAGTTGTTTTCTTTCCCGAAAATCACCGCGAAAATGGTGAAAAACGCCAGGGGCAACACGAAGCTCAATACCATCGCCCCGCGATCCCGCCGCAATGCAATCAACGCCGTCCTTGCCACATTCCAGATCAATCTCGTAACTCCCTTCCTGTCAGGTGCAGAAAAACCGACTCCAGGTTCGGTCTCCGCAGCGATAAATCCTCCAGCTCCAGCCCTGCCTTGGTCGCGTCGTCCAGCAGTGGTGCAATCTCCCCAGCCTGCTCGATCGTGAACTCCACAGTCTCTCCCGTCACTCGCCCGCCGTGCTGCCTGGCCCACGCCTCAATCGCTTCCGTCTCTCCGGCAAGCCGCGCCAGCACCTGGCTCCGTCTCCCAAACGTTCCCTCCACCAGTTCTTCCTTCGTGCCCTCGGCGATGATCTGCCCGTGATCGATAATCGCGATCCGGTCGCATAGCCGCTCCGCCTCTTCCATGTAGTGCGTCGTGTACACAATCGCCGTCCCCGCATCCCTGAGCGCCTCGATCATTTCGAAGATCCTGTTGCGTGACTGCGGATCGACGCCCACCGTCGGCTCGTCAAATAGGACAACTTTTGGCCGGTGCATCATCCCCGCCGCCATGTTCAGCCGCCGCTTCATCCCGCCGCTGAGCGTCTTCGCCACATCGCCCTGCTTCTCTTCGAGCGCCGCCCAATGCAGGCACCACGCAATCGCTTCCTTCAGCGCCTGCCCCTTCAGCCCGTAGTACCGCCCAAACGATCCAAGGTTCTCCCGGCAGCTGATCCGCGGATAAATCGAGAGCTCCTGCGGAACCCATCCCAGCGCCATGCGCGCCTCGGTGGACCCGGCAGCCTTCCCCATCACCATCACGCGCCCGCTGTCCTGGATCACGCGACCCACCATGCTCCGGATCAGCGTGCTCTTTCCCGCCCCGTTCGGCCCCAGCAATCCCAAGCACTCGCCTGCGCGCACTTTCAGGCTCACCTTGTCCACCGCCGTCAAATCACCGAACCGCTTCACCAGCGCATCAACTTCCAGCGCCGGCCCCGATGCCATCTTTGGTGCGTTCGCCGCCATCGTCCCTCTCTGTTCGCTGCTTTCTTGTTCGTCGGTCACTCTGCCCGGGGTCCCAATGTGAAGAGTACTCTATAAAATAGAGTGTGCAAAGTCAAGGAAATTCGTAGAACGCGCCCCATATTCCCCGATCCAATGACATAAATCATTGATTCAATAGGACAACTGGACCGGTCCTGGCCATCGCGCAATCCGTCCCGCCGTTCCGAAACCCGGATCCTCCCGGCACAAAAGTCACTTTTTGAGTCATTCGGGGGATTACCTGCCTCGCGATTCTCACTCACCATGGCCTAAGCCCTGTCGATAAACGCAAGGGGATTGGACGAATGCCGCATAGGAAATCTGTGTTTTTCGTCGGGCTCGTGAGCTGCCTTGCGATCTTCCTCTCCGCGTGCTCAGGAACCATTGGAACGCAGTCTTCCCAACTGCCGCCAACCTACACCGTCACTTACAACGCCAACGGCGCGACTAGCGGCGCGGTCCCTGTCGACTCCGGCAAATACGCTTCCGACGCAACCGTCACCGTCCTATCCAACACCGGCAATCTCGTCGAAGCTGGATTCTCTTTCGCCGGCTGGAACACCGCCGCCAACGGCAGCGGCGCCAATTACTCCCCCGGCGCAACCTTCGCCATGGGCTCGGCCAACGTCACGCTCTACGCGCAATGGACGGCTCTTCCCACTTACACCGTCACCTACAACGCCAACGGCGCCACCGGCGGTGCGGTTCCCGTCGACTCCGGTAAATACATCACCGGCGCAACCGTCACCGTCCTATCCAACACCGGCAATCTCGTCGACACAGGATTTTCGTTCGCCGGATGGAACACCGCCGCCAACGGCAGCGGCACGAGCTATGCATCGGGCGCAACCTTCGCCATGGGCTCCGCCAACATCACGCTCTACGCGCAATGGACGGCGCTCCCCACTTACACCGTCACCTACAACGCCAACGGCGCAACTGGTGGTGCAGTTCCCATCGACTCCGGCAAATACATCACCGGCGCAACCGTCACAGTGCTCGCCAACTCCGGCAACCTCGTCGACACAGCATTTTCGTTCGCCGGATGGAACACCGCCGCCAACGGCAGCGGCACGAGCTACACCCCCGGCGCAACCTTCGCCATGGGCTCTGCTAACGTCACGCTCTACGCGCAATGGTCCCTCACAGGTTCGACCTATTCCGTCACCTACAACGGCAATGACAGTACAAGCGGGTATGCCATCTCCGACCCGAATCAATATCAGATCGGCGATGAAGTCACGGTCTATGGCAATCTTGGCTTCTTCTTCAAGCCCGGAACCGTCTTCAATGGCTGGAATACAGCCGCGAATGGATCGGGCACAGCGTATGCGGTCGGAGATACGTTTCCGATGGGTGCGAACAACGTCACGTTGTATGCGCAATGGGCTGCCGCCAATTGGCCGCCCGTATCCATCTGGGGAGGTGCGCGGGAGGTAATTACGCTGCTCGCGGATGGAAGCGTATGGACGTGGGGCTACAACTATAACGGACAGCTTGGCGACGGAGCCCAGAACAACAACTCCGTGCCCAGCCAGGTTCTGGGTCCGGGAGGAACAGGATTCCTGAACGGCATCACCATGGTGATGGGCGGAGAGCTGCATAATGTCGCGCTCAAATCTGACGGCACTGTGTGGGCTTGGGGCAGCGATGTAACGGATCAGCTGGGCGACGGTGGAACGACGAATAGCTTGTGGCCCAAGCAGGTGAACGGTCTGTCCGGCGTCATAAAACTCGGTTCTCGTGGATACCATTCCGTGGCGGTCGAATCCGATGGCACCGTATGGGACTGGGGATCGGACCGGTTTGGGGCGCTCGGCGATGGCAAGGATGTTCAAAATCCCGGCTACACAGCTCCTGTCGAGGTCGCAGGCGTGAATAACCCTATCATGGTCACGGCCGGCTACATGTTCAGCGTGGCTCTCCTGCAAGACCATACGCTCGTTGCCTGGGGCAATAATGCCGATGGCGAGATGGGCAATGGCGCCAGCGGCGGCTACCAGAGCTCTCCCGAACCCGTGCCCGGAATCGACAATGTTGTCTGGGTTTCGGCCGGCTGGACGCACGTCGTTGCCATTCGCTCCGATGGAACCGTCTGGACCTGGGGCGCAAACTCATGGACTGGCTCTTTCGATTGCGAAGACACCTACGACGACAACAACCTCGGCTTCTTCTGCGGATACGGAAAATTGGGCGACGGCACTGAGAACGATCACTACACGCCCGAACAGGTACCCGGCCTCAGCGGCGCCATCATGGCGTTGGCGGGCGACAGCTATAGCGCGGTTTTGTTGCGCGACGGCACGGTGTGGACCTTTGGCTCAAATGGCGCGGGCCAACTCGGCGTCATTGGAATCTATCAGAGCCTATCGCCGGTTCAAGTGCAAGGATTATGCCACGCGGTGTACATCATGGCCCGCGACTTCCATAGTCAGGCCCTCTGTTCCGACGGCTCTCTCTGGTCCTGGGGTTCCGGCACGAGTGGTGAGCTGGGCAACGGAGCATTCAACAACAGCGCAGTTCCCGTCCAGGTCACCGCTTTCTAGAGTCAGCCCGCGGCTAATCACTAACCACTGACCACTGTCTTACAGATGCAGCAACCACACCGGCGCCATCGCCGCCAAAATTGCCGCCACCAGCAGCGCCAGCACTCCCATCGCCTGCTTAGGCGCCTTCGGCAGCCAGCGAATCCCGAAGACAAGCAGCGCGGGCAGCTGCGCAACCATCAGCATTTGCCAGATGTGCGCGGCAGCGCCCTCATCCGATTCCCGCGCAGCGCCATAAAGCGCAATGTGTCCCAGCACCACCGCCAGCGCCGTCAGTGCCATCCCCAGGGGAACCAGCGCGCTCGGCTGCCTCACGACCGTTCCAAAACTTGTCGTTCCGAAACTCGTCCGGTATTCGTTCATTGCGCCTCCTATTGTCGGATGAATGTGTTCGCCCACCGCGCCTCTCATCACGTCCATCCACTTCTTCAGGTCCGCGCGGCCTTCCAGCAAGAAATCCACAAACTCCTCGCCATACCGTTCTCTCCAGCGGTGCGGATACATCCGCGTCAGCAGACTCGCCAGCCTGCGTTTCATCGCGCCTCCAGCCTCTTCAGCCCCGCCTTTGAAAACTCATTCAACTTTGTCAGCTTGGCGCGCAGCACCCGCAGCCCGTCCGGAGTAATCCTGTAAGGGTGGCGACGCTCTTCGGCCGGCAGCGGCCTGATCCATCCTTGCTGCTCCAGGCGCGCAATTGCACCGTACAGTGCCCCCGGCCCCAGCCGCGTCCCGCACAGCCGCTCAATGTCCTCGATCATCGCGTGCCCATGCTTCGGTCCGCTTGCCAGGCTGGCCAGCACCAACAGCGGCGGATCGGAATAATATCCGGGATCCATCTCGCTTTCCGTATCTACTACGTCCCGCGTACTACGCATGACGTAGTTATCGCACAACCCGCCATCCTTTGCAAGCAGATTCTTCGGGCGGGGAAAACTTCAGCTCGGGTCACCGTTCTCCCCGCCTCTTCACGCGCCAGCCAGCGCTCAATGCATCGCCATCGCCGGGGCCGGCGTCCCATCGGACCATTTGCCAACCCACACAAGAAAAATCGTCACCCGCTCCTCTGGGTCATTGGCCGCCATCACTGGGGACCCCGGCAGATTCGCTCCCCAGCTCTTCGCCGCGTCGCCCGCAACAAAGAACATCAGATGCGGATGCCAGCTCATGTCGCGGTCGCCCAGGTACTGCTGCTTCGACGTCATGTAGCACATCGCTCCCGGCTCCAGCGCCGGCAGCTCCCTCCTGTCCAGTGCCTTCGAGGTCGCCTCCACAATTTCCGCCTTCGACTTTCCTTTGAGCACCAATTTCGTCTTCATCAGATAGGTAAGCACAAAGCTCCTTGCGGCCGCCGGATTAAAGCAAATAGGCGCACGAACCTTGGCATTCCAGAACTCCGGATCGTCGGTTGCCGCGCCCCATCCTCGCTCCACGATGCACAGAAAACCGTTCTCCCCTTTCACCGCGGTCGTGTATCCCTCGCGTCCCAGCACCATCACTTCTGCTCCATCTGAAATCGATGCCGGAGCGGCGCTGCGAGCCAGCGCAATCTCCGCACTCGCGTCGGCCATCAGGTACTCATTCACAGGAGCCATGGACGCATAGGCGGTCTGCGCCCACGCCGGTCGCGCTGCACAGGGCAGCATGAACGTGGCAACAATCGCGGCTGCAACAAACTTCGAACTTGTCTTTTGCAAAGGTTCCTCCGTGAAGCATTCGCCTTGTGTCAGGTTTTCGAAATCCTAACCCCAACCCCAGGCCGCCTGCCTATCTTAGATCAAATCAAAACCCGAATACCTCTCCGTTGCTTTCCGATTGCGCCTCCCTTTTTGCCGTGTAACGATAATTTCGATATGCATCTTCACGCCCGTTCGTGGATTGCGGCTGCATTGTTCGCGATCATCGCGATCCCTTCCGCCCGCGCTCAGATCGTCGACTTCCAAAATGAACGCCAGCCCGTCGTCGCGATTCACGACCTATGGCGCTTCCACACCGGCGATGATCTAGACGGCAAGTTGGGATGGGCCGCTCCCGGCTTTGACGATTCTTCCTGGCAACTGCTGCGCTCCGATGAGCCTTGGTCCGCGCAAGGCTATCCCAACTACACCGGCTTTGCTTGGTACAGGTTTCGCGTCATCCTGCCTCCAACCCCAAAGCCCATGGCTCTCTACATTCCCGAAATCAGCACCAGCTACCAGGTCTTTGCTGATGGCCGTTTGATCGGCCAGCTCGGCGGATTGCCTCCTCACCAAAAAGTTTTCCGCACCTTCGGAATTGGAACGGAGCGATTGTTTCTCCTCCCCGCCGATCTCACATCTCAGGGCGGTTCGCTCACCATTGCCATCCGCGTCTGGCAATGGTCCGGTTGGTCTGTGGGTTTCGGTGGTGCCGGACCAGGGGGGCGGATCTTTATCGGCGACGCCGGTCTCTTGAACGATCGCAAAGATGCCGCCATGCTCCATCAATTCCGGGATGATTTCGCGGGCAATATTCTGCTTTTCGCCTACTTCCTCGCGGGTCTTGCCGGACTCGGCCTCTTCCTCTTACGCCGTCAGGAACGCGAATATCTGTGGTTTGCCCTGGCCGAGCTCTTGAACGCTGTAGCCATTGCCTGTGCAGACGATCTGGACTTCAGGCCATCGTGGTGGCAGGGACATTGGGCGCTCATTGGCTGCCTCGGCGTCTTCACTTCCATCTGCTTCTTCATGTTTTTGGTCGTTTTGCTCAAGCAGCGCCGCACTTCCATCTACTGGATCGGGCTGGCATTCGCGGTATTGGCGCCCGCCCCCAGCTTCGCCTACTCGCTGAATTTGCTCAGTGACTCCATGTGGATTGGTACAACCGCTCTCGCCAATCTGCCCTACGCTGCCTGCGTCATCGTGCTCATCTTTCTCGCAGTCCGGCGCGGCAATCTCGATGCGCGTCTCCTCCTCGGTCCCGTCGCTCTGTCCTACTTCGTAGGCATCGTCGACTTCGTCATTGTCGGCCTGTCGATCGCCGGTGTCACCAAATGGGCTCTCTACGTCCGCTTGAACCAGATTGTCTCCTGGCCGTTTCCCGCCTCCGCGCAAAACATTGCCGACTTCCTCATGCAGATCTCGATCCTTGCCATCCTGGTGCTGCGCTTTGCCCGCACGCGCCGTGACGAGGAGCGCCACGCCTCGGAGCTTGAGGCCGCGCGCGCCGTTCAGCAGGTGCTGGTTCCGGAAGACATCCCGGCCATCCCCGGCTTCCGGATCCAGAGCGTCTACAAGCCAGCTGAAGAAGTGGGAGGCGACTTCTCCCAGATCATTCCACTCGAGGACGGCTGCCTGCTCGCCGCCATCGGCGACGTCAGCGGCAAGGGCATGCCCGCCGCCATGACCATCTCGCTGCTCATCGGAACGCTGCGCACGCTGGCTCACTACACTGAAAGCCCCGGAGAGATTCTCGCCGCCATGAATCAGCGAATGCTCGGCCGAACCAATGGCGGATTCACCACCTGCCTCGTCATGCGCATCGCTCCTGACGGAAAAGTCATTGCGGCCAACGCTGGCCATCTCGCGCCCTATTTGGGCGGCGTGGAGCGCGAAATTGAAAGCGGCCTTCCGCTCGGCCTCGCGGCGCATTCAAGCTATTCCGAAACCGGGATCAAGCTGAACGCCAACGAACAACTCACCCTCCTTACCGATGGCGTGGTCGAGGCGCGCGGCAAAGACGGCCAGCTCTTCGGGTTTGACCGCACCCAGGCCATCAGCCAGATGTCCGCTGAGGCCATCGCCCAAGCCGCGCAAGCCTTCGGTCAAAACGACGACATCAGCGTCATCTCCGTCGCCCGGACCCCGTCCATCATGCCCACGCCGGCGGGACTCAAAAAGCATTAGGAAGCGGCAAGCCCATCCGCCCCTTCTCATGCATCCAGGAAGGCGCCCTTTGCATCCAAGCTCGTGGGTCTCTGGGCTCCGTTCCTCCCTTCAAATCCTGCTTGTGACTGACGAACACACTCCAGTTCGAGTTCTCGTCGTCGACGACGACCACCTTGTCGCCGACTCATTAGCGCTGATTGTCCGCGGAAGGGGATTTGAGTCTCGCGCGGCCTATAGCGGCGAGGATGCGGCGGAGCTCGCGCTCACCTGGAAGCCTGATGCGGTCATTGCTGACGTAATCCTGGGCAAACTGGATGGAGTGGCCTTGGCCGCTTATCTCGCGGAAGTGCTGCCCTCGTGCAGGGTCATCCTCATATCGGGAAATCCGGGCGCCGCTGAATTATTGAACGAATCGAACGAGCCCGGAAAAACCTTTCCCCTGCTTGCCAAGCCGGTCCATCCCGACCACATTTTTGAGTTTCTCGGCACGTCAACCCGCGAAGCAAGCGCGTGACCTTGAATTCTGCTCGCGCAACTCTCCAATCACCCTACCCACCACCTCCGCCCAATCGCCGGCCACCTTCTGCCGGAACAGCCGTGCCGTCGGATACCACGGCGTTCGCTCCGACACCTCCATCCAGCGCCAGTCCGAAAGGTGCGGCAGCAAAATCCAAACCGGCTTTCCCATCGCCCCGGCCAGGTGCGCGATGCAGGTATCCGTCGTGATCACCAGGTCAAGCGTCGCCATCAGCGCCGCTGTCTCCGCCAGATCGCGCTCGCTGCTCGATCCATCCAGAACACGCACATCGCCCGGCAACTTCGCCAACTGCTCCGCCGCTTCGCCCTTCTGTAGCGAGATCCAGTTTGTGTCCATCGCGCGCAGCAGCGGCACCAGCGTACCCAGCCGCATCGATCGCGCCGCGTCTGCCTTGTACTTCGGATTTCCAGCCCACGCCAATCCCACACGCAACCCCGGACGCGCATCGGCCCGAACAGAACGGAACTGCTTCCGCTTTTCGCGCACCAGTTCCTCATCCGCTCCGAGATAAGCTCCTGCCCACGGAACCGTCTCCACTGTTGTCCCAAACACCGCGGACAGACTCATCAGCGGGCACTCCAAATCGAACGCAATCGTGCTCACGTCCACCACCGCGGTCTCCGCAAGCCCCGCGCGCACTACTGCCAGCGATCGCATCAGCCGCTCCGCCGCCGGTTGCACTTCGAGCACCGGCCTTCCACCGCGCGCCGCCGCGAGCGCCGCATAACGGCAGAACTGGATCGTGTCCCCCAATCCCTGTTCCGCGTGAAGCAGTACGGGTTCTCCGTGTAGCTTCTGACCATTCCATCGCGGCTGCGTAAAGGGCCGCGGCCTGCGGTGCACTTCGCGAAATTTCCATCGCGCCTCGTATCCCACCCATCCGCGCTCCCAGTCGCCCAATCGCAACTGCGTCAGCGCCAGGTTGTACTTGGCTCCTGCGCTTGCCGGATCTCGCTCCACCGCAGCCTCATGCGCCTTCAACGCTTCCTCCATGTGCCCCAAGTCGAGCAGCGAGTTTCCGCGGTTCGAGGCTGCCGCGCGGCTGCCCAGTTGCTCGGCTTGCTCGAAGATTCGAACCGCTTCCTCGAATCGTCCCTCGAGATGCAGCACAATGCCGTGCATATTCACGGCCTCGTCGAACTCCGAGTTCCGCTCGATCGCCCAGCGCATCCACTCCCGCGCACCAGCCACGTCTCGCTCGGCCGCGCGCAACTGGCACCACGCAACCAGCGTCTCCACTTGGTTCGGGTTCAGCGCGAGCGCCCGCCGAAGATTCGCCTCCGCCGCCTCCGGCCTTCTCCTGTCCCGCTCCAGCAGCGCCAGATTCACCCACCCTGAAATCAGGTCCGGCCGCAATTTCACCGCGCGCTGCAAAGCCGCTTCGGCCTCCGCCTCTCGGCCATTGTCACGCAGCAAGGAACCCAAATTGATCCACGCCGCCGCGAGGTCCGGCCGCATCGTCAGCGCCCGCCGGTATCGCTTTTCCGCTTGGCTCGTGTGCCCCAATCGCGCGAGCGCGAACCCCGCCGCAAACTCACCCTCCGGCAATCGCGGCCGCAACTCGAGCGCAGTCTCGTACCGCTCGAGCGCCTCTTCATTCCGTCCTGTAAGCGCGAGCGCATTCCCCAATCCCAAATGCGCCGCCACCATTGCCGGCCGCCGTTGCAACGCCAACTCGAATTCGCGAATCGCCTCGCCTGGCCGCCCGGCCGCAATCCTGAGTTCGCCCATTCCCATCCGCGCAAGCGCATCCATTCCGTCCAGCCGGATGGCCTCCGCGTAGGCTCGCTCCGCTTCTTCCATCCGCTCAGTAGCTTTGAGCGCTTGTCCCAGCACCACCCACGCCGCGCCCATCTCCGGCGCCGACGCCACTCCAGCAGCCGCCATCTTCACCGCGGCTTCTGTCTGCCGGCTGCTCAGCGCCACCAGGCTCATGCCCACCAGAGCCTCGGGCTGTTGAGGGTTTCGCTTGAGCGCGCGCTGGTAGCAAAGCGCAATCTCGGCCAATCGCCCCGTCAGTCCGGCTTTCGAGACGCCCTGAGTCGATTCCCGCGTATCGTGGCCCCGCATACTTTGGAACCTAGCTCCGCGCCGGCGCGCGCTCAAGTGCTGAATTCCCCCGTTCCCGCCTCGTCGCGCCACGTTTTCCCATTCTTCGCGCCGGTTCTGTTTCGGAACTGGCAATCCCCCCTGTCCCTCCTTTGCCCGCTCCTTCGAGCGCACTATCATTCACCTGTGCCCTCCCGTGCCAACTTGAGCGACGTCCTCGCCAATTCCATCACGCACGGCATCGGCCTCGGCTTCGCATTGGTAGGTGCTGTTTGTCTCATCGCCGCCTCAACGCGCGGCTCGGTGCTCCTCGTTGTCAGTTGCTCCGTCTTTTCCGTCGCGCTCGTACTCGTCTATCTCTGCTCTACGCTCTACCACTCGCTGGGGCGGACCCGTGCCCGCCATGTCCTCCATGTCCTCGACCACTCCGCCATCTACGTGCTCATCGCAGCAACCTATACGCCCTTCACTCTCGTCTCGCTGCGCGGGCCAGTGGGATGGGTTCTCTTCGGCGTGGTTTGGGCACTGGCTGTGGCGGGCATCGTCTTCAAGAGCCTTGCCATCGGTCGTTTCCCCGTAGCATCGGCCCTGGTTTATCTGCTTCAGGGGTGGCTGGCCATCTTCGTCGTGCGATCACTCCTCCATGCCATTGGCTGGCACGGGCTTCTTTGGCTTGGTGCAGGCGGCATCGCTTACTCCCTGGGCGTCATCTTCTTCGCTCTCGACCATCGCCCCTTCTTCCATGCCACTTGGCACCTCTTTGTCCTCGCCGGCAGCGTAGCCCACTACTTCGCCATCTACTTTTACGTTGTGCCCGCGCGGTCCTTGTCTCTTTGATACTCCAAAGGCACGCCAACTTGATTCGTCACATGTGCCACCCACGCCGATCGAAGCGTAGTCCCACCCTTTAGTCGCCGCAGCCCGGTGTAGCGGACCATGCCGAAAGCTTTTCAGTTGACATGCGGGCGTGCTCGGTCAAAAATCTGTCCATGTTTCATCGCAAGTCTCTCGTCTCAGCGATCCTCATCCCGCTCATCGTTGGCGTGGCAGGTATGGCCCATGTCATGAGTCAGCCTGGCTTTGCTGCCGTTCGCGCTGTCGACGCAGTTCAGCTCACCGGCTCAGGGATGTGCTTTGGGGTCGCCCTTTTTGCGCTGATCGGCCTGCTCCGGACGCCGCGCGGCTGAATCTGACCGGTTCCCGCCTTCACGCTTTGGGCGCCTCTTTCCCGCGCGAGTAGGTGCGGCCCAGTTCCACTTGGTCTGCCGGGGGAATGATTGACCCCACCTCGGTTTACCGGTAAAATCAAAGAGTTTGGCGATGCACCCCGTTGAAGGGTGCGCGGGATGGTGCCGGGTTCTCCGCTGGAATCAGCGTGTGTGCTGCCCCCCTTCCGATGCAGTCACCATCTGTATCCGCCCCTGTTGAGCACACGATTCGCGATTTGCGCCCGGTCCTGGACCTTCGGCGCTGGAGGCTTTGTTATGTACGCAGTCATTCGCACCGGTGGTAAGCAGTATCGAGTCGCGCCCGGCGACGTGTTGAAGATTGAAAGCGTTCCGTCGGGTAGCCCGACCGTTGAGTTCAGCGATGTGCTTGCCGTTTCCGGCGAGTCAGGATCGATTGCGAAGCCGGCCTCGGCCAAGGTCACAGCCGAAGTCCTCGGCGAAGGCCGTGGCGACAAGATCCTGGTCTTCCACTTCAAGCGCAAGAAGCAGTACAAGAAGCTCCTGGGCCACCGCCAAAACTTTACTGAAGTGCGCATCAAGGCCATCGTGGCCGACGGCGTCACCTACAACGCGGAAAGGAAATAGCGCGCGGTTTTTGCGCAGGTTTCTGGGGGAGGGGCACCAACCCCGCTTCCTGCAAGGACAAGCTAAGAGCTAATAGCTAAAAGCTAAAAGCTAATAGCTGCTTTAAAAAGGGGATTAAACCATGGCACACAAAAAAGGTGGAGGCAGTTCCACAAACGGGCGCGACTCGAACGCGCAGCGGCTGGGCGTAAAGGCCTTCGCCGGTCAATTCGTCACCGGCGGCTCCATCATCAGCCGCCAGCGCGGCACCCGCATCAAGCCCGGCGTCAATGTGGGCATTGGCTCCGATGACACGCTCTTCGCCAAGGTTTCCGGCCGCGTCAAGTTTACTGACCGTGGGAACCGCGGCCGCTTCGCTTCGGTCGAGCCTGCCACGGAGTAGGCGCGCCTAAACAGCAGTGAAAGCGAAGTTTCGACCAAATCAAAAGGCCACGGCAATCGCCGTGGCCTTTCGTTTTTCCAATCCCTTGTTCGCTGTCTTACGTCTCCGATTCTCGGCCCTTCATATTCCGCGCCAGGACTTTCTCCACCACGCGCTCCACGTCCGAAAGGAAGAAGCTGTTCGCGGGCTGCTGCACCGCCACCTTCGTGCCCGTGTGGCCCAGTGCGGAAGCGATTTCGTTCCAACGGTAGATCGTCGAGCTCGCCGGCATCAACACCGGCCTGCGTGCCGGCTCCGGAAGGAAGCAGTAAACCACCCAGATAGCCAGAGTCCCCAGAATCAGCGATTCGTAAACGAACTGGAGGGGATCGACGAGCGATGGTGACGCAACGCGAGAGATCCACGACGCGAGAATAAAGTCCGCCGTGGACATGACGCCAAAGCCCAATGCAATGCCAAAAGACAAATCGCGCACCGTCAGGCGCAGCGCGTTCATGCTCAGGCAGAGAAAAGCGAGCAAGCAGAGTTCCAGAACGCTGACCGAGTGCATCAGCCCGTAGGAGACGTCCGCGACAATGTAGATTCCTTTGTGCCCGTAAGTGATGGAGCTCAAGCTCACAATGATTGAAACCACTGCCGCCCAGCGGAAGATCACGATCGCCAGCTTCGCGATACCGGGAAATGCGGCCAGCGCCGACCGGAAAACTTCAATGCAAATAAGAAACAGCAGCACGGTGCTCGCGAGATAGGTCGCGAAGAAGCCAAAATAATAGATTTGTCCGATGTGAAAATCTCTAGCCCACGGCTTTGCTGTCAGGTTAAGAGCCAGCGTTAGAACCGGCGTCGCGATCGCGCGCAGCAACAGGTAGTAGCCCATCGCCGGAAAGCGGCGCTGCAGCCCCTTGCTCAAAAACAGAACGGCGAGCGCGGCCCAAAGGACAAGTTCAGCCGCGCTCATCGCCGACATTGCGAAGTTCATTGGCATAGAGGCAAGTTTGCGATCGTTCGAACGTCCTAAGGATAGCGCCAATATGCCTAATGGCTCAAACACAAAAGGGTAATGCGCTCTTGGCACTTTCGTGCTAGGCAGTGCTCCCATGGCCTTTTCCAGGGAGCCGACCCTTCGTGATCCCTACTGGGACGGCGGGTTTGTCGTGAGGCAGGCGTTGACTGATTGGCATGGAAGTGGCCCTGGAAGGGTGATGAGCGGACCCGGATCAGTGGCTGCCACAGAAGTGTGCGAGACGCGAGCCTGGGTGGCTGGCGCGAGTGACGCGGAGGCAAGACCGGCGATGGCGACGAACAGGGCAAAAAATCGAACGACGGTTTTCATCTTTGGTAACCTTTCTGATTTAATTTTAAAAGGAGAATCCTCTCCTTTTCAAGCATGATCTTATCGTATATATTCTAGCAAGTCCATTTTTTTCATATAGATACTAAACTAGAACGTCATATAGTTACCATCGTAATTTCTGTATGCCTTCCATCCACAGATAGTAACCGTTTTCTCAATGCCCTCGCCTCCCTCTTCCGGACATTCCCGCATGGTAAAATAGTTGTAGGTGAAGGCGCTTGATAGCCCCCCTCTTTTCAAGTGGTTACTCCCGCTTCAGCGTCCGGATTTATCCCCGGCGGCCCTCAAGATCACGGAACACTTTGCGAACGGAATTCTATGGCGACTGAAGTTCTCGGCTCCTCCTCCATTCACGGCGATAACGACAGCTACACTGGCGAAAACATCAAGGTCCTTGAAGGCCTTGAGGCCGTCCGCCTGCGTCCCGCCATGTACATCGGCTCGACAGGCGAGATCGGTTTACATCACCTCGTCTACGAAGTCGTCGACAATTCCGTCGATGAAGCTCTCGCCGGCTACGCCAAGAAAGTCGATGTCATCATTCACGTCGACAACTCCATCACCGTCGTTGACGATGGCCGCGGTATTCCCGTCGACATGATGGATTTGGCTGACGGCGAGCGCATGCCGGCCGCGCAAGTCGTGCTCACCAAGCTGCATGCCGGCGGCAAGTTCGATGCCTCCAACTACAAAGTCTCCGGTGGCCTGCACGGCGTCGGTGTCAGCTGCGTCAACGCGCTCAGTGAAGAACTCGAAGTCGAAATCTGGCGTCCGGAGAAACCCGGCGAGCCCTCGCACACTTACGAGCAGAGCTACTCCAAGGGCATTCCCACATCCAAGCTCCAGAAAACCGGCACCAGCAAGCGTCGCGGCACGAAGGTCCACTTCCTGCCCGACAGGTCCATCTTCACCGCCACCGAATTCAATTACGACACGCTCGCCCAGCGCTTGCGCGAGATGGCCTTCCTCAACAAGGGCCTTGAAATCACGCTCACCGATGAGCGCACGGCCGACGCCAAGACCGGCGAAGCGCGGCGCGCCGAATTCCGCTACGCCGGCGGCATCGCCGAGTTCGTCAAGCATCTCAACCGCGGCAAGGTCGTCCTGCATGACAAGCCCATCGTCATGGAGGCCCTCCGCGACGGCGTCGACATCGACATCGCTCTGCAATACAACGACAGCTACTCCGAAACCGTCTTCAGCTTCGCCAACAACATCAACACCGTCGACGGTGGCACGCATCTCTCCGGCTTCCGCGCCGCGCTCACCCGCACCATCAACTACGTCGGCCAGCAGATGGGCCTCTTCAAAGACATGAAGGAGTCGCTCAGCGGCGACGACGTGCGCGAAGGTCTCGTTGCCGTCGTCAGCGTCAAGCTCTCGCAGCCCCAATTTGAAGGCCAGACCAAGGGCAAGCTCAACTCTGACATCGCCGGCACCGTGCAGGCCTTTGTCAACGAGCGCCTCGGCATGTTCCTTGAGCAGAATCCCCCCGTCGCCCGCAAGATCATCAACAAAGCCATTGAGGCAGCCCGCGCGCGCGAAGCCGCACGCAAGGCTCGCGACCTCACCCGCCGCAAGGGCGCGCTCGATGGCGGCGGCCTTCCCGGCAAGCTGGCCGATTGCAGCGAGCGCAATCCCGAGCGCTGCGAGCTCTACCTCGTCGAGGGCGAGAGCGCCGGCGGCACCGCCAAGCAGGGCCGCGACCGCAAATTCCAGGCCATCCTTCCGCTCAAGGGCAAAATCCTCAACGTCGAAAAGGCGCGCTACGACAAGATGCTCGGCCACGAGGAAATCCGCGCCATGATCACCGCGCTCGGCTGCGGCATCGGCAAAGACGACTTCGACGCCGCCAAGATCCGCTACGACAAAATCATCCTCATGACCGACGCCGACGTCGACGGCTCGCACATCCGCACGCTGTTGCTCACCTTCTTCTTCCGCCACATGACCGAGCTCATCAAGCGCGACCACATCTACATCGCGCAGCCGCCGCTCTACAAAATCAAGAAGGGCCGCTTCGAGCAATACATCAAAGACGATCGCGAGTTCGTCAAGGTCATGGTCAACCGCGCTGCCGAGGGCATGATCGTCCGCCACGGCGAGACCGCGGCAAAAATCGAAGGCGCCGACCTCACCCGCTTCATGGCCACGCTCAATGAGTATCTCGGCTATGTCGAAAAGGTCGACAAGCGCATCCGCAACGAGAAGCTCACCGAGTTGCTGGCGCGCGCGGAGCTCACCCATCGCACCGACTTCGCTTCAAAGGACGGCAATAAAGTTCCCGAAAAAGTCGCCGCGCTCCACGAGAAACTCGTTGAACTCACCGACGAGTTCCAGTTCAAGGTCAGTAAGCCGGTCGAAGACGAGGAGCACCACACCTGGTCGGTTTGTTTTACTGATGCGCAGGGCGCCACGCGCTGCATTGATTGGACCCTCGCCTCCAGCCCCGAGTTCCGCCAGATGATGTCGAAGTACACGCTCATCAAAGAATTCCTCGAGCCGCCGTTCCTGGTCGAGTACGCACCCAAGGGCGCCGCCGCATCTGCCGCCGAAGACGAAGAAGAAGCCGAGGCTGCCGACACCAAGGCCGAAACCAAGGCCGACACCAAGACCGAAGCCAAAGCCTCAGGCCGCAACGCGCGCACTCTTCGCGAGCCCGTCGAGAAGCAAACCGCACGCGATCTCTTCGCCTACATCGTCGAGCAGGGCAAAAAGGACTACCAGGTCCAGCGCTACAAGGGCCTCGGCGAAATGACGGCCACGCAGCTCTGGGAGACCACCATGGATCCCGAGCGCCGCACGCTGCTCGTCGTCAAGCTTGAGGACATCGCCGAGACCGAAGCCATCTTCACCACGCTCATGGGCGAAAACGTCGAAGCCCGCCGCAAATTCATCGAAGACAACGCCCTCGACGTCAAGAACCTCGATATCTAAGCAGAGCGTGTTCCTCAAATCTGCTTTGTGTCAGGGCACGACTTCAGTCGTGCCGCATCCGCCCCAATAGACATTGGGCTTTAGCCCCTGAGCGGGTTCCCACCACCCCGCAGTGTCATCCCGAGCGAAACGCTTTTCATCGGAGCCGAGAGCCTGCCCTGAGCGAGTCCGCCTGGCGGACAAGTCGAATGGGGACCTGCTTTTGTCTACCAATGCAAGGTCGACTTCGACTCAATCATGCCCGATCATCGTTCGCCGAACGATCGGATTCATTTTGCAAGGAATCGATTGGTTTTGAACCGCCGGCGGATTCTCGCAGCTCCCGATCGACCGTATCCGGATCGGGGACCGTTTCTTTGGCATCGCTCCCGCCATTTCCTCTTCTACTTTTTTTGTAAGCGCCCCACCAAACAACCATTCCGAAAATGAGACACCCAGAACCCATACTCCACGCCGCCCATTGATACCAGTGCTTGCTCGCCGCGCCGAATTCGTCCAGCGAATTGATCGTTGGCTTCGATGGATCGAAATAGACGGTTGCATCGAAATACCCTGATCGTGTCCCCCGCGTGCAATCTGCTCCGCTGTAGGCTTTTCCGTCAACAGTAAAGTGATAGAAGCAGTTCGCGCGTGAAACCCCGTTGTATTCATGTACGTGAGCGATCGTTGTCTGCTCGCCCGCCGCGGCACTGCTGTACTGAATGGCTCTGTAGATGCAGTACGCGCCGAACACCAGGATAAGGAGCAAAGCTCTCAATGGATGTTTTTGCCAGGATGCCATCGGCTCTCCTCTTGCAACGATTTACCTTGTGGGATTTATGGCACCGCAATTGTACACACCTGCGCCGCAATCGTTCCCCAGGCTTGGCGTCCCGGCAGATCGCCATCGGCCCCCGCCACAGAATTGTCATCCCGAGCGAAGCGCTTTTCAGCGGAGCCGAGGGACCTGCATTTGCTCTATTTGCGCGTCGGAGGGAGCAGGGGCCTTCAGGCTCCTGAATCCCGCGCAATAAACATCGCGGCCTTCAGGCCCGGAAACAATCGCTCGTGCCAAAACATCCCGTCATTGCTTCAGGATCATCCCCGCCCAATCCACCCACACGTTTGTCATCGCCAGCCTTCCCGCGATCAAAGTCACCACCGCCAGCACGGCGAGGCCCATCGCAAACGGCCGATCGAAGCTCCGCGTCATGGCCGCGCGCACCACCAGCAGCAGCAATCCCAGCGTCACAACCGGCCCGAACAGCGCCACCCAAAGGTGCAACCCGAAGATCGAATTCACCTGCGCGATCCGTGCTGTCGCTCCGCTCACGATCGCGAGCGAGGCCATCAGCATCATCGGCCTGTGAATGCGCGGCCGCTTGCGGTTCAGCACGCCGATCGTAACGAACGCCGCGAACAGCGCAATCTCCGTATACATCACCAGCAGAAACGGCCGGCTCGGCCAGTCGAAAATCACCTGGCTCGGATCGACCTGGAGGGAGCGCGTAGCCACCAGCGGCCCGGTCACAACGATCAGCGCGGCAATCCCCACCACGCCCCAGCCCAGCGTCATGTGCACCCGGCGATTGTGCGTGGAGATCAGCAGCGCCTGCACAAAGAACCCCACGAACCAGAGAAAGATGGCGCTCGAGTGCGCCACCACGATGGCCAGCATCACCGGCGCAATCGGCGAGCCGTCAACGTGCTTGCCGTGAAAGATGTACTGCTGAAAGCCGAGAACGATCAGAACCAGGAAGATGGCCCCGGCGGCAACGTAGAAAAAGCGGTCAAGCTTCATCCGCAATCTCCTCTTTTCAGATTTCAGAAACAAGGGGAAGTCTCGCCCACTCTCAGGTCGCGCTCATGGCTCGATCGATTTCGGCGATAGCCCATCTTACGATCCCGTCCACTGGTTTCTGCAAGAGAAAATTTGGATTGAGCCGACGAAATTGAGCCGCCGAACGTGTTACGGCGGGTCGCAAAAGAAATTCCCCCTTCACGGATTTCTCGCGAAGGGGGAATGAGTACTGAAGCCAGGTGAAGCCTAACTAAGCGAAGACGATCCGGTTGCTACCACCTGTTTGGACCGTGGCAGGAGCCGACGCCCTTGTCGCTATAACCACCAGTCGCATTCGGTGCGGGAAGTGTAGGACCATTGGCTAAAGCTGTCGGACCTGCCAGTGCCGACTCGTAATCCCATGCGTAGCCGTTCGGATAGAGTCTCAGGCCCATCACACCCCAGTAGGACCCGCTATACGCCTGGAGATTCTGTTCGTTGAAATTCACGTTGCCGGTAGGGTCTTCCATGTTTGTTTCGCTTGCGCCGCTCGTGACGGGGGTTATGACGATCGGATCGAGTGTCTCGCCGCCCGTGCCTACGGTGAACTGCCGTATGCCATTCCTTGGATCGTAATTCCCGTTGGGGTCAAGCGGGCGATAACGGGCGTAGAGGTGGTCGTGTCCGTTCAGCACCAGGTCCGCCCCGTGGTCGTAGAGCAGTTGCCAAAAGGCCTGAGCAGTCACGCCCTCCTCGGTGATGCCGTTCGTAGCGCTGAACGTGGGCTGATGCCAGTACGCGGCTGTGCAAGCGGAATGATTCGCCTCGAGATCCTTCTTCAGCCATTCCAGCTCGGAGGCAAACCAGGAGCCCGTAGTCGAACAGCCGCCCGGCTGCGTCTCGCACTCTATATTGAGCGAGATAATGTGCCATGAGCCCAGATCATAGGAATACCAGCCATCTCCGACTCCGACCTGGCCCCCCGCCGGAGCTGTTTCTCCAACTCCACCCGAAGCCTCAAAGTGCCCCGCCTGTCCATCAGCCCGAGGTATGGGTTGCGGGTTCGGAGTGGTAGCGGCCGGATAGCCGCACCCCGTCATCGATGATGGGCACGGGTCCGCGAGCGTAGTCGTGATCGGTTGCCCTGTGGTATCGATCTGGTAGCCGTTGAAGTAGGAGAAGTAACCGTAGCCGGCAACGCCGGTCGCGCCATGCTCGTCATAAAACTCGTGGTTGCCGGGCGCCGGCCGTGTGATCGCTTTGAAAGCGCCATAGGTCAAATCGTACGAGTTCTCGAAGTCCGAATATTGGCCTACCTGGTATTGCAGATCCCCGAGGATCGCGACGAGGTCAGGCTTCATAGTCTCGATCTGATCCGCAGTAGCCTCTTGGGATTGCCACAGAGACGTGGCGGTGTAGGGGGCCTTGGGGGTGCCGCAGTTTTCGCCCGCCTTCTCGCCATTGGGCTCCGTTTCGCCGGGCTGGCAGGCCACGTCGCCAACCACCGCCAGCACGGGCGAGCGTCCGATTGTTGCGAAGGGCCAATTGCGGTCTGGCGCCGGGTAACTGTAAGGCCACTGACTGCTGTTGGAGTTCTGATTCTGTGCGCTGGCCACGGCTGCAAATACCATGACCGAGGCGGCCGCTCCGATAAACACAGCGGCTCGGATCCTTCTCCGGATCGTCTCCATTGAGTTTCTCCTGTTCAGGCTTTTGGGGAATGCTTGCTTTGGGGAATGCTTGCTACCGAGTTGCGATTCTCGCCCTGCAATATTTCGCGCGCATGACAACTGTGTGAAAAAACCGTTACGCAGCAATGCCCTGACGCTGCTCCATCCTGAATGCGCTTTTTGCTTTTGGGTTGGGCCATCGGCCACCGACATCACGCGTAGCGAAACAGCGCCATCAAGCCAAAGTCCATGTGCTGCTGCATATGGCAGTGGAAAAGCGTCAGGCCCGGCTGGTCGGCCACCAGATCCACCGTCGCGCGTCCAAATGCGGGAACGATCACCGTGTCTTTCTTGACGCCGGCAGTCGGCTTGCCGTTGAGTTCGACCAGCTCGAACACGTGCCTGTGGAAATGCAGAGGGTGAGAATCGTCGCTGCGGTTGTGAAACACAATCCGGTAGCGCCGTCCCTGGCGGAACACGAATTCCCCGTGATGCGGATATTCTTTGCCGTTGACCAGCCAATGATTGATTCCATTCAGTCCGCCGGGGATTTTCTCGAACACCATGTCGATGGTATGGTCTGGCTGGGGATGCGCTGCGTTCGCGCCAAAAATGGTGTAGTCCCAGCGCGTCGTCGCAGGCGGTGTCCACAGCGCGTGCTGTTTTCGATTCGTGTACTCCACCACCATGCCCATGCCACCTTGTCGAGCGGCATCGCGAATCTCCCCTAAAATCCACACGCCCGGGTTATTCATCTCCACGATCGCATCCACGCGCTCGCCCGGCGCAATCTCAATCACATCCACCGCCTGGGGCGTGGGCACGGGATTGCCATCGAGAGCGATCACCTGAAACTTGTGGCCGGTCAAAGCAACGCGGTGAATCTCGGCAGCGCTCGCGTTCAGCAGGTGCATCAGCACGCGCTGGCCCGCCTGCACGCGAAGGGGATCACCTGCCCCCAGCATTTTGTCGTTAATCGAATAGAGCGGAGCGCTCACTTCCAGTCCGTTCGTGCGCAGGTCTGGTTTGCGGGGTTTTTCGGGCATCGGGTCGTCCGGGTCCGGCGCCATCGCATCCTGGTCCATCGGCGACAAAAAATATTCCCATTCACGCAGCGCCAGAAACACTTCCTGGTCGTAATGTCCGGGGTCATTCGCTCCGTCAATCATGAAAAATCCGAACTGGCCTGTGTAAACGCCCCGATGCAGATCCATCATCGCCGCGGTGTGCGAGTGGTACCATCGCGAACCCGCCGGCTTCGCCACGAATTCATAGCGCCGCCTGCCGTGCGGCGGCGCCGGCGGCGTGCCTTCTTCCGCCGCCCCATCCATCTCCGGCGGAACAAACAGGCCATGCCAGTGCGCGTACTCCGGCACGTCTGTGTCGTTCACGACCTCCACGGTAATGCGCTTGCCCTCGCGCACTCGTATCAGCGGGCCGGGAACTTGATTGCTGTAGCCGATTGTGCTGATCGTAACCTGCGGGGCCAACTCCACCATCATGGGCGCGATTTCGAGGATGAAATCCGCCGCATGCCCTTTCTGTTCCATCGGCGCCATCGGATGCTGCGGCATCCCCGGCATCTGCTCGAAGCCGAGCGGCTTCCCAAATGCGGGCCGCAGCTTACCTGCCCCGGTCGCGATCATGGTGGCCCATCCAAGCCGTACAAAATCTCTTCGCTTCATGCGTTCCTCATCCCAATAGAAGGCAGAAAATGGCGCACATCCGGGTCCAGTTTCTCAGGGTGGAACCAAACTGGCGAGAAGTGCGTTCCCGTCACCTGCCGGCTTACCGTATTGAATGAAAAGAAGAGGGCTAGGACGTCTTTTTCGCGAATGCTCGTCAGCAACGATGGGAACTGGCCGGATAGCCAGAATAGAGTGCAGGTCAAGTGTTACAGGGGGATGAATGGCAGAAACTAAGGCCATGATTGAGCAGGCCTACTCTGCATTCAACAATCGGAGATTCGCCACTCCCTGTCTTCTTGCTCCCTCGCCCACTTTGCTCTCTCAGTCCCTCTGTCCCGTAACCTTCGCATTTCGATGTCAAGCCCCCTCCGCCAAAATAAATGTGCCCACCTTTCGTAAGTCATTCATTCCCTACTCCCTGATCCCTGGTCCCTGCCTCATCAAGTTTGCCGATCATTTCGCCCTTCCGGCGCATACTGGTTTCAGAGATCAGGCTCCGGGCTTCTGGCTCCCGGCTGCCAGCTGTTCACGATCTACGGTTCACCGCTCACTGTTTCACTTCTTCACTGATCTGGAAATTAATTAAATAAAAAATTTGGGATGTTTCGCAATCTTTTCGCCACTTAACTCATTTAGAATCAGCAAGCGCATCTCGAAAATGTCGTGAAAATGCGTACAATTGCGCTGCATTTATGTGCTGTAACTCCTTTAGAATCAGCCAAACTATCTCCCAAAATGGCAAGCGACTTTCTTGATCGCAAGCGACTCTCTTAAAAGGAGTTACATGCAATAATAAGGGTCAGCTTGTCACGAGCAACTGTTCACTGTCCCCTGTTCACTGTTCACTGACGGAGTCCCTATGAGCCGAATCACCCTCGCCTCCCTTTTCCTTGCCTGCGCCGCCGCGTGCGCCGCGCAGCAGCCCAGCCCCGCCGCTAATCCGCTGGCGGCCTCGCGCGTGTTTGCCTACGACGACATGGTGACGAAGACGGCGGCCAACGGCTCCGTGGGGCGCAGCGTGTTCACGGGGACGCTCGCGACCGGCGAGGCCATCGCTGTGCACGAGAGAATGCAGCCCGCAGGAACCACGCCCAATCCCGCGCACCGCATCCAGCACTCGGAGCTGATCGTGGTCGAGGAGGGAACGCTCGAGTTCTCGCACGACGGCAAGACCGAACGCGCCAACGCGGGCAGCATCATCTACGTTGCGTTCGGGACCTTGCACTTCGTACGGAACGTCGGCGACGGCCCAGCGAAGTACATCGTCATCCAGATTGGCGGGGACACGCCGAAGTAGCGGAAGAGCAGTGAACAGCGGTCTGTGAACTATGAACTGCGAACTAAGAACTGCGAACTGAGAATCAGTTCGCTCGGATCGCGCCGCGGCCGTGGCGCTTGACGGCGTACATGCGCGCGTCGGCTGTGCCGATGATCTCGTGCATGCGAGTTCCATCGGCGGGAGAAGAGGAGAGGCCAACGCTGGCGCTGACCTTGAGCGAGAGGCCGCTCTTCATGCCGAACGGGGTTTCCATGAGTGCCCCGTGCATTCCCCTGGTCAGCTCCAGTGCCTGTGTGGCAGTGGTCCTGGGCATGAGGATCACGAATTCGTCACCGCCATAGCGGAAGGCCATGTCCTGCTCGCGGCAGAGTTTCTGGAGTCGGCGCCCGGTGAGGGCGAGCAGCTCGCTGCCGATCATGTGCCCGTGCACATCGTTGACCAGCTTGAAGCGGTCCAGATCCCAGAACGCGAGGCTTAACGGCACCTCGTGCTTTGTCGACCGTTTCAACTCGCGGTCAAGAACCTCGTAGAGGTGGCGCACGTTGAAGAGGCCGGTTGTGTCGTCGGTAATGGTGAGCTGCTGGATGCGGCTGACGTCGCGCGAATTCTCAATCGCGATGGCGGCATGGTCGGCAAGAATGTGCAGGAAAGCAATGCTGTAGTCCGACATTTCCGCGCGCGGATTGAGGATTTCAATCACGCCTTGCGTTCCGGTGCGCCCCCGCAAGGGCATCGCGATAACGGACCGGACGCTGCTGATACCGGGAGTAGCGGATTGCGCGGCGCGCGGATCGCCTTCCATCTGGGGCACGAGGAGCGTTTCACCGTGCTCGAGGACCCATCCGGCAACACCCTCGCCAGGCTTGACGCGAAGGCCGCGCAAGGTTTCCTGCTCCTCGCCCGCGGCGATGGCGTAATAGAGATCCTGTGTGGATTGGTCGAGCATGAGCAGCGCCCAGAACTCCGCATCGACCATGCGCTCCATTTGCTCCAGGATGGTGCGCAGAATCGTATCGAGATCGAAGCTCGAAGTGAGCGATCGCGTCAGCTGGTGAAACACAAGCAGATCGGCGAGCGGGATGCGCCCTTCCGTCTCGTTAGGCATAGTGGGGCCCTGGGGGGAGCGATGACCGTATTGTTGCATAGATCGTTCGTCGCAGGTCGCGATCGGTCAGCCGCCGCGATCAACCGCCAATGTGGACCCGCGGCTAGCCGCCTATGTGGACCCGCGGTCAGCCCCCAATGTGGACCATCGACCGGGAGGGTTTGAGGAATCCGGGCTCGCCGATGTGGTGGCGGGCTTCCTTGCCAAGGATGGTGCCGACGATGTAAGCGCGCAATTCGTCGTTGCCTGCGCCGGAGCGGAGACGGCCATAGAGATCGTGCTCCACCTGCGAGAACAAACAGGTGCGAATTTTGCCGTCGGAAGTGAGGCGGACGCGGCTGCATGCCCCGCAGAATGCCTGGCTGACCGGCGCAATGATGCCGATTTCGCCCTCGCCATCAGAAAAGGTGTACCGGCGGGCCGTTTCACTGGCCTCGCGCGCCGGCAGCTCGACCAGCGGCAGCGTGCGGCCGATGCGGTCGAGGATTTCGCGCAGAGTCACCACTATCTCCGGAGTCCACAGGCGGCCTTCTTCAAGAGGCATGAACTCAATGAAGCGGACGACGACGTGTTCTTCGCGGGCAAAGCGGGCAAAGCCTTCGATCTGGTCGTCGTTGAATCCGCGCAGCAACACGCAATTGATTTTGAGAGGCGTAAGCCCGGCGGCGCGGGCTGCGCGAACGCCCGCAAGGACTTTAGAGAAGCTGCCTTCGATGCGCGTGATGCGCTCGAACGCTGCGGCATCGACGGCGTCCATGCTCACCGTGATGCGGTTCAGGCCGGCATCTTTGAGCGGCTGGGCCAGCGACTCGAGCAAATGGCCGTTGGTGGTCAGCGCCAAGTCTAATCTCTCGCCGCCGAGGGTGCGTAGGCACGATAGCTCGCGAACCAATTCGACCAGGTCGCGGCGCAACAGCGGTTCGCCGCCTGTGAGGCGGACTTTCGTGATGCCGAGACCCACGAAAAGCTCAATGAGACGGAGGTATTCGTCGATGGCAAGCTCGGGATACTGCGCGCCCATCTCGCCGGTGCGGCAGTAGACGCATTTGTAATTGCAGCGGTCGGTGATGGAGACGCGCAGATCGTGGATCACGCGACCGTGGCTATCCGTAAGCGGCGGATCGAGTGTCGGCACGGGGATTGCGGAGAAAGAAGGGGCAGCCATCAGCACCTTCAAGCCTATCTCTTTTCGCAGCCGGTTGAAAGGCCCGCCCGAAGCCGCGGCGCAGGTGGACTGGAAGCGATAGCATCATAAAGCGAGCGTGCTGCGACCAGGCTCGCGAATTGCCGCTATCGGCGAAGGGACGAGGCAGATGCCTGCAACGGGAGCAAGGCCAGCGGGTGCGGCGGACCAGGCAAGCGCGGCGCTGGCCGTGCGAGAGATGTTCGATTCCATTGCGCCCCGTTATGACTTGCTGAATCATGTGCTCTCAGCCAACGTGGACCGGCTGTGGTGGCGCAGAGCCGCGCGCAGGTTCGAGACGGTTTTGGCTCGGCCCGAGGCGGCGATTCTGGATATTTGCTGCGGCACGGGCGATTTGACGATGGCGCTGCTGAAGCGGCGGCCCAAAGGAGCGAGGCCGATTCTGGCCGGAGATTTTTCGCCTGCCATGCTGCGGCGCGGCGCGGAGAAGTTCGGGCCGAAGGATGCTACCGACGCGCCCTACGCAGTGGCAATCGAGGCCGATGCATTGCGCCTGCCGTTGCGCGCGGAGTCCCTCGACCTGATTGTGACGGCGTTCGGATTCAGGAACCTGGCGAATTACGAGGCCGGCCTGAAAGAGTTTCATCGCGTGCTAAAACCCGGCGGTCAGTTGGGAATTCTTGAGTTCAGCGAGCCTGGTGGCCTGATGGGGAAGGCCTACGCCGTATATTTCCGGAGCGTGTTGCCTGCCATCGGCCGCATGATCTGCGGCAGGGATGGTCCGTACAACTATTTGCCCAGCTCTGTCGGCGATTTTCCGTCCCCCGGCGCGATGGTGGAGATGATGCAAACGGCGGGCTTTGCGCAAAGCGCGTGGCAGCCCTACACGTTTGGCATTGCGGGGTTGTACACAGCAACGAAGCCCACAGTAGTCTAAGAACCCGATGAACCCAGCCGCCTCCAATTCGCGCGTGACCGAGCCTGCTGAGGCGGATTTCCCGGCAGAAAAGCAGCGCGTGGCGCGGCACTCGATGGCGGCCGCGGCGGCGATGACGCTGCTCAAGATCGCGGCCGGCCTGCTTTCAGGGTCGCTGGGAGTGCTCTCGGACGCGGCACATTCGGGACTCGACCTGGTGGGCGCGGCGCTGACGTACTTTTCGGTTCATGTAAGCGATAAGCCGGCGGACGAGGATCACACCTACGGCCACGGAAAGATCGAGAATCTTTCCGCCTTCAGCGAGGCAGGGCTGATGGCCCTGTCGTGCACGTGGATCATGTGGGAGGCTGTGGAGCGAATCTTCTTCCACCCGGTCGAGGTGCACCACTCGCTGTGGCCGGTTCTGGTGCTGGTGACTTCAATCGGGGTGGACATCTGGCGTTCGCGTCAATTACGCACAGTCGCCGTGCGCACGGGTTCGCCGGCGCTGGCGACCGATGCATTCCATTTCGCCTCGGACATCTGGGCGACATCCGCGGTGCTCATTGGGCTGGGAGTGTCGTGGGCGGGTGAGAGATTCCAGATCGCGGGCCTGCGCTATGCCGATCCGCTGGCGGCGCTGGTGGTATCGCTCATGATTTTGCGCATGACGGTGCGGCTGGGTCATGAAGCAGTGGCTGCGCTGGTAGACGAGATTCCGGCGGAAACTCGCCGCCGGCTGGTGCGCGAGGTAGAGCGCGTGGATGGAGTGCTGGCCGTGGAGCGGGCTCGTGTGCGGCGCGCCGGAGCCGGTTATTTTGCCGATGTTACGCTGGCGCTGCCGCGGCGATTTACGTTCGAGCACACTAACGACCTGGTGGAGGCGGCGACGTCCGCAGTTCAACGCGCGCTGCCCGGCGCCGACGTCGTGATCCACACGATCCCGCGCGAGACCAAGGCGGAAAGCATCTTCGACCGCGTGCGCGCAGTAGCAGCTCGCAACAACGTTTCTGTGCACGAGCTCAGTATTCAGACGCATCATGGGCGCTTGCAGGTGGAGCTGCACGTGGAGCTTGAAGAGCACCTGACGCTCCGGGAAGCGCACGGCTTTGTCACCGCCCTCGAAGCGCAGATTCTGCGTAATGTTCCGGAGGTCGACTCGGTTTTGACTCACATCGAGAGCGAGCCAGGAACGATCGAACAGCCGGAAGAAGAACTTGTTGAAGACCGCAGGCTGGAGCAGGCGCTGCGTTCGGCAGCCGCGCTGTTTCAGGAGATTGCCGATGTGCACGCCATCACGGTGGGCAGAACGGGGGAACACATCTCGGTCACGTGCCACTGCACATTGCCCGACGACCTCCCCATGAATCGCGTGCACGAGGTGATCACTGCGCTTGAAGACCGGTTCAAGCTGGAATGCCCAACGGTATACCGGGTGACGATCCATCCGGAGCCGGTGACGGATAATACGCGATAGAGCGAATACTCGCGACTTTCAAATGCGAATCACACTGATCAACACCGGTTCCATCGCCAGATTCTTTCGCATCGCCTCGCTGCTGATGGTGCTGGTGGCTGTCTGCCTGTTGTCGGCGATCCTGACGATGCACTTCGCCATCCATGGTGCAGAGGTCCAGGTGCCGGAGCTGAAGGGAATGACGACGGCGGACGCGCGAAGCGTTACGGCGGGCCTCGGACTCACTTTGGACGTGGACAATCGTTACTACTCGAGCGACGTGGCGGCTGGACACATCCTGTCGCAATCGCCCGCGGCGGGAACGGTGGTGCGGCGCGAATGGCGTGTGCGCGTAGCCGAGAGCCTTGGAGCGCAGCGGGTCGACGTCCCCGACACGGTGGGCGCCAACGAACGCGTGGCCGAGCTGGAGTTGCGGCGCGCTGGCCTCGAAGTGGGGGAAGTGGCGCACCTGCCCACCAGCATCGCAGGCGAAGGAACCGTTCTGGCGCAGGACCCGCCGCCCCACGCCCAAGGAATCGAGCAACCCAGCGTGAGCCTGCTGGTGGCTGCTCCAGACGACGAAACACCGGATGGGTACGTGATGCCCGATCTGACTGGCTTACCTTTGGCGAGTGCGGAGGCAGCATTGATGAAAGTCGGAATCAAGACTGCGCCTCCCGTTTATATGAGTGAAACGGTGCCGCCGGTGGGAAGCGGAGACGCGCCGATCAAGCTGCCGGTGAAGCCGGGCGACGTAGTGGCGCAATCGCCGAGCGCGGGCACTCGCGTGGACCAAACGACGATGGTGAAGCTGACGGTGGCGAAATAGCCGAGGATGGGAGGCAAACCGGGATGGGGCTGAATGAGGATTTGGAAAAGATTGCCTTGCAGGAGCGTGAGTTGCGCCTGCCGCGCCTAGATGCACGGATGGCGTGGGATCTTGGCTCGAAGATTCGAACGATGGCGCTGGAACGCGGTCTTACGCTGGTGATTGACGTGCGGCGTTTTGGGCAACCGCTGTTCTATGCCGCGCTCGACGGCACCACGCCGGATAATCCCGAATGGGTGCGACGAAAGAGCAATGTTGTGGCGCGCTTTCATCGCAGCTCGTACGGTGTAGGAATGACGCAGAAGCTGAAGGGGACAACGCTCTTCGAGCGCCAAGGACTGCCGGTCACGGAGTTCGCGGCGGATGGCGGATCGTTTCCGCTGATCGTCGAAGGCGCGGGAGTGGTGGGCAGCGTGACGGTCTCTGGGCTGCCGCAGCGCGACGACCATAACCTGGTGGTGGAGGCGCTGTGCGCAATGCTGGGGCGGGATTTTGAGGCGTTGCGACTGGGGCCGGAGCAGGCGTAGGGACGGACCCAGCGGCTCAACGGCCAACCTAAGCAGTTTTCTCGATCAACGCGACAAAGAAACCATCTGTCGGTAGAGCGCCGGGCAGAAGCTGAAGCGCGCCGTCGGGCGTGAGGCAATTGCGGAGCTGCGCGGCGCCGGAGGCGGTGAGGATTCCGGCTTCTGCCAGTGCCGCGATGCGCGAATTGAGAGAGACCTGCCGCGCATTCTGATTCTCGGCGAGTACGGCGGCGACGACCTGTTCATTTTCTTCTGGCTCAAGCGAGCAGGTGGAATAGACGACTTGGCCGCCGGAGCGAACCGAGCGCAATGCAGCAGAGAGGATCGCCCGCTGGCGTTCGGCGTGAAGCGCAAGGTCCTCAAAGCGCAGGCGATGGCGAATTTCGGGATTGCGGCCGAGAGTTCCGGTGCCACTGCAGGGGACGTCGGCCACAACGAGATCGAAAGCCGAATCTTCGTTCAGCGTGGTTGCGTCGGCGAGACGACATTCAACTCGAGGGGCAAAAGCGACAAGACGCTCGCTTAGCTCGGCCAGACGCCGCGGGCTCGATTCACACGCCAGGATGTGAGCTTCTGGATTGCGTTCGGCGAGGATAAGGGTTTTTCCGCCGGGCGCAGCGCAAGCATCGAGAATTCTTCTTTGGTCTTGGATGAGAGCGTTGCCGGAGCACGTCGCCAGCTCCGCGATTAATTGCGATCCTTCGTCCTGGATCCGCACGCGACCCTCGCGATACGCAGCCGTCGCAGTGATGTCGCCGGAAGTGACTCTCCGGGCCACGGCGAGGATGGTTGCGGGTTCGAGGCAGACGCCGGAGTTGATTAGCTCTGTTTCGGCAACGGGGTTCGCGAGGCGGATGGTTCGGGAAGGCTGCGCCTGGCCGTGGCGGCAGATGGCGCGCGCAACGTCCAGGCCGTAGAAGCGCGTCCATCGCTCGACAAGCCATGAGGGGTGAGCCTGGGCCAAGGCAAGTTCGTCTGCTGTCGCTTCCGGTAAATCTGCGGCGGGACCAGCAGCAGCCAGCTTGCGCAGTACGGCGTTCACCAACCCGGAGGCGAAGCGGTGGCCGGACTGCTTGGTCAGCTCGACGCTCTCGTCGATGGCGGCGTGGGCGGGAATACGATCGAGAAAGCGGAGTTGAAAGGCTCCCACGCGGAGAGCGATCGAAACCTCCGGATCGAGTCTTTTTCTGGTTTTGGTGAGGAGTAGTTTCAATTGTGCATCCAGCAGGATCTGCCAGCGAAGCACGCCGAGCACCAGGGTTGTGGCCAAATGGCGGTCGGCGGGTGAAAGCGCGTCGACGGCTCGCGCGCGCAACAGATCATCCGCGTGAGCCTTGCCATCCTCGACGGCGAGCAAGACGTCGAAGGCGGCTTTACGTGCGGGCGAGATGGCAGCCACGACGGTCAACCGAGGCGCGCGTCCGCGTGTAGCGGGTTTCCGCGCAGAAACTCATCCGTGTTCATGCGTTTCTTGCCTTCGATCTGGATTTCGAGGAACTCGAGCCAGGTGTTCTCGGCGCACGCGGCAAGAAGCCGATGATTCTCGACGACCACCCAGCCCGGCTCGGCAAAGCCCAGGCCTTCAGCATAGCTGCCGCGCGCGATGGCCATGCGATGCACGATGAGCTTCTTTCCGTTGAGAGCGGTGAATGCGCCAGGCCACGGCTGAAAGCCGCGCCAGCGATTGTAGATTTCGTGCGCCGTGCGCGCGGCAAAGTCGATGCGGCCGTCTTCGCGATCGAGGAGCGGAGCAAAGGTCGCGGATTCGTGGCTCTGCGGTTGAGGTTGAATCGTGCTGTTGGCCAGACCTGCGAGTGTCTCGACGACCAGTGGAGCGCCGGCACGCGCGAGCAACGGGAAAAGATCGACGGCGGTTTGAGTGGGGCTGATCTCCATCGTCTGCTGGAGCAAGATCGGCCCGGTGTCAAGGCCCTCTTCCAAAAGCATCGTGGTATTGCCGGTGTAAGCGTCGCCCATGGCAATGGTCCACTGGATGGGCGCAGCGCCGCGGTATTTGGGCAGCAGTGAAGCGTGGAGGTTGATGCAGCCGAGGCGAGGCAGCGCTAGCATCCACGGTGGAATGATGCGGCCGTAGGCCACGACGACGATGGCGTCGGGGGCAACAGATTCGAGCTGCCCGCGAAACTCCGCGTTGCTGCGGATTTTTTCAGGCTGCGTGACGGGGAGGCCAGCTGCAAGCGCGGCCTGTTTGACGGCCGAAGCGGTGAGCTGCTGGTCGCGTCCCGAGGCCCGGTCAGGCTGCGAGACGACGAGAGCGATTTGATGGCGGGCCGCGAGCAGAGCCTCAAGCGTGGGAACAGCGAACTCCGGAGTGCCGCAAAAGACGATCTTGAGGCCGTTCCCAGCGTTCGTCATGGCAGGGTTACCAGGTACCCTCGTTTTGCATCTTGCGAATCTTGCGCAAATTCAGGCTACGCTTGAGCGCGCTCATGCGAAAGAGAAACACGACCCCGTCGAGGTGATCGATCTCATGCTGGAAGGCGCGGGCGAGAAGTTCTTCGCCGTCCATCTCAAACCATTTTCCGTTCGCGTCCTGCGCGCGGATGCGAACTTTGGCGGCGCGAACGATTTTCTCGCGAATTTCGGGAAAGCTCAAGCAACCTTCCTCTTCATACTGACGGCCTTCGCTCAAGATGATCTCGGGATTGATCAGCACCAGCTTCTGCTTGGGATCCTTGCCCATGCTGAGGTCGACGACCGTGATGCGCTTGGGGACGCCGACCTGCGGCGCGGCCAGGCCTATGCCCTGCGAAGCATAAGTGGTCTCGAACATATCGGCGACCAGCTTGCGCAACTCGGCGTTGAACTCGGTGACCGGTTCGCCAGGCTGCTCCAGCACCGGCTCGGGATATTTCACGATCGTAAGAATCATTGCCGCCGCTAAAAGCTCCGTATCTGTTCGATGTATCCGTCGAAATTCCGTTTCAACTCCAGCAAGGAGTCGCCGCCGAATTTCTCGCGGGCCAGATTGGCAAGAACCAGTGCCACCATAGCCTCGGCGGCCACGCCGGCGGCCGGAACCACGCAAATGTCGCTGCGCTCGTAGCTTGCGCTGGTGGGCTCGCGCGTGTCAAAGCGCACGGATTCGAGCGGCTGGCGCAAAGTGGAAATAGGCTTCAAGTAACCGCGAACCACGATGTCCTCGCCGTTCGAGACGCCGCCCTCGATGCCGCCAGCGTTATTGTGCGGGCGGGTAAAGCGCGTGGGCTTTCCGGGCAGATTGTCGGCGGCATAGTGAATTGGATCATGGACGCGCGAGCCGAAGCTTGAGGCGGCGGCCACTCCGCGGCCGATTTCAACCGCTTTGACAGCCTGCAGGCTCATGACGGCCCAGGCGAGCTGGCCGTCGAGCCGCTCATCCCAGTTGGCATAGGAGCCGAGGCCCGCAGGAACTGCGTGAGCGACAACTTCGAAGATGCCGTTTACGGTGTCGCCGGCTTTGGAAGCGGCGTCCACTTCGTCCTTCATGCGCGCTTCGGCGGCGGAATCGACGCAGGCGAGAACCACCTCTTGCTTCGCAGCGAGAGCCGCGATCTCGTCCCAAGAGGCGTCGCGATCGAGCTCGGTGCTCCCCACGCGAACGACGTGGCTCGCGACTTCGATGCCCAGGCAGCGCAGGAGCAGCTTGGCGAAGGCTCCGGCGGCGACACGGGCAGCGGACTCGCGCGCCGAGGCGCGTTCCAGCACGTAGCGAGCGTCAGGAAAGTTGAATTTGAGAGCGCCTGCCAGGTCTGCGTGGCCGGGCCGCGGCGAGGCCACGGCGCGGTGCTTGGCCGGATCGCCGGTCTCGACCGGCAGTTTCTCCTGCCAATTCTTCCAGTCGCGATTGACGAGTTGAATGGCGATGGGCGAGCCGATGGTCTTGCCGTGGCGCACACCAGAGAGGATGTGAGCCTGATCGGTCTCGATCTTCATGCGGCCGCCGCGGCCATAGCCCTGCTGACGCCGCCAAAGCTCATGGTTTACAAAGTCGAGGTCGACGGGAACGCCGGCAGGAATCCCGGAGACGAGGGCGATAAGGGCTTCGCCGTGCGATTCACCGGCTGTGGAGAAGCGGATCATACAGATTCGATTGTAAATGTGCGCAGGCGTGCAGCCACATTTTGATGAAATTTCGCAGATCCTCCGGCGGGCGCAGCCAGACATCGGCGGCGGTGGGGCGCGGCTCACGGCGCACGAGCACGCCGAGCCCGTGCCCTTTGATGGCGCGAAACGCCGATTCGTCAGTCAGGTCGTCGCCGAGATACGCGGCAGGACGACGGTCAAGATGTGGATGGGGGCTGCGGGTCTCTTCAAGAATCGCGGCGACCGCTCCGCCTTTGTCGCGGCCTGCGCGTAGTTCGATGCCAGCCTCGAATTCGAGCAAGTTGAGGCCGTCCATCCGGGCCACGGAGTCGAACAGTGTGCGAGTTCGCTTTTCGATGGCTTTGGCGCGCGCTGGCGAGACGCCGCGCCAATGCATGACGATGGCGTTGGGTTTTTCCTCAATCAAGCCACCAGTCGCTTCGCGCTTGAGTTGCTCGCTCAGTGCATCGAGGTCGGCGCGGGCCGCGGGAGACAGCGGGTCCAACTCGCGGCGCCCATTGGCATGAAGGCGTTCGGCACCGTGCAAACCCCAGATCTCGGGCGCGGTTTCAAGCCCCAGCAGCGGCAGGATTTCATGCGCCGGGCGGCCAGTGACCACGACCAAGTGCGTTCGGCCCTGGCTCTGGATTCGATTCAGGAGGTCGCGGACACCCGCCCAGGGTTGCGCCTTGAAGCGGTCGACGCGGAAGGGCGCCAGCGTCCCGTCATAGTCGAGCAGTAACGCAGGCCGCGCTGCGCCGGCAAAACAGCGGAAAAAATCGTCCAGTTTCGCTTGTGCCTCGTTCATCATTCGAATTTCGTTTTCAGGAAGTTCGCTTTCACGCCAGCTTTTCGAACGGAATCTCCGCGTCGCTGACGGCGGCGGGTGCAGCCCGGTCGGGCGCAAGGGCTTCCGCGGGTTCCAGCCGCATCTCGCGTAGATCGCCCAAAATGTTCGCCGCCCACATATAGATGTTGTATTCCATCACCTGGCGGCGCATTCTCTGCATGCGCTCACGCCGCTCCGTGCGGCTCATTTCCAGGCCAGCATGGATGGCCTCAGCGACACCGACGACGTCATATGGATTGACAAGCAAAGCGTCGCGCAGCTCGACGGCCGCGCCGGTGAACCGGCTCAGCACGAGTACGCCGTCATCGTCGTCGCGGGCAGCCACGAATTCCTTGGCGACGAGGTTCATCCCGTCGTGAAGCGACGTGACAAGGCAAATGTCAGCGGCGCGATACCAGTGGTTCACTTCCTGGTGATTGCACTGGCGCTCGATGAGAACGATGGGTTTCCAGTGGACAGTCTGATAAAGGGCGTTAATGCGGTCCACGGTTTCCTGGACGCGGCGGCGGAGATCGGCGTAGCTGGGGATGCGCGTGCGGCTTGGAGCCGCGATTTGCACCATCGTGAGCCGCTCGCGGTGCCAAGGGTGATCCTCGAGGAGCTGGCCGATGGCTTCGAGCCGCTCGACGATTCCCTTGGTGTAGTCGAGGCGGTCGACTCCGACGGCCAAAGTCTCAGCGCGCACACCGAACTCGCTCAGCAGTTGCTTCCGGGCGGCATCACGCTCTTCTCCCATCGTCTCGCCGTCCCAACTGGCAGCGGGCCGCATCGCGCCATCGAAAGCGACGCTGACCGGATAAGGCCGGATCGTGCTCGCGTGCCCGTGACGGAGGACGGTCATGTGATCGCGGTCCGTGCGCGCTTCGAGCACGCGATCGACCGTGGCAAGAAAATTGTGGCAGTGAAGAGGAATGTGAAACCCGATCAAGTCGGCGCCGAGGAGCCCGTCAAGCAATTCGGTCTGCCATGGGCAAATTCCGAAGGCCTCGGGATTGGGCCAGGGAATATGCCAGAAGATCGCGACACGCGCGTCGGGCCGTTCCTTCTTGATGAGGCGCGGCAGCAAAGCCAGATGATAGTCCTGCACAAAGACGACCGGGTCCGCGCTGTCCCCCATCTCTTCAAGCAGAGCATCTGCAAACCGCTGGTTCACAAGTTGATAGCATTCCCAGTCAGCCGGGCGAAAGATGGGCCGAGTATGCGCAATGTGACAAAGGGGCCACAGCCCCTCGTTGGAGAAGCCCTCGTAGTAGAGCGCCTCTTCCCGCTCCGAGAGCCAGACCCTGCGTAAGGTATAGCGCGGATCGTCTGGGGGCACGCGTAAACGGTCGAACTCGTCCACTGCCGCTCGATCCGCGTCGCCAGTGCCGCTGGCCACCCAAACGCCGTCACATGCCCGCAGGACCGGTTCAAGCGCGGTGACCAAGCCGCTGGGCGGCACCACGCATGCGATTTCCTTGCCCCTGCGCACGTGCATATATGGCTCGCGGTTTGAGACCACGAAGATCTTGCTTGAGCCGGCGCGATTGCGAATGTGCACTGCCAGACGCTCAGCGGTCCAAAGATTAGCGCCCGCTTCGCGAAGGCGGGCCTCGGCCGCAGCGGAAGCACGCGCCGCCCTCAGGCTCGCCGCCATGGTCTCCACCTCGCGTGCCAGTGGTGAAAACAGGCGCAGCGCACCCAGCTCCGAATCCGCGGATTCCTGGGCATTGCCGGTCCGTAGCAAGCGCAGGCGCTCAACCGCGCGGCTCATGGGGCGAAGAAGGAACCAGCGCACCATAAGGAACGTGATTCCGACGATCACGATCACAAACGCGACAATGCGCCAAAAGCTGCGCCGCCAGAGAGCGATGCCTTCGGAGCGGATATACCCGGCATCCACCACGAGAACCATGGCACCTTCCAATTGGTTTCCGTCATGGATGGGAAAAGCCTGCTCCAGCCACTGCCATTGCCCCGCATGCCCAAATGCACCGGCCTCGACGCCCCGCTGCAGAGATTTCTCCACAACCCCCTGGCCCAGCGCCCCCATCACGTCCGGCGGGCCACTGCCGGCGAGCAGGTCGCCGTGGGCGTCGTAGATTGCCAACCCAAGTGCACCGGTCCCGTCCTTGAGGAGCTGTGTTAAACCGGGAAGACCAGACGAGTCACCCGTCTCGAGCGCATTGCGCACATCCGGCTCGATGCTCGTGCCCATCCACTTGGTGCGACGCTCCAGATCCTCGCGCAAGTTATGCCTGTGGGCTAATACGTCAAAATAAGTGGAGGCAAGGGACACCAGCGTGACGCTTGCGATCAGAGCAACGATCAGACGCACGCGGAACAGGTGCATAGATACCTCCCGATGATGAGTTAGATGCGCTCGGCGGCGAAGGAGCCGTGCCGTTCGCGCGACGAAGCCCGGCCAACCCAACTATGCGTTGAGAGGAAAGCCACTTAGACCCAGTAATTGGTGTCGGAACGCCGCCACGTCCCGGTGCATAAGAGCGCGAGGGGGCATACTCAACGCGAGAAATCATTTCTCACATTCGATGCCGCGAACTTCGCGTGAAAGGGTGAGCGATAGCCCCCGGTCGAGAGCTCTGGGGGTCGCGGTAAGCGGCCTCCCCTTTCATTTCATGCCAGCCGATTCGATGCGCTATCCTGTCCTCAGAAGCGCGCAAATTTCTTCTTCGCAACACCCGCAGCCCATGGCGACAATCGCGATCGACCGTACCGCCAAAAACATCGTGCTGGCCGTGCAGGAATATTCTCTGTTCGCGTGGAGGTCGCTGCTCAATCTCTTCCACCCGCCGATCTACTGGACCGACTTCCTCATGCAATCGGACGTGATCGGTGTCGGGTCGCTGCCCATTGTCATCCTCTCCGGCTTCTTTACCGGTGGCGTGCTCGCTCTGCAGTCCGCGGCCACACTGTCGGAGTTTGGCGCCACTGCGGTCACGGGCCAGTTCGTCGGCCTGACGATGATTCGCGAGCTTGGCCCGGTGCTTACCGGCATTATGGTCGCCGGCCGCAATGCATCTTCGATGGCCAGCGAACTGGGATCCATGGTGGTGACCGAGCAGATCGATGCAATGCGCGCCCTGGGCGTCGACCCGTTGCGCAAGCTCGTGACTCCGCGCATTTTTTCCAGCATCGCCATGCTGCTGCTGCTCACAATCGTGGCCGACGCATTCGGGATCCTCGGCGGCGCGGCGGTGACGGTACTTATCAGCCATCAGAACGGCACGCAGTACCTCAACTCGGCCTACGAGCATCTTCGCTATTCCGACATCATCCAGGGACTGGTCAAGCCCCTGTTCTTCGGCTACCTGCTCGGCTCCATCGGCTGCTTTTACGGCATGAGAACGACCGGAGGGACCGAGGGCGTTGGCCGTTCCACGATTTCGGCAGTCGTCACGTCATCCGTGCTGATTATCGCCGTAGACTTTGTCATCACGCATGTGTTGCTATCCATATTCCCCACATGAGCCATGCTTCCGCGCCTGCGCCTCAATCTTCGGCTCCGGGGCAGGATGCCGCCTCGGTCGTCTGCCTTCGTGACGTTTCCGCCGGCTTCGACGGTCCGCCGGTGCTTGAGGACATCAGCTTTTCCGTTGCTCCCGCCGAGACTCGCATTCTGCTCGGGCCCGCCGGCGTAGGCAAGAGCACCCTGCTCAAACTGATCATCGGGCTGATTCGTCCCCTGGAGGGCTCGATCCAACTCTTCGGCGAGGATATCTCCCGTCTGCCCGAGGAGCGCCTTTTCCCTTTACGCGCGCGAGCCGGAATGGTATTTCAGGAAGGCGCGCTCTTCGATTCGCTCACTGTGCGAGACAACGTCGCCTATCAGCTGATCCAGGAGCGCGTGCCCGACGATGAGATCGACAGCCGCGTCCGCGAGGCGCTTCGATTTGTCGGTTTGGAAGAAACCTTCGCTTTGTATCCCGCGAGCCTTTCGGGGGGCATGAGGCGGCGCGTGGCCATCGCCCGCGCTCTCATCCACGATCCAGAGCTGATTCTCTACGACTCGCCCACAGGCGGCCTCGATCCGGTCACATCCACTACCATCATCGAACTGATAGTGAAGCAGCGCGACGTGCACGCAACCCCGGCACTGATGGTGACCCATCGGCTTCAGGACGCCTTTACACTTTGCACCCACCGCTTCGATGCCGAGCAGAATCAGATGGTCCCGCTTCCCGAGGGGCAAATTAACCGAAACACGACTTTTGTCATGCTCGAAGAAGGCCGCCTGATTCTTGACGGTTCCCTCCAAGAACTTCTCCACAGCAGTAACAACGCCGTCCGCGAGTTTCTCGAATAACGATGACTCTGAGCCCGGCGAAATGAAGGCCGCCGCTGCTGATTCCGTTTTTTCCCGCTACAATTTGATCCGTGACCGCGAGTCTCTTCGATCTGTACAAGATCGGCGTGGGGCCATCCAGCTCGCATACCATGGGGCCGATGCGCGCAGCGTGCCGATTCGCGCGCGATCTTGAACTCGCCGGGCAGCTCGAGCGAATTGCGCGCGTCCGGGTGGACCTGTATGGCTCCCTCGCGCTGACGGGCCTGGGCCACGGAACCGATCGCGCGGTTCTTCTCGGCTTGGCCGGCAACGAACCGGCCTCCATTGATCCCGCCGCGATTGAATCGACGGTGGCTGTGATTCGCGCCTCCAGGCGGATAGAGCTTGCGGGCAAGAGAGGGCTCGAATTCGATGAGGCCCGAGATGTAGTTTTTCACCGCAACCAGATGTTTCCGCCCGAAGCGCAGACACGGCATCCGAACGGCCTGCGCTTCACCGCTTTCGATGCTGCAGGTTCGATCCTCATCGAGCGCACCTTCTTTTCGATTGGTGGGGGATTCATCGCCGAAGACGGAGCGGCTGGCAAGCCCTCAGGTGAATCCGAAATTCCTCTTCCTTATCCGTTCCATAGCGCCGCCGAACTCCTTGAAGTGGCGCAGGCGCACTCGCTTTCCATCGATCGCGTGATGTTGGCCAACGAATGCGAACGGCTGCGCGCTGCGCACCCTGGCGCTACAACGGTTTCGCTTGAGAATCGCGTTCGCGTGAGAGTCGAAGTAATCTGGCAGACTATGCAGGCATGCGCCGAGCGCGGCATGGCTGCGGAAGGCATTCTACCGGGCGGCCTGAATGTTCGTCGCCGCGCGCGCCGCCTGGCCGAGCGGTTGCAAGCGCGCGACGCAAGCGGGCGGCAGAGCGGGCAACTGGGCGATCCGCTGGCGCCGCTTGACTGGGTTACGGTCTACGCCATGGCAGTGAACGAGGAGAATGCAGCCGGCGGATGCGTAGTCACGGCGCCGACCAACGGAGCTGCGGGGGTGATTCCCGCCGTCGCGCTCTACTATCGCCGTTTCGTTCCGGGCTCGGACGACGAGGGTATCCTTCGCTTCTTTCTCACTTCCGCCGCAATCGGCGTTCTTTACAAGGAGAACGCTTCCATCAGCGGCGCGGAGGTCGGATGCCAGGGCGAAGTCGGTGTCGCTTGCTCAATGGCGGCGGCGGGGCTCGCGTCGGCGCTCGGCGGCAACGACGGCCAGATCGAGCACGCAGCCGAAATCGCGATGGAACACAACCTGGGAATGACCTGCGACCCCATCGGAGGCCTGGTGCAGATTCCCTGCATTGAGCGCAACGCCATGGGCGCCGCGAAGGCCGTGCAGGCTGCGCGCCTGGCTCTCAACGAGTCTGAAGCGCACAAGGTTTCTCTCGATCAAGTGATCCGCACCATGTATCTCACCGGCCTCGACATGCAATCACGCTACAAGGAAACCAGCCTCGCGGGGCTTGCGCTGAATGTGATTGAGTGTTGAGAACAGCAGCGAACCTCGACGTGCATCGCGCATTTCATTTCACTCGCGCAATCATCGAATGCGATCCGATCGTCTGCACTTTTCATCCGTACGATTCGAAATTTGAGTTCAATTTCTCTTTGAACCTCGATTCGTGGCGGAAACGGTGTTGATCTTTTTTTCACTTGGATGTCGTTTTTTTCTTGACATCGATGATGCGCGATTCTATACATTCTTCAACTGCAGTTTCTAATTGCAGAATCGATGCAACCCATCGAAAAGGGAGAATAGAAAAATGGCAACCAAGAAAGCAGCCAAGAAGCCAGCGAAGAAAGCCAAGAAGACCGCCAAGAAGGCCGCGAAGAAAAAGTAACGGTCTGACAACCCAAAAGGCAACACTCTAGGGGGACGCTCAAAGCGTTCCCCTTAGTGTTTTGGGCGAAGGAAAAAAATTGCGTGCCGTGTAAGGACTTTTTGCGGCAGGATGAAATCGCTAAAACCCGCTCTGGGCGAGGCGATGGAGCCCATTCAACAGAATTGCGAATACGTCAAACCCGCGCGCGACGCCGTAGACTTTAGATGAAGAGAGGATCTGCACGATGACGCGCCGCCGATGGATTGCCGAGCACTGGGATGAAGCAACTGCCACGATCGATGGTGCGCAGGCTGAACATTTAGCGCGCGTGCTACGCGCAGAACCGGGGATGGAAGCGGATGTTGTGGCCGGCGGCCGCGTCTTTCATGCCGAGGTTGCCGCGGTCGCCCTCGACGGAGAAACGAGCGAAGTACGCTTCAACCTTGTTGCCGAACTCGATGCCGACCCCGCCTTGCCGGTTACTTTGGTGATGGCCGTCTACAAGTTCGATCGGATGGAGTGGGCCATCGAAAAAGCCACCGAACTCGGTGTCGCTGCAATCGCTCCGGTGTTCGCGCGAAGGACGGAGAAACACCTTGCTCAGGCAGCGGGGAAGCGCGCAGAGCGCTGGAGGCGCATTGCGCACGAAACATCGCAACAGGCGCGCCGATCCGATGTGCCGGTGATTCACGAGCCCGTCGATCTGGCTGAGCGTGTGCGCGCCGCGTCTGTGGCTGCGCGCATCGTGCTTGCCGAGCAGGAGCGCACAACCACGCTACAACACGCGATCAAGGAAGCTATCGACGCGGCCAATGAGGAAATGCCTGCGCTTGAAGTCGCCCTTGGTCCAGAAGGTGGATGGGCTCCCGCCGAGGAAGCTCTCTTCGATGACAATGGCTGGCGTGCCGCTTCGCTTGGTCCGCGCATTCTGCGTGCTGAGACTGCAGCCATCGCCGCGCTGGCGGTTATCGCGTCATGCCTGGAGTGATAGAGGCTCATGCAGAGCCAAGAGCGGTGATTTGCGGTTCACTGTGGAAAAGCAGGCACGAATCTTGGGGCACAGGAATCTACAAATGCGCGAAGCGCAACAGTAGGCCAGCAAGTACCGCGCCGCCAAAGTCACCGACGATGGGAATCCACGCGTAGCGCCAATTCGATCCTCCCTTGCCGGGAATGGGCAGGAGCGCGTGGACGATGCGGGGCCCGAGATCGCGCGCGGGGTTGATGGCATAGCCTGTGGTGCCGCCGAGCGAGAGGCCGATGCCCCACACCAAACTGCCGACAAGCCAAGGACCGACTCCCGCGGCTGGGCCGTTCATGGCCACGCCGTGCGAGAAGATGGCAGCCGCGATCACGACTAGTGCTGCCGTGCCCAGCATCTCACTGAAGATGTTTGCAAGAGGGCTGCGCACAGCCGCGTTGGTGCAAAAGACGCCGAGCTTGGCCGCGGGATCGGGCGTGAGGCTCCAGTGCGGAGCATAGTGTAGGGTCACCAACGCGGCGCCGCCCATCGCGCCAAGCAATTGCGCGGACCAATAGACGGGGAGCTGCGCGTAGTTTCCGGTGACGACGGCGCCGGCAAGGGTGATGGCAGGGTTTATGTTTGCGTTGGGACTGCCGAAGGCCTGCGCGACCATCACGCCGCACAAGACGCCCAGAGCCCATCCGGTGGTGATCACAATCCAGCCGGAATCTGCCGCATAGGACTTGCGCAGTGTGACACCGGCACCCACGCCGTTGCCGAACAGAATGAGAACGAGCGTGCCCATGAACTCGCCAAACCAGATGGAGTGCATTCAACTTCCTTGTCGTGCTTTGCTTGCCTGAATGAGCGCGGCTGGCTATGGCCGAACGAAACCGGGTGCGGGCCGCAATGCGTTTTGAGGAACCCAAGCATTGTCCACTGTCGGACACACGCTCGCCAAGAGCGAAAAACACGACTCAGGGCACAAGCCAGCCAAATGCCCGAAAAACGAATCTAAGATCATGACTAGACATCTTCGCGCGGAGCAGCAGAACCATGGCGAGCGGCATTCTTGTGGGGTTGTCGACGATTGACGTCGTATACGGCGTCGATAAGTTTCCCGCGCCCAACACAAAGGTCGCGGCGCGCAGTCAGGAAGTCTTCGTGGGCGGTCCGGCCACGAATGCGGCGGTTACGTTTGCTCAACTGGGCGGCGAGCCGGCGCTGGTGACAGCGGTGGGGCGCAACACGCTGGGTGTTGTGGTGCGGGAGGAACTCAAAAAGCACAAGGTTCAGCTGGTCGATATGAATCCCGAATTTGAAGGCGTACCTGCATTGTCGTCGGTTACCGTTGATCGCAATGGCAATCGGAATGTTGTTTCGGCGAATGCAATTCGCGTGACGATTCCGCCTGCGAAGGTGGACGTGAGCCTGTGCGAGGACGCGCGTATTGTGATGGTCGATGGCCATTTCATCGAGGCATGCCAGGCATGGGCCAGCGCGGCGAAGGCCCGACGGAAGCCGGTTGTTCTGGATGGAGGAAGCTGGAAGGATGGTACGGAAGGGTTTCTCAAGAGCGTCCACACGGCGATCTGTTCGGCGGATTTTCTGCCGCCAGGTTGTGCTTCCCGCGACGAAGTCATCAAGTTCTTGAAGAGCCGGGGAGTGGCGAACATCGCCATCACGGACGGAGGCGATGCGATCCACTTCGTCTCAGGTCAGTCTTCGGGGACCATCGGTGTGCCGCAAGTCGAAGTGGTCGACGGAATGGCGCAGGCGACATTTTTCACGGCACCTATTGCTTCTTCGCGTCCACGGGGCGGGGATTCATCGAGTCGCTGGCGGAGGCGACGAAAGTTGCATCGGAATCGTGCCGGTACGCGGGAACGAGGGCATGGATGAAGCACGTTCCTGCCGAACCTTTCTGATTGAGCCTCATTGAATTCGGCGCAGAACGGAAGCGACCTCGGGGCGCGTAGCGGCGGTACCATGAGAGTCGACGGGAGGGCCGGCGCATGCAAGCGAACATTACCAGGCTCATTTGCATTTTCGGCGTATGGGCCGTCTTAACGGGGGCAATGGCTATGGGACAGCAAGCGCCCCAGTGGGCGATCGTGGTGCACGGCGGCGCAGGCGACATCAACCGCGCAGCGCTCGGGCCGGAACGCGACAAAGCTTATCGCGCGGCGCTGAGTGAAGCAGTGAAGGCAGGCGCCGCGGTGCTTGATCGCGGAGGTTCCTCGCTCGATGCGGTTGAGGTTGCCGCTCGCGTAATGGAAGACGATCCGCACTTCAACGCGGCACGCGGAGCGGTCTTTACCGCAGCCGGCAAGACGGAGCTTGACGCAGCCATTATGGATGGCGCAACGCTCCGCGCCGGGGCCGTGGCGGACGTGACGCACACACGCTACCCGATCACTCTGGCTCGCGCGGTGATGGAAAAAACGCCGTATGTGCTTCTCGTTGGACCCGGCGCCGACGCATTTTCGCTTGAGGCGGGAATGGAGCAGGAAGATGCGGCCTACTTCTTCACAGAGAGCCGGTGGCAGTCGCTGGTGAAGCAACTCCAAAAAGAAGGCAAGCCGATTCCGCCGCGTCCGGCAGACGCGCCAACCGCGGAGCAAGCCACGCCGCTGGCGCAGTGGCAAGAGGCCGCCGACATGCGCCGTTTTGGCACGGTGGGCGTGGTGGCGCTCGATCGCCAGGGCAACGTCGCGGTGGCCACATCGACGGGCGGGCTACAGGGCAAGATGCCGGGGCGCGTGGGCGATTCGCCGCTGATCGGCGCCGGAACGTACGCTTCGAATCAATCCTGTGCCGTATCTGGCACCGGCGTGGGCGAGTTTTTCATTCGTTACACGGTGGCGCGCGAGATCTGTGCCCTGGTTCAGTTGAAGGGCCTCACGTTGCAACGAGCAGCCGACGAAGTCATCCACAAGCAGCTTGCGCCGATTCATGGCGACGGCGGCGTGATCGCCATTGCTCCCGATGGCCAGCTTGCGTGGAGCTTTAATACGTCGGGCATGTTCCGCGCGCGGCAGGTGGAAGGCGGGCCGATTGAAGTGCACATTTACAGCGATGAGCCGTGAGAGGTATCGCGCGGCGTTTTACGGCGAGCCTCAAGACCGAAGTTCAAAGCTCGAATACACTGTCCCCATGGCGCTTGAATTCACCACTTCGTACATCGAAGACTCGCTTTCGCTGTTCCATTACTACAAGCGGCTGGCGGAGCGCGCCATGGAACAGGTGACGGACGAGCAGCTTTTTGTTGCCATTGACAAGGAAGCCAACTCGATCGCCGTCATTGTGAAACACATGACGGGCAACATGCGCTCCCGCTGGACCGACTTCCTGACTACGGACGGCGAGAAGCCTGACCGCGACCGCGACAGTGAGTTCATCGATCCTCCTGCTACGCGGAAGGAGCTGATGGCCATGTGGGAAGACGGGTGGAATCGGGTCTTCAGCGCGATCGAGCCTCTAACCGACGCCGACCTTGGGCGCACCATAAAGATTCGCGGCGATGCGCACTCGGTCATGCAGGCGATCAACCGACAGTTGGCGCACTATCCGCACCACGTGGGGCAGATTGTTCTTCTAGCGAAGCATTTTGCCTGCGATCACTGGCAGTCGCTCAGCGTGCCCCGCAACAAGTCGGCGGAATTCAACCGCAGAGTGGCAGCCGGGGAAGCCAGCCAGCGCTGACTTCACGTGAGCTTGAGCACGATGCTGGCTGCGCACAGCCCTGTAAAATGTTGCGCATGGAGACAATCCAGTACAACCTGCCGCAAAGCCACATTCCGCAAGCCTGGTACAACATCCTCCCCGATCTACCCAAGCCGTTAGCGCCGCCGTTGCATCCGGGAACCTTGCAGCCCATTGGTCCCGATGATCTGGCCCCGTTGTTTCCAATGGGCCTGATCATGCAAGAGGTCAGCGCGGAACGCGAGATCGAGATTCCCGGAGAAGTTCGGCAGATCTATGCGCAGTGGCGGCCGTCACCACTGATGAGAGCGAGGCGGCTGGAAAAGGCGCTGGATACTCCCGCCCGGATTTACTACAAATACGAAGGCGTGAGCCCGGCGGGCTCGCACAAGCTGCACACCGCAGTCCCTCAGGCGTATTACAACAAGCGTGAAGGCGTTCAGAACCTCGCCACAGAAACCGGCGC